>CAMTVI010000030.1:0-49503 GCA_947085165.1 uncultured Opitutaceae bacterium
AGTTCATGGCCGCAAAATGACGGAGACGGCGCCGAAATCATCGCCTAAAATCCAAATCGATCACACCCTTGCCCCTTCATTCATCGCTGATCTAAGCCTAGTTGCAAAATCCGCTGCCGCTCTTAATCAGACAGCCGTGGCGAACCTCCCTTTGAATTACATTTCATCCCCGATGAGATTCCCGACAAGTTGGTTGAGGCATTCAAGGCATATCCAGAATTGATCAAGCAACTCCGGGCGCAAGCCGTGGCCCAGCGTGAATTTGAGGAACGAAGAGAAAAGCAGCGGGAACGTGATCGTCCCGAATATGAGCGGTTTGTCGCGCAGATAAAAGCTGATCCTGAAACCGTGCTCGCTGAAGAGTTCCACCGCGCAGAAGTTACTGATTTGGCGTTGTATCCTCCGAAGTTCGGTGCTTTTCGCGATACGCTTATCGATCACAGCGTGGCGTATCCGGAGGCTGTTTTGGTCAAACTGATTAAAGTGATTTCTGGAGATGACCTTTCCTTACTGGAATTGCTCTTCCAGCGTCCCGAGCTTACCAGCGAGACGCTGGCCGATTTTTACCCTCAGGCGCTAGTATGGGGTAATCAGACCTACACCATCCTTGCCGCCATTGCGAACCACCCGAACACGCCGATTGAGATTGTGCGTGATCTGGCGGGTCGGAAGGAACTCCCAGTGGGTGCTACCTATCCCGCTCAACATCGCTTGGAGAAAATTGAACGTGGAAAGACTAACCGATAGCGGTAACAAGTCGGTAGACTCAACGCGCCTTGTTCAGCGCGATTCTGCGACTGCGCCGTCTCGCCTTGGGTCGGCGGCACCAGTCCAGCGTCCGTCTTCAAAGCCGACGGCGTGCACGCCGCCGAAGTAGGCATTGCGTTCGCCCATCATGATGTCGGTCGCGAGTTTTTGCAGCGAGAGTCCGAGTCGCGCGCGCCATTCAGTGGAGTTGGCGGCCGCAACTGGATCTTCGATGTAGCCGCGCGACGGCGGCACGACGTGCAAGCGCGGTGCGGCCACTGCCTCGCGCAACGGTTGTCCGTCGAGCCAGCGTTGCGTGACTTGGGCGACGGCGGAAATGATGCGCGCGCTGCCGGGGCTGCCGATGGCGAGGATGGGGCGGCCGTCGCGGGCGGCGATGGTCGCGCTCATCGAAGAGTAGGGCATCGCGCCGGCGCGCAGGGCGAAGGGGTGGTCGGGTTTTCCTGTTTCAAATTCTTTCATGTAATCGTTGTAGAAGAATCCGAGGTCCTTCGCGGCGACCCACGCGCCGAAGTAGGTGTTGATGCTGGTCGTGATGGCGACCGCCATGCCGTCGCGATCGACGACGGAAAAATGCGTCGTCTCACCGGACTCTTTGGCGGCGAGCGTGGCCGCGGTTTCTTTGCTGATGCGCTGCGCGGTTTCGGCTTCGTGATTTACCATATCGACGACCGGGTGCGCCTGACGATAGCTGTGCGCGGTCAACAGTGCGCGCATCACGATTTCGTCGCGACTGCTGGCGTCGAGCGCGAGCGCGGCGGGCGCGGCACGTTCGAGCAAGTTGAGCGCTTGCAACACGACCCAACCACCGCACGGCGGAGGCAGCGTGTAGAGATCGGTGCCGCGGTAGGTGCCGTGCAACGGCGCTTGCTCGCGCGGTGGCGGCAAGTTGGCGAGATCGTCGTAGGTGAGCCAGCCGTTGTTCGCGGCCATGTCGGCGGCGATGGCGCGGGCGATGTCGCCGCGATAAAAATCGTCCGCGCCGTGCTCGGCGAGGCGGCGCAACGTGCGGGCGAGCACGGGTTGTTGCCAGACGGTGCCTGCGGCCGGCACGGAGCCGTCGGCGTGGAGAAAATGTTCGCGCGCAGAGGCGCTGGCTTGGAGGTCCTTCGTGTGTCGCACCATTACTTTGTGGCGGAACGGTCCGATGACGAAGCCTTCCTCGGCGTGACGAATCGCCGGTGCGAGCAACTGCGCCCACGTGAGGCGACCGCTGCCGTGGTGACGCCATGCGTGATCGAGCGTGCGCACCATCGTCGGGATCGCAGTGAGACGGTGGCCTTTGAGTTCGCTCGGCTGGGCGTCGGCTGGAGTGGCGGCGGGTGCGAAGGTGGTGCCGTTGAGCACGAGCGGTGCGCTGTGCGGTTTCATGAACAACACTTGCATGCCCGCACCGAGACCGGACATGGCGGGTTCAGTTACGGCGAGGGAGAAAGCGACGGCGACCGCGGCATCGATGGCGTTGCCGCCCGCCGCGAGAATTTCCTGGCCGGCGGCGGCGGCTTCGGGCGACGCAGCGGACACGACGCCTTGGGCGCGAGCTAACGGTTGCAACGCGCACAGGGCGCACGCGAGGAGAACGACAGTTTTCATAAGCGATGGGTCCGATAACCCGGAACATGCTCCGGCTTGGTGGAAAGGGAGGAGCCTGCTGGCAGGCGATGCGCAACGTGCGCCAACGGACCAGACGCGGATTCGCCTGCAAGCAGGCTCCCACAGGGAAGCGCGGATACAGCGAGCATGGTTGTTACTCGCGCGCAGCCCAATCGGCCATGGCGTGGATGGCGGCGACGGAGTCTGCGCAATATTTTCGAAGGAACACTTCATCGACGACCGCGCCATCTCGCACGGCGTCGAGTGCGGCGGCGCCGTCGAAGTTGACGTAGCTGAGTCGCAACGTGAGTTCATCGTCCGGCCGACCAAACGACGTGCCCGGCAGCGTGGCGACGCCGGTGTCATTGAGCAGTGCTTCGGTGAGTTGGGAGGAGTTGGTGATGCCGCGCGCGGCGAGTTTCGCACGCAGCGGCGAGAAATCGGGAAAGAGATAAAATCCGCCCGCGGGAGTCGGCAGCGTTGCACCGGCGCGCCGCAATATCTCGGCGCAGTAGTTGCCCAGACCAGTGAGCACGGCGCGACTTTGTGCGAGGTAGGCGGTGATTTCGGGGCTGCCGTTGAAGGCGGTGATCGCCGCGTGTTGCACGGGTGCGCTGACGGAGGTGAACGTCTCGCTGGCCACGGCCGCCATCGCCGAGGCGAGCCATTCGAGCTCGGACGGCAGTGAAAACAGGCCGAGACGCCAACCGCCCGCGCCGCACCATTTGCTCAGGCCGGTGGCGATGATCGTGCCTTCCGGGTAATGCGTGGCGATGGAGACGTGTTGGCCGCGGTGATCGACGTCGCCGTAAATTTCGTCGGACAACACCAACACTTGATGGCGACGCGCCACGGCGGCGATTTCGGCGAGTTCGGTCGCGGAGTAGGTCGCGCCCGTGGGGTTGTTGGGATAATTGAGAATGAGCAGACGCGGACGGCCCGGTGCGGCGGCGCAGTGTTGGTCGAGCGTGGCAGCGCGGAGTTTCCAGTCGTCGGACTGTTGCGTCGGCAGCCACGCGAAGGGGCGCCCGAGCAACTTCGCTTGCGGCACGTAGGAGACCCACGAGGGATTCGGCACGAGCAGTTCGGCGGCGTAGGCCAGTTGCGTGATGAACATCAATTCCTTCGAACCGGGGCCGATGATGACTTGCGCGGCGGGACGCTCGATGCCGAGTTGGCGACGCAGGTAATGGGAGACGGCTTCTTGCAACGGCTTGAGTCCGCGCACCGGCAGGTAGTCCTTTTGCGCGGCGGCGGCGCGCAACGCTGCGACGACTGAGGCCGGGACGGGGAAGGGCGATTGGCCGAGGCCAAATTTGAAGATTTTGCGCCCGCTGGCCTGCAATTGGTGGCTGCGTTCGTTGATGGCCAAGGTGGCGGACGGAGGCAGACCTTGCACTGCCGGAGCGAGCGCGGACGGATGGAGCGGCGAATAGGACATAGGGAAAGCGTTGTTATCCAATCAAAACCACCGTCAGCCGCAACGGAATTGGCGGGAATCTGTTCGCCCACGCAAATGCGTAAAGTTTCCCCTTGCCAACCGCGCGCCGCCTCTCTGTTTTCGTCCGCTCATCCTCATGCAAAAGACCAAAAAGTCAGTTGCCAAGCGCTTCAAGTTGTCCGCCACGGGCAAGTTGATTCGGCGCACGCCAGGCTTCCGTCACTTGCTTGCCGCAAAGAGCACCAAGGCTAAACGCCGTGCTTCTCGCGACAAACTCGTGGCGCCAGGCCATGCGAAGCCGCTCAAACGCTGTCTGCCCTTCGGGCTCCGCTAAGACAGTCGAAGCGAAAACAAAACTACGCTCGGCGGGTGACCTCTCAACGACCCGACCCGCCAGCGCCTAAACCAAACTAAATAACATGGCTCGTGCTACCAACTCCCCCGCGTCGCGTAAGCGTCGCAAGAAAGTCCTGAAATACGCCAAGGGCTATTTCGGCAATAAATCGAAGCTCTATCGCTACGCGAAAGACGCTGTCTCCCACGCCTGGCAATATGCCTACATCGACCGCAAGAAGAAGAAGGCCAACATGCGTGGCCTTTGGATCGTGCGTTTGAACGCGGCTTGCCGCGGCGAAGGCATCACCTACAGCCGTTTCATTGAAGGCTTGAAAGAAGCTAACATCACGCTCGACCGTCGCTCACTCTCCGAGCTCGCGATCGCCGATCCCGTGGCGTTCACCAGCTTGGTCAAGAAAGCCCAAGACGGACTGAAGGCGAAGGCCGCCAAGGCAGCCTAAGCCAACTCACGCGAGCCGGCTATCTGGCTCGCCATCCGGTTTCCAAACCACTTCTTTGAAGGACGGGCTGCTGAAAAAGCGCCCGTCCTTTTTATTTTCCGATGCAAGACAACCTGAACGCCATCCTCGCCAAAGCGCCCGCCGAATTGGCGGCGCTCAAGAACCGCGCCGAATTTGAAGCCGCCAAAGCCCGCTACGTCGGCCCGCACGGCGAATTCACGGCGTTGATGAAGCAGCTCGGCACCGTGCCGAAGGAAGAGCGCCCCGCGATGGGCAAGCTCATCAACGAGTCCAAGGCACAACTGCAGGTGCAACTCGACGCCGCGCTCCAACGCATCGCCAACGCCGAGATCGCCGCCCAAGTCGGCCCCGCGATCGATCCCACGTTGCCGTCGCCCGGCGCGGGCCCGGGCAGTTTTCATCCGCTCACCCTCGTGCGCGAAGAGATGTGCCGCATCCTGCGCAAGACCGGCTTCACCGTCGTCGAAGGCCCCGAAGTCGAGACGGAGTATTACTGTTTCGACGCGCTCAACACACCCGCCGATCACCCGGCGCGCGATGCGAAGGACACGTTTTATTTTCCCGAAGCCGCGCGTTTCGGCAACGTCACCAAGAAAGTCGAAGGCGAAAAATACCTGCTCCGCACGCACACCTCGTCGGTGCAAATCCGCACGATGCTGAAGGGCCAGCCGCCGATTCGCATGGTGTCGCCCGGCCGCGTCTATCGTCGCGATACGTCCGACGCCACGCACAGCGCCAACTTCCACCAACTTGAGTGTCTCTACGTGGACAAGAACGTCACCGTGCGCGACCTCAAGGCGTTGCTCGATTACATCTTCGCTTCGCTCCTCGGCAAGGACACCAAGACACGTTTCCGTCCGCACTATTTCGGTTACACGGAGCCGTCGTTCGAAGTTGATCTCTCGGCCAAGCACCTGCCGAAGGTGAACAAGGAGTGGATCGAAATCGGTGGCTGCGGCATGGTTGATCCGTCGGTGTTCGAAGCGGTCGGTTACGACCCGAACGTCTGGAGCGGTTACGCCTTCGGCATGGGCCTCGAACGCCTCGCGATGCTCGTCTACGGCATCGATGACATCCGCTACTTCTACCAGAACGACGTCCGCTTCCTGAAACAATTTGTGTGATGATTGAACCACAGAGGCACAGAGAGCACGGAGAACATCTCCCAGCCTTCTGAACCTCTGTGACCTCTGTGTCTCCGCGGTTAAATTCAAATGAAAATTTCCCTCAATTGGCTCAAGCAATACGTGAATCTCGACGGCATTTCCGTCGATGAATTGAAGCACGCGATCACTTTCGTTGGCTTTGAAGTCGAAGGCGTGCAGACGGCGGGTTTGCCGCTGTTGCAGAACGTCGTCGTCGGTGAAATCAAATCGCGCGACAAACACCCGAACGCGGACAAACTTTCCGTTTGCACCGTCGATGTCGGCGAGGCGCATGGCGGCGTGCGCACCATCGTGTGCGGCGCGTCGAATTGCGACGCAGGGAATCGCGTGCCGGTCGCGCTGCCGGGCGCGGTGTTGCCGGGCGATTTCGTGATCAAGCAGTCGAAGATTCGCGGTCAGCAATCCGACGGCATGATGTGCTCGCCGGACGAACTCGGCCTCGGCGAATCGCACGACGGATTGCTGTTGCTCGATGCGGCGCTGCCGATTGGTGCGCCAATCAACGACGTGTTGCCGCCGGGCGACACGGTCTTCGATGTCGAGATCACGCCAAATCGTCCGGACGCGATCAGCCACATCGGCATCGCACGGGAAATCGCCGCGTGGTTCCGCAAGGACGTCAACTATCCGGCGATCAAGTTTCGCAGTGAGACGCACGGGCACCGCCCCGACGTGCTGGCGGGCATTCGCGTTGAGGCGACCGAAGACTGTCCACTTTACATCGGCATCGCTATTTCGGGAGTGAAAGTCGGCCCGAGTCCGGCGTGGATGCAGGATCGGTTGAAGGCAATCGGGCTGCGCCCGGTCAACAATCTCGTCGATGTCGGCAACTACGTGATGTTGGAATTCGGGCAACCGTTGCACGTTTTCGATTCCAAGAAAATCGACGGGCGCCAGATCGTGGTGCGCCGTGCGAACGACGGCGAAAAACTCACGACGCTCGATGGCAAGGAGCGCCAACTCAACAGCCGGATGCTGGTCATCGCCGACGAAGCGAAACCGCTGGTGGTTGCGGGCATCATGGGTGGAGCGAGCGCAGAAGTTGATGCGACCACGACGGATATCGTCGTGGAAGCGGCGTATTTCCGGCCGCAGTCGATTCGTTGGACGTCTCGCCGACTCGGTTTGCAGTCGGATTCGTCGTATCGCTTCGAGCGCGGCGTGGATCCGCACGGCACACTCGAAGCGGCGCAGCGCACGGTGGATTTGATTCTCGAAACGGCTGGCGGCACGGTCGTTGGTCCGTCGTTTCAAGTCGGCGGCGAGCGTCCGTGGTCGCGTGAAATCAAAGTCACGCCGAACTACATTCGCCAGAAACTCGGCTTCGATATTCCTGACGAAGCGATGAGCGAGTCACTCAAGGCGCTCAATCTCGCGATCGTCGGCGAGAGCACGCTCGATGACGGCACGACCGAGTGGACGATTGATATTCCCAGCTATCGCGGCGATCTCGACCGGCCGATTGATTTGGTTGAGGAAGTGCTGCGCATTTACGGCACGGATAAAGTGCCGCCCGCGCCCGCGGTGGGACCGGCGTTGGTCGATGGCGACGACGATCCGATTGTCGTCTTCAATCGCAAGGTCACCGACTACCTCGTCGGGCAACATTTTCACGAATGCGTGAATTACACACTGCGTCCGGCGAAGGAACTCAAGACGTGGGTGTCCGACGCTTCGGCGCAGGAACTCGCGCTCGCGAATCCGTTTGTTGAAGACCAGGCGAATCTGCGGCCCACGCTGGTGCTCGGTTTGTTGGAAACGCTGAAGTTGAATCAGGCGCGCGGTAACGCCGCGTCGCACTTGTGCGAAACCGGACGCGTGTTCATGGAAATGAACGGCACCGTGCACGAATGCCTCGGCGTCGGTTTTGTGATCGGCCACAATCCGAAGGAGCGCGCGTGGCTCGAGCGGAGCGAACCGGATTTTTATCACGTGAAGCGGCACATGGAAATCTTGCTGACGCAGGCCGGCATCAACTTGGGCGCGCAAACCCTCGTGCCGGTGAGCGGCTCCTATTGGGGCTGGCAGGAAGGACACGCCGCCGCCGCTGGTGAAATGAAAGCAGGTTGGGCCGCCCGTTTTGGTCTGCTCAATATCGCGATGGTGCGCGCCGCCGGAGTCGAAGGGAAAGTGTGGGCCGGCATGTTTGCGATCTTGCCGGACAAGTTGACGGCGGAAACCGGTCATCGTCGTTTCCAAAATTTCAGTCTCTATCCCGCGGCGTTGCGCGATCTCGCGCTGGTGATCGACGCCAACCGCCACGCGGAAGACGTGCGGCGGCAATTGCTCAAAGTGGCGCGACAGGCGGCGAGTGGGAAATTTGCGGTCGAATCCGTGGAAGTCTTCGACGTTTATCAGGGTGCGGGTTTGCCAGAGGGAAAGAAGAGCGTGGCTTACGCGCTCTCGTTCCGCTCGGGCGAACGCACGCTGACCGACGATGAAGTCAACGCGGTCTTCGCGGCAATCCAGACGAGCATCGTAGCCGACGGCACACTGAGCGTGCGTTCATAATAGTTCACGTCGCGGCGTGGCGCAGCGTGTGTCTTGCGGCTGAGGGCAAAGTCGTGCATGGTGCAGAAATGAATTTGCATCCGCAGCGAGAGTTGACGCGTCGTGAAGTTGTCAAAGTGCTCGGCGCGGGCGCGGCACTGGCGGGCATCGCTGCTGTGACGGGTCGCAGTCACGCGGCTCAAACGACGGCGCCTGCGCCTGTGATCGATCCGTGGGCGTTGCCGCGGTTGACGTTCGCGGTGGACGCGCTTGAGCCGCACTTTGACGCGCGCACGATGGAGATTCACCACGGCAAGCATCACCAAGGTTACATCAAGAACGCACTGGCGCTGCTCGATGGTGCGCCGGAATTGCGCGCGCAGAGTCCGGAAGGGATTTTGCGCAACTTCACGCAAGTGCCCGAAGCGTTGCGCGCGGGGTTGCGCAACAATGTCGGCGGCCATGCGAACCACACGCTTTTCTGGTCAGTGCTTACGCCAAGCGGCGCGGAGTTGGGTGGCAAGTTGTCCGCGCGGCTCATGGAGGAATTCGGCAGCGTGGAGAGTTTCAAGACGTTGTTCACGAAGGCGGCGTTGACGCGCTTCGGCAGTGGCTGGGCGTGGCTGAGCCTGACGGGTGAGGGGCGCTTGGTCGTGCACTCGACGGCGAATCAGGACTCACCGTTGCTCGAAGGAAAGACACCGCTGCTCGGACTCGATGTGTGGGAGCACGCTTACTATCTGCATTACCAAAATCGCCGTGCTGATTATGTGACGGCGTTTTGGAACGTGGTGAACTGGCCGCAGGTGGAAACCAATTTTCGCGACGCAGTGAGTGGCCAATGAGCGACGCGAACGCGAAGATTCAGGCGGGCTTGGCGAAGATCGGTCTGACGAGTGCGCGACGGCATTTGTTTCTCTGCGCTGGTCCGGATTGCTGCGCGGCTGAAGCGGGCGAACAAACGTGGCAACACGTGAAGGCGGAAGTGAAGCGGTGCGAGTTGCCACTGTTGCGCACGAAGGCCGCGTGTTTTCGTCTTTGCGCAGAAGGACCGTGGCTCGTGGTTTATCCGGATGGCGTGTGGTATTCCGGAGTGACGCCGGAGCGCTTTGACCGCATTCGTCGCGAGCATCTCGAAGGCGGCGCGCCCGTGGCAGAGTGGGTGAGGGCGGTGAATCCGCTGACTGGTGCGCCGTAGAGCGTGCACGGATTCTGCGCTGACGCGTGCGCTCGCGCCTTAATTATTTGCGACGTGGTCGTCGGCCAAGCCGCCTTGGAGTTTGCGGTGCATGCGCTGCACTTCGATGTCCTGTTTAAGTTGCGCGGCGAAGAGTTGGAGGCGGCGGCGCGTATCGAGTTCTTCGAGCAGTCGTTGTTTGAAACTGGCGCACTCGCACAGGTTGAACGCGGCGACGTCGGCGAAAGTGTCGAAGTCTTCGATCGTATCGAGAAATTGCGTCATGCCTTTCGGACCGTGCGGCCCGAGACGCTTGCGCACTTGCAGAAGGCGCATCACTTCGAGGCGCACGATTTCGAGCTGTGTGTGGTTGCCGCCGCTCGTCGTCGTCAACGGGCGCACGCGAATCAGTCGGTAAGGCAACTCACGCGTAATCTCACTGATCTCGACGCGACACACGCCTTGGAGGAGCAGGTTGGACGTGTCGTCGTCGCATTTTTGGCAAGCGCGCACGATGCCGAGCGTTGCGATGCGATGCGGCGGTTCGACTGCGCCAATTTCGGCGCGGCGTGCTTCATCCAATTGCGCGATGGCAAACACGCGGTTGCTTCGCAGGACATCACGAAGCATGTGCCGATAGCGCGGCTCGAAAATATGCAGAGGCAGCAGCGATTGCGGGAAGAAGACCGTGCCCGGCAGTGTCATCACGGGCACGATTTCCGGCACATCCATTAATTCCATGCGGTGACGATAAGCAGCTTTGGCGGAAAAACAATCGCGCCTTCGTCGTGCGGGGTATCGCGTGCGTGTCACTTGGGTCGCAGTGAGACACGGTTAAGGCATAAGATGGGACATTGTGGCGCGAAAATCATGTCGCGCAACACGCGGGAAGGTTTGGAGGAAACCGTAAGTAGATAACAAGCAGATTGTTAAGATATAGATCGGCGCTCGGCACACTCATTGCAAAGACGGTAGCAACATGAGCAGAATTTTAGGCATAGATCTTGGCACGACGAACTCGTGCATGGCGGTTATCGAAGGTGGCGAACCAGTCGTCATTCCGAATGCGGAAGGCGCGCGCACGACGCCGTCGATTGTCGCGTTCACAAAGACCGGCGAGCGCATCGTCGGCCAGGCCGCGAAACGCCAAGCCGTCACCAATCCGCGCAACACGATTTTCTCGGCGAAGCGCCTCATCGGTCGCAAATTCACCGAAGTGAGCGAAGAGGCGAAGAACCTCCCTTACAAAGTCGTCCCCGGCAAGAACGGCGACGCCTACATTGAAGTGCAGGTTGGCGACAAGACTGAGGCTTTCGCGCCGCAGCAAATCGCCGCGTTCGTGCTCGGCAAATTGAAGGCCGACGCGGAAGCCTACTTCGGCGAAAAAGTCACCCAGGCCGTCATCACGGTTCCTGCGTATTTCAACGACGCCCAGCGCCAAGCCACCAAGGACGCCGGCAAGATCGCCGGTCTCGAAGTGTTGCGCATCATCAACGAGCCGACGGCCGCGTCGCTCGCTTACGGTCTCGACAAGAAGAAGGACGAGAAGATCGCCGTGTTCGATTTGGGTGGCGGCACCTTCGACGTCTCGATTCTCGAAATCGGCGACGGCGTCTTCGAAGTCAAAGCCACCAACGGCGACACGCACCTCGGCGGCGATAATTGGGACGACGCGATCATCTCGTGGCTCGTCGACAGTTTTAAAAAGGAAAACGGCATCGACCTGCGCAAGGATCCGATGGCGCTCCAACGCCTCAAGGAGGAAGCCGAGAAAGCCAAAATCGCGCTCTCATCAGCCACGACCTACGATATCAATCTCCCCTTCATCACCGCCGACGCCTCCGGGCCGAAGCATCTGAACATTCAGGTGACCCGCGCGAAGATGGAGCAGATTTGCGAAGCACTCTTCGACCGCTGCATCCAGCCGTTCAAGAATTGCATCAAGGACGCCGGTGTGGACGCCGCCAAGATCGATGAGCTCGTGCTCGTCGGTGGCGTGACGCGCATGCCAAAGGTCGTCGAAATCGCCAAGCAACTCGCCGGCAAACAACCGCACCAAGGCGTCAACCCGGACGAAGTCGTCGCCATCGGCGCCGGCATCCAAGGCGGCGTGCTCAAGGGCGACGTGCGCGACGTGCTTCTCCTCGACGTGACGCCGCTCACCCTCGGCATCATGACCGCTGGCGATGTTTCGACCGCGATGATTCCACGCAACACCACGATTCCCACGAAGAAGGCGCAGGTGTTCTCCACTTACAGCGACAACCAACCGTCCGTTGAAATCGTCGTGCTCCAGGGCGAACGCCCGATGGCCCGCGACAACAAGACGCTGGGCACGTTCCGCCTCGACGGCATCGCGCCGGCGCCGCGTGGTCTGCCGCAAATCGAAGTCACCTTCGACATCGACGCCAACGGCATCCTCCACGTCACCGCCAAGGACATGGGCACGGGCAAGGACCAGAAGATCACGATTCAAGGTTCCTCCGGTCTCTCGAAGGAAGAAGTCGAAAAGATGACACGCGAAGCCGAAGCCAATGCGGCCGAGGACGCGAAGCGCAAGGAATCCGCCGAGACCAAGAACCAACTCGATACGACGATCTACCAACTCGAAAAGACCTTGAAGGATTCGGGCGAGAAATTGCCCGCGGAAATCAAGACGAAGTTCGAGACCGCCCTCGTCGACGCGAAGAAGGATCTCGAAAGCAACGACGTGCCGCGCATGAAGACTTCCCTCGAGAATCTCCAGAAGATCGGCGCGGAACTTTATCAACAAGCTCAAGCGGCCGGTGCCGCTGCTGGAGCCGACGCGGGTGGCGACGCCGGCCCGCAAACCGAAACGACTCCCGAACCGAAACCGGCCAAAAAAGCCGAAGGTAAGGTCGTCGATGCCGACGTCGAAATTATCGACGAAGAAAAGAAGTAAACTTTCGCGCCACCCGGGTGAGATCTGTCTCGCTTCGGGCTGGTGTCGTTCCATCCAAACTCAACTCAATCCAACCCAAAAACATTACTCATATGCCAAAAATTAACATCAAACCTCTCGGTGATCGCGTGCTCGTGCAGCACATCGAAGAAAAAGAACAAGTCCGCGGCGGAATCATCATTCCGGACAGCGCTAAAGAAAAACCGCAGGAAGCGAAAGTCATCGCTCTCGGCACCGGCAAGAAAGACGAGAACGGCAAAATCACCCCCTTCGAAGTGAAGGTCGGCGATCGCGTGCTCATCTCCAAATACGGCGGCACCGAAGTGAAGATCGAAGATCAAAAATACACGCTCGTCCGCGAAGACGACATTCTCGGCGTGATCGGCTGAGTTTGCTCCTCCCTCTGAAATCAAAAAACTTAAATACCAATAATTATGGCAGCTAAACAACTCCTGTTCGACGAGGCAGCTCGTCAGAAAATCCTCCGCGGTGTCGAGACTCTCTCACGCGCCGTCAAGGTCACGCTCGGTCCGAAGGGCCGCAATGTCGTGATCGACAAAAAATTCGGTTCGCCGACCGTCACCAAGGACGGCGTCACCGTCGCCAAGGAAGTCGAACTTCCCGATCCCTACGAAAACATGGGCGCGCAAATGGTGAAGGAAGTCGCCTCGAAGACCAGCGACGCTGCTGGCGATGGCACCACCACCGCCACCGTGCTCGCGGAAGGCATCTACCGCGAAGGTTTGAAGAACGTCACCGCCGGCGCTAACCCGATTTACCTGAAGCGCGGTATCGATAAGGCCGTCGCGGCCGCTGTCGCCGAGCTCGCGCGCGTTTCCAAGAAGGTCAACGACCGCGAGGAAATCCGCCAAGTCGCCACCGTCTACTCCAACTCGGACGAAACCATCGGCAACATAATCGCTGATGCCATGGACAAGGTCGGCAAGGACGGCACCATCACCGTCGAAGAAGCCAAGTCCATCGAGACCAGCCTCGACGTCGTCGAAGGTATGCAATTCGACAAGGGCTACCTCTCGCCTTACTTCGCGACCAACATGGAGGCTCAAGAGGCCGTCCTTGAAGACGCCTACGTGCTCATCCACGAGAAGAAGATCGCCAATCTGCAGGAGTTCCTGCCGCTGCTCCAAGCCGTCGCTAAGACCGGCAAGCAGCTCCTCGTCATCGCCGAAGAAGTCGAGGGCGAGGCTCTCGCCGCGCTCGTCGTTAACAAGATCCGCGGCACGATCAACGTGTGCGCCGTCAAGGCTCCTGGCTTCGGCGACCGCCGCAAGGCCATGCTCGAAGACATTGCTGTCCTCACCGGCGGCAAGTGCATCACCGAAGACCTCGGCCTCAAGCTCGAGAACCTCACCCTGGCCGACCTCGGCAAGGCCAAGCGCATCACTGTCACCAAGGAGAACACCACCATCGTCAACGGCGGTGGCAAGTCTTCCGAAATTCAGGGCCGCGTGAAGCAAATCCGCCGTCAGATCGAGGAAACCACCTCGGACTACGACAAGGAGAAGCTTCAAGAGCGCCTCGCCAAGCTCGCCGGTGGTATCGCCGTCATCAACGTCGGTGCTTCCACTGAAGTTGAGATGAAGGAAAAGAAGGCCCGCGTTGAAGACGCGCTGCACGCCACTCGTGCGGCCGTGGAAGAAGGCATTGTCGCCGGCGGCGGCGTCGCTCTCCTCCGCACCGTCAAAGCCATCGACGCCCTCAAGCTCGAAGGTGACGAAGCCTTCGGCGCTCAAATCGTGCGTCGCGCCATCGAGCACCCGATCCGGATGCTCTGCACCAACGCTGGCGTCGATAGCGGCGTCGTCGTGAAGGAAGTGCTCTCCGGCAAGGCT
This sequence comes from uncultured Opitutaceae bacterium, assembly GCA_947085165.1. GTDB lineage: Bacteria > Verrucomicrobiota > Verrucomicrobiia > Opitutales > Opitutaceae > Didemnitutus. Next base: position 14,230 of record CAMTVI010000030.1, read on the forward strand.
AACTTCGGTTACAACGTCGCCACGGGCGAATACGAAGATCTCGTGAAGGCTGGCGTGGTTGACCCGACGAAGGTCACCCGCACTGCGCTGCAAAACGCGGCGTCGATTGCCGGTCTCCTCCTCACCACCGAGTGCATGATCACCGACCTCCCGGAGAAAAATTCTCCTCCGGCTGGCGGCGGCGGCCACGGTGGCGGCGGTATGGGCGGCATGGACTACTAAGCCCAACCGCGAATCATCGCTAAACATTTCAAGGCGCTCCGTTCCGACGGGGCGCCTTTTTCTTTTCCGGGATGGCGGCACCCGGTGGAACGCGTTGTCCCCAACGCGTTGGTCTTGGCCTACTCGGCACACGTCACTCATTTGAACCACAGAGGCACAGAGGACACGGAGGAATACCGGTCAAAGAGGAGGAGGGAGGAAATGCCGAGGACACAGAGTTCCAATCCGGTCACCACGAAACACGCGAGCGGCACGAAAGGGAGCCGAGCAGTAGAGGGGAGCGAGTGATTCAAACTCTGCCACGCGTTCCACTGCGGAGCCGAGAGTAAGAGAAAGATTACGAGAACGAGAAAGAGCTGCTCGCTACCCACTACTCGCTACTGCCTTTCGTGTTCTTCGGGTATTTCGTGGTGGCCCTCTGGAGTTTGTGGCGAGCGCTCTCGCCCCTTGCCATGGGCTGGTTTGGCCGTTTCGCTGTTGTGCCATGGACGTCATTTTTTTGGGCACCGGCACTTCCCAAGGCGTGCCGATGATCGCGTGTGATTGCGCCGTGTGCCAGTCGTCCGACCCGCGCAACCACCGCACCCGCGCCAGTATCCACGTGGTGATGGATGGCTTGCACATCCAGGTGGACGCCACGCCGGAGTTTCGCCTGCAGTGTCTGCGCGAGCGAATCGACCGGCTCGACGTCTTCATCCTCACGCATGGGCACGCCGATCATGTCACGGGGATGGATGATTTGCGGCGGTTTTGCGATTTGATGGGCGGCGAGGCGTTGACGGTCTTCACGACCGACGAGGGCATGGGGCGCGTGCTGTCGATTTTCCCCTACGCGGTGGCGGAGCGGCCGGTGTCGCGGGGTTATGCGGCCTTCAAGCTGGTGGAAATGCCGGCGAAACTGGAGTTCCCACAAGGCACGATCCAGTCAACGCTGTTGCCGCATGGCGGCGTGAACACGCTGGGTTTGATTTTCGAAGAAAAGTCGTCCGGCAAGAAGTTCGTTTATTACAACGATTGCAAACGGGTGCCGCGCGAGGCGATGGCGCTGGCGAAGGGCGCGGATGTGGTGGTGTTGGACGGGCTGAGGCCGGAATTGCATCCGACGCACATGAACATCGACGAAGCGTGCGCTGTGGCAGCGGAGTTGGCTGCGCCGATCTGCTACCTCACGCATCTCACCCACGCGATCGACTACGAGACGTGGACGGAAAAATTGCCGCCCCGCGTGCAGTTGGCGCACGACGGCTTGCGGCTCAAATTGTAGTCGGCTGGGTGTGAACAGAGCGCAACCGTCGGAGCGAGGCCGCATCAAAACGGCCAGACGGCCGGAATCACTGTCATCGAAATCACGAAGCAGATGAACGCGAGCGGCAGACCGAATTTTACGAAATCGACGAAGCGATAGCCGCCGACGCCATAGACGTAGGTGTTGGTCTGGTAGCCGATCGGCGTGGCGAAAGACGCCGAGGCCGCGATGCAAACGGCGACAATGAACGGACGGGAGTCCACCCCGAGTTGCTCTGACAGACTGAGAGCCAAAGGCGCCATGAGCGCGGCCACGGCGTTGTTGGAAAGCACTTCGGTCAGGAACGCGGTCATGATGTAGAATGCCACGAGCATCACCATGGCTTTGTGTTCGGCCGCGACGAAGTGGTTCACCAGCCAAAGCATTTTATCGACGATGAATTGCGACGTGCCCGTGTGCTCCATCGCCAACCCGACGGCGAGCATCCCGTAGATGAGAATGAGAAGGTTCCACTCGATGGATTTGTAGCCGTGTTTTGGATCTAAACAACCTGTGACAAAAATGACCACACAGGCGACGAGCGCCGCGACTTCGATCGGAAGGAGGCGCAACGACGAGGCGACGATGACGGCAAGGATGCTCCCGAGCACGATCAGCAGTTTGGTGTCCGACGTTTTCGCCGGAGTGTAGGGGCGATCGATGAGCAAAATGTCTTCGCTGGCGCGCAGATTTTCGATGGCGTTGTCGGTGCCCATCATCAGGAGAATGTCGCCGAATTGCAGCGGGAGGGTTTCGATTTGATCGCGCAGATTGCGACCGCGGCGATGCACGGCAAGGACGACCATGCGGTAGCGCTGGCGGAAATTGAGACTCCGCACGGTTTGGCCGATGAGGTCGGAATTGGGGCTGATGACGCCTTCGACGATGGCGCCTTCGTGCGCGGAGATTTGCTCGAGGTCGAGGTCGGCGTGGGTCGCGAGGTTGAAGCCTTCCAGTTGCCGCGCCTCGACCATGCCGCGCGGGCGGCAAGCGAGAATAACGCGATCACCGGCTTCGAGCTTGGTCGTCTTGGGGTCGAAGCGGAGTTCGACTTCGTTGCGCACGATTTCGAGCACACGGATGCCTTTGGTCGTGGTGAGTCCCGCCTCGGTGGGCGTTTGCCCGGCGGCCTTCGAGTCGGGTTGCACGAACATTTCCGTGATGTATTCGCGCCGTTCGTCGGGTGACAAAATGGCGGTCAACATCTCGCGATTAGGCAAAAAGCGACGACCAAAGAGCGAGAGGTAGAGTGCGCCGGCGGCGACGAGCGGCAGGCCGACCCACGCGAGTTCGAACATCGTGATCTGTGGCAGGCCGCGATCGCGCACGATACCGGAGACGAGGAGATTCGTGCTGGTGCCGAGGAGCGTGCACGTGCCGCCGAGAATCGCCGCATAAGAAAGCGGAATAAGAAATTTCGAAGCCGGCAGCTTCATCTTGCGCGCGAGATTCAAAATCACCGGCACGAACACGACGACGATGGGGGTGTTGTTGACGAAGGCGGAGGTCGCGCCGACCCCGAGTGCGATGAGCAAGATGATGGTGAAGTAGTGAAACCCCGCGACGCTCTCGATCATCGCGGCGACGCGATCGATCGCGCCGCATTTCACTAACGCCGCGCTCAGGATGAACATTGCGCCGATGGTCAAGGGCGCGGGATTGCTCAACACGCTGAATGCTTTGGTCTCAGGTAGCAGCCCGCTGAGCAACAAAATGACGAAGAGCGACAGCGCCGTGACGTCAGGCGGAACTTTTTCCCAGACGAAAGAGACGAGCCCGCCCAAGATGAGCAGGAGGACAAAAGCGATTTCCCAGGTCATGGACGAAAAATAAAAAGGAAACAGGGGCGAGCCGCGCGGAAACGATACCACGCTCAGCACTCACGGTGCGCGTCAGCGGACAAGTTGCACTTCTAAAAACCAGGGGAATGACGATTCGCGCGCAGCGGCACGCGATTACGGTTTCCGAGCGTGACCTTCCGACTGTTGATACCAGCGATAAAAGCTGATCGCGAATGCTCCCATCATCACCGTCATGCCGACGAGCTTCATCATCGTGCCAGCGAGCAACTGGTCATCTTTGGGCGTGAAACTGGCGATGATGCGCGGGGCGAATTCGTAAGTCGGGTAGAGGATGTCGGTCGAAAACGTGATGTAGGCGAACACCGGGGTCATGCCGATGGTGACGCCGAGGTAGTAGAGCATCTGCCAGGGATACTTGGTCGGCGGGAACTCGCGTGAGGGACTGCAAATCGGCCACCACAGAAATAGAGCCGCGCCGAAGAAACTGAAATGCTCGACGATGTGCACCACGCGATCTTGCAGTGCCCAATCATAGAGAAACGGGAAGTGCCAACACGAGACGACGACACAGTAGATCATTCCGCAAATTATCGGTTGCGTCAGAAGTCCGAGGATTCCTTTGAGAGCGGGATGGGCGGTGATTGGCCGCACGAGCCACTCGGGCAGTCCGAGCAGGAACAAGATCGCCGCGGGATAGATGATGAGTTGATGCTGCAGCATGTGCGCGCTGAGCAGAAAACGCTCTCCCGCCTGATCGAGTGGTGAACCCACCGCCAAATAAAACACAACGAGCGCCGTGTAGAAACGCCAGGCATGTCCCGTGGGATAGGCGGCTGTGGGGTCGAGCTTCGCGCGCAGTGGACCCGTGAGAATGGCGTAGAGCCAGCCGAGGAAAATCAGGCCGCCGACTAAAAACGGCTCATTGTGCCAATGGGTCCAGTCAATCATGGGCTGTTACGTAGGGAATCGGCGCAGCGAAACCCAGATTCGTGCAAGGCGCGAGCCTAGCTCGAATAAATCGGTGAATCGCTAAACGGCGGACACAAAAAAGGCGCGGGGATTAGCCGCGCCTCGGAAACTTGAATGATGATGGCTGCTTAGAGCAACAAACCGATGATGGAGCTCAACGGCTTGCTCGCTTCGGCACCGAACAATTTGAGCAACGCCCACATCGTGCCGCCCGCGAGCACGAGGCCGATGAAGAACAGCACCGTGCAAAACAGCTTATCCCACTTCAAATGCATGAAGTAGAAAATGACGTAGAGGAATTTGACGGCCGAGAGACCGACCAATCCGGTGACGACGATCCACTTGGCGAAAGGAAGGTAGATCAACACGATTTCGATGCCGGTGATCACACCGAGCAACATCGCGATTTGGACGTAAATGTGGAACTTGCTCGGCTCGTGGTGGCCGTGAGCGGCGGAAGCGGTAGTAGCAGGTGCGGACATGGGCAAAGAGTGGGCTTAGAGGTATTCGAGCAGGTAGACGGCCGTGAAGATGATGATCCACACGATATCAACGAAATGCCAGTAGAGGCCGACTGCTTCGACGTCGATGGCGTTGCGCTCACCGAAATCGACACCGTGCGCGGCGCGGGAGAACCAGAGCATGAGTCCACCGGAACCGACTGCTGCCAGCAGCGGCATCATGTTGTTGGAGAAAAATTGACCGAACGACATCGCGCCCTTGGCCAGATCAATGCCCGCGGGAACGAGGAAAATGAACGTCACCCCCATGAGCACACAAATTGCGCCGACATGCACGAAGGTCTTGGCGAGCTCCTTGATGCCACCGCTGTGTGGCGAGGAGGACTTGAACGAGCGGACATACATGAGGCCGAGCAGCAAAACGCCGATGGCGACGTGCGTGCCGTGCGTGCCGGTGAGCGTGTAGAAGGTCGAACCGAACAAGCTGTTCGAGAGCGTCATCTTCTTGTCATGCACGAAATGGACGAACTCATAGACTTGGCAGCCCAAGAAAATGCAGCCGAAGAAAATCGTGATGAGGAGCGAATTGCGCATACTCTTCAACTGGCCGCGCTGAATGGAATTCACCGCGAGCGCCATCATCAACGACGACATCAGGAGGATGAAGGTCGAGAAGGAGGTGAGCTCGAGGTCGAAGATTTGCATCGGCTCGTGATTGCCCGGCGGCGGGTTAATCCGGTAAACCAAGTGCGTGGCGATCAACGCGCCGAAGAACATACAATCCGAAGCGAGGAAGGCCCACCAAAGGAGCTTCTTGTTCGGAATGCCGGTCGACGTGGTCGAGTCGTGGTGGTGGTCGATAGCGCCGTTGTTGGCGTGACTGCTCATAATAAGAGGAAAGTTAAAGCTTAGTGGCGCGAGATGGTCTCGTTACCTTTTTCGTCGATGTGGATGTGGTAACCAGCCGGGCCTTCGAGCGCCCACAGGTAGCAACTGAGGAACATGCCCACGAGGCCGCCGATCGCGACGCCCACGAAACCGAAGGCAAAGGCCACGCCCGCGACGAGGAGGGAGAGAGAGGCGAGGAACGGATACCACGATTGGTCGGGCATATGGATGCCGCCGTGCGCGGATTCGGTCTTCATGTGTTCGGCCTGTTCCTTGGCGATTTCTTCCTGGTGATGCTTCTCATACCAGTAGGCATCGCGCGCGTGCACGGTGGGGATGGCCTTGAAGTTGTATTCCGGCGGCGGGGAAGGAATCGACCACTCGAGTGTGCGGCCGTCCCACGGATCGTTGCCGCACTTCTTGCCCCTGAAGAACGTGTAAATGAGCACGGCGAAGTAGGTGAAGACGCCGAGGCCGAGAATATAGGCGCCAATCGTCGCCAGGAAGTTACCTTCGTTCCAACCCATGTTGGCATCGTAGGTCCAGGTGCGGCGGGGCATGCCGTTCAATCCGAGGAAGTGCATCGGAAAGAATGTAACATTGAAACCGATGAAGATGACCCAGAAGGAAAGTTTGCCCCAGAATTCGGAAACGAGACGACCGAAGAACTTCGGGAACCAATAGTGAATGGCCGCCAACAGCCCGAACGTCGCACCGCCAATCAAAACATAGTGAAAGTGCGCGACGACGAAGTAGCTGTCCTGTTGTTGCGCATCGGCCGGAGCCGCGGAGTGCATGATGCCGGAGAAACCGCCGAGCATGAACATCCAGATGAAGCCGAGGGCGAACATCATGGGAGTGCGCGTCATGATCTGGCCGCCCCAGAGCGTGCCGATCCAGTTGAACATCTTGACGCCCGTCGGCACCGCGATGGCCATCGTCGCGACGGCGAACGCGGCCGTGGCGACCGTGCCCATGCCGGTGGTGAACATGTGATGGCTCCACACGCCGAAACCGATGAAGCCGATGGCGGCACCGGAGAACACGATGATCGGGTAACCGAAGAGCGGTTTGCGCGAGAACGTCGGGAGAATTTCCGAGACGTAGCCCATCGGCGGGAGAATGAGAATGTAGACTTCGGGGTGACCGAAGACCCAGAACAAGTGTTGCCAAAGAATCGGTTGGCCGCCGCCGGCGACTTCGAAGAAATTCGTGCCGAAGTGGCGGTCGAACATCACCTCGATCAACGCAATCGCGATGGCTGGCAGCGCGAGGATAAGAAGGAAGCTCGTGAAGAGCGCCATCCACGTGAATACCGGCAAGCGCATCATGGTGAGGCCCGGCGCGCGCATGTTGATGATCGTCACGATGAAATTCAGCGATGCGACGATGGAGGAAAGACCGAGGACCTGCAGACCAATGACCCAAAGGTCCGTGGACGCGTCCGGGGTGAATTTAAGGGATGTGAGCGGGGCGTAGCCGAACCAGCCGATGTCCGGCAAACCGGCCTTGAGGTCGGGGAAGACGTAGGAGAGCCAACCGACATTCATGATGACGGCACCTGCGACCCAAACCCAGAGGGAAAATGTATTGAGACGCGGGAACGCGACGTCGCGCGCGCCGATTTGCAGGGGAATAAGCAAATTGAAGAACGCGGCATTCAGCGGCATCACCGCCAGGAAAATCATCGTCGTGCCGTGCATCGTGAACAGTTCGTTGTAGAACTGCGCGCTGATGAAACGGTTGTTCGGCACGATCAATTGGGTGCGGATGAGCAACGCCTCGAGGCCGCCGATAAGGAAGAAGAGACACGCGAACCCGGCATACATCAGGCCGATCTTTTTGTGATCGACGGTGGTGAGCCAGCCGACGAGGCCGGTCTTGGCCATGGGGCGGGGAAAGAGTTCGATCGGCTTCGGAGCGGCGTGCTCGGTGCCGCCGTGGTAGTCGGATTTAGCCAGTGCTTGGGCCATAAGAGTCGGAGGAAAAGGGTGGGTGAGAGAGTGAGCGCCGGCTTACTTCAGGCTGTGCAGGTAAGCGACGAGGGCGTTGATTTCGGCGTCGTTCAACGTAATGAGCGGCTTGCCGGTTGAGATTTCAATGTAGCCGCCGTGATACATCTTATTGCCGGGTTTGAAATACTCCGGGTCCTTAATCCATTGGTGGAGACGCTCGGGTGAATTTTCGAGAACGCCCGCCGCGATCGTGGAGCGCGAACCGACGTGGGTGAGGTCCGGGCCAGTGATGCCTTGGAAGGAGGCGAGTTGGCCGTTGAACATGCCGCTGTGACCGCGAACGGTATGGCAGCTCATGCAGGTTTTCTCGGCGAACAATTGATGGCCTTTGGCGATGAGCGCGGCATTTTCACCCGCGGCAGGATTTTGCATGGCTTTCCACGCGCCAAACGGATCGGCGTCAAATTTGGCGGAACCGGCGAGCGTGCTGCCGGGGCCGGGGAGCGGCATGTTGGCAAATTGCACGGTGACTTGCTCTTCGGCGCGGCGGATGGCGGCGGCGGTGGCATTCCGGGCGAGGGCCTTTTGGTTATCGAGCCACTTCACGTAATCCGAGGGCGAAAGCGCAATGACGCGGAAACGCATGACGGCGTGCGACTCGCCGCAATACTCGGCGCATTGACCGTAGTAATAACCCGGCTTGTCGGCTTGGAACCAAAGGTGGTTCGCGCGGTTCGGAATCATGTCCACTTTGCCGGCGAGTTTCGGAATCCAGAAGCTGTGAATGACATCCACCGTGCGCAGGTGCACGCGGACGGGCACGCCGGCGGGGACGACCAATTCATTCGCCGTCACGAGCGGGGCTTCGCCGCCACCCGGGAGAGGCATTACCTCTTGGTTGTATTCAAACTTGAACCACCATTGATAACCGACAGCGGTGATATCCATCGCGCTGGCGCGATCGGCTTCCGGCACGTCGTGCGTATACCAAATATTTTTCAGCGTCGGGATGGCGATGATCACGAGCAATGCGACCGAAGCGACGATGAGGCCGATTTCAATCAATGGGTTGCCGTGGCTCTGCTCCGGTGGTTCGGAGTGTTCGTCGGCCTCGGTCTTGGCGCGGAACTTGATCTGCGCATAGGCCAGCACCGAACCGACGAGGATGAAGATGAACAGCGTCACCCACACCGTGACCATGAACACGTCGTATTGCACGCGGGCGACCGGACCGTCGGTGACGATGGTGGACTGAGGGCCGCTGAGGCTGAAGACTTGTTTGGCCCATTGGCAGCCCGTCAGAAACAACAGGGAAAGGCCGCCGAGCAAGAGTGCGCCGATGCGGGAAATCATACGAGGGTCGAGTCGTGTGCGAGTCATGTGTGGCAAGGGGGGCAACAGCTCTGCTGAGCTGCGGCCAAAAGTGGAAGAAACCAGAGTTTGGATGTTGCCGCCTATTTCAACCGCAAAAAGTGAGCAATTAACGCGTAGCGTCTGACGCGAAAGTAGTTCTCCGCAGGTATTAACCGAATTGAGTCGGACATTAGCCGGTTGGAAACCTTGACTTGTGTCATTGCGCGGCGGCCGGTCCTGTGCGAAGATTATTCCGATGAAATTAAAATCACTCACCCTTTCCCTACTCGCCAGCGTCCTCGTGCTCGCCGGCTGCAGTAAGAATGAATCGTCGGCTTCCGCCGCCTCCTCGAACGCTTCCGGCGTCGCCACGCTCGAATTCACGGGCAACGACAGCATGAAGTTCAACCTGACGCGGGTAGAAGTCCGCGCCGGCCAAGAAGTGAAAGTCATTTTCACCAACATCGGCAGCATGCCGAAGGCTGCCATGGGCCATAACTGGGTCTTGCTCAAGGCAGGCACCGATAGCAAGGCGTTCTCCGACGCCGCTGTGGCCGCCGCTGCGACCGACTACATTCCTGCCAGCATGGCCGACGCCGTCCTCGCACACACCAAGATGCTCGGACCGAAGCAGACCGACGAAATTACCTTCACGGCCCCGACCGAGCCGGGTGAATACAAGTTCCTCTGCTCGTTCCCGGCGCACTACGTCGCGGGCATGCAGGGCGTTCTCGTCGTCAAGTAACTTGCTTCGCGCCGTCGCGACCAACCGCGCCGCACTTCACTTCTACCTTCTAGGGCCGATCTCCGGATCGGCCTTATTTTTTTGGCCACCAGATGTAGAGGAACAGGTAGATCAACACGCCCGTAATGCTGACGTAATACCAAATCGGGTAGGTGATGCGGGCCCAGCGCTTGTGGGTCACGTAGTCGCCCTTGAGCGCCAGCCAGAACGTGCGCGGCACGAGGAACGCGATGACGATGGCGAGCAGGATGTGGGAAATCAGCATCACATAATACACCGTGCGAATCGCGCCGGTGCCGCCGAACTCCGAGTGCAAGCCCTGCACGAGGTATTTGTGCGTCACGTAACCGATGAGAAAAATCATCGAAACGACGAACGCCGAGATCATCGCCGCACGGTGCGACTCGCGCTTGCCTTGCTTGATGAAGATGAAACCGACCGTCATCAGGACGGTCGCGAGCGCGTTGAGGACGGCGTTAATCGTGGGAATATCGCTGATTTTCATGGGAGAAAGGTCTGACGTTCGCGCGGACGCGATTTACAATTTGAACAAAAAACGGTCGGCCACGAGTAAGCCGAGCAACAGTGGCAAATAGGCAAGCGAGGTGCGGAAGAGTTTGCGGGCTTCTACCTCGCGCGTGGCGGGGTTGAGGAACAGGAACGACCGCACCAAAATCCACAGACCGAGCAACAGGGCGAAGGCGAAATAATACCACGAACAGTAGCCGAGCAGCGTCGGCGAAACGCCCGCCACCAAGAGCAACGCGCTCCAAATCACACTGCGCCGCGCGACTTTCACGCCACTCGGATCCACCACCGACAACATCGGCATGCCCGCCGCCGCGTAATCATGCCGGTAGGTCCACGCCAAAGCGAAAAAGTGCGGCATTTGCCACGTGTAGAGAATGAAGAACAGCGCCCAGCCCAACTCCGGATTCGAGCGCCCCGCCGCCGCCCAGCCGATCATCGGCGGCAACGCACCACTGATGGCGCCGAGTTCGGTGGACCATTTTGACCAGCGTTTCGCCGGCGTGTAGATCGCGAGGTAAGCCACGATTGTCGCGAGCGCGAGAAACGCCGACATGCCGTTCACCAACTTAAATAATACCGCTAATCCCGCGACACACAGCACCCAGCCGAGGACGAAGGCCGACCCCGGTTGCACTGCGCCAATCGGCAAGGGCCGTCCCGCGGTGCGTTTCATTTTTGCATCGGTATCGGCTTCCATCCACTGATTGATCGCCGCCACACCCGCGGCGCATAGCGCGGTGCCGAGCACGACGAGCAAAGTCCGTTGCCATTCCCAATTCGGCACAGCGGCGAGATAGCCCACCATGGCCGTGATGACCGACATCAAGCTCAGCCGCGGCTTCGTCAACTCGAGGTAATGCCGCCAAGTTGTGCGCGGAGGAGAAAGGGGCTCAGGCGACGTCATGGGCTGGCTCAGGGTCATGCGCGAGGTGTTGCAACGCCATCAATTGACCCGCGCGCCGTGAAAAAAACAACGAGGAAAGTAGTCGCAAGTGTCAGCGCCCCTCCGATCACATGCCCCGTGGTGAGGTAGGCGTCGCGTCCCGACCAAATGACTTTGGCGCCGAGGAAAATCTGCAACGCGAGTAGTGCCACAAGGAAAAGCCCCAGTTTGCGCAGCATGGGCGCGATCGCCGGATCACGCCACAAGGCGCGCACATAGCCCACGATGACGACCGACAGCACGACCGCCATGGCGCGGTGCGCGAACTGCAGCACGACGCGAAAATCCCAATGCGCCGGCAGTAACGCGCCTTCCGCGGTGGACCATGGGAAGTAGGGAATCGCCATGCCCGCGTAATTATGGCGCATCGCCGTCGCGATCCAAAGTTGCGTTAACAATAGAAAGAGACTCCAGAAGCCCCAGCGCCGCGTCACTTCCGCCGCTGGGCCGTGCAAGCCGCCGTTGCGCTCCACCCACGTGCGCGAGAGGCCGGCCGCGATGGCGAACAACAAACACACAAACACCTGTGCCAACACACCGTGCGGGATGCGCAGCATTTGCCCGAAAGTCATTTCAAAGCCCGGCACCGCGAGCGAGTCGAGCAACACGCGCTTGCCGCCGATCAGCCCTTGCAAAATCACAATCGCCAGTGCCCACCAACCGAGACGCCGCAGCCACCCGCGCGATTCGCGGCGCCACAGCCACACTGCCAACGCGATCGTGATCAGGCCCATCATCATCCCACTCAAGCGGTGCGAGTGTTCGGCAAACATCGCGACATCCGTGAGCCAACCATCGGGATTGACCGAGCCGTTGGACAACGGCCAATCGGGGAACGCCATGCCGGCGCCGATGCTGGTGGTAAACGCGCCGAGCGTGACGAGGACGAAAACCCACGCGCTGCCGAGCGTGGCGAACCACGCGAGCCGAGGTTGGTAAGTCGAGGTGCGTTGCATCAGTCGGGTGTGAAGACGGGAAAGCCGAAGTGATACTTCGGGAGTGGGAGGCGCAAACCTTTTGACAATTCGTGCGATTGGCAAATGGGTCACAGCAATGAATTCGAGGTATTCGATCGCGGCGGCAATGACGTTGGGTGCGCTAATGGCACTGGTCGTCACGGCCGGCTGCGAACGTCGCGCCAGCGAGTCGGCGGCATCAGGGTCCGGGGCGGCGAATCCCAACGAGACGCGCCATGCCCTCACCGGCGAAATCCTCAGTCTCGACCGCGAACGCAAGGTGCTCGTCGTGACGCACGATGAGATCGTCGGCTACATGCCGGCGATGACGATGGAGTTTTTCGTGACGAGCGGGGATTTGGAAATCGCCAAACCCGGCCAACGCATTCGCGCCGACCTCGTCGAGCGCCAAGGTGAATACTACCTCGAACGCATATGGCCGGACGACTCGCTGACGATCCGCGCGTTGGAAGCCGGCACGAAAATGCTCGCGCAAGACACGGCGACCCGCGGGCGCGGCGTCTACCGCGAGATCGGCGAAACCGCGCCGGATTTCACGTTGCTCGATCAGGAAGGCCGCACGGTGACGGCGCATCGCTTTCGCGGGAAACGCGTGCTGTTGAATTTCATTTTCACGCGCTGCCCGATTGCGACGATGTGCCCGGCGGCAACGCAGCGCATGTCAGAGATGCAACTCGCGGTGCGTGAAGCCGGCTTGACCGATGTCGAGTTCGTCTCCGTGTCGCTCGATCCCGACTACGACACGCCGGGTGTGCTGCGCGAATACGCTGATTTGCGCGGGCTGGATTTATCCAACTGGTCGTTCCTCACCGGCCCCGACGCCGCGGTGCGGCACTTGCTCGCACAGATGGGAATCTTGCGCGAATTCGAGGGTGCCACGATCAAACACAATCTCGCGACGGTGCTGATCGATCCGAGCGGGCGCATCACGCACCGAGTTGATGGCAGCCGGTGGGACAACTCGGAATTTCTCCCGCGTCTCCTTCGCTGACATGAATCCTCTGCCTACTAACATCTCGCGCACGACGAAGCGCAACATCGGCCTGATCACCGTGGGCGCGTTTGGGCTCTACTTGTTCATGCGGTGGCTGCCGGTCGGCACCGATCTGAACCACATGGATTTCCGCGCCGGCGAGGAGAAAGGCGCGATCGAGTTTTGCGATCCGAACAGTCCGCAGTTCATCCCCGTCATCGCGGTAAGGTCACCTGTGCAACTCACCTTGCGCAGCGACGCAGAACCGTCGCTCGGGCGCACCACGGAATTTACGCTCACGATGACGACGGCGAACGGCAAACCGATCGGGCCGGTCGACTTGCTCGTCGCGCACACACGGAAGTTGCACTTGCTAGTCGTCGATCCGACGTTGAACGACTATCAGCACGTGCATCCTGAGCCGGGCCGCAAAGCGGGGGAATGGATTTTTGCGCACACCCCAAGTCGCTCCGGCACTTATCTCGTTTTTGCGGATTTCATGCCGGTCGCGACTGGACGGGGTTTATATGCCTCGGCGGATTTCGTCGTGCCGGGTGAGGTGGCGCGAGTGACGCGCGGCACCAACACTTCATGGCAGACGGCGGGTTTTAATTTCGAGTTGCGCGTCCCCGCGTATTTCCGCGCGGGTATTCCGGCGGAGTTGCAATTCTTGATCGAGAGTCCGGGCGAGGTGAAGATTCCGGTGCCAATGCAACCGATCATGGGCGCTTTTGCCCATCTCGTTGCGTTCGACGAAGCGCGCACCGGATTCGCCCACTTGCATCCCGAGCAATCCGATCTCGCGCAACCGCCCGAGGCGTTGCGGCCGACACTCACTTTCAAAGTAACGATTCCGCAGCCGGGTCGTTACGTCATCTGGGCTCAGGTAAATCTCGGCGGCAAAGAAATTTTCGCGCCATTTTGGATCGAGGTTTATCCCTGATCGTCGCTGATTTCCTTTGCGCGTGATTTGCTCGTCAACGGATGACGCAGCGTCGAAGTCGCGCCGCTGGCTGAATTATTCGCGAGCGTCACCTCACCGCCGAGACTGCGCATCGAGTGCCGCGCTACGGTGAGGCCCATGCCGACTCCGACGGTGTGCTTGGAGCTGATAAATGGCTCGAATGCGTTGTCGCGCATCTCGTCGTCGAGGCCGCGTCCCGCATCGCTCACTTTCAGGATGAGTTGGCGTCCGCCTTCGTCCTGTTCGAGGACGGAGGTCGTGATGGTGATCCGGCGTTGATCGTCGGGTGCGTCGCCGTAACTTTCCCAAGCGTTAATGAGCAGTTTCGCGAGTGAATCTTCGAAAACTTCAACGTTGGTTTCAACGGTCACCTCGCCGAGGGGATTTTCCAGTGTCACGCCTTGCTCGATTTGTTGCTCGGCTTGGTAACGACGCACACTGCCTTCGAGCAACGAAGTCAGGTTCGCACGAGTGACGGTCGGTTTATTTTTCACCACCAGATTAGTGAGCTGTCGGATGATGACGACGATGCGGTTGACGGCATCTTCGAGTTGCTGAGCGTTCTTTTTCACCAATTCCGGCCGCTCGTGGTAGGCTTTGATGAGATCGACGTAACCGATCACGACGCCGAGGAGATTGTTGAGATTATGCGCGAGGCCTTGGGTGACGGCACCGAGCGCAGCGGCGCGGCGAGATTCGCCGAGTCGGCGATGCAGTTCGACCAACTCGCGGTTCATCTGCACGAAGCGCAACTGCGTCTGCACACGAGCGAGCGTTTCGTCGAGGTCGATGGGCTTGGTGATGTAGTCCACCGCGCCAACACCGAGACCTTCGATTTTGCCTTCTTTCGAGGTGCGGGCGGTGATGAAAATCACCGGAATTAACCGCGTGGCCGGATCCGCCTGGAGGCGTTGGCAAACTTCGATGCCATCCATGTCGGGCATCATCACATCGAGCAAAATAAGGTCGGGCTTGTCCGCTGCGATACTGTCGAGCGCCTCGCGACCGGAGTAGGCGGTAGCGATGTTCATCCCTTCTCGCTCCAACTTGCGCTTGAGGAGTTGGACGTTGATGGGCTGGTCGTCGACAACGAGGATCTTGGGGGCGGCCATGGGTTGCGGAGTGAGATAAGGCCCGCAACGCGCGCGATGCAAGCGCGGCGTGGGTGAGGACTTTACCCTGTCGTCAGTCGGTCAATTGTGCGTTTTGCCGAAACGCCTTCACGGTATTTTTCATTAGCATCGCGACGGTCATCGGGCCGACGCCGCCCGGCACGGGCGTGATTTTCGAGCACAACGGAGACACGGTGGCGAAATGCACATCGCCGGTGAGGCGATAGCCGGTCTTGCGC
The DNA here is from genome assembly GCA_947085165.1 of uncultured Opitutaceae bacterium. GTDB lineage: Bacteria > Verrucomicrobiota > Verrucomicrobiia > Opitutales > Opitutaceae > Didemnitutus. The sequence continues at coordinate 29,649 of CAMTVI010000030.1, forward strand.
GTGGCGTCGGGCACGCGGTTGACGCCGACATCAATCACGACGGCGCCGGGCTTCACCATGTCGGCGGTGACGAATTCCGCTTTGCCGATTGCCGCGATCAACACATCGGCTTGGCGCGTGAGTGCGGCGAGATTCGCCGTTTGCGAGTGGCAGACGGTCACAGTCGCGTTGGCCCATGCCTTGCGTTGCATCGCGAGCAGCGCGGCAGGTTTGCCGACGATGAGGCTGCGTCCGAGGACAACGACGTGTTTACCCGAGAGCTTCACGTCGGCGCGTTGCAATAATTCCATAATGCCCGCAGGCGTGCAGGCGACGAAGCCGGTTTCATCTTCCTGCGCGAGTTTGCCGAGGTTGAGCGTGTGAAAGCCATCGACGTCCTTGTGTGCGGCGATGCGGCGGAACACGGCGACTTCATCCATACCTTTCGGTAGCGGCGATTGCACGAGAATGCCATCGACGGTGTCGTCGTTATTCAGGCCGTCGATCACGGCGCAAAGTTCCGCTTGAGTAATCGTCACCGGTTGGAGCAACAAGCGACTCTCCATGCCGATCTCGGCGGCGGTGACTTGTTTCTTTTTCACATAAGAAACCGAGGCCGGATCATCGCCGACGCGCACAAGTGCAATGCACGGTTTGCGACCACTCGTGGCACTGACTTCCGCCTTGAGCTCGGCGATGATGGAGGCGGCAACTTGATTTCCGTTGATGATTTCCATGAGGACAAAAAGAAGCCGACCCGAAGGTCGGCTGGTGAAACAAAAAACTTACTTAACTTGAATCGCCTCGGCGACGACGACGAGGTCCTTCCCGTCTACCGTGTTCCGCACGGTGCCCGTGATCGTGACGATTTTGTCGACATACGATTCCATGCGATTCGTCAGAATGAGACGCTTGGGGTCGACGTAGGCGAAGCGGCGTCCGCTGAGATCGGTGAGTTGGTATTCGTAGGGCGGATTGGGATTGAGCAACGGACGGCGTGCGATGACCAGCGTGCCACTGAAGAGACGCGGTAAATCCGCCATGTTGCCACTCGGCACCGCGCGGCCGACGCTTGCTGACGTGGCGACAGGTGCGGTGATCGGCATGGTGAGAGCGATCGCGGGAGTGGAGTCTGCGGGGCGGTTCGCCATGGAGGGAAGCGCGATGAATCCTTCGAGACGCTTCGTGACTTTGATTTGGCAATAGTCGCCGCGCAGGCCGGTGATTTCGGTGACGTCGTCTTTTTGCGCAACGGAAAGCTGCGGTGCAGTCTTGCTTGGGGCAGTGAGCATTGAGGCGCCTTCGCGCACTTCAAGACTCTTGGAAATATCGCGGCTGTGCACGAAGGCTTCGAATGTGCCGGTGACAGCGACGCGGCGCCAACCGGCGGGTGCGTCGCCAACGGTCTCGACAGGTGCACCGCGTTTGAGTTGCGAGATGACGGGCGAGCTGGCGTCGGCTTGTTGAAAGACGGCGGTGTCGGCGGTCAGCGTATCGGCGACGAGCGCGAGGCCTGACCAAGCAAAGGCGAGGGCGAGGAACGAGAGTTTAGTCTTCATGATCTTGGTGATGAGCGCCGCGCGCGCGCGGTGGCGCGAAGAGGAGTGAGAGCTCTTTCGTAGAAAGTTGTTTCACGCCGCGCAAAGGAATTCCTTTCAAACGCAGCTCGCCGATTTGGTAACGGCGCAGGCGTTTCACCGGATAGCCGAGCGCGAGGAAGAGTTGGCGGATTTCGCGCTTCTTGCCGTGGTGCAAATGCACGTCGAGCGAGTTGGACATCTTGTCGCGGTTGGGGTTGAGCAACTGCGCGCGCTCCACTTTCAAGTGTTCGGTCTCAACTTTCACGCCGCGCAACAGCAGCGGAATCCGGCTGCCGGGAAACGGTTCCTCCAACGTGACGTGGTAGCGTTTCACGATGGTGTTCGAGGGGTGCATCAACCGATTGGCAAGATCGCCGTCGGTGGTGAGCACGAGGAGGCCTTCGCTGTCTTTATCAAGACGGCCGGCGCAAAAGAGGCGGAGTTTGGCCCATTCGCGGGGCAGCATGTCAAAGATCGTGCCGTCCACGGCGTGTGGGTCACTGTTGCTGCAAACCAGACCGCGCGGTTTGTGCATCGCGAGCGTGACTTTGGGCTGCGGCTTGTCGCGCATCGGTTTGCCGCTCACGGTGATCTTATCGACGGCGGGATTTACCTTTTGGCCGGTTTCGGCGCGGAGGCCGTTCACATAGACCTCGCCGCTAGCGATTAACACTTCGGCGGCCCGTCGGGAGCACAAGCCGGAGTCGGCGATGAATTTTTGAATGCGAACCGGTTCCATGCTCGCACGGTGGGCGGCGGCGCGGCGCGCGGCAATAGGAAAGGCGGAAACGTGGGCGTAGCGCGGGTATTTTGACAGGGAACTGACTTGCCACCCGCCGGACGGGGAAGGCAAAACAGACGCTTCCATCCATGCAACTCGAGTCAGCCATCGCCACCGCCTACACAAAGGAGAACCCGTTTCCGGCCATTTTGACGGAGAATCGCAGTCTGAGCAAGACGGGCTCGGCGAAGGATACGCGGCATTTCGTGCTTAATCTCGCGGGAAGTGGTTTGAGTTACAAAGCGGGTGACTCCTTGGGTGTTTACCCGACGAACCAACCGGAGTTGGTCGCGGAAATTCTCGGCCACCTCGGCGCGGCGGGCGACGAATGGGTCAGCCCCGTGATGTTGCGCTTGGAGAGTCCGATTACGTTGCGCGAAGCACTGACGAGCCGACTGGCTCTCGCTGGGCCGACCCGAAAGATCGTGGAAACGCTTTCCCACAAGGCAACTGACGACGTCGAGAAGGCGAAGTTGGCCGAGTTGCTCGTGCCGGAAGCGAAGGAGACTTTGATCAAATTTTTGGCAGAGCGGGAATATGCGGATTTGCTCGGCGAGTTTCCGAGCGCGCGTTTGTCGCCGCAGGAACTGGTCGATCACATGCGCAAATTGATGCCGCGGCTCTACTCGGTCGCATCGTCAGGCAAGGTTTATCCCGAGGAAGTGCATTTAACGGTCGCCGCGGTTCGCTACGAAACAAATGGCCGCAAGCGTCACGGCGTGTGCTCGACGTTTATGGCTGATCGCGTGGCGCTAAAAGCGACGCCGGTGCCGGTGTTTGTTTCCCATTCGCATTTCGTGGTGCCGGAAGACGGCGCGCGCGACATCATCATGGTCGGGCCGGGGACAGGCGTGGCGCCGTTTCGCGCGTTCATGCAAGAGCGCATTGCGAGCGGGGCGACGGGCCGCAACTGGTTGTTTTTCGGCGATCAAAAGCGCGCGACAGATTTTCTCTACGAAGAGGAATGGCTCGCTTGGCAACAGCAGGGCAAGTTGGCGCGCCTCGATGTGGCTTTCTCTCGCGACCAAGCGGAGAAAATCTATGTGCAAGACCGCATGCGCAGTGCCGCGGCGGAAATTTGGGCGTGGTTGCAGAGCGGCGCGTCGTTCTATGTCTGCGGTGACGCGAAGCGGATGGCGAAAGACGTCGATACGGCGTTGCACGAGATCGTGGCGCAACACGGCGGCATGGATGCGGCGGGCGCGACCGACTTTGTCAAACGCCTCAAGAAAGAGCACCGTTACCTGCGGGACGTTTATTGAGTTGAGAGTTGCGGATTGGCGGCGGGCGTGACACCAACCACGCCAGAATTTCTCATGAGTCTTACCTTCAATAATCGTGTTGCTCTCGTCACTGGTGCCGGTCGCGGCATCGGCAAAGCTATCGCCGAATTACTGGCGAAAAACGGCGTCACCGTCATTTGCGTCAGCAAGTCCGCCGACAGTTGCGGCGCGGTCGCAGCCGAAATCGTCGCGGCGGGCGGCAAAGCCAAGGCACTCGCAGTGGACGTCGCGGACGGCGCCGCGGTTGCCCAAGCCAGCGCAGCGTTGCTCGCGGAATTCGGCAACATCGACATCTTGATCAACAACGCCGGTATCACGAAAGATGGCCTGTTGTTTCGCATGTCCGAGGACGATTGGAACTCCGTCATGGCGACCAATCTCACGAGTTGCTATCACTGGACGAAGCACATCGGCCGTCCCATGACGCAGAAACGCTGGGGCCGCATCGTCAACATCACGTCGGTCGTCGGCTTGATGGGCAATCCGGGTCAGGCCAATTATTGCGCGGCGAAGGCAGGCATGATCGGCTTCACCAAGTCGATCGCCAAGGAATTCGCGGGTCGCACCATCACCTGCAACGCCGTGGCGCCGGGCTTCATCCAAACCGATATGACGGCCTCGATGCCGGCGGAAGCGGGCGAGAAGTTGAAGTCGGTTATTCCATTGCGGCGCCTCGGTTCCGCCGCGGACATCGCGCACATGACGGCATTCCTCTGTTCCGAGGAAGCCGGCTACATTACAGGTCAGGTTTTTACCGTTGACGGCGGCATGGTGATGTGATGCCAGTTACGCCCACTTTCACCTCAACCAAATTTCCACATGGCCGACCAGAAAACCATCGAACAACGCGTCAAGCAAATCATCGTTAACCAACTGAATGTTAACGAAGAACAAATCACTCGTGAGGCTTCGTTCCTCGACGATCTCGGAGCCGATTCACTCGACACAGTCGAGCTGATCATGGCTTTCGAAGAAGAATTCAAGGCCGAGATCAAGGGCGAGATTCCCGAGAGCGACGCTGAGAAGCTGCAGACCGTCGGTGACGTGATCACCTACATCGAGCAGAAGTCTGCTGCCAGCTAAGCTGTTGATCCTTTTGGCGTTCTACCGACCGGAAATTCCGGACTGGTAGAACGCCTTTTTTTTTCCACTGTTACAGCTGATGGATACTTCTTCCCCGCACAAACGCGTTGTTGTCACCGGCATGGGCGTCATCTCGGCGCTCGGCCACAACGTCGACGAGTTCTGGACTAACATCCTCGCCGGCAAGAGCGGGGTCGATCGCGTGACGCTGTTCGACGCCAAGGATTACACCTGCCAAATCGGCGCGGAAGTGCGCGGTTGGGATCCGGCGCAACACATGGATCCGAAGGAAGTCCGCCGTAACGACCGCTACACGCATTTCGGTTTCTGCGCCGCCAAGCAGGCCATCGCCGATGCGAAACTCGACATGACCAAGGAGGATGCCGACCGCGTCGGCGTGGTAATCGGCTCCGGGATCGGCGGGATGTGGACGATTGAGACGCAGCACAAGAATTTATTGGAAAAAGGACCGCGCAAAGTGTCGCCATTCATGATTCCGGCGCTGATTAGCAACATGGCCAGCGGCCTTGTCGCGATCGAACTCGGTGCACGTGGTCCGAATTTTTGCGTAGTCAGCGCTTGTGCCACCGCCACGCACGCTATCGGCGAATCGATGCGCATGATCAGTCGCGGCGATGCCGATGTAATGGTGTGCGGTGGAGCCGAAGCGGCGATCACGCCGTTGGCCTACGCGGGCTTTTGCTCGATGAAAGCGATGAGCACAAACAACGAGAATCCGCAGAAAGCTAGCCGCCCATTCGACGCTCAACGCGAAGGTTTTGTGATGGCGGAGGGCGCGGGCATCTTGGTGATCGAAAGCCTCGAACACGCACTCGCGCGCGGCGCGCACATTTATTGCGAGTTGGCCGGTTATGCGGCGACGTGCGACGCCTACCACATCACTTCGCCTGATCCCGAAGGGAAGGGTTTGTCACAAGCTATGAGCCGCGCGATCGCCGATGCCCGGATGCGTCCGGAGGAGATTGATTACATCAACGCGCACGGCACCTCGACTCCCTACAACGACAAATTTGAGACGCTCGCGATCAAGAAAGTCTTCGGCGACCACGCGCGCAAAGTGATGATCAGTTCCACCAAGTCGATGACCGGCCACTTGCTCGGCGCGGCGGGCGGGGTGGAAGCGGTCATCAGCGTGAAGACCATCACTACCGGTGAAGTGCCGCCGACCATCAATCTCGATAATCCAGATGCTGACTGCGACCTCGACTACGTGCCGAACGTCAAGCGTCAGGCCGAAGTGAAGGCCGTGCTCAGTGACAACCTCGGCTTTGGCGGACAAAACGCTGCGTTGGTGTTCCGTAAGCTTTGATTTTTTGGACCAATTATTAAGGGGTGACGTTGCGTCATTCGTGCTACGTCAAGTGTGCTGGTTGCGATTTGTTTGTCGCAGCTTGCACGCGTGTGCGGGCCGTGACATAAAGGGTGAACCCCCATGAAAACACCCATGCTTTGTCTAGTGTTGGCGACGGCTTGCCTGTTGGGAGTTGGTCAAGCGAATGCCGCCGAAAACGAGAAAGGGAATGCAGAGCAGTCGGCGGAGATCGCAATCGGTTGGCTCACCCTGATCGACAATTACGACTACGCTGGCAGTTGGCGCGCGGCGTGTGCATCGTTTAAGGAAACAGCGACTGAAGAGCGCTGGGTGGGCGCGATGAATCGCTCGCGCAAGCCACTCGGGCACGTTGGCACTCGCGAGGTCATCGATGCGGTCTTCTCAACGAATGCTCCGCGCGCACCAGTGGGAGAATATTGGATTGTGCGCTTTAACACAACTTTTGAGGGCGCGCGGGCGCAGGAAGTAGTGACATTGGCACAGGATAAAGACGGCCAATGGCGCGTGCAGGGATTTTTTATCCGCGCACCGGAGTGAATTGCGGCGCGGCGTGGCGGTGTCTTGACGATGGGATCAAGAACGGCGCGCCGGAAGGCGTTTTCGCGGCGGCCACGTGACGCACGCTCGGCGGCGATCTGCAATTGCGCACCTGCGCAGCAGTAACGCCGAGACGCTGGTCCAAGTCACTGACGGGAAATATTCCAAATTCCCGTTGACTGGGGCATTTGGGCACTCTTTTACTCACCGCTCTCCTAAGTGGCTTGGTAGCTCAGCTGGTAGAGCAGAGGATTGAAAATCCTTGTGTCCCCGGTTCGATTCCGGGCCGAGCCACCACTTTAAAACGCCGCGACCGAAATGGTCGCGGCGTTTTCTTTGAGACTGCCGCGGAACGTGCCCGCTGCGTGAACGCCTAGGCGACGTCCGAGGCCGCCAGGATGATTTGCACGGCACGCTCCAAGCCAAGTGCGTCTTCCGCGTCAAATCGGCCAGCGGTAGGACTGTCGAGGTCGAGCACGCCGAGCAGTTGTCCTTGGTGGAGGAGGGGGATGACGATTTCCGAGGCGGATGCGCTATCGCAGGCGATGTGGCCGGGGAATTGATGCACATCGGGCACCACGATTGTTTGACGCTGTGCTGCAGCGGTGCCGCAAACGCCTTTGCCCAAGCCGATGCGCACGCAGGCTACTTTGCCCTGAAACGGTCCAAGAACCAATCCGCCTTCCTTGAGTAAGTAAAAGCCCGACCAATTCAGGTCCGGCAACACTTGCATCAAGACCGCGGAGGCTTGCGCCAAGTTGCAGATCCAGTCGCGCTCGCCGTGGAGGACCGCTGCCAACTGGCGGTTGAACGAAGCGTAAAAGTCGGCCTTCGAGGTGGCCTGAATGACGGTAACAACGTGCGACATGAGAGTCCGCCCACCCCAACGCACAATTCGCCACAAGGCAACGGCGGCGATTGCACAGGCCGCGGGAATATTCCAACGTCGCGACACTCCTACTAGTAGATGCCCGCCGAAGTATTCACCCAGTTGGTCGACACGCACTACACGTCGCTTTACCGCTTTGCGCTCAGCCTGACGAAAAACACGTCGGACGCGTGCGACCTGACGCAGCAGACTTTTTTCATCTGGGCGCGGAAAGGAGACCAGTTGCGCGAGGCGGAAAAGGCGAAGTCGTGGCTCTTTACCACGCTTTATCGCGAATTTCTCCGGGTGCGCCGTCGCGCGGACCACGTGCGGGCTCTGGAGGATTTGCCGCCGAACGACGCGGATGTTGCCGCGCCGGAAGTGGATGTCGTCACCGGGATGGACGCGACGCTGGTGGTCGAGGCGCTCCAGGAAGTGGACGAAGTCTATCGGGTGCCACTGACGCTTTTTTATCTCGAAGAGCTGTCCTACCGCGAAATCGCGGAGACAGTCGAAGTGCCGATTGGCACCGTCATGTCGCGCCTTTCCCGCGGGAAAGCGCAATTGCGCGCAGCCCTTGCCCGCAAAGATTCCGGACTCGCCGCCAAAGTCGTGTCCTTTGATACGAAAACGAGGAAACAATTATGAAAAACGACGAGGCAAAATTTATTCTCCATGCCTATCGTCCGAATGGCAGCGATGCGGGCGACGCGACCTTCGCGGAAGCGTTGGAGCAGGCGAAGCAAGATCCGTCTATCAACCAATGGTTTACGGCTCAACAAGCCTTTGATCGCGCGATGTGCGCCAAATTGGTTTCGGTTGCCATGCCCACGGGCTTGCGCGAGTCGATTCTTGCGGGTGGCAAATTAGACGTCACGCAGACTGCGCAGGCACGCCCGTCGTGGTGGCGCTCACCCATGTGGGTGGGACTCGCCGCGAGCGCGGCGGTGCTTCTTGCGGTGTCGGTCGCCCTGTGGCCGCAAGCGGTCGAAGCTCAGCCAGTGTTGATCGATTTTGCCTTGAAGGACACGCTCCGCATGGCCCACGGCGGGCATGGCGAAGAAGCGGCGAATTTGCGAAAAACGCTTAGCCAAAGCGATTTGCAATTAGGAAGTGGCGTGGTGGTCGATTTTGATGAACTGAAGAAACAGGGTTGCCGGACGATCTCCTTCAATGGCTACGATGTCCTGGAGGTTTGCTTCAATCGAGACGGTAAGTGGTTCCACTGCTATGTGGCCCGCGCCAGCGACTTCCCTGCCATCGCCGCAAAATTGAAACCGACTTTCCGTGACGGAAGCGGGGCCAGTGCGGCGGCATGGGTCGACGGACAGCACATTTTTGTGATCGCGAGCAAGGCCGGTCGCGAGGCGATCCAGCGCTTGATTTGAGCGAGCGGCATCCGGTGAATCCGAGGTAATGCGGATTGTTGTCGGGCGCCGTTTGGGACGCAGAGCCGCGCGCTGGGTTTGCCGAAAATGGGGTATTAGAGAAAAGAAAATTTTCTACGTCTCAGGATTAGGCAACTCCGTCGCACCCTGGGCGCTTCAAACAAGCAACTTGCGGAAGTGGATGTAAAGTTCGGGACATCCTGACTCTGTATGTAAATGGCACCGAACAAAATGCGTCTTGTCAGGTAAGGTTATCGCGACTTTGTCCGATTACTCTAGTGATTAAACCCATCCATACAGTCCTTGCTGCGTGCCTCGTGTTGTCGACCTTCGGGTCGGCCTTCGCGGGTTCGGAGCGTTACGAGACCCTACGGGCGATCAATTGGGTTGAGAATCCCACTAACCACTCGCGGCGCGGATCGAAGGGAGAACTTGGCCCATACCAGTTCATGCCGACGACGTGGAGCCTACACACTCGTAAGTCCTTCAACCTCGCGATAGTGCGTGAGCATGCCGACGATATCGCTGTGCGCCATTACGAATGGATTAGCCGCGAATTGGCGGGCGCGGGTATTGACCCGAATCCCTACAATATCGCGATGGCGTGGAATTGTGGCGTCGGTGCGGTCAAGTCAGGCCGAATCCCGAGGGTAACCTACCATTACGCTGAACGCGTCCAGAATTTGGTTGAGATGCAGCGCAATCAGCGTGCGGCGACCCGCACCAGCGTCGCTTCCAACAGCGCGACACGCCCCGCCAAATCTGCGGCAGTGACGTTTTCGTTGAAGACGGCGGCTCCGCGTTTCGTCATCGCCACGGCCGAACCACTTTACGAACCAATCGTTTTCACGGAAAAAGCGGCACCTCCGGCAAAGCTTCCGGTGGAAAAGCCTGTGTTCGCCTTGAGCACATTGGCCCATCCGCAGTTTGCGCTGCTGCCTTGAGCTGATTTTTCCTTGGCCATAGTAAGAACGTCGCTCGAAAGGGCGGCGTTCTTTTTTGGTCTGCTGCCAGACTCAGTCGAGGAAACTGGCCTGCTTGGGCTGCGTTTTTGCCCGTTGGGCTGCTTCTTCTTCGGGCGTGGCGTTCAAATGCCGTGGGGGCTTGGCCACGCGTTGCGCCATGGTGCCTTCGCGGTCTGAAACAATCCGCTCGCAGATCTTCTCGATTTGCAAGTGCAGCCAAGTGGCCGTCGGTCCGGTGGCAGTGTAATCCGCCGCGCCGTAATGGTCGATGCGGCCCGTTTGGCGTAGACGGTCGTTTTGTTCAAACTCGCCGCGCACGGCGGGATTGTAGACAGCGTAGGTCTTGCCGCCGCCCTTCTTAACCACGGAAAAACTGGGCACATCGCTCGGACCGTCGGCGATGTAGATCATGTTCTGCAACGGCACACGGCGATCTTCGGGCGAGACCTTGGCATTAACATCGATCGCGGCGTTGCGGTTCGTGCCTTTGTTGATCTCGAAAATCGCTCGCGTCTTCGCGGTGTTGTCGATCATGACGCCGATTTGCGCGATCTCGGCCGACGCCTCGAGGCCGAACTCTTTTTGACGGAGGAAGCCGGGCTGCAGAGGATTTTCGATAAACTCGCAGCCCCAAATACCGTCAACGAACGGCGCGATGGCGCTGCCGCGCACCATTTCCGCCAAGCCCGTGCTTACGATGTAGTGTTCGAGCACGATCTCGTGTTTCGTGAATTCCGGGCGGGCTTTCACCCATTGGCGCGAGTCTTTGAAAAACTCCGGCAACCCGGGATAAAACTGAATCTCCGCACCGCATTCGCGCAGAATCTTGTTGTTCAACCCCGCCATCGGTCCCGCGAGCACGTAGGTTAGCAGGTGGTTGAGGTAACTGATCTCGGGTGCGATGTGATAGCCGCGCCGACGGTAATTTTCGCCGAGTGCATTCGTCTCCATCCAAAAGGTCGCTTCGTCCACGCCGTAGCGCTGGAAGAGCGGAGCCTGCATGTAGGACGGAATAAGAGTCTTGTCGAAGTCCCAGATGCAGGCGACGATGTTTTGAGTGAAAAGCGGAGAAGCCATCGCAGAAGTATTTTATTAGGCGGGTAGGCGTAGCCTAATTGGCTGCCAACCAAGCCGCATGCCGCGGCTGACGCAATTCGCAATTTTCTTCTCGCGCTCCAGTATGGATCAACTGCCCGATATCACGCCATTCCAACGCCGCCTCGACGAACTCGATGCGCAGATGGCAGAGCCGTCCTTTTACGCTAACGGTCGCCGTGCCGCCGACACGACGCGGGAACAGCAACGCCTGCGCGCGCTCGTCGACGAATTTCGCCAACACGAAAGCCTCCTGCTCGAACGCGTCGAACACGCGGCCTTGCTCAAAGATCCGCGCGCTGATGCCGACTTGCGTTCGCTCGCGGAGATGGAAATGCCGGAATTGGACCGACGTCTCGCCTCGCTGCACGACACGGTGTTGAAGGCGATGATCCCGCCGGAGCCGTCCGATTCGCGCAACACCGTCATGGAAATTCGCGCCGGCGCCGGCGGCGACGAAGCCAGCCTTTTTGCGGCGTCGTTGTTTCGCATGTATTCCCGCTATGCCGAGAATCGCGGTTGGAAAGTCCAACCGATGAGCTCGAGCGCGTCAGATCGCGGTGGTCTCAAAGAAGTCATTTTCCTCATTTCCGGAACCGATGTTTACAAGCAACTCAAGTTCGAGAGTGGCGTGCATCGCGTGCAACGCGTTCCTGTGACAGAAGCCAATGGCCGCATTCACACTTCCACGGTCACCGTCGCCGTGTTGCCCGAAGCGGAGGAAGTAGACATCGAAATCGATCCGGAAGACCTCGACATCACCGTGCAACGCGCAAGTGGACCGGGTGGGCAGGGTGTCAACACGACCGATTCGGCTGTGCGCATCATCCACCGACCAACGGGCCTGATTGTTTTTTGCGCGGATGATCGCTCGCAGATTAAAAACAAAGCCCGCGCGATGGCGGTGCTGCGTTCGCGTTTACTCAAGCGCAAAGAAGAGGAAGAGCGCGCTAAATACGCCGCGCAACGCAAAGGCCAGATCGGCACCGGTGATCGCAGCGAGCGGATTCGCACCTACAATTTTCCGCAGAATCGCATGACCGATCACCGCATCGGACTGACGCTCTACAGCCTCCCCCAAATCATGGAAGGCGACATCGACCATATCCTCCACGATTTGCAACGCGCCGCGCTCGCCGAACGACTCGCGGAGTTGACCGGCGCGCCGATGCCGGTGTTTCGTGGCGGCAACGCGGCCGACGACGAATAATCCCATGCTCACGGTGCTCGAAATTCTCAAGCGCACGGCGGACTTTCTTGCCAAGCATCACGTGGAGCAGCCGCGCTTGCAGGCCGAGTTGCTCGTCGGGCACTCGCTCGGTTTGGGGCGCATGCAACTTTACTTGCAATTCGAGCGTCCGCTGACCGAGCCCGAACTCGCGCAACTGCGACCACTCGTCAAACGCCGCAGCGAACGCGAGCCGTTGCAATACATCGTCGGCACGACCGATTTTGCGGACATCACCTTGAAAGTAGATCGCCGCGCCCTGATTCCGCGACCGGAGACGGAACTGCTCGTGGAATTTGCGAAACAACGCGGCGGTGCAGCCGGACCGGCGCAGCTGCTCGATCTTGGCACCGGCTCGGGAGCGCTAGCCCTCGCGCTCGCGCACGCATGGCCCAGCGTGAAAGTCACCGCAGTAGACGTGAGCGAGGAAGCACTCGCGCTCGCACGCGAGAACGCCGCGCTATTGGGTTTCACACCGCGGGTGAATTTCGTGCAGTCGGATTGGTTTGCGAATATTCCAGCCGAAGCGCGTTTTGAAATGATCATAGCGAATCCGCCCTATTTGTCCGACACTGAAGTAGCGGAAACGGAACCCGAAGTGCGCACGTTTGAACCGGCCAACGCATTATCGAGTGGGCCAACGGGAACTGAAGCGGTGGGGAAAATCTTACGCGACGCCAAAGCACGACTTGCTCCGGGCGGTTGGTTGCTCATGGAAACGGGCATCGGCCAGCACGCCGCGCTCGTCGCACTTGCGCAAACCTGCGGCTACACGCAGGTGGAATCGCACCAAGACCTGACTCAGCGCGATCGATTTGTGTTAGCTTCGGCGTAGACTGGGCAACGCAAACGACGGCGCCGCAGAACGCTTCGCCCAACGCTTATCCTCTGAGCGCTGCGCAGCGTCACCTACCACGCGCAATGCTTCGCGGAGATGCACGTCAAAGCGCGGACTCGCGGCGGGGCTCTCCTCGTCGGTGTCACCTTCCGCAGCGGGAGGCGGAGTTACCTCTTTGGCTTTTTCCGCCACGACGGCGTCCAATTTGATTTCACGTCGCGCATAATCGTTCTTCGCGAATTGTTCGAATTCCGCTTCGAAGGCCTTGGATTGCACTTCGGCGGTGTCTTTTTGTTCGCGACGTGTTTCGATATTCAGCGACACCGATTTTCTCTCGGTGCGTTGCCGAAACCACTCGATGTTGCGTTTCAATAATTCAAATTCGCTCAACGAATTTTGACGTTCCTGACTGGCATTGAGCAGCGGAGAAACGAAGGCGAGGCTGAGTGGTTTACCTTCGAAGGAGCTCGATTTGATTTCGTCCCAAATCAGCGAGTTGGGTTCGCGCGCTTCGCCAATTTCGAGGAAATCATCGATCGAGGGGAGAGTGATGTCAGGAATGACGCCGCGATTCTGCGTCGAAGCTCCGTTGGGTAGATAATATTTTTGCGTGGTAAGTTTGGCGGCGCCCGGGGTGCCGTAGGAGCGGTTCAGCGGCGGCAAGTAATTCTTCATTTCGAAGACAACTTGCACGGTGCCTTTGCCGTAGGTGGAACTGTCGCCGATGACAATGGCGCGTCCGTAATTCTGCATTGCACCGGCGAAAATCTCCGAGGCCGAAGCGCTAAAGCGTGAAGTGAGCACAGCTAAAGGCCCATCGTATTCAATGTTGCTGTCGGTGTCATTTCCGAGGGAAACGCGGCCGAGTGAATCGCGCACTTGGACCACAGGGCCTTGGTCGATGAAGAGCCCGGTGAGGTTGATCGCTTCGGAGAGCAACCCGCCGCCATTGCGACGCAGATCGATAATGAGCGCAGTGACGTTTTCGTTTTTCAACTTGCGGATCAATTCGGCGACGTCGTGGGAAGCGGAGACGCGTGCGGCGTCATCGTTATCGCTTTGGTCGCCGTAAAAGGAGTTCAGCGTGATCACGCCGATCGGGCTGATGTTGCCGTCGGCATCTGGCACTTCATAAATCGCGGCGCTCGCGCGGGCTTGGTTGATCTTAATCACGTCGCGCACGATGGCGACTTGCTCAGTCTTGGAAGCGTCAGTCGCCTTGTGCGGCTTCATCGTGAGAGTGACGCGCGTGCCCTTGGTGCCGCGGATCATGCGCACGATTTGCGGGAGGCGCATGCCGACGACGTCGATGGCTTCGGCGCCATCTTGTTGCACGGCGATGATCTGGTCGTTCGGACGGATGCGACCGCTGAGATCGGCCGGGCCACCGGCGACGACGCTGATGATGGTGCAATAGCCTTCTTCATTCACGCTGAGCACGGCACCGATACCGATGAGCGCGAGGTTGATATCGACATTGAAATCGTCGAGATCGGGAGCGGAAAGATAAGCGGAATGCGGATCGTAGAGACGCGTGAGTGCGGTGAGGAAGCGCGCTTGAATTTCGTTGGGCTGAACTTCCGAAGTGTTTTTCAGGAAACGTTCGAAGCGGCGCAGCATGGTTTGCTTGGCTTCTTCGGGAGTCTTTTTCCCGAGCACTTCGTTGATGTATTCGGCCTTAAGGCGACGCATCCAGATTTCGTCGGCTTCAACTTGCGTGGACGGCCATGGGCCTTTCGTGCGATCTACCGTGTAGGTTTCGTCCTTGGTGAGGTCGAACTCTTTGGCCAATTCGTCGCGCACCCACGTGATGCGGGTTTGAATCCGTTGTTCAAATAGGGAGAAAATGCGGAAGGCCGAGTCGATGTTGCCGCGGTAAGCGAGGTCTGCTTCGAGCTTGGGTCCGTAGAGTTGCCGCAACGACTGTTCGTCGCCGGAGGTGAAGTAGAGACGCTGCGGATCGAGCAACCCGAGAAAATCGGTGATGACCTTGGGGTAATCGGCGGGCTTAACCGCGGCGCGATTGAAATGCACGTAGTCGAGCATCTGCTTCAACGTGCGCACCTCATTCTGCATGAGAGGGTTGGTCGTAGTGTCTCGGTCGGTCGCAGCAAAAGCTGCGGGTAAAATCAGGACGGCGAGAGCGAAGCGAAGAACAGAACGAAAAATCATGAGTTATGGGTTAGTCGCGTAGAATGAAGAATTGTTTCCAAGAGGGATGGATTAATGGAAGTTTGTCCCGATTGCAACGAGCAGCGTGAGGGGGAGGCAATCGGCGCGGCAGCTCAGAAATTTAGCGCTGACGCCGGTTCAGCATTCCCTGGGCTTGATCTAGGGTTTTCTTTTCCGCGGCCGTGAGCGCACCGAAACCTGCGCTGTTTATCTTATCCAAGATGCGGTCAACTTCTACGCGGAGTTCACGTTCCGAAGGTTTGTCCAAATTGATTTTCGAGGGATACTCTGGTGGCGTTGCATTGGGCTGTTTGCGCCGCATCCACTTTGGAAATTCGATTTGCGGTAGACTCGACGCTTGGTCGAAGCCGCGGTTTGCGTAGACGAAGCGAAAAAATAGCCACCCCGCCAGCATGCCACCAAGATGGGCCGAGTGTGCGATACCCATGTCGAATTTGCCGCCGGGCAATTCATTGAAGAGAAATCCCAAGCCCTCCAACGCGAGTAGGCCCCACGCGAGAAATTTTGGCTTCAACGTCACTGGGAGCACCAAGAAAAGCAGGAAGGTAATTTCCCGTTCCGGATACACGCAGGCGAAGAAAATGAAAATCGCGGCGACTCCCGCCGACGCTCCGACCAGCGATGGCGGTATGGGGCCCCACAGATGGAACGCGACCCACCCCAGCCCGCCCAGTGCGACGGCGAAACCATACAGTTGAAAAAAACGGATGGAGCCGAGTAGAGGCGCCACTTCTCGACCAATCAGATAAAGGCCGAGGCAGTTCATCAACAGATGAAAAATCCCATCATGCAGGAGCGCGTAGGAGAGCAGCGTCCAAACGCGCCATTGGGTGAAGCCGTAGGGGTTAAGCGCCAAAAATTGGCCGACCACCTCGCTTCCGAAAAGCCGCGACGCGGCAAATTGGATGATCGAGCCGGCGAGCGTCATGCAGAGAATCCACGTCAGCGCCGACGGGGGCGGTCGTGAAAAATCGGAACGCATGTAGGAGCGATCAGATAGCATTACCGGCAACTTAGGTGCCGACTTTGCAAATACAAGCCCTGCCTCGGTTCGGCCACCCCGGAGCGGGTCATTGTAAGACGCGCGCGGGGCAGGGGCTCGCTTGACAGCTAGAGTTCAACTAGTTGAATGCGACCAAATGGCTAACAAAGCAGAAAAGTGGAACGATAACGCGGTGGGCAAATTTTACGTCGATCAGCAATGCATCGATTGCGATCTGTGTCGCGAAACCGCTCCCAATTTTTTCACCCGCCACGACGAAGGTGGTTACTCATTCGTGCACAAGCAACCGACCACTGAAGAAGAAGTGGCACAGTGCGTGGAAGCAATGGAAGGTTGCCCCGTCGAAGCGATTGGCAACGACGGCGACGCTTAAGCCGCTCGCAATAATTCCGCCGGATAAACTCCGGCGGTTCTTTTCCCTCATTGGTTAATAGACTCCGTCATCATGGTTAACACTAAGCGTTTCTTCACTCTTTTGTCTCCGAGCGTCTCGCTTGGACTGCTGATTGCGATGGCCGCGCCAGCGGTTGCGTCGGCGCAGACGATCTTGCCCGATTATCAAGTTTCGACTTCACGGGTCGCGAATCCGAGCCCCGCAGGCACGATGGATATGCCTGTATCCGCGCTGCGTTTCGAACCGCGAGTGGATGTGCAAGGGCGCAACTTCGCCGAAGCGCAAGCGGATGTGGCGATTCGCGGCGGGGTGTTTGAAAACACTGGAGTGCGGATTGGCGCGGCCGCGTTGAGCGATCCTCAAACAGGACATTACTTGGTCGAATTGCCGGTCGCGCCGCAAATGCTGCAGGCGCCGCGAGTCCTCACCGGTTTGAGTAACGCTTCGGGCGGATTCAATGCGGGAGTTGGCACGGTAGCGTTTGGTTGGCGCGCGATTGAAAATCGTGGCGTCGCCAGCTTGAGCGGCGGTGAACACCGCTACAATCGCCAGTCGATCTACCAAGGCGTGCAACGTTCGCTAAATGAAAAATTTCGCCTTGGAGCGGATATCGAGTTCGCGCGCTCGGAGTCGGATGGCAGCGTTCCGTTTGGCGATCACCATTTTGAGCGTGCCGGCGCGCGGATCCAATTGAGCGGGACGAATTCGCAGACGGATTTCTTCGCGGGTTACCAAGCGAAGTTCTTTGGCTGGCCCAATCTCTACACGCCGTTTGGTTTTAACGAGACGGAGAATCTGCAAACCGTGCTCATCTTGCTCAACCACCACTGGCGTAGTGCGGACGGCAGCGAGCTTTCCGCTGCGCTGACCTATCGGCGCAACAAGGACGATTATGAGTTCAACCGCTCTGTGCCCGGTGCGTCGAATCCGTTTGAGCACACGACATGGTTGCGCGGTGCGTCAGTTTCCGGGCGCAAAAATCTGCCATCGTTTGTGCTGAATTACTCAGCCGATTTCTCCGCCGACAAAATCGAATCAACATCGCTGATCTTCGGTCCCTACACCGGCCGCACGATAGCGAAAGCGACGCTTGTTCCCGAATGGGTCGTCGGCCACGGCACGATGCGCGTGGGTGCGAGTTACGATTATTCGAATCGCAATTCATCGGACGTTTCACCGCTCGCCGGCATTTCGTGGCGCTGGGATGAGCACTGGTCATCCTACGCCGAGTATTCGGAAACCACGCAGCTGCCGACTTACACCGCGCTCAAGTCCAACGCGGCCGCCGGTCTTTTTCGCGGTAATGCGAACCTCGGACGTTCCACTTCGCGCAACTGGGAGTTGGGCACGCAGGGAGAGTTGAGCGGCTGGCAACTCGAGGCGGCGATTTTTCACCGCGAAGATGATCAACTGGTAGATTGGACCTATCGCTCTGGAGTAGTCGCCCGCACCGCTAACGCAGTGGACACGCGCACCACCGGATTCGAGGTCGTTGTCACGCGCCGAACCGAGCGGATCGATGTCGTCGCGAGCTACGCGTGGCTGCGAAAGCAGAGCGATTACGGCTCGGCGCTGATTGATGCCAGCTTCTACGCGCTCAATTTTCCGACTCATCGCCTCACGCTGGCGGCCGTCTGGCGAATTGGCGGAGGATTCGAATTGCGCTCGGACAACGAATACCGCGTGCAAGAACCCAATCCATTGCGCACCATCGGCGGGCGGTATGCACTGCTCTCGTCGGTCGGACTTTATTATTTGCCGCCACTTGCGCGCACTTGGGAATTCTCGGTGCTCGTTGATAATCTCTGGAACTCCGACTTTCAGGAAGTCCCCGCAGTGGTCGCTTCCCGTCGCCAATGGGCCGCGGGCGTGACGAAGCGCTGGTAGTTGGCCCGCTTACAAGGAGCGCAACGGTTTCCAACTCGGTCGTTTTCGCTGGAAAATTGACCGGACACGGCAATGTTTCCGGCAACCACTTTTTACCATGACCATCTGGATTATCCTTATCATCATTCCCATGCTGTTCGGCCTCTACGCGCAAATGCGTGTGATGAGCACCTACAAGAAGAACGTGCAAATCCCGTCGCGCGGTCGCATCAGCGGACGCGAAGCCGCAGCCGCGGTTATGGAAAGCGCTGGTATCCGTGACATCCAAATCGTGCGCGTGGCAGGTCAATTGACCGACCATTACGATCCGTCAAAGCGCCGACTTGCTTTGTCGGAGCACAACTACGATGGCACGAGCCTCGCAGCTCTCGGCGTGGCAGCTCACGAAGCCGGTCATGCGATCCAGGACAAAGTTGGCTACGGCATGATGCGCATTCGCCAAACATTGGTGCCTGCCACGCAAATCTCCGCTGGTGCTTCGCAGTTTCTCATTATCGCCGGCATTCTCCTCGGCGCGAAAGGACTCGGCGGAATTTTTCTAACGATTGGTGCGGTCGCACTCGCCGTGATCTGCGTGTTTCAATTGGTGACGTTGCCGGTGGAATTTGACGCCAGCCGCCGTGCGAAAGCACAGTTGGTGAATTTGGGAATTCTCGGACGCGATGAAATGGAAGGGGTGAACGACACTCTCGATGCCGCGGCACTGACCTACGTCGCCGCGTTTGTCGCTTCGCTCGGCAGCCTGCTGCACATCCTCATGATTCTGACCGGCCGCCGCGACTAATCCGCGCGGGGAGGAAATGTTTGGTAGAGTGGGTTGCGAATTAGGAACGCACTTGCGGTCACGGAAGTGCGGGATGACGCTGCCCGCGTGGCTGATAAAACTTGCTCAGTTAACTGAATGCGCCGCCAAGTAATAATCTGGATGGGAATTGTCGCCGCGGCTGCGGTCGCACTGGTGAGTTGGCGACTGTATGACCCTTCGTCGGAAGTTGTAGGCCAGAGTCACGAAGTCGTGGCGCAGTTGGGCGATGAGGCGCGGCGTTGCTGGAGCGGAAGGGAATGACGGATGACGAAAGTCAGGAGGAGCGAGTAGCGGGAAGCGAGAAGCGTATAGCGCGCCAGATTCAGATGCAGCAAATCCTCCCTGACCTCTGTGCCTCTGTGTTTCGCTTTATCCGTGTCGTCCGTGTAATCAGTGGTTTCCTAGTAGCGAGTAGTGGGTAGCGGATAGTGAGTAGACGGAGACGGAAAGTATTGAACCACGGATTAGCTGTGTTGCGAGGCAAGCATTACTTCGGATGGGCGCACGATCTGGTTCAGATGAACCAGGAGCTTGCGCATGACGGCGGTGATGGCGACGCGGTGGCCTTTGCCGCGGGCGCGGAGCTGGCGATAG
>CAMTVI010000031.1:0-116171 GCA_947085165.1 uncultured Opitutaceae bacterium
CGGGAGACGACCCGCCCGGCACGGCCTTCACCGGTTTTCTTCGTCGCGCTTGCGTTGCCGGGCGTAGAACAGCGAAAAGACGATCAGGACCACGCCGAGAATCAGGAACGAGACGATGCGGTAGGCGGGTTGCAGTTGCGACAGATCGATGATGAAGACGTAGGCGATCGTCGCGAAAATCGTCGTGATGCCCATCCAGCGGTATTTTTTGCTTTCCAAGAAAATGCTCGCGGCAAAGTAACCCACCGCCGCCAGCAACCACGACGTGCTGACAAGCGATTTCGGCACCGTGTGATAGAGTCCGTAGGGAATGATCACCGTCGCGGCGGCGAGGTAGGTGTTGCGCATCAACTCGGTGTGAATCGCGAGTCGTTCCTTCCGCCAGTTGAGAATCCGCGCGATGAGCAGCGCCACGAGGGCGAAGCTGAGATTCACGCCGCCCGATGCCGGAGCCATCACGAAGTAGGCCACGTAGATGCCGCCGAAGATGAACAGATTGGTGACGATGATGATCTTGGAGCAAAAGAGCACGGCCGTCGCAGCGACGAGGAGACTTTGCCACGCCAGCCAGCTGTAAACTTGCGGCGCGGGGAACCACGCCATGATACCCGCGCTGAGCGCGAGATAACCGAAACACGCGTAAACGGCCGTGCCGTAGCGTCCACGGTGGTGCCACCAATAGGCCGTGGCCGCGACGAGGAAGCCCGCCGCGAGACCGAGTTGCACCCAGGGCGGCTGGCCGAGATGGAACATGCGCACGTTGAGCAAGCCGAGCATGAGCAGTCCCGCGCCGTTGCCGAACGAACGCACAATGCGCAGAAACGCCGGCTCGTCCTCCTGTGGACGGGTGAGTCCGGTGGCGACCAACAGCGCGCCCGCGACCGCGAGAAACGCGAGGTTGGCGTGCGACTCAGTCAGTCCGCGCATCGCATTGCCGCCCGCGGGATTGCCGAGGAGCCATTGCAAATGCGACGCGTAGACCAGCACGAGCGTCAGCAGACCCAATTGCCACCAATGCCGACTGCGATACAGCCACACGCTGACAGCAGCGGCCACGACGAGCGTCGCGAAACCGATCTCGGGAATCTGGCTAACCATACCCGCCGCGATGCCGAGAATCGTCACGAGCATGGCAGTCAATTCGCTGTCGCGCCGCACCGCCACGATCATTTGCACGACGAGCACCGCGCCCACCAACACGAGCACGAAGGCGCGACTCTCCACCGCCGGACTCGCCGAGAAAAAATGCAGGCGCAGCGTCGCAAAAAAGAGGAGGAAGAGTGCGCCGCTAAACAAAATCCGTGCCGTCTCCGCGTGCGAATTTTTCCACAAGCGCGCCAACCCGAACAGCGCGACCACCGCCACGTAGCCGATCACGCTCGGCATGAATGCGGGGAAGCCCGCGAAAGGATACGTGACAAGAAACGCGAGGCCGACGATCAACGCCACGACGCCGACGCGAGAGAGCCAGAATTCGCCGATCTCCGATTCGAGGCCCGGACCCGCGGGCACAGCCTCCGGAGATTCGATTTCCTCAGCGATGGTTTGCGGCGCAGTGCTATCAAGCACATTGGTCGCCGTCGCTGCGACACCGACATGGCGTTCAAGCCGCGCGAGACGTTCGTCGAGTTGGCGAAACTTCTCCTCCCAGCCATGTTCACTCGGAACAGGCGACTGCGGCGAATCGCTTGAGGGGGGCACGGGAAAATGCGACGGGGCATCAGACACAACCAACGACCGCGCCGGGGGGCTCGGCGTCGGTATGAGCATGGCACAAATTTGCGCGCTCGACTGTGCGGTGATTGTGCTGCGCTGGGCGTGAATTGCGTTGTCACGAGAAAGATTCGGGCCGCGTCCCCGCTAAAATGAAACCGGCGCGGAAAGTGTTTTCCGCGCCGGAGTCACTGGTTGTTCACCAATGAGGCTTAACTAAGAAGATTGGTTACTTGCCTTGAATGCCGCCGTTGTGGCAATCGGCGCAGCGGAGTTCAGCATCGTAGTCACCGGCGGGGTGCTTGAACTGGAGCCCGCTAGCCGTGAGCGTGGCGAGGTCGTCGCCTTTGCCTTGGGAGATAATGATGTGGCACGACGTGCAATCACTGGCGCGCACCTTTTCGCCGGTGGCGGTGGAGTGCTTGTCGTCGTGGCAACGGAAGCAGCCCGGCCAGTCCTTGTGACCGATGTTGTTCGGGTATTGGCGCCAGTCGGCTTTGCGCTCGGGGAACATCGTGATGGCGTAGATGCGTTGCACTTCGGCGATCGTCTCGGTGAGGCCCGGGGCGTCCTTGTAGCGATTCTTGAGGTATTCGGCGATTTTGCCCGGCGCTTCCGCCGTGGTGGTAATGCCTTCTTGAATCATCGCCGCGACAGCGTGGCGTTTGATGTTGGGCAGCTCGCGGTTGATCTTGCCGAGGGCCATGGCTTGCTCGACGGAATCGTTGGCGGGCGGGAAAACGTGGGCGGGGCGATTGTGACAATCGATGCAATCCATCACGCGGATGCGATTGGCTGGTGGCTCGCCCTTGAATGTCTCGTTGCGGAACACTTTTGACGAACCGTCCTTCTTGTTGAGGACGCGCATCCAAACGATGTCCTGCAACTTTTCATCCGCCGCGTAGTATTCGACGATCTGGTCTTGGCTGACGTGCCAGTGGATGCCGTTGAGCGGGCTGCCGGGGCGGCCGTTGTTGACGCGCATCAGCATGCGGACGGTGTAAGGCGTGTTCTTGCGGTCGGACAGAAAGTGCTCCCATGACATATCGAGATTGCCGAGAAACTTCTCCGGCCAATGGCACTTTTCGCACGTGTCCTGTGCCGGGCGCAGATTGTGCACGGGGGTCGGAATCGGCCGCGCGTAATTATCGAGGATAAAGGAATAGAGCTGGCGCGTGCCGTTGAGCTTGGCTTGCACGAAGGCTTTCGTGCCGGAGCCGACGTGACACTCGACGCAGGCGACGCGGGCGTGGGCACCGCGTTGGTAGGTCTGGAATTCGGCGTTCATGGCCGAGTGACAAACCTGACCGCAGAAGACATTCGATTCCGCGTAGTGGTAGGTCTGGTAGCTGCCGAAGGCTGACAACAACAGGAAGGCTGCACCACCCAGGGTGAAAACGACGAGGCCGCGGCGATGGTTGGGATTATCCCAATCGATCGCCCAGAAATTTGTTTTGGCACCCGTGTGCAGGCGACGATGGCGGCGTTGTTGCCACCAGCCGAAGAGCACAAGCGAGAGCCCCGCGATGAGAAACAGCGGGGCGACAATGTAGGTCAGAATACCGAGGTAGGGATTCTTCTCGCCGGCGGAAAAGTCCATCGCCACGAGGAGGGCGAAGGAGAACAGCGCGCCCACGGTCAACACGGCACCGGCGGCGCTGATCCAGTTGTTAAAGTGAGTGACCCGCGTCGGAGCGGGCTTTTTTTGAGGGCTAGCGGTCATGGCGTGGTGATTGGAAATTTGAAAATGGAGCGAAAAAAGAGCCGACGGAGCAAGTTGCTGCCGTCGGCTCTGAAATTGCCGAATTACACGACGTTAGGGCTTGAGGGCACGGATGAAGGCCACGAGGTCCTTCGCTTCCTGTTCGGAATATTCGTCTTTGTAGCCCTTCATGCGTTCTTTGCCGTTTTCGAAGTAGCCGTCGAGAATCGCTTTGAGCATCTCGTCGTCCTTCATTTCGGCTTGGACCGCAGCTTGGGTGTAATCGCGGACCTTCAGTTTCTTGCCTTGCTTGGTCTGGGCTTTGCCGTCTGCGCCGTGGCAGGAGGCGCAGGAGTTTTCCCAGTTTTCAGAAGCAGGAGCGCCGTAGGACGCACCCACAGCGAAGGCAAAGGCAACGCTGGCGATGGCAATCTTGGATAGTGTTTTCATAGGCTTAAGACGTTGTAGGAACTCTAGTTATTCAAACTTTAGAAGCGATACTGAAGTTTGCCGTAGATGAGGTGGGCATCGTAATCGGAGAAGCCACCGGAGGAGGGTTCTTCGTGCTTCGCGTAGGTATACTTGAGCGAGAGCTTCGTGCGCGCATTCAAGCTGCGGGTGTAAGTCGCCGAGGCTTGCTGGGTCTTCGCATCCGTGCCGTAGGACATCGAACGGAAGTCGGTCGGCATGTAGTTGGACGCGCGATACTGCGAAGCATCGAGGAGGAGATCACTTTGGTCATCGAGCGCGTAGCCCGCATTGATCGACACGTTAGTGTAATCATTGTGGGTATCGCTGGTGATACCGGCGGCGTTGCCCGTCAGGTTGGTGAACGGCGTCTTGATGCTATCGCGGACGACGTTGGCGTTACCTTGGATGAACAACCGGGCGGTCGGATTCCAGGTGATGGTCTGGCTGATGATCGAGCTCTGGAGCTTGGAGGCCTGACCGAAGCCGGCACCTTCAGCGCCGAAATCATTCGTCGTTTCCATGTAGTCATAGCGGGTGACGAGGCGCAGATTGTGCGCGACGCGCCAGCTGAGACGAATGTTCATGTCATTCGTTTCCATGTCGAAGTCTGTCGGGTAGCCCGGGTAGCGGTTGCCGGAAGTGTTCGGCGTGTTGTCGATCGTGACGCCGTAGCCGTGCTTGCGAACCTTGTTGTAAACCTGGGCCGCGATAGTCGTGCCAGCGCGCGGATACCAGTTGGCCGTGAAGGAATACTTGTGGCCTCTCACATCGAAGTCGCCGTTACGTTGGATGCGGATCGTATTCAAGATACCGGGTTCAACGATTTGCATTTCCTCGATTTTGCCGGAGGTCTGCTCGAACTCGGCCTTCGCGTTGAGGACGATATTCTTCATGCCGGTGTAGCGAACTTCGAAACTTTCGGTCGAATTGTTCTGCTTCTTGGCCGTGTGCACGCCGATTTCTTCGGTGATGAGGAGGAGCGTCGGATTACCGGTGGTGGTGGAATTATTCGCTTCGGCGTATTCTTCGTCAGCTTTGGTGGAGAAGCGCTCGAGGCGAACGACTGCCAGCATGGTCCAGTCTTGGTTTGGGCGCACCACGAAATTAACGGTGCCGACGTGTTGCGTGCTTTGCACGTCACCGTGGATGGCCCGAACACTTTCGTCGCGTTGTTGGCGATTGGCATACGCTGCATCAAAGACCGGATCGTAGCTCGTGGGCATGCCGTAGATACGCGTGCCGTGGAGGACGTTGTCGATCGTCGTGCGGGAGATGGCCGCATTGAGCGTCATCTTCTCGTTGATCTTATTCTGCGCCGTGGCGTAGAGGGAGAAGATATCGAACTCAGATTGATCCTTGTGCGTGAAGAGGCGATCCGGATTACGCGGTGCGGCGGTCTCGAGATAGCGACGACGCACGTTGAGGCTGTTGTTCATCTCGCCGGTGTCGATCATACCCGAGAACTTGTAGGTGGCCTTTTCATTGCCGGTCGTGACGGTCGCTTTGGCAACATGGCGGCGCTCATCAATGATACGGAACGCGGGGATAATGCCGCGCGCGCCAGCCAGATTGTTCGCGCTGACCGGAACGGTCACTTCGCCCAAGACGAGGGAATCCTTTTTGCCTTCGCGGGTGTAGAGGTCGTAGCGCAGCACGAAGTTGGTGTGCTCCGAGAGTGTGCGACCGAGTTCGAGCCACAGATTACCGCGGTCGAGATAGAGCTCTTCCGGATAAAGGGTGACCATCGCTGCGCGCGGGAGGTAGAATGCGCCCGAACCGTCATACCAGTAGCGGTTCTGCTTGTAGCCCGTGTGGATGTAGCCGACACCTTCCTTCACGAGCTTGATGTCGATCAGGTAGTCGAAGTCGAAGGCCTTCGCTTCGAGCGTGAAGGTCGTGTTGTCGTTAATGGCTTTGGTGAGGAAAAGCTCCTCTATGCCGGCGTTAACGCGGTCTTCAGTTTGGAGCATCTGCTGCCCGCGAGCAATGTCGCCCTTGAGCTGCGTGTTGCCGACGTTGAAGGTGATGCTGTTCTCTTGCGCAACGGCCGTGCAGGCAAAGCCCGCAGCGACCAGCAAGAGTAAGCTCCGCCGGGTGATGGAATTCGTAATAGTTTGGATATTCATCGTAGGACCCTCTTGGTGTTAGCGGTTAGAAGCGGAGGGAGTTGTTCACGTGTGAGCCGTGGACGCCTTCATGGCATCCGGCGACCCAGCAGGTGCCGCGGAGCATAGAGCCCGCGTGATCGCGGCCGCCGATAGTGTAAACGCCGGGGGCGGTCTGGGTTTGCGCATGGCATTGCAGACAGAGATTGGCGTTGGTGGACTTGAGCATCTTCGCGTTGACCGAGCCGTGCGGGCTATGGCAGACGACGCAGCCGTCGCGGGTGGCTTCGTGTTCGAACGCATACGGGCCCATTTGGGCTTGGTGGCACTTGAGGCAGGATTCGTTCATGGTCGCCATGTTGGTGCCGCCGCCGATGACGGAGTCGCCCTTGTGCGAGTCATGGCAGTCAGAGCAGGTCATCTTGCCTGCGAGAACCCCGTGGGTGGAAGGCAGGCTGAATTCGCCGCGCTTTTCCGTATGGCATTGGAAGCAGGTCTCGGGGGACTTGTCGGGATTGATGATCGTGCCGATGCTGCCGCCGGACTTCACGTGTAGTGAGCCGGGACCGTGGCAGGATTCGCAACCGATCATCTCTTTGCCGTTCGGGCCTTGAGCGATCAGTTTCGAGTGGGTCGCGTCAGCGAAGCTGTGCGAAACTTCCTCGTGGCAGGACGAGCATTTGCTCGAGCCAACGAAGGTCGCTCCCGGGATGGATGGCGGAGCTACCATCGTGCGGTTCGTCACCACGCAGGAGACGAGAAGAAGTCCCCAGATGGCGGCTCCTCCGAAAATTAATGTGCTTTTGGTCCGACTTGGATGTGTGCTCATGACTTGGGCGGGTTTGGTTTTTTTAGGTGCTCCCGTTAGTTTCTATTCAGATAAATAATATCTCAACGTGCGCATTCTGCCATAAGCGCAGCCTTATGACTGCGCACGTGTTGCGCAGGTGTATGCACACGTTGCAAAGAATGACTGGTCGTGCGCTAGTTCGCGGCGCAAGCGCGCAAGAATTCCCGTTCGCTAAATCGACTCGGACGATGCGCAACAGGACGTGATTTCTCATGCGCGGTGGACGACAACCGAAGCCTGAAAGATCGCTGATAAATCCCAAGCTCACAATCCGAGAAACTGAATCGCGCCGCCGGATATTTGGACCAACGCCCCTATCCCATCTTCAGGAACAAACCCCAGATGGGAAATTTCAGGTAGCCCCGGACATCTGCGCGAGGGATCAGAGGCAATCCGTGCGTCGTCACTCAACATAGTGAGGTCCCCAACGATCCTTGAAATTTGCTCACAATAGATTGCCAGTCATCTTTTTTCTTATATTCACCTGTTCTTCCTAAAACAGTGGGCCCTGTTTTAGGTGCTGTTTTTCTCTGATGAACTTTTTTCGCATCACCTTGGCCTTGTTAGCCCTCAGCACCTCGAACGGCGCTAGCCATGCCGCTTCAGCCCCGGTGCCGGTCAAGGATCTGTTCCGCGACTACGATCACGGATCCATCTCGATGTCGCCCGATGGTTCCAGCCTGGTCAGCGTCTTCCCGAGCGAATGGGAAAAGCGCTACGTGCGCGGATTGGCGTATCTGAATATCGAAACGAAAGAGTCCAAAATCATTCATCTCGACCACACCATCACGATCATGCAGGCCGATTGGGTGGGCCCGCGGCGACAGTTGGTGACGGTCATGGGAATTAACTACAATCGCTGGGCAGTGCTCATGGGGCTACTCGCATTTGACGCCGATGGCGGACGATCCGTCCATGTCGTGAAACCCGGTGATTCGTCCGCGCTCTTCGGCACCATTGTCGACGATCCACGCAATCGCATGCGGCAGGCGTTCGCGTTCAGTCCGCCCGAGGTGATTTCCTGCCGCGGCGCCGGTCCGGATGAGATTCTCGTGGCGCAACAAAAGCGCGGGGACCGCTACGAAAAGGCCCGCCGTTCCGTCGATGAGGGCGCTCCACCGCTCCCCGGCGTCTATCGGTTAAACATCCTCACTGGCAAGTATGCGCTGCATACAGTCGACCCGGGTTGGACTTTCAATTGGTTCGCCGATCCACAAGGCAAGGTGCGGGTGGCAACCGGCTTAAATAGAGCTGAATTCACCTCGGATGGACGGTGGGTTGACCGCAAAAAATTGCCGGCTGAAAAGGCATTCTGGTTTTCCGACACTGGACAAGTCGAAGAAATCGCCGCGATCAAACTCGATCCCCATGAAAAATTTAATCCCTTGGGTTTCGAGCTAGGCGGCAAACGCTTCCTGTTCTCCGGGCGCCAAGGTCGGGATCGGGCGGCCATCTACGCCTATGATCCCGTGGCGAAAACCGTCGCCGGACCTTTGGTTGAAAACGACCATGTTGACGTAAGTTACCCCGTGCTCTCACCCCATGACCAGACGGTCGCGGGCGTATTTGTCGACGATGGGCTTTCCCGAATCGAGTGGCTCGATCCCAAATTACGTGAATTGCAGCCCAGCATCGATCATGCGCTGCGCGGTTACACTAACGTCATGACTGGTTGGACGACGGATTATCAACGCATCCTTATTCGGAGCACATCCTCGCAGGAGCCGGGTCGCTACTTCCTGCTTGATCGCGGCAAAGGCTCGCTCGCCGAAGTTTATCAACGAGCTCCTTGGTTGCAGGGTGCCAAATTTGGAGAAACGAAAGCCATCGCACTCACGGCGCGGGATGGCGTCCCGCTGCATGGCTACATCACTCGGCCGCCCGGGGCTTCTGACTCGGCGCGATTGCCGCTTGTCTTACTGGTGCATGGCGGCCCTTGGTCCATTCGCGATTACGCGAGCTTTGATCCCGAAGTGCAGTTTTTCGCCACGCGCGGCTTCGCGGTGCTGCAAGTTAACTTCCGTCGCTCCGCTGGTTACGGCCGGAAATTCGAGGAACTCGGCAATCACCAACTCGGACGCACTATGCAGACGGACCTCGACGACGCCGTCGACTGGGCTATCGCCCAGGGCGTCGCCGATCCGAATCGTCTGGTCATCGCCGGCGGCAGCTACGGCGGGTATGCCACGCTGATGGGCTTAATCCAACAACCGGACCGCTTTCGCGCCGGCATTGCGATGTTCCCCCTGACCGACCTCATCCAACAGGCCGAAAATTATAAAAAAGACATCGTGCAGAAGCCATGGACTCGCGCCGAATTCAATCTAGAGAGCTTCAAGGAACTCGTCGGTGATCCCGTCGCTGATCGAGAGGCCTTGCAGTCCGTCTCGCCCAACGAACAAGTAAAGAGAATCAAAGCGCCCATCTTTATCGTCTACGGACCGAAGGACGAAATTATCGACAAAGAGCAGGTGAAAAAATTCATCGGTCGATTAAGGATGCATAAAGTCAAATTCGTGCACTTTGCCCCGCGCGACGAAGGCCATGGCATTTCTGACGCAGACAAGCGGATCGAAGTTTACACCGCCCTCGAAAAATTCCTGCACCAACTCGCCCTGGTTAATGCACCGCGCCCAGCTCAAGCCAGCACCGCTGGGAAGCAAAAATAGTTCTTCGCCAACAGCGCGCGCTGCAACGAGCAGAATCGTTCGCCCCATCACTCAGAATCCGAGAAACTGAATCGCGCCGCCGGATATTAGGACCAGCGCACCGGCGAACGCGTGTGTGTAGCGCTCGAATTTTTGCAGCGGCAGAAAACGTATGCCGCGCGCCGCCAGCAACACCGCACCAACCATCGCGCTGATGGTCAGCAGCGTGAACACCGCAACGACGGCGACGAGACTAAGCCAATGGCCGGCCGCGGCGGGATACATCACCAGCGGAATCATCGGCTCGCAGGGGCCCAGCACAAAAATCGTAAACAGAATCCACGGCGTAAGCTTGAAACCCGCACTCGCTCCATGCGCGTGCAGATGAGCGGCTGAGTGAGTGTGGCGATGCGCGTGCACTTCCCCACTCTCGTGCGCGTGCGGGTGCACATGCGCGCGACGACGCCACGCGCGCTTCACGCCCCACGCACAATACACCGCGCCAAACGCCATCATCGCCCACGCCGCCAGATTGCCGCGGAATTCTTCGAGCACTGCCACGCGTTCCAAACCGACGCCGAGCGCCACCGCCCCCAACGCAATCAGCACGGAGCTCGCGACGTGACCGAGCCCGCACAAACTCGTCCAAAACACCGCGCGCCGCACCGACCAATTGCGCGCCTTCCCCATCACGATAAACGGCAGGTAGTGATCCGGGCCTGCCAACGTATGCAGCACCGCCACGCCCACCGTGCTGCCGAGTAACACCCACAATCCGACGCCGCTGGTGGAAAGCGTGAGTGCGTCGAGCGGCACGATTATTCCTCCAATCCGTGCGCCAATTTCTCGGCCAACTGATGGATCGCGCAGGCCACTTCCGTCACAACTGCTTCCACCGGCGGCGAGAGTTCCGTGCACATCGGGTGAATTTCTTCCACCGAGATGGTGAACAAATAAAGATTCGGCATGCGACCGAGCAGCGTGGCCGCCGCGAAGAGATCTTTCAAACCGAAGTCATGCGCGCCGAGTCCGCGAGGGATGTCGCCGACGCGTTCCGGTCGCAGAAGCGTCACCGTGCCCGCCGGTCGATGATCACGGGTCGCATCCACCAACACCACATCGCGCACGCCATCGAATTCGATCAATAGATTGATCCCACCCGTGCCACCATCGAGCACGCGCACACCGGGCACCGCATGCAAATCCGCGAAGCGGCGCACGACGTGAATCCCGACGCCCTCGTCGCCCATGATCCAGTTCCCCACGCCCAACACCAGCACCGGATCGACTGCCGGCGCCACCGGCAATGCGAGCGGAGCGTGGGCGGGACGCAGTTCGAGCAGGGGCGGCATCGTCAGAGTGAGGTTTCCGGTTTCGTTGCTTCCGCGGCATCCGGGGAAATATCCTCGGAGGGAAACTCCGAAAGTCCCGTCGCCTCCTCGGCCTCGGCCTTTTGCCGTTCCATGAATTTCCAGCCTCCGACAATCGAGAGCAACACCCCGTGGCCTTCGACATAGTCGTGATAGATGCAAAGGTAGACATGGATGACGATGAAGACGGCGAAACACCACATCCCCGCGTAGTGGAAGATGCGCAGATTTTGCTCACTGCCGAACAGCGGCATCATCCAGCTGAACAACTGCGGGAGCCAACTCTCGCTCGTCGGCGCGTAAAGCGCGAAACCCGAGAAAACCATGAACAGGGTCAGCAGCGCCGTCCCAAAATAAGTGAAATAAGCGACGGAGTTGTGACCGAGCGTGTGCACGACTTTGTTGCTCGATTGCAGAATATCGACCTTCAGGACATCGCGCATCTGCCGGAGCTGCCACCGGCGCAGCGGAATGAAGTTGCGCCAACGCGCATACTTATTGCCCACGAACGCCCAGTAGAGCCGGAAGAGGAAGTTCGCGACGAAGACATACGCCGTGAGGAAGTGGATGAACCGGTTCGTCCCGACCCAGTAACTGAACGACGCCTCACTCGCGTTCAAGAGCGCGAACGGATGGGCGATCAGATAGCCGGTGATGCCGAGCACGATAACGGACGCCGCGTTGATCCAGTGGAACCAGCGCACGGGCTGCTCCCAGACATAGACGCGCTTGTAATCACGTGAGGGTTCCATGACGGCCTCCGGTTATTTGACCACCAGTTCGTGCCGCGCGATTTCCTTGCTGTC
The DNA here is from genome assembly GCA_947085165.1 of uncultured Opitutaceae bacterium. GTDB lineage: Bacteria > Verrucomicrobiota > Verrucomicrobiia > Opitutales > Opitutaceae > Didemnitutus. The sequence continues at coordinate 11,666 of CAMTVI010000031.1, forward strand.
TTCATAAAGATGGACGGCGCAGGCGAGACACGGGTCGAACGAGTGAATGGTGCGGATGATTTCGAGTGGCTGTTGCGGATCGTGCACCGGCGTGCCGATGAGCGACGCCTCGTAGGCGGAGCGCTGGCCCTTGCCGTCGCGCGGCGAGGCATTCCAAGTGCTCGGAACCACCAGTTGGTAGTTCGCAATTTTCTCGTCCTTAATGACAATCCAGTGCGCCAGCGCACCCCGTGGCGCTTCGCTGCAACCGACGCCGCGCGCCTCTTTCGGCCACGTCGAGGGGTCCCAACGCTCTTTGGTAAACGTGCGCGTGTCACCGGCCTTGATGTTGGCGAGGAGTTGATTGAAGAACTCGATGCCCCAATGCGCTGCGAGTCGCGATTCGATCGCGCGCGCCGCGGTGCGCCCGAGCGTCGAGAACAACACCGTGGCCGGTGCTTTGAGCGCACCGAGGGTTTCGGTGACGACTTCCTTGATGTCGTGATTGCCCGCGGCGTAACCGACCAGCATGCGCGCGAGCGGACCGACTTCCATCGCGTGGCCTTTCCAGCGCGGCGTCTTGAGCCAGCTGTATTTCTTGTCCACGTCGAGGTGTTCGTAGGGCGGCTTTGGTCCCGAGTATTTCAGGTTCGTCTCGCCCTTCCACGGATGGCGCCCACCCGTCTCCGCGCCACCTTCATACTCATACCAGGCGCGATCGATGAACTCCTGCACGCCGGTGTCGTCCTTCGGATCGACCGCGTGCACTTCGTTGAGGTTGCGACCGAGAATCGCGCCGCGGGGGAACTTGAAGCTCTTGATGTCGGCAAAGCCATTCGTCGGCAGATCGCCGTAGCAGAGGTAGTTTTCCAAGCCGCCACCGATGCCCGCCCAGTCGAGATAAAACGGCGCGACCGCCAGCACGTCGGGAATGTAAACCTGCTCCACGAACTCAAGGCCGCGTTGCAAGGCCTGACCGACAAACGCGAGCCGCTCCGCGTTGATCGCGTTGGCTTCGTCGAGATTGATCGAGCATGGCGCGCCACCGACGAGGTAGTTCGGATGTGGATTTTTGCCACCGAAGATCGTGTGAATTTTCACAATCTCCTTCTGCCATTCGAGGGCTTCGAGGTAATGACCGACCGCCATGAGATTTGCTTCCGGTGGCAGTTTGTAGGCCGGGTGTCCCCAGTAGCCGTTGGCGAAAATGCCGAGCTGGCCGCTCTCGACGAACTTTGTCAGGCGCTTCTGCAGATCGCTGTAATAGCCCGGCGAACTCTTCGGATACTTGGACAATTTCTGCGCCAATTGCGACGTCGCCACCGGGTCGGCCTTCAACGCACTGACCACATCGACCCAATCCAACGCGTGCAGATGGTAGAAATGCACGACGTGGTCGTGAATGTATTGCGTGCAGAACATGATGTTCCGGATCAGCTCCGCATTCGGCGGGATGCGGATGTCCACCGCGTCCTCGACCGCGCGCACCGACGCCAGTGCGTGCACGGTCGTGCACACGCCGCAGACGCGCTCGCAAAACGCCCACGCGTCGCGCGGATCGCGGCCTTTGAGGATGATTTCCAGACCGCGCACCATCGTGCCGGCGCTCCACGCATCGACGATTTTGCCATCTTTCACTTCCGCTTCGATGCGGAGGTGGCCCTCGATGCGGGTGACGGGATCTACAACAATTCGATTATTCATAACGGAGTTGTTCGCGGTTAGGATTGGTGCGGGTGTTGCGTCGGCGCTTTCTCGCCGGGTTGTTCGCCAATGGTCTCGCGCTTGCGCACGTTGGTCATGACCGCGTGCGCCGCTGCGCCGACCGCTGCCGCGCCGACGGCCGCAAGACCGATCGTGTCGGCGGTGCTCTCGATGCCGAAGCCGGGGAAGTTCGGCAGCCGTTGGTAAAACGGGCCGTTGTCCCAGAAATTAGCCTCCGAGCAACCGATGCACGGATGGCCCGACTGAATCGGGAAACTCACGCCGCCATTCCAGCGGATTGTGCCGCAAGCATTGTAGGTCGAGGGACCGCGGCAACCGACCTTGTAGAGACAGTAACCCTTGCGCGCGTTTTCGTCGTCGAACGATTCGACAAACAAGCCCGCATCGTAATTCGGACGGCGGTAGCACGTGTCGTGCACGCGGCGCGAGTAGAACGCCTTCGGCCGACCGAGACTGTCGAGTTGCGGAATGCGATCGAACGTCAGCAAGTGCACGAGCACACCCGCCATGACTTCGGCAATCGGCGGGCAACCTTGGACGTTGATGATCGGTTTGCCGCCGATGATCTTGTGCACTGGTTGCGCCGACGTTGGATTCGGTTTCGCTGCTTGCACGCAGCCCGAACACGCGCAATTGCCCCAAGCGATGATCGCCTTTGCATCCTTGGCGACTTCCTCGGCAATCTGGAGCGCCGTCTTGCCTCCGATGCAGCAATACACGCCATCTTCCGCGGTCGGAATCGACCCTTCGATGCACAACAAATACTCGCCCTTGTAGTTTGTGATCGTGTCGTGCAGCGATTTTTCGGCCTGATGGCCCGACGCCGCCATGAGCGTCTCGGTGTAATCGAGCGACACTTTATCGAGTAAAATATCCGCGACAATCGGATGCGAGCTGCGGATGAACGACTCGCTGCAACACGTGCATTCCTGAAAATGCAGCCACACCACCGGGATGCGCTTCTTGGTTTCCAAGGCATTCGTCATCTGCGCCACGCCGGTCTGATCCAGACCGATGCAAGCGCCCATCCAGGCACAGAACTGGAGAAAATCGCGCCGGCTAACGCCCCGCGACAACGCCTGTTCGTAGATTGATTCTTTCTGACACGCCGATTTCGCCAAGGTGCTTTCGTTGAGCATAGCTTCGGGGGCGGCGCGCCCGGCGTGGTCAGAGGACGTCGCGTTGGGGGTTGGTTGAATAAACTTTCTGTCTGGCGTCAATTTAGCGGAGTTCGCCAATACTGAATCCCCATCAATTGTCAGATGATGCGCGTGTGTTGGTGAAATCGCGGTGTGGGCTCGACGCGCGTAATCACACCGGCGTATAGAGCAGTTATGCACGAGGTCGGCATCATGGAATCCGCCCTAGCGGTGATCGCCCGTGAAGCGCGCGCCCACGGCGCGGAACGCGTGGAGCGCATCACGCTCCGCATCGGTGCCATCTCTGGCGTCGAACCCGAAGCGCTGCGCTTCGCCTTCGAAGCCGTCGCACCCGGCAGTATCGCCGACGGGGCGGAACTTGTGATCTGCCGCGTGCCCGCCCGCGCCCATTGCCGCGCATGTGACGAGGATTTCACCATCGCAAGCGGTTTCCTTTTTGAATGTCCGCGCTGCCGCGCCTTCTCCGGCGACGTGCGTGCGGGCCGCGAGCTCGAACTCGCGCGCCTCGAATTCGTTACTCCCACCACGCCAAGCCATGCCCTCTGACACCACCAACACTCCCGCTGAAGGATTCCGCATCAACGCGCTCAATGGCGCCGCCGCTCCGTCGCGCCGCAATCTGAGCGCGCCGCTCTCCGCCGAAATCAATGCCGCTTTGCAGGCCAGCCCACGCGGCGAAGTGCAAGTCCGCGCGCTCGACCTCAGCGTGCCGCTACTGGAGCGCAACGACATCCTCGCCGAGCGCAACCGCGGCTATTTTCTCGGACGCGGCCTGCTGGCGTTGAATCTCGTTTCCTCCCCCGGCTCAGGCAAAACCACGCTGCTGGAACGCACGCTCGACGAGTTCGGTCTCGAACACCGTTGCGCCGTGCTGGTGGGCGATCTCGAAACCGACAACGACGGTCGCCGCCTCAACCGTCCGCACGCTGCCGTGGCGCAAATCACCACCGGCACTGTCTGTCATCTTGACGCCGGCATGATCGCACGCGCTGCGGAAGAAATCGACCTCGACGGCACCCGCGTGCTCTTCATCGAAAACGTTGGCAATCTCGTGTGCCCCGCGTCGTTCGATCTCGGCGAACAAATCCGCGTCGTGCTGCTCTCCACCACCGAAGGCGAAGACAAGCCGCTAAAGTATCCGCCGATCTTCAAGTCCGCGCATCTCGTCTTGCTCACCAAGACTGACGTGGCCGACGCGCTCGGTTTCGACTGCCGCGTCGCCGTGGAAAATATCCGCCGCGTCGCCCCGCAGGCGCAGATCATCGAACTCTCCACCCGTAGCGGCGAGGGCCTGTCGCTGTGGTATGACTACCTCCGTTCCCACCTGCCACCGCAACGTTAACTCCATCCTCCCATGACCACCGCGCCCACCCCAATTTGCGATTCCGTCATCCGTGTTCGCGGCACGGTGCAAGGCGTGGGCTTCCGTCCGTTTGTCTATCGCATTGCGCACGAACTCGGTCTGCGCGGTTGGGTGCGCAACGACCACGAAGGCGTGCTGATTCGCATTGTCGGCGCGGCGACCCAGCGCGACTCCTTGATCACTCATCTGCGCGATGACGCCCCGCCCGCCGCTCGCGTCACCGCCATCGAATGCGTTGAAGCGACGCCGGAAGTTGCACCAGTCGGCGAGCATTTTGCCATCGACCAAAGCGACACGACCGCGCGCCCGACGTGCGCTGCAGTGCCCGCCGATCTCGCGCTCTGCGCAGATTGCCGGCGCGAGTTGCTCGATCCGACCAATCGCCGCCATCGCTATCCCTTCATCAATTGCACGCAGTGCGGCCCGCGCTATTCGCTCATTGAGGAACTGCCCTATGACCGCGCGCGCACAACGATGCATCGTTTCGAAATGTGCCCAGAGTGCACCCGTGAATACCATGATCCGCGCGATCGACGCTTTCACGCCGAGCCCAACGCCTGTCCCGTTTGCGGCCCTCAACTCAGTCTGACCGATCTTGTCGGCAATGCCTTTGCCACCCACGATGACGCCCTGCATGGTGCCGTCACGGCGCTGCGCTCCGGGATGATCGGCGCAATCAAGGGTGTCGGTGGTTTCCATTTGATGTGCGATGCGACCAACGAAATCACGGTCGCCGAACTCCGTCTCCGCAAACATCGCGAAGAGAAACCGCTCGCGGTGATGTTTGCCGATTTGGCGGCGCTCCGCCTGCACGCGCATGTCTCCGCCGCCGCTGAGGCTATGCTCACTTCGACCACTGCTCCCATCGTGCTGGTGCCGCGTCGTCGCGAAAGCTCCCTCGCCTACTCCATTGCACCGCGCAATCCGTGGATCGGCGCACTCTTGCCCTATTCCCCGATCCACGTGCTGCTGTTGCAAGCGATGGAACGTCCACTCGTCGCCACCAGCGCCAATCTCGCGGAAGAACCGATTTGCACCGACAACAGCGAAGCGCGCGACCGTTTGTTCGGCATCGCGGATTTTCATCTGGCGCACGACCGGCCCATCAGTCGGCCCGTGGAAGATTCGGTGGTGCGCGAAACTGCTTGCGGCGCGCCCATCATTCTCCGCCGCGCTCGCGGTTTCGCTCCGTCACCGTTGCAACTACCCGGTTCGCTCGCAGAAATTCACCTCTGCGTCGGCGCGCAAATGAAGAGCACCGTCGCCATCGCGGCAGGTGATCAAGTGATTTGCAGCCCGCATCTCGGCGATCTCGGCAGTGCGGACACGCAAGCGGTCTTCGAGCAGACGATCGCCACACTCACGACGCTCTACGGCGCCCAGCCGACCACCGTCGTGCACGACAAGCATCCCGACTACTCCTCGACCCACTTCGCGGGGCGCTCCGGTTTGATCCAACTCGGCGTGCAACACCATCTCGCCCACGTGCTCTCGCTCCTGCTGGAACACGGCCACCTCGCGCACGATGTGCTCGGCATTTCGTGGGACGGCACCGGTTACGGCGAAGACAGCACGATATGGGGCGGGGAATTTATTCTGCTTCAAAATCAACGCGCCCAACGCTTCGCGCGGCTCCGTCCGTTCCGCCTCCCCGGTGGTGAAGCCGCGGTGCGCGACGCCCGTCGCGTCGCCCTCGCCCTTGCCGCCGAGGTGGACTGTTTTGCCGAACAAGCCGAGCGCCTCCGCTTCAACAGTCGCGAGCAAAGCGTCCTGAAGGAAATGCTCGCGCAAGGTTTGAATTCGCCACGCTGCTCCAGCGGCGGGCGTTTGTTCGACGGTGTCAGCGCGCTGCTGAATCTCTGTTCACGCAATCAATACGAAGGTCAGGCACCGTTGACTCTCGAAGCCGCCGCCACGCGCGCACCCGCGGCGAGCGACGTGTTGCCGTTCGGCGTCGGTGATGCGGAAACTCCCGGCGCGGTGCTCGACGTCGATTGGCGACCCGCTATTCGCGAAATGCTCATCCGCATTCAAGGCCCCGACGAATTGGCCGCCGCTTTCCATCGCGGCCTTGCGACGGCGATGGTGCAAGTCGCGCGACAGGCCGGCGTCGGCACCGTGGCGTTAACGGGAGGTTGTTTCCAAAACGCACTCCTCCACGCGCTCGCTTCCACGGCGTTGCGCGATGCCGGGTTCAACGTGCTCACACACCGTCAACTTTCGCCCAACGACAATTCCATCTCCGCTGGCCAAGCACTCGGTGCCCTCTGGGGCCTGACCACCGTGGAGTGCCCAACCTAACCCCTCCGAATCTTTCTCCTCCTCATTCTCTTTCCTTTTTCTCCCTTCTCGCTGTTTTTCCAACCGCCCCGAACGCGGAACCGGAGAAAGATTAAGAGAAAGAGGAAAGAGAAAAGCCCACTCCTCAACTCCGCTCCCTCCCATGTGTCTCGCTGTTCCCGGCAAAGTTCTCGAAATCGTCGGTGACGATCCCCTCCTCCGTTCCGCCAAGGTGAGTTTCGCCGGCGTCATCAAACTCATCAGCCTCACCTGCACGCCCGACGCCCAAGTCGGTGATTACGTGCTCGTCCACGTCGGCATCGCCATCAGCACCGTCGATGCCAAGGAAGCCGCCGAGACTTTCGACTACCTTAAGCAAATGGGCGAACTCGACGGCATCGAACTCCCGACCGAAACCACCGCGCCTGCGCAAGCGACGGAGACGGCGCCATGAAATACGTCGACGAATACCGCGACGCCGCGCTCGTCCACAAACTCGCCGACGCCATCAAGCGCGCTTCCACCCGGCCGTGGACGATCATGGAAATTTGCGGCGGCCAAACGCACGCCATCGTCAAGTTCGGCCTCGATGATTTGTTGCCGAAAAATATCACATTGGTGCACGGCCCAGGATGTCCGGTTTGTGTCACGAGCGCGGAACTCATCGACCAAGCCGTCGAACTCACGTTGCAACACGGCGCGATTCTCTGCTCGTTCGGCGACATGCTGCGCGTGCCGGGCAACGGGATCGATTTGCTCACTGCCAAAGCCCGCGGCGGCGATGTGCGGATTGTCTACTCCCCTCTCGACGCCGTCGGCATCGCCAAGGCGAATCCCACCCGCGAGGTGGTGTTTTTCGCCGTCGGCTTTGAAACCACCGCACCCGCCAACGCACTGTCCGTCCTCCTCGCCGCGCGCGACGAAGTGAAGAATTATTCCATCCTCACGTCACACGTGCTCGTGCCACCCGCGATGCGCGCACTGCTCGGCTCCCCCGACAACTGCGTGCAAGGTTTTCTCGCCGCCGGTCACGTCTGCACCATCATGGGCATCGAGGAATACGGCCCGATTGCCCGCGAGTTTGGCGCGCCGATAATCATCACCGGCTTCGAACCCGTCGATATTCTCGAAGGTATCTTGCTTTGTGTGAAACAACTCGAAGCCGGACGGTCCGAAGTGGAAAACGCCTACTCGCGTGCCGTTCGCCCGGACGGAAATCGGCACGCGCAAAAGTTCGTGCGGGATGTGTTTGAGATCTCTGATCGCGATTGGCGTGGCATCGGGGTGATTCCGCGCAGCGGACTGAGCGTCCGTGCCCCCTACGCCGCCTTCGATGCCGCGCATAAATTCCGTCTGCAATCTTCCGCAGCGACAATCCCCACGGAATGCATCAGCGGCGAAATCATGCGCGGCGTAAAGAAGCCGCACGACTGTCCGGCCTTTGGCACCCGTTGCAAACCCGAGCACCCGCTCGGCGCGCCGATGGTCAGCAGCGAAGGCGCCTGCGCGGCCTACTACCGCTACCGCAGCCGCACGCCGGAAGTAGCCGCCGGTTAAGCGCGGCGCTGCATCACCCTGCGCTAAACAAACGCATCAACAGATGCGCGGCAGTTGTTCGCCGCTCAGGCGATCGACGATGCGCTCGGAGCCGATGATGCTGCGTTGCGTCACCTGACCGGCCGGGCCGGCTTTCACGTGGCCAATCACGACTGCCGCCGCATCGGGAGTCGTGCGCCGCATGATTTCCACGGCTTGCGCCGCCTGCCCTTCTGGTAAAATGCAAACGAACCGGCCTTCGTTCGCCACGTAGAGCGGATCGAGTCCGAGAATCTCACACGCACCTCCGACCAACTCGCTCACGGGCACTTTCACCGCGTCGATCGCCAGCGCTAGTTTCGCTGTCTCGGCAATTTCTACCAACGCCGACGCCAAGCCGCCGCGCGTCAAATCGCGCAGACAATGAAGCTCCAATCCCGCCGCGAGCAGCGCTTGCACCGGCTCCACCAGTGGCGCGCAGTCGCTCGTGATCTCACTCTCAAACGACAGATTCGCCCGCGTGGCCATGATCGCCATGCCGTGCCGACCGATGTCACCACTGAGCACGATCGCATCGCCCACCCGCACACTGGCCGGGCCGATGGCGAGCGGCGTTTCAATCACACCGACACCCGCCGTGGTAATGTAGATGCCGTCGCCTTTGCCGCGTTCCACGACCTTGGTGTCGCCCGCCACAATCGTCACTCCTGCGGCAGCGGCGGCCTCGCGCATCGACGCGACAATTGTGCGCAACGTGTCAAACGTGAGTCCTTCTTCGAGCACAAACCCCGCACTGAGCCAGCGTGGTTTTGCGCCGCACATGCATAGATCGTTCACTGTGCCATTCACCGCGAGTTTGCCGATGTCACCACCGGGAAAAAACAGTGGACTGACGACATGCGAATCCGTCGTGAACGCCAGTCGCGCACCGGGTGGTGGTGTCAAAATCGCGCCGTCGTGTTGCGCGTCGAGTTCGGCATTGGCAAACGCCGGCCGGAAAACCAAATCGATTAAATCCTGCGTCAGCTTTCCGCCGCCGCCGTGGCCGACGGTGATTTCGCGGCGGTGCGACAACGGCACCGGGCACGACGTGAGCCCCGCTGACGTGGATTCGGCATTCGGCATGAGGTAAAGCTAAGCGAGGCCAGACGCTACCCCGAGTCTAATCCACGCGCGCCGCGTGCCTGCCTTTGCGCATTTCTTGGCGGAAACCGCTATGAATACCCCGGAGTTTAACCACGAAATACGCGAAACACATCAAAGGCAGAGGACTCTGAAGAAAATTGAAACTTCGCGAAACTGTCACTCGGCATCGGCACCAATTCCGAATGCTCCAACGGAAATCTCTTTCGGGTGTTTAGTGTATTTCGTGGTGACCCTGCTTTAGCGCCGCAACAGCTCTTCGGCGTGCGCCCGTGCGCTCTTCGCATTGCGGTCGCCCAACATGCGCGCGAGCTCCGCCACCCGCTCCTTCCGGTCTGCGTGAATCGACTCGATCGCCACTGTCGCGCGCGCGCCGCTTTGATCTTTCGTCACCACCAAATGATTCGCGGCCTGCGCCGCCACTTGCGGCAAATGCGTCACGCACAACACTTGATGCTTCTCCGCGATGTCGGCCATCTTCTCGCCGACGATGCTCCCGATTTCACCGCCGACGTTGGCATCGACTTCATCGAACACCAGCAGGGGCACGTCGTCGATCGCCGCGAGCACCGTCTTGAGCGCGAGCATGACGCGCGCGAGTTCGCCACTCGACGCGATGCGGTTGAGCGGCAACGGCGCTTCGCCGACGTTCGGTGAAAAAAGAAATTCCGCACCGCAATCGCCGTGCGCGCCCAACTCCGTCAACGGCACCAACCGCACGCGGAAATCAGCTTTCTTGAAACCAAGCTGCGCAATGACTTTCGCCGCAGCTTTCTCCAAACTCGCTGCCGCGCGCTCGCGGGTCGTGCGCAGCTCGGCGGCTGATTTACGCGCCACTTTCACTGCGGCCGCGATGGTTTGGTCGAGTTTTGCGAGCGAACCTTCGACGTCGCTCTGTAATTCCAATCGCCGCTGCAGTTCGTCGCGCGCGGCTACTACCGCTTCAACTTTTGCGCCGTGCTTGCGCTTCAATTCCAGCCACGTGTTCATCCGCGTCTGCAGCGTCTCGGCTTGCTCCGCGTCGAAATTCAGCGACGTCGCGAGCGAGGAAAATTCCGCGTCGAGATCGGAGAGTTCGATCGACACCGAGTGGAGTCTCTCGGCCAGCGGTGCGCTCGTGGCATCCACATCCGCCAGTTGCCGCGCCTCGCGCAACAAGTTGGCGAGACGGCCGAGCATGCCTTCTTCGCCGCTGAGTCCTTCCGCGAGGCCGGAGGCAAGCTGCATGATTTCCGCTGCGCTTTGCTGGCGCGCGGAGTCGCGTTCGAGCGCAGTGATCGCGTCTTCGGTGAGATCGAGTTCGTCGAACTTCGCGAGTTGCGTTTTGAGAAATTCGATTTGCTCCGGCGAAAGTTTTTCCGCGGCGAGGAGTTTGGTGCGCTCGTCGGTCAGATCGCGCCATGCGCGGAAGTGGCCGGTGTATTTTTCGCGGGCCGCTTCGTTTTGCGCGAAGAGATCGAGCAATTCGAGTTGGCAGTTTTCCTTGAGCAGGCGGCGGGGTTCGCCGGGGCCATGGAAGTCGATCCAATGTTCGCCGAGTTCCTGCAACGCGCTGAGGGTGGCAAGGCTGCCGTTGACGGAGATGCGGGGTGCCTTCTCGCGCGGGAGGCTGCGTTTGAGGATGAGCACGCCATCGTCGCACACCGGCAAATCGAGCGCGGTGAGTGCGGCATCAAGTTTGCGTGTGTCGGCGAAAAACAAGGCGGCCTCGACATCGCACCCCGGTGCGCCTTGGCGAATGATGGTTTTGTCCGCGCGTGCACCGGCGAGGAGCGAGAGTGCGCCGAGGAGAATGCTCTTGCCGGCACCCGTTTCGCCCGTGACCGCCGTAAAGCCTGCTTCGAACTCCAGTTCGACTTCCTCCAAGAGGGCGAGATTGCGGATGCGGAGACTCTGCAGCATGAGGCAGGTGTTTATCCCTCAGTGGCTTAAATGCACGCGAAAACAAAAAAACCGCCGGGAAAAGCGGCGGATGGTGGACCCTACTGGACTCGAACCAGTGACCTTTTCGATGTCAACGAAACGCTCTAACCAACTGAGCTAAGGGTCCGACGGAAAGCGAGGAGTGAACGATTCGGATAAGACGGCGCAAGGATTATTTCCGAAACACTGCCGCACTCGCTGTGAGAGTTTCCTTTTGCGCCCGACGCCCAGAGGGCCTCGGATAGCTCCGCCATGTGCAATCGCTACACCCTGTCCAACGTCGAGGCGCTGCGCAAATTGCTGGCGGAGCTCGGTCTGGCGACCCCGGGCGAGTTCTTGGCGCGCTTTAACGTCCCGCTCAGCTCGACCATGCCCGTGGTCACGCAAACGAGAGGAAGCGTCGCGTTGGAAAAATTGACGTTCGGGTGTCGGTTGCCGCCGCGCGAGCCCGGCACGCCGCCGCTGCTGCTCGCCAATGCCCGCAGTGAAACCGTGCTGGCGAAGCCCGCATTTCGCGACGCCATCAAACACCGCCGCTGTCTCGTCCCCGCGGATGGTTTTTACGAATGGCAACACGTGGGAAAGGCTCGCCTACCCTACTATTTCTATCGTCGCGATCGCGCGGCGTTTTTCTTCGCCGGACTGTGGCATCCGGAGAGCGAAGTGACGCCGCGCTCGTTCGTCATCATGACCACGAGTCCCAATGCCGTGCTCGAACCGGTGCATCACCGCATGCCGGTCATGCTGACGGCGGAAAGCAGCCGCGCGTGGCTCGGCGACCAACCGCTTGACGCGGCGCGGATCACGGCGCTGTGCGTGCCGTATGCGGCGGAGGCGATGTCATCCCACCGCGTCGATTCCAGAATGAGCAATCCGCGCTACGAGGCGCCCGATTGTCTGGATCCCTCCACGCCGTCACCACCAGAACCTACGCTATTCGACTGACTCGTGATGACATACTACGTGAAAATACGCATTTCACGTTGGTCTGCTTTTTGCTAGTATCACGCCTGACCTAGAGCTCTGGAAGGACAACTGGAGCTCTATCGCGAGCCGCCTCGACCAAGGCGGCTCGCCTTTTTTCAGGCGACGTGGGCGGCGTGACACGAGTTTTCCATTTCGAGGCTTTACGCGACCGCCGGTCAGCCCCAAAACCACGAACTCGTGGGCACACGAACTCAGCCAGACGCCGCCAGCCTCCACGCCGCCATCGCCAGCGTCGCCGCCGCTATTGCCCAACGCCATCGCGCCACGCCGCAATTATTGCTCCTCGGCATCGCCAACGGCGGCATTGAACTCGCCGCCCGTCTCGCTCGTCTACTCGCTCGTGACGGTGTCACTTGTGGCTGCGGCACGATCGATATTTCGTTTCACCGCGACGACATCGGCCACCATCCGATTCCGAAGGAATTTGTGCCGACCATGATTCCGCAGGACGTCAATGGCGCAACGGTGATTCTCATCGATGACGTGCTCCATTCCGGTCGCTCAGTGAAGGCAGCGCTCGACGAGCTGTTTGATCACGGTCGCCCCGCCAGTGTGGAACTCGCCGTGTTGATCGACCGTGGCGGCCGGCGTCTGCCGCTTGCGCCGACTTACTGCGGTTTGACGCTGGCGGCGCCTGACACCGACAAAGTCGTCGTGCGCCTCGATCCGCGTTCGCCGAAAAACGACACTCTCAACACTCACGCCTACGTCGCCGTCCGCCAACCCTGATCTCCCGTGCCCTGGAAGCGAAAACACTTTCTCACCATCGAAGAACTCTCGCGCGACGAGATTCAACAAGTGCTCGCGACCGCCGGTGCGTTCCGCCGCATCCTCGATCGTCGCGTGAAAAAAGTCCCCGCGTTGCGCGGCAAGACGATTGTTAATTTGTTCCTCGAGCCGAGCACGCGCACGCGCATCTCCTTCGAGATGGCGGCCAAGTTGCTCAGCGCCGAAGTGATCTCCTTCGACGCCGACAAATCGAGCACGACCAAGGGCGAAACACTCAAGGACACCGCGCTCAACATCCAGGCGTTGCACGCCGACATGATCGTGTTGCGCCATTCTGCCAGCGGTTCGCCGCGCTACCTCAGCGAGCGCCTCGGTATTCCCGTCGTCAACGCCGGCGATGGCGCGCACGAACATCCCACGCAGGCGATGCTCGATGTCTACACGATGTGCGAAAAACTCGGCTCGGTGGCCGGACGCAAAATCGTCATTCTCGGCGACATTGTCTTTAGCCGCGTCGCGCGCTCCAACATCCACGCGCTGACGAAACTCGGCGCGAACGTCACTATCGTCGGTCCGTCCACGCTCGTGCCACGTTGGTTCGAGCCGCTCGGAGTCACCGTCTCACATGATTTGCGCAGTGCACTGTCCGACGCCGACGTCGTGATGCTCTTGCGCATCCAACACGAACGTCAGGCCGCCGGCATGTTTCCGTCGCTCGGCGAATACACCAGCATGTTCGGCCTCAACCAAACGCGCGCGTCGTGGCTCAAACCCGGAGCGCTGATCATGCATCCGGGGCCCATCAATCGCGGCGTCGAAATCGACAGCGCCATCGCCGACTCCGACCGCAGCGTCATCCTCCAACAAGTCACCAACGGCATCGCGGTGCGCATGGCCGTCCTCTATCTCTGCGCCGGCGGCCAACCCGACCACGTCGCCCCTGTCGCTTAATCACTCATGGGCCACCAAAAACACAAAAAGCACAAAAAGGCCGCCCCATGGAGACGAGTAACATCAACCAACTCTGCGACGTGATCCGCGAAACCAGTTTCGCTATTCATCGCTTCCACCGCAACGGACACTTGGAAAAGATCTACGAAAACGCGTTGGTTCATCGGCTGCGGCAGCAAGGTCTCGACGTCAAACAGCAGCACCCACTCGCCGTGCGCGACGAAGACGGGACGTTGTTGGGCGAATTCTTCGCCGATCTCCTCGTCGAGAACCGACTCGTGATTGAGTTAAAAGCGGCCCGCGCCGTCGCCGAGGAGCACATCGCGCAATTGCTCGGTTATCTGCGTTCGGGTCGCATCGAAACCGGCCTCCTGATCAATTTTGGTGCACTACGACTCTACGTGAAAAAATACCTCATGACTCATGTGCAGCCGTAATTCCCTTTTTGTGCTTCTCGTGTTTTTCGTGGCCAAATCCTAATCATGTCCGCTCCCCTCCACATCAAAAACGGCCACGTCATTGACCCTGCGACGAAGCGGGATGCACCCGGCGATGTCTTCGCCGTCGATGGTCGCATCGTGGCCAAGTTAACCGGCGCGCAGAAAAAAGCCGCCCACGTCATCAACGCCAAGGGCCTCATCGTGTGCCCCGGATTGGTCGACATTCACGTGCATTTCCGCGAGCCCGGCCAGACGCACAAGGAAACCATTCAGACCGGCGCCCGCGCTGCCGCCGCGGGTGGTTTCACCACGGTGGTGTGCATGCCGAACACGTCGCCGGTCGCGGATAATTCCGGCACCTTGCAACTCATCACTGCGGCCGCTGCGAAGGCCGTCGTGCGCGTTTATCCGACCGGCTGCATCACCGTCGGCATGAAGGGCCAACAGCTCGCCCCCCACGGCACGTTGAAAAATGCCGGAGCGGTCGCGCTCACCGACGACGGCGTCTGCGTGCAATCGAACGAGCTGATGCGTCGCGCGGTCGAATACGCGCGCATGTTCGACCTCACCGTGCTCGATCACTGCCAGGACGAAAGTCTCACCGACGGCGCAGTGATGAACGAAGGCAACGTCTCCACTCGCCTCGGCCTCAAGGGTTGGCCACACGCCGCCGAAGACATCATCGTCGCGCGCGACATCATTCTCTCCCACTACTCCGGCGCGCACATTCATCTGCAACACATCAGTTCCGCCCTCTCGGTCGAGCTCGTGCGCCGCGCCAAAAAAGACGGCGTGCGCATCACCGCCGAAGCGACGCCGCATCACCTCGCGTTCACCGACGACTCGCTCGCCACCTACGATACGCACTTCAAAATGAACCCGCCGTTGCGCACCGAGGTGGACCGACGCGCGATCATCGCCGGCTTGCGCGACGGCACGCTCGATTGCATCGGCACCGACCATGCGCCGCACTCGCCGGATGAAAAGGACCGCGAGTTCGACTACGCGCCCAACGGCATCATCGGACTCGAAACCGCGCTGCCCGTTTGTCTCGACGTGCTGGTGCGCCGCAGTCGATTCAAGCTCGCCAAAGTGATCGACCTGATGACGCGCCGCGCCGCCGAGATTTTGCGACTACCCGCCGGCACACTGACACCCGGTGCGGCGGCCGATGTCTGCCTTTTTGATCCGAGCGAAATTTGGACTTACGATGCCGCGCAGGGCTTCTCCAAGAGCCGCAATTCGCCGTGGCACGGCCAGAAACTGACCGGACGCGTGAAGACCACCATCGTCGGCGGCCAAGTGAAGTTCGATGGCGGCGCGATTATCGAGTGACGCAAAACTCGGGCGGGAAAGTTAAGTTGGACATGCGAAGTCCCGTCGGGTCCACTGAGCGCGTCACCTCTTGGGCCTTATGAAATTACGCACGCTTTTCGCGGGCGTCGTCCTGTCACTGCTGTTGGTCACGGCATGGGCAGCCGATCCGCAGATTTATTTTTCACGCAAAGATCCTGTCTCGCAGGTGATCGTGCGCGAAATCAGTGCGGCGCGGAAAACAATCTTCGTGATGATGTATTCGTTCACCGATGCGGAGTTGGCCGACGCGCTCATCGCTGCTTCGAATCGCGGCGTCGATGTGCGAATCGTCTTCGACCGCACGCAATCGTCCGAGAAAAATTCCATCACGACCGGCTTGGTGGAAAAACTTGGTTCGAAGAAGGTCGTGTTCCGCTCTGGCAAAGGACGTGGAGTAATGCACGAGAAGATGGCGATTACCGACGGACTGACGGTGATGATGGGAAGCTACAACTGGACGAACAACGCCAAGAATAACAATTGGGAGAATTTGATCGTGTTGCGGGATGCCAAGATCGCGTCAGACTGCACGCAGGAATTTCAGCGCATCTGGAATTCGCCCGCCCCCGGCAGCGGTCGCACGACCAAGAGCGAGACGAAGAAAAAATAGTCCGGCCTGCAGGGCATGCGGTTGCGGACTAGGCAGGTTGCTCAACGATGTCGGGTAATGACGGTGGCGCGCTTGCGGGCCACGTTGCGCAACCTGAGCGTAACTTGCCAATGAGTTCGTCAAGCCCCTGCGCTATCCGATCCCGTCTAAAACCACGGCTGTCGCGCAGGATTTCCGACTCCGGGCTTCCCTCCTTACGTGAAACCGCTTGATTCGGGACGAACATGTCTCTCTCGCCCCTCCAAATCCTAGCGGTTTCCATCGAGCTTTTCCTGCTCGTGATGGGCGCATGGATGTTGGCGCGCGCACTCTCGTTCCCGCAGGCGCGGCAGGCGATTTTTAGCAGATATCGGATCTCACATTGGTCGCTTTCCGGACACGAAGTGGTGCTGCTGGTTCTCGCCATCTTTATGTGCGGCCTCATCGGCCAAGGTCTGGCGGCGAATCTCTTCAACGCGGGAATCGCCGAATCTGCTGACCGGGCTGGACTTGAAGTCGTTCTCTTCGGGTTCGGTTTTCATGCGGTTGCGCTGCTTGGTTGGCCGCTCTTTTTCCTGCTGCGTCGGATGCTGCATCAGGATTATGGCGATGCTCCTCCCTCATTGGTTCCCGCGCGTAAACTCAGCCCGACCTCCCTCATCAAACGCAGTGTGATCACTCTGCTGCTGGTGTTGCCTACGCTGACATTGATCAGCCTCGGTTGGACGGCACTGCTGCGCGCGTTCGATTTTCCTGACGCCCCGCAAGATTTGATCGAAGTCTTCGGCAACGTGCAGTCACCGCTCGTGTTGGTGGCCATGCTAATCGTGGCCTGCGTGATTGCGCCGCTCAACGAGGAGCTGCTTTTTCGCGGGGTGATTTTTCGTTTTTGTCGCCAGCGTTTTGGTCGTGGCCTTGCGCTGGTCGTCAGCGGGGTGCTGTTCGGTGCGTTGCACGGCAATCTGGCGGGCTTCGTGCCGCTGGCCGTCTTCGGTGCGGCACTGGCCATCGCGTATGAACAGTCGGGCGATCTTCGCGTCTCAATCATTGCCCACGCCCTCTTCAATTTGAATACAACGCTGATCGTGTTGGCGGGTCTGCCCGGTGTATGAGCCCGTTTACCAAAATTCATGCGGAAGCCGCCGCCGCCCTCGGCGAGCAGCGCCTGATCGTGGAAATCAAACGCTGGCTCGGCAAAACGTCGCCGCCGGCGCCATTCGGAATTGGTGATGATTGCGCCGTCGTGCCTTCGTCGGGCCGCGCCATGCTCATCACAACCGATCCAGTGATTTACGGGCTCCACTTTGACGACAGCGTGCCCGCGCGCGCCGTCGGGGCGAAATTGCTCAAGCGCAACCTGAGCGACATCGCCGCGATGGGCGGACGTCCGGTTGCCGCCGTGGTTTCGCTGGCTTTGGCGGCCAACACGAGCGTGGCGTGGCTGCGCGAATTTTATCTCGGCCTCGCTGCCACTGCGCGGAAATACAAGGTGAGTATCGTCGGTGGCGACATCACGCAAAGTCCCACGGGGTTTCTTGGCGCATTCCTCACTTTGCACGGCGAAGCGGCGGGCAAGCGCATCATCAGTCGGAGCGGCGCGATGCCGGGTGACCGCATTTACGTCACCGGCACACTCGGCGGTTCGTTGCTCGGCGGTCATTATCGTTTCTCGCCGCGTCTGGTGGAAGGTGCATGGCTCGCGCAACGCCAGGAAGTTTGCGCGATGATGGATGTGAGCGATGGTCTCGCCAAAGACCTGCATTCGCTGACGCCGGTCGACCTGACACCGGCCATTCGCGAATCTGCCGTGCCCATCAGCGCCGCCGCGCGCCGTTGCGCGACGCAGACGAAGCAGACGCCACTCTTCCACGCGCTCGGTGACGGCGAAGATTATGAATTGTTGATCGTGGTGTGTTACCGCGCCGACTGCACCAAATTCGAACAAGCGTGGAAGCGCCGCTTCCCCCGCTTACGCCTGACGCAACTCGGCACTTTCGTGCGCCGCGATCAATTGCCCGAAGGGGCGATTCAATTGGCCAACTTCAGTGGCTACGAACACCTGAAGCTCGACTGAACTCGCCGCTGCAACCGTGAACATCACAGAACAACTGCGCGGTGGAGTCACGACGAGTTCGGCTGAGGAAACCCGGCAACTCGCGGCTGAGTTCGCCGCGACGCTACCACCCGACACGACGCTGGCGCTGCACGGCGACATGGGCGTGGGGAAAACGACGTTTGTGCAAGGCCTCGCGCAAGGACTCGCGGTGCGTGAACACGTGACGAGTCCGACGTTTGCGATCTATTCGGTTTATCGCGGCGGCGCGCGCACGCTGTTGCATCTCGATGCTTATCGTTTGGAAAACGAACGCCAGATTGAGGAACTGCTGCTCGAAGAATTTTTGACTAGTCCGTGGGTGCTCGCTGTCGAGTGGCCGGAGCGAATCGCGGACTGGCTGCCGGCAAATACGGTTCATCTCGACTTGTCGCTGAGTGACGATGCCGCCGAAGCGGGCGCGCCCGCCTCGTGCCGTCATCGCATCGTGTTGCGCGGATAATCGCGCAAAAAAAAGCCCGCTCGATTGAGCGGGCTTGGAAAGATTAGGCGGAGCCTTCGGATTTCGGCGTTTCGTCTGCCGGAGTTTCCTCAGCGGCGGCGGGTGCCTCGGGTGCGGCGTCCGCTTCACTTGGTGCTTCCGCTGGCGTTTCCGCAGCAGGAGCTGCGGGTGCCTCGGTCGATTCGCTCGAAGTTTCTGCGGCCGTTTCGACGGCAGGCACTTCAGCTTCAGCTACAACCGGTTTGGCGGCGGCTACTTTAGCAGGAGTTGCCTTCGCTGGCGTTGCTTTCGCAGGCGTTGCTTTCGCTGGGGCTTCTGCGGGCGCGTCAGGGAAATCGACCGGGTCGTGTTCCTCGCCGTGCTCGTCCGCTTTCTTGCCCGTTTGCGGCACCACTGGTGGCGGCGCGAAAAGTTTTCCGTCGGAGAATTCCGTGACGTAACCTTCCATAACGAGCCAACGCAGATCGTTGTTCATCTTGCGCAGGCGCTCGGCATCGGCCGGAGCCAACGTTGCCACGGGAGCCGGAGCTGGTGCAGGTGTCGGTTCGGCATTTTCCGCGTTTTCAACGGCAGGAGCCGGTGCAGGTGCGGCCGCGACAGGAATTTCGATTTCGAGGTAACGCTTCGGCAGATCCCGCAGGTGGATCATTGGGTTCTTCTCCACGAATTCGATTAATGTCGAAATCGATTCGGAGAAGACCTGACCCGGCACGCGGAAACGACGCTTCACGGCGCAGACGTAGGAAACGCCACGCGAACCTTTCTTGAAGATCGTGAAACCTTCGCGACGCAGGCGACCGCGCAATGCATTGGCAGTGTCCAATGGGAAACGACGCTGACGTTCGACGTGACCTTCAACGGCGCGTTTAATTTCGCCGGCGGGGAGCGTCTCAATCAATTTACCGTGGAAACGAACATTCTCGACCGCGCGCACGACGCGTTCGCGGGCGTTGGTTAGCAAGTAAGCGCGGGCTTCTTCGAAACTGTCGAAAGTCGGCAAGACGGGCGCTTCAGCGACGGGTGCGGCTTCAGCGGGAGTTTCGGTCGGAGCTGATTCCGCGGCCTCTTCAGGGGCGGGAGTAGCAGGAGCAGCGGCGGCTTCGGCGGGAGCGGCGGCAGGAGCCGCAGGTTTAACCGGAGCGGGTTGCCACGTGTAGCGCGTGGCTTTCTTCATCTTGTCTTGCCACGCTTGCACGACTTCAGGTTCGCGCGACGAGATGATGCTTTCGCGGAAACGCTCAAACGTCATGCGGCCCAGCTTTGTGGCATGGTGTTGCTGAATGAGCTGTTGATACTTGTGGTAATTCGGTGGCCCGAGGAGTTCGCCTGTGATACCGCACTTGTTGATGATCGGGAAATTTCCTTTCGGGGCGTCAATCTCGACATCTTCGGTGGTGAAGAAGCGCGCGAGGTGGTTCTTCAACACATGCTGGATCGCTGCTTCTTCGGTTTCGAAGGGCAAGTGGTCGGGCATCGCCATGAAGAGCGGCGCGGACTTCGCGGATTTTTCACCTTCCGGCGCACCTTCCGCAGCGTCACGGCGCTCGGCAGGCTTGCGCTGAAGGACGACGACGAAACGGTCGTTCTTTTCCAGCACAGCCTTGGTGATCTCGAAAAGTTGGAACGTGCGGCAGGAAGTGCGCACGGCTTTCGCCATCGCGGCGAAGCCCACATCTTCCGGATAGCAGGTCGCGTTGAAATACGGGCTGATATACGGCCCGCGCTCCATCGGCGCACCGCGCTCGCCACCGCCGCGAAAATCGCGACGCTGACCACCACGGAAACCTTCGCCGCGCGGCGGACGCTCGCCTTGGCCACGATCGCCTTGCGGCGCACGCTGGCCTTCGGGGGCGGCGGCGCCACCGGGGGCACCGGCGGGCTTCTGGAAACTGCGCCGATCACGTGGCGGAGCACCGCGCGGTCCGTCGTCACGGCGGTCGCGACGATCCCCGCGATCGAAATCGCGTTCGCGGCGGCCACCAGGGCTGACAGGTTTTACCTCGGACCACTGCGTGCCGAAGGTGAAGGCTTGCAAGCCACCTAGGTCGATTTTGTTCAAACCTTGGTCGTTGCTTTCGTTGGCGGGCTTAGGGTCGTCCATGAATGGGCGGGAAACGGGCGTGAATACCCGGTGTTAACAAGTTGTTAGCGGAGAATTTCCCACACAGCGAGTTGCGAGCAGGAAGATGTGAGTCTCCCAAGGTGAAAGTTCAACGCAAGCGCATTTCAATGCTTTACAAGCCGCGCGCGATTTACCTAATTCGCCCTTCCTTCTAGTGAAATGCTCAGGTGGTGGAATTGGTAGACACACACGTTTGAGGGGCGTGTGCCGTAAGGCGTGGGGGTTCGAGTCCCCCCCTGAGCACCACTCGAACTGGGAATCCCACGGATTCTCTGTGCAAGGCACTGATGAGCCTATGATCTGTTTCAGCCAAGTTGTCCTGCTGATGCCCGAAAATCTCACAGGAATGGAGCACTTCACTGCAAATGATTTCCCTTGTTCTCAGTGATATCGTGGAAGAATCTGAATGGTGAGTTCGCCGCTCCCGAAATGGTGCAGACGGACGAGACGGAATTTACCTTAACTTGAAACAGCGTCGTCGGCTCGACCTACATCGTCATGACTTCTACCGACCTCGATACGTGGACCGAAGCAGTAGACGCATACAGCGTCCCGATCGGCGAGATCAGCGCGACGAAAACGACGACCGCCGTCGTGGTGCCGATGACAAGTCCCGACGATCGCCGCTTCTGGCGATTCAAGCGCATCAACCTGTGAGCGTCGGCCGCGCACTTATCGCGTTTCTTCTCGCGTGCTGTGGATTCTCCGCGGCGCGCGCAGTCGTTG
This sequence comes from uncultured Opitutaceae bacterium, assembly GCA_947085165.1. GTDB lineage: Bacteria > Verrucomicrobiota > Verrucomicrobiia > Opitutales > Opitutaceae > Didemnitutus. The sequence continues at coordinate 33,230 of CAMTVI010000031.1, forward strand.
TCTACACTGACATTCAGGATTTCGGTCTCTTTACACTTAACGAGCCCGTCTATTATGGCATCGACTTCAACGGAGACGGCGTCGACGACGTAACGCTCAGAAGCTCGCGTGCTGACTTCTTAGCGTTCTCGCAAAGCGGAAATCGAATCGCAGGATTCGTGAACCCTCCGCCAAACATCGAAAGCTTGGCGTTGCCGTTCTCCACAGCCGCGCTGATTGGCTCCTCGGATGACACTGCGTGGTCTTGGAATGCAGGAGAGTCATACTTACTTGCCGTTGTCCTGTTCGGGGAGCAGGTGACAAATATCGGCCTATGGGACGCGGGCACGTCGTTTCTCGGAGTGGAGTTTCAGATCGACGGTTTGACCCATTACGGATGGATCGAAATCGAAGTGCCATTTCTCACGAACGGGGGGATCATTCGCGGCTTCGCTTATGAGACGACACCGAACTTGGCGATATCGGCGGGCGCAATTCCTGAGCCTGCTCATATCAGTATCATTGGCGCAGTTCTCTCGCTTCTTGGTGTCGTAGCTTTCCGTAGAAGACGCGTGGGAAATGCATAGAAACCCGTGGCGCGCACCAAGCGACTGTGACACGGAAGGGCTCGGCTGAACGCTGGACTGGGCCGGGCCACCCTACTCGCGTGACACGCGACACGTTTGACCCGCACCCGTTTTGCAGAATAGTAATCGGCTTCATGCCGACGAACGCCCTCGCCCAAGCACTCTTGCAGTCCTACGTCCGTGACGGCGGCATCAACCACCTCGACGGCCCCAACCTGCCCTCGCAAGACTCCGTCGCCGAACTCGCGCGCGATTTGATTCACGTGCTGTTTCCCGGTTATTTTGAGGCCGCGTCGCTGCAACAACAGGACGTCGCACCGTGGCTGGAGAAGAAACTCGAAAAAATCGAGCAAAGCTTCTGCACCGAAGTAGAAAAATGCCTGCGCTTCGCCCGCGATCCGGAGCCGGTGGAAAACGCCGCGCGCATCACGACGCATACGCTGGCGCAACTGATCGAAGTGCGCCGTCTCGTGCAAACCGACGTAGCCGCCGCCTACACCGGCGATCCCGCCGCGCGCAGCGTGGAGGAAATCATTCTCGCCTACCCCTGCGTGCTCGTGATCTCGCTCCAACGCATCGCTCACGTGCTTTACGCGCAAGGCGTGCCGCTGCTCCCGCGCATGTTCACGGAGTTCGGCCACGAACGCACCGGCATCGACATCCATCCGGGCGCGCGCATCGGCTCGCATTTCTTCATCGATCACGGCACGGGCGTCGTCATCGGCGAAACCGCGGTCATCGGCAACCACGTGAAGATTTACCAAGGTGTCACGCTTGGCGCGAAATCCTTCGAGACCGACGCGAACGGCGAACCAATCAAAGGCGTCAAGCGTCACCCCGACATTGAGGATCACGTGACGATCTACGCGCACGCGACCATTCTCGGCGGCACCACGCGCATCGGCGCGCACTCCGTCGTTGGCGCGAACGTCTGGCTGCTCGAATCCATTCCCGCGCACAGCATCGCGTATTATCAGGACACGAATCTCGTCGTGCGTCCGCGCCGCGCCAAGGAAGCCGCCCTCGCCGGCGCCGACGGGTTTGACTGGACTATCTGATTTACTCGCAAAAAAGGCGCACCGTGGAAGGTGCGCCGGAAATTTTGCGAAGGCGAACTCCCACGCCGAGTGATGTTGCGTCTTTAAGTCGTGACTTCCGCGCGTGCTTTCTCGGCGAGCGGCGTCGAGAGGTAGCGTTCGCCGAAGCTGCAAGCGACTGTAACGATGATCTTGCCGGCCATTTCCGGACGGCTCGCGAGTTTCAACGCCGCCCACACGTTTGCGCCGGTGGAAATTCCGCCGAGAATACCTTCCTGCGTCGCGAGTTGGCGCGCGGTTTCAAAGGCGTCGTCGTCGGCGACCGTGATGACTTCGTCAACGATGCTGCGGTTCAGATTCTTCGGCACGAAGCCCGCGCCGATGCCTTGAATCTTGTGCTTGCCCGGGGCGCCGCCGGAAATGACGGGGCTCGCAGCCGGCTCGACGGCGACGGTGTGAAGTTTGCCGCGTGATTTGATCACTTCGGATACGCCGGTGATCGTGCCGCCCGTGCCGACGCCGGCGACGAACGCATCAATCTTACCGCCGGTCGCCGCCCAAATTTCTTCCGCCGTCGTGCGACGATGAATCTCGGGGTTGGCGGGATTTTCAAATTGTTGCGGCATGAAACCGCGGTCGCCGTGGCTGGCGACGATTTCGTTGGCGCGTGCGATCGCACCCTTCATACCTTCCGCGCCCGGCGTGAGCACGATTTCCGCGCCGAGCATCCGCAACAGCACGCGGCGTTCGAGCGACATAGTCTCGGGCATCGTCAAAATAAGTTTGTAGCCCCGCTGCGCCGCGACGAACGCCAGCGCGATGCCGGTGTTGCCCGAGGTCGGTTCGACGATGACGGTGTCCGCCTTGATTTTGCCGTCGCGCTCGCCGGCCTCGATCATCGCGCGGCCGATGCGGTCCTTGACGCTCGCCAGCGGATTGAAGAACTCCGCTTTCACGTAAACGGTGCCCGGCAGGCCGGCGGTGAGCTTGTTGAGACGGATGAGCGGCGTGTTGCCGACGGTGGCGACGATATCGTTAAAGGCTAGTGAGGACATGACCTTTATCATTACCTATCCACGCGAACGGGTCAAATGGAGATTCGTGGTTATTACGCGGGTCAATCAGCCGCACGCTCCCCCACCACATCCGCCACAATGTTCGGTTAGATGTAATACATCCCGACTTCGGTCTTCGTCGCCATGCGTTCCAGCGTGTAGGACTTGGCGGTAGCCGCCGCCGAGCCCCGAACTTCGTTCCAGATTTGCTGAATGCGACGGCCGGATTTGCCACCGTGGTTGCCGCTGAGTTCGAGCAAGTCGCCTTCGATCACCTGAATGATGTCGTAAAGCGTGATTTGGTCGGGCGCGCGGGCGAGGAGGAAGCCGCCTTGGATGCCGCGCCGGCTGACGACGAGTTTGCCGTTTTTCAATTCGCCGAGAATCTGCGCGAGGAAATTGGCCGGGACTTCCTCGACCTGCGCCAAGTCGTCGATGCGCACGGGTTCGCCGCCTTCGTAACGGCGCGCGAGCTCGCACAGGATGCGGCAGGTGTAGTCGAGTTTGACGGTGATCTTCAGAAGCGCAGAACGTAGGCCAACCCAACGCCCCGCCGCAACGCTTTTGCGGCGGACGCCTGCACCGGCGGAACCACGCCTCAGCGCAAACTCAGATAAAGCGTGCGCAAACTCAGCCCCACCACGAGCACGCCGACCGTGATCATTAGCGGTCGGCGCGAAATCTTGCCGACCAACTTCGCGCCCAGCGGTGCGGCGATGATGCCGCCCACGGCGAGACTCGCGACGATCGGCCAATTCGTCACGCCGAGTGTGAGCACGAAGACTGACGTCGAGGCGAGGGTGACGAAAAACTCCACCGCGTTCACGCTGCCGATCGCTTCGCGCAGGTTGTTACCTCGCGCCACGAGATTCGACGTGACGATTGGTCCCCACCCACCGCCTCCCATCGCGTCAAGCAACGCGCCGAAAAAAGCCAACGGAGTCAGATAAGTGGTTACTTCCTTCGGCGCGACATTTACGAAGGCCTTCGCGATGATGTAGAAGCCGAGCAACATCAGGTAGAACGCGATGACCGGCTTGATAAAATCCACCGGCACCGATGTCAGCACGTAGGCGCCGACCATCGCACCGATGACGCCGGGAATGACCAAGCGCCGGAAAAGTCGGCGACTGATGTTGCCATAGGCGCGATGCGCGAGAGCAGAAGCGCCCGTGGTCGCGCACTCCGCCGCGTGCACCGTTGCGCTCGCGACGACCGGCGACACGCCCACGCTCATCAACAGACTCGTCGCCATCACCCCGTAGGCCATCCCCAGTGCACCATCGACGAGCGACGCGAAAAATCCCGCCGCTACGTAATACCACAGCTCTGAGGTCATATGGTGTAATCGTTCATCTCCGGCCGCACCACTTCCGTGGGCGGCAGCAACATTCCAGCGGCAACAGTAGCATGAGTGGCGGGGTCGATAAGAATGAATGAGCCCGTCAAACGGTTCGTGCAATAGCCATCGTAGTAGAGCGGTCGCGCCGTGCGCAGGCGGATCTCACCGAGATCATTCAACACCAACTGCGTCGGCTCCGGCTGGCGCTCGTAATGTTCGAGATCGAGCCGGTTGACCAACTCCGTCACGATCACCTGCGTCGAATTCGTCGTGTGTTTGAGGAGAAATTTCCTTCCGCGCTCCAACGCGCGCGGGTGCATCCAGCAGATTTGCGCGCGCAGATCGACCGCGCCGCCGGGCAACTCGTCAGGCTTTACCAACATCGCGCCGCGCGAGATGTCGATGTCGTGTTCCAACACCAGCGTGATCGACTGCGGGCAAAACGCCTCGTCCACCTCGCCATCCAAAGTGTGAATCGCTTTCACGCGCGACAGCAATCCGCCCGGCAACGCCATGATCGCATCACCGACGCGCACCACGCCGCCGGCGATCTGTCCGCTCAAACCGCGGAAGTCGTGCAGCGTGACGTCGTCGGGCCGGTTGGGCCGGTTCACCCATTGCACGGGCAAACGAAACCGCTCGAGGTCCCAATCGCTCGCGATGTGCACCGTCTCGAGATGGCCGAGCAACGTCGGGCCTTCATACCACGGCGTGTGCGGCGAGCGGTCGACGACGTTGTCGCCATTGAGCGCGCTGAGTGGAATGAACTTCACGTCGCGAATGCCGAGGCGCGGCAGGAACGAATTAAACTCCTCGCGAATCTCGTTGAAGCGTGCCTCGGACCACTCGACGAGGTCCATCTTGTTGATCGCCACCACGAGATGAGGGATGCGCAGCAGTGCCGCGATGGCCGTGTGGCGGCGGCTCTGCTCGATCACGCCGGTGCGAGCATCGACGAGCACGATCGACAAGTTCGCCGTGCTCGCGCCGGTGACCATGTTGCGCGTGTATTGCACGTGACCGGGCGTGTCCGCGATGATGAAGCGGCGGCGCGGCGTCGCGAAGTAGCGATACGCGACATCGATCGTGATGCCTTGCTCGCGCTCGGCGCGGAGACCGTCGGTGAGATTCGCGAGATTCACGCGACCGCCGCCGCTGAGATCAGCGGAGCGTTCGAGTGCTTCGAGTTGGTCCTCCATCAGCGACTTCGAGTCGTAGAGGAGACGCCCGATGAGCGTGGATTTGCCGTCGTCGACACTGCCGCAAGTATTGAAGCGGAGAATATCGACGACCGGCGCAGGTCGTAGCGCAGAAATCATATTAAAAATACCCCGCTTTCTTGCGGTCTTCCATCGCCGCCTCGGAAACGCGATCGTCCGTGCGCGAGCCGCGCTCGGTCACGCGCGCAGCGGCGACCTCGGCGATGATGTCGTCCACATGTTCGGCCGGCGATTCGATCATGCCGGTCGAGATAATATCGCCAATGGTGCGGACGCGCACCCGCACGGCCGCGACCGTCTCAGACGGCTTCGGCGGCACGAGTTCGTTCACCGGCAACCATTGGCCGCCACGACGCACACAACGACGCACATGGCTAAAGTAAATCGAAGGCACCGCGAGTTGCTCGCGCTTGATGTATTCCCACACGTCCTGCTCCGTCCAGTTGCTCAGCGGGAACACGCGCATGTGCTCACCAGCGTGCAGGCGCGCATTGTAGAGATTCCACAACTCCGGACGCTGATTCTTCGGATCCCATTGGCCGAAACTGTCGCGGAAACTGAAGAAGCGTTCCTTCGCGCGCGCCTTCTCTTCATCGCGACGCGCGCCGCCGATGAGGCAGTCGAACCGAAACTCTTCGATCGCGGCGAGCAGCGTGGGGATTTGCAGTTTGTTGCGACTGATTTCATTCGGCGGTGCCACGGCGATGCCGCGCGCGAGCGCGTCGTCCACCGTGCGCACAATCAGACGCGCGCCAAGTTCGGCGGCCCGCACATCGCGGAAATCGTTCAGCTCGGGAAAGTGGTGCCCCGTGTCGATGTTGAGCAGCGGCAGCGGCAACTCCGAGGGGCGAAACGCCTTCTCCGCCAGCCGCAGCAAGCAGATGGAATCCTTGCCGCCCGAAAATAAAATCGCCGGGCGATCAAACTCGCCGACGACTTCGCGCAAAATATGGATCGCCTCCGTCTCGAGGTAATCGAGATGGCCGAGGTGATACGACGGCAGCGTGGCGCTTTCGGCGGTGGTTCTCATGACGCGAGCGCGACTGTGTCGTTCAGCACTTTTCCGCCCCACGCCGCGTGCAGACCGCACTCGCGTTTGGCATCGGCTTTGGCCGGATCGAAGTAATCCCACTCGTTCGGCAAATTGTGTTCGCTCAAGTAGTCTTCGAGTTGGGCGTCGTCCCAGTAGAAGAGCGGACTGACTTTTAACGTGCCGAAATTTGCATCCCACGCGACGAGGTCGAGACCCGCGCGCGTTTCCGTTTGCTCGCGGCGCAACGCCGTAAGCCAGACGGTCGGCGCGAGTTCACGCATACCGCGTTGGAACGCCTCAAGTTTCATCACACGGCTGAATTCCTTCAGCGCCACTTCGTCATCAGGGCCGGGCACGGGACCGTGAATCGCGTCGCGATGCGCGGCCGTGAGGCGCGGCAGAAAAGCGTGCACGTTGAGTTGCAGTTGCGCGCGCAACTCTTCGGCGTGGCGGTAGGTCGCGGGACGGTTGTAACCGTGATCGACCCACAAGACTGGCAGGTCCGGCTGCGCTTGGGTCGCGAGGTGCAACAACACCGCTTCATAAGGCCGGAAATTGGTCGAGACGACGGCGCGGCCCGGCGCTTGCGCGATCGCCCAACGAACGATGTCCAGCGGCGAACGGTCGCGCAGCTCGCGATTCCATTGCGCGAGTTGATCTGGTGAAGGCGCGGAGCTCATGCGGTGGCGGGTGCGGGAATTTCAGTGAGAACCGTGCGCACGGTGAAATCACCGAAGCGTTCACCCGGATTGCGTTCATCGCGCCAACGCTGCAGCACGGGGCGCAGTTCGTTCATGATTTCTTCGCTGCGCACGCTGGCGCGGTATTCGCGATTGAGGCGCTGGCTGGTTTCGTTGCCGCCGAGATAGACGTTGTATTTGTTCGGCGCGCGGCCGACAAAACCGATTTCCGCCATGTAGGGACGCGCGCAACCGTTCGGGCAACCGGTCATGCGCACGACGATTTCCTCGTCGGCGAGACCGAGCGCGGCGAGTTCATGTTCGAATTGATCGAGCAGGCTCGGCAAAAAGCGTTCGCTCTCGGCGAGACCGAGTCCGCAGGTCGGCATCGACGGGCACGCCATCGACGCGCGGCGCACCGCGGCGGCTTGATTTTCCACCGGCACGCCATGTTCGGCGAGGATTGCGGTGAGGTCGGCTTGTTGATCGGCGCGCACACCCGTGAGCAACAAATTTTGCGAAGGCGTGAGGCGAACTTCGACGCGGTGTTTTTCGACGATGCGGCGCAACGCGGTCTTGAGCTGACGCTCCGGCGTGTTTTTCACACGGCCGGCCTCGACGTAGAGACCGAGAAAGCGGCTGCCGTCGGCCTGCTCGTGCCAGCCGAACAAGTCGCCTTGTTTCTGAAAGTTCATCAGAGCCGCCGCGCCAAGTTTGAAACCGGCGCGCGTCTCGACTTCGCCGCGGAACCACTCTGCGCCGCGCTCTTCGAGCACATACTTGAGGCGCGCGTGTTTGCGATTGGTGCGATCGCCAAAATCGCGGTGCGCGGTGAGCACGGCTTTGGCGACGGCGACGAGACCTTCGCGCGGGAAGAAGCCGATGACGTCGGCGAGGCGCGGAAAAGTTTCCTTGTTGCCGTGTGACATGCCGAGGCCGCCGCCGGCGAGCAGATTGTAGCCGAGCAACTGGTCGGGATTTTCCGGATCAGCGATGGCGACGAAGCCGAGGCAATTGGTGAACACGTCGGTGTCGTTCAGCGGCGGAATGGCGAACGCGGTTTTGAATTTGCGCGGCAAATACGTGCGACCGTAGAGCGCGTCTTCCGCGACCGGCTTCGCGCCGCGCGGACCCGCGCCGCAACGGCTCGCGCCTTCGCCTTCCGCGGGCGGCGGCGCGGTGAGCGGTTGGCCGTCGGGACCGAGCGTCGTGCGCGGTTCCTCGCGTTCGCCGGCGAGATTGAGTTCGGTGCCATCGACCCAGATTTGGTGATACGCCGTGGCGCGCGGCAGCAATTCCTCGGAAACGAGGCGCGCGTCGGCGAGCACTTGTTCCACCAACACGGAAGTCGCGGGCGTGGCGGGGGCCATGACGTTGCGCGCGACATCGCCGCAGGCCGCGAGCGTGGTGGAGAGCACGTCGTTGATACTGCGCATGAGTGGACCGAGGCCGGTCTTGACGACGCCGTGCCATTGAAACGCCTGCCGCGAGGTGATGCGCAAAGTGTCGTTGCCGTAGCGCGTCGCGAGATCGTCGAACGCGAGATACTGCTCCGGCGGCACGATGCCGCCCGGCACGCGGTTGCGAATCATGAACTGGTAGTGCTTGCCGGTCTTGCGGCGGTCGCGGTCGTCCTGCTGGTAGATGCCGTGGAACTTGATGAATTGCTCATCGTCCGCCGAAAAACGGTCGAGCGCGGGATCGGCCAAAGTCGCGGCCATATTGCCCGCCAAGGACGGATCGTTTTGCTTGAGGACCTCGTTTTTACTGAGGGCGGGAGTCGTGGGAGCGGGAGAGTTTTCGGACATGACACACTGAATTGGCTCCGTGACTTGACCCGGTGCAAATCTTAAGCATGTCATAGGTCATGTCTTTACTCATGTTTGAGAATAACTCAGCTCCACCCAGCGGATTTGTCTGGCTGGTGGGCGCGGGTCCGGGAGCCGCCGATTTGTTGACGTTGCGCGGCATGCGGGCGCTGCAACAGGCGGAAGTCGTGCTGCATGACGATTTGGCCGGGCGTGAGTTATTGGACTATTGCCCGAAAGGCACGGAATTCATCTACGTCGGTAAACGCGCGGGCGGTCACAGTGCGGCGCAAGCCGAGATCAATTGGCTGCTCGTGAGCCACGCGCAGGCTGGGCGTCGCGTCGTGCGGCTTAAGGGCGGCGATCCGACGGTCTTCGGGCGGCTCGGCGAAGAACTCCAGGCGCTCCGCGAGGCGCAGATCCCCTTTGAAGTCGTTCCCGGGGTCACGTCTGCCTGCGCTGCGGCTGCGGCGGCAGGCATCAGCCTCACGCAACGCGGCATCGCCTCGGCAGCCATCTTTGCCACCGGACACGAGTGCGCGGAAAAATCCGGTCCGACCCTCGATTGGCAACACCTCGCGCAGCCGGGCACTACGCTCTGCGTTTACATGGGCACCAAGCGCCTCGGCGACCTCGCCACTCGCCTCGTCGCCAGCGGACATTCGCTGGACACCCCGTTGCTGATCGTCAGCAACGCTTCCCTGCCCAACCAAGTGATTCGCTCCGGCACGCTCGAAACCGCGCGGGAACTCGCCGCCGACGCCGATGGCACACCATCCCTCGTGTTGGTCGGCGAAATCGCCGCACAAAACCGTGAACTTCTCTCCGTGCACTCCCGCGCGCACCGCCACCATGTCGCCGTCTGAAACGTTTCTCCAATCCTGGCAGCGGCGCTGGCGTGATTTGCTTGGCGCGTTGCCACTCGCCGATCATCCGCTCGAAGCGGAGTTGCCCTCCGCCGCGTTCGGCACGGAGCAATCTGCCGCCGTCACGACGCGCTGCGGCCCGCCCGCCAACGATCTGCCAAAATCTCGAGTAAGCGCGGATGCTCCGCGACCAGTGGCGTAAGTTGCGTCGTCAATTGAGGCTGCAGCACTCGCGCGGCAGCGCAAATCTGCGCCACATCGCCTTCCGGGCCGGCGTGACGCCCCGGCAATAGAAACTGCATCGCGACCGTCACCGGTCCACTGCCCCACTCTGTCCGCGTCAACAACTGGGCGAGGAGCGGCTCGTTAAAGTCATACTCACAACCCTCGCGGCGCTCCATGCTGCACGGCGCAACTTCTGTGTCCGCACCGAGCAACTCCGCGAGTTGCTGCGCCAACGCATCCCGCACCGCTGTCACCGCGCGCACCGGACTGCCGTGATCCACGAGCGCCACGCGGCGCGGCTTGGCAAATTCGCTCCCCGCAACACTGCGCACGCTGTCCGCCAAAATCTCCGCGAGCCGCCGGTCACCTTCCGCGAAAAGCACCGGTGCCACTTTCACGCGCAACTCCGGATACCGCCGCTGCAAGTGAGCCACGCGCGCAGGCAAGTAATCCGTCAGCGCGCGACTCGGTCCGAAGAACAGCGGCACGACGAGGAACTCCGTCAGCCCCTCGGCCAAGCGAACGTGCAACGCCGGTTCGAAAATCTCCGCGGCCACGCCGTCAAGTTCCTCAGGCGGCACAGCGGACGAGTGCAACAACGACACCGGCAACACTGGCTCGCCGACGCGTTGCGTGAGAGTTGCCGCCAGCATCCGCAATTGCCGCGTCGCCGCCGGTGCGAGCGAGCCGTTGTCAACCAGCAGAGTGAGCGGAGCAGTCATAATTGCAGGTGAAACGACGGCGCGGTGCGTCGCTCAGAATTTCTGCTGCCGCGCCGCGAGAGCGAACGCTAGGTCGCGCGCAAAAAGTGGCCCGCGGTAAATCAAGCCCGTGTAGAGTTGCACGAGTGTCGCACCCGCATCGATTTTCTCGGCGGCGGAAACTTCGTCGAAAATGCCGCCCACGCCGATGATCGGCAGCCGGCCATTGGTCGCCCGCGCGATGTATTTGACGATCTCCGTCGAACGACGGCGTAGCGGACGCCCGCTCAGCCCGCCCGCTTGGTTGACATCTTGGAAAAAGCCCGGCCGCGCCAACGTGGTGTTCGTGGCGATAATGCCGTCCAAGCCGAGCGTCGCGATGACCGTGAGCACGCCGTCGATTTGTGCAAAAGAGAGATCGGGCGCGATCTTGAGCAGCAGCGGGCGGCGCGGCTTGCCCGCAGTGACGCGCGCAGCATTGGCTTCGACCAGCGCGCGCAACAGCGGCTCCAGCCACGCGGCGTCCTGCAGCTCGCGCAGTCCCGGGGTATTGGGACTACTGACGTTGATCGCGACGTAGTCGGCGTGATCCGCGAGCAACGCGAAGCTGCCGAGGTAGTCTTCGGTCGCTTTTTCGATCGGCGTGACCTTGGTCTTGCCCAAGTTGATCCCGAGTGGAATCGCGCGCTGACCGGGGCCGGGCAAACGGGCGAGACGACGAGCGAGCGCTTCCGCGCCTTCGTTGTTGAAACCCATGCGGTTGATCACGGCTTCTTCGCTCGGGTAACGAAAAACACGCGGACGCGGATTTCCCTCCTGCCCGTAGCGAGCCACCGTGCCGATTTCGACGTGCCCAAATCCGAGCGCGGCGGCGGCAGGCCACGCGGTGCCGTTTTTATCGAAGCCCGCGGCGAGTCCGACCGCATTGGGAAATTTCAATCCGCAAAACTCCACCGGCACGTGCGCCGAAGCCGGAAGTTGATGGAGCCGCTCCAAAATTGCGCACAACGGACGCACTCGGCCGAGCCACGTCATGCCCGAAACTGCGAGCTCGTGCGCGTGTTCCGGATCAAATTTGAAAAAGAAGGGCTTGCCAAATGCGTCGTAGTAGCGGGCCATGTTCGTGCCGCACCATGGGCTGCTCCACTTTCACTTTCAAGCGCGACCACTGTCACGACGACCGAAGCAGCGGTGCTGGCGTAATTTTTTCACGAAAAAGGTGTTTCGGTATTTGACACTATCCGTTTGGAAGCCTTTTTCCGGACAAGTTCATCACATATGGCGAAAGGAAATCCCCAACTCGAATGGTGCATTGTGCGGCTCGGCGAAGACCACAACTGGTGGGTCGTCGAAGTCAGCGATGCAGTGCACTGGGACGTCGATGGTCTGAGCATCATCGATCCCCGACAAGTCGATCACCTCATTGAGGCGATCGAGCCGCTGCGCGAATTCGGCTTTGATGCCGACGTCTTCGAGCGTGCGTTCATTCCGTTCCGGATCGCCAAGGATCTGGGCAACGGTCGTGTGCAACTCCAGCGCATGAAGGAGTCGCTCATCGAGTCCGATGAGAAGCTCTTCGCTCTCCCCGACATCATCGACGAGGAAAACGGACCTTACGCCGACCTGCTTGACCATTTCACCCGCCTGCGCGTGAAGTTGCTCAACGACCTCTTCGATTTCGAAGAGAAACTCACCGTGGACGAAGTCGAAGACCAAATCCGCGAGTCGCAGAACAACGATTTCATCGAAGGCAAATCCGTGCACCTCTTCACCGAGTTGACGGACATTTTGGACTTCGCGCCCGCCGGTTACGGCGACGACGAAGAAGAATCCGAAAAGCGCCGCCGTCCCGCCACCGAGGAAGAGGATATTCCCGACATCGAAGAGGAAGAAGACGAGCGCATGAAGAATGACAGCTCGCTCAAGTGGGACGAAGAAGAAGAGGGCGAAAAAGACGGCGACGCCAAGGCCGACGACGGCAAAGAAAAAGACTTCGACGACAAAGAAAAAGACGACGACGACGAAGAAGAGGAGGAGGAGGACAGCGACGACGAGGAAGACGAAGACAGCGAAGAAGACGACAAGCCTTCCCGCAGCCGTCGCAGTCGCCGCTAAGCGCCGCTTCAGTTCGCCTCGCGAGAAAGCCGCGTCCGGTATTGCCACCGTGCGCGGCTTGTCCCAATAACGACGCACCGCATGCGTCCTCTCTGTTTGTTTTTCTCCGCGCTCCTGTTGTGCGCACTCACCGTGTTGAGTGGTTGCGAGTCCACTGGTGGCAGCGGCGCTCTCCGCAATCCGAAAGTTGACGCCACCCACAGTGCCGCGCAACTACGCCCCGGTGACGCCCTTACCGTCACACTCAGCGGCATCCCCGATCCGAGCACCAACACCGTGCAAATCGACGAGCAAGGATCGATCAGCCTGCAATTCATCGGCGTAGTTCCCGCCGCTGGGCTCAACACCGGCGAATTGGCCAACGCGATCCGCACCGCGTATATCGAGCGCAAATTCTACACGTCGATCAGTGTCTCGGTCACCGTAACCGAACGCTACGTCTACATCGGCGGTGAAGTGCAACGGCCCGGCCGCATTCCGTGGTCGCCCGACCTCACACTCGCCAAAGCCGTGCAATCCGCAGGCGGCTTTACCCTCTACGCCAAGGAAGGCAAAATAACGCTCACCCGCGACCGCCGCGCCTACGATTTCGATGTGCGGCTCGCGCAACGCGAACCTCTCGAAGATCCCCTGCTCTTCCCCGGCGACTCGATTCAGGTGCCGCGCTCAGCCTTCTAGCGCGCGGTTCCGCAACTTTACCCCATGTCCACCCCACGCCTCCCCACGCTCCGGGAATCACTCGTTCCGGTCGCTTGCCTCATGCTGTTCATCGCTGTCGCGGTGCTCGACCTGAATTCGTTGCCGGAAATCGCCGTAATCTCGCCGCTGCTGCGCGCCCTGGCGTCGGTGCCGTATTTCGGGTCGTTGCTGCAGGCGTCGATTCCCACGCAAATCCCACTCGTGGCCGCCGCGGCCGTCGCGGCGATCATGGCGTTGCGCCTTGGCTGGCGCTGGGCGGACATCGAACAAAGCTTTCTCGACGGCATCCGTCTTTCGCTCAGCGCGTGTCTGATTCTGTTGGTCGTCGGCATGCTGATTGGCACGTGGATCGCCAGCGGCATCGTGCCGATGCTGATCGTTTACGGCCTCAAAATGATTTCGCCGCACTATTTCCTCGTCGCGACCTGTGCGTGCTGCGCCGTCGTGTCGTTGGCCACGGGGAGTTCGTGGACTACGGCGGGGACGGTCGGCATCGCTTTCATCGGTATCGGCACCGGACTCGGCGTGCCGCTGCCGATGGTTGCGGGAGCGATTATTTCCGGCGCGTATTTCGGCGACAAGATGTCGCCGCTCTCCGACACGACTAACCTCGCGCCCGCGGTCGCGGGCTCGGAACTCTTCGAGCACGTGCGCCACATGGCCTACACGACGGGCCCAAGTATGCTCATCGCACTCGGACTTTATTGGGCCATCGGACTGAATTACGGCAGCGACAACGCCTCACTCGAGACCGTGCAATCCATCACTGCGACACTGAACAGCAGCTACACGATTTCGCCATGGTTACTGGTGCCGCCGGTGTTGATTTTGCTCATGGTCGTGCTACGCGTGCCCGCGTTGCCTGCCGTCTTGATTGGCGCGGTGCTCGGTGGGGTCTTCGCCACGATTTTCCAAGGGGTGACGCTCGCGAGCGCGCTCGATATCGCCTACAACGGCGTCAAGGCCGAGACCGGCGTCAAGGCGGTCGATGAACTTCTCTCGCGCGGCGGCATGAGCAGTATGTTCGGCACGATTGGGATTATTCTGTGCGCGATGTGTTTCGGCGGCGTGATGGAAAAAAGCGGTATGCTCGCGACCATCGCGGCGTCGATTTTGCGCCTCGCCAAGGGCACCGGCGGTCTCATCACGGCGACGCTCGCCACGTGCATCGGTTCCAACATTGTCGCCCCCGACCAATACCTCTCCATCGTCGTCCCCGGCCGCATGTATCGCGAAGCTTACCAGAAAGCCGGACTGCACCCGAAGAATCTTTCCCGCGCCCTCGAAGACTCCGGCACAATCACGTCGCCGTTGATTCCGTGGAATTCGTGCGGCGCGTTCATGTTCGCGACGCTCGGTGTCTTCCCTCTCGCCTACGCGCCCTACGCGTTTCTCAATCTCCTCAACCCGATCATCTCCGCCATCTACGGCTGGACCGGTTGGACGATTGAGAAATTGCCCGCGGAGCAGGAGACGAAGGTCATTTAACCGTTAGCGCAGTCCGATGAGTATCCCCGCGTTTTTGTTCGGTGCCTACCTCGGTATCGGTCTGGTGTTGATGGTCGTGACCGTCGCAATTCCCAGCAAAGAAGAACGGGCCAAGCGTTGCGGATCTGCCGAGGGAGGCACGGAACTCGATTTCGCGCTCTTGTTGTTCATCGCTCTGCTTTGGCCGATTTGGATCGTCTCGTTGCTGTCGAAAAAAGAGCCGCCCGCGAAATAGTCGCGCTCGCGCCGAACGAGCGCATCCGTTGCCACTCACTGCGACGCTAGTGTCGTTCTCCACCCCGCCCGCTCACAGTCCCTTCGCAATGTCCTTGGCGAAGTAGGTCAGAATCAAATCCGCCCCAGCGCGCTTGATCGCGAGCAACGACTCCTGCCGGCACCGCGCAAGATCGAGCCAGCCGAGACGCGCCGCCGCGTGGATTTGCGCGTATTCGCCGGAAACCTGATACGCCGCCACCGGCTTGTTCGTGGCGTTCCGCACCTCGCGGATGATGTCGAGGTAGGCGCCCGCGGGTTTCACCATGACGACGTCGGCGCCTTCCTGGATGTCCAACAACACTTCATCCACCGCCTCGCGGCGATTGGCGGGATTCATTTGGTAGGTCGCCTTGCTGAGCAGGCGCGTCCCCGCCGCTTGCGCGCTGCCGACCGCATCGCGGAACGGTCCGTAGTAGGCGGAATTGTATTTGGCCGAGTAGGCAATGATGCCGACGGTGGTGTGGCCCGCCGCATCAAGCGCGCGGCGGATCGCGCCCACGCGTCCGTCCATCATGTCCGACGGCGCCACAAAATCGACGCCCGCTTCCGCTTGCAGCACGGCCATCTGGCAAAGGATGCCGACCGTCCGGTCGTTATCCACGTCGTCGCCCGCCGCATTGAGCACGCCGTCGTGCCCGTGCGTCGTGTATGGATCGAGCGCGACATCGGTAATCACCGTCAGCTCCGGCACGGCCGCCTTCACCGCTCGCACGGCGCGCAGCACGAGTGTCTTGCGGTTCAACGCCTGCTTGCCCGACGCCGTTTTCAATTTCGCATCCAACTTCGGAAACAACGCCACCGCGCGAATCCCCAACGCGTGCAGTTCGGCACATTCCTTGACGAGATCGGCGATGTTCAGCCGGAAAACGCCGGGCATCGACGCAATTTCGTCCGGCTTCGGCGAGCCATCGACGACAAAGAGCGGCGCGATCAAATCGGCGACGCGCAACTGCGTTTCCTCGACCATCGCGCGGCGGCTGGCGGTGCGGCGCAGGCGGCGTGGACGGTGGGTCAAATCGAGCTTGAAATCTTTGGCCATGGCGGTGTTGCTTTTGAAATTCCCCGCGAAAATGTCGCTCTCCCACCAGTTTGGCAACGCAATCACGTCCCGCATCCCGACGTGTCGCCGAACTATTAACGGCTGTCGCCGCGCCTAGCAGCGGCCAGCCCTCGCCGCCCCGGACGCCGCCCGCGTCCGCCCGCGCCGCCGCCCACTTATCGGGCGTGACAGAAGGCAGGTTTGCCAAACCCGCAGTTTTCCGTTTCCAAATTCCTTTCGCCGCATGGCCATCCGACTCTACGATTCCCTCACCCGCAGCCTCCAAGCGCTCCGCCGCCCCGACCCGGCCGACGCGCACGACGTGTTCACGTTCTATAATTGCGGCCCCACCGTCTACGCGCCCGCGCACATCGGCAACTTTCGCACGTTCACCGTCAATGATGTCCTCCGCCGCCTCCTCGAACTCGAATACGGCGCGGCCAAGGTCAAACACGTGCGCAACCTCACCGACGTCGACGACCGCACCATCGGTCAGGCCAAAAAGGAAAATCGTCCGCTCGGCGACATCACGAAACACTGGACGCAACTCTTTCACGAGGACTGCGCCGCGCTGAACTGCTTGCCGCCACACGCCGAGCCCACCGCCACCGGCTACATCAAAGAGCAAGTGAACATGATCGAGGTGCTGATGCAGAAGGGTAACGCTTACCGCGCGGCCGACGGCTCCGTCTATTTCAAAGTCTCATCCTTCGCTGACTACGGCCGCCTCTCGCGCGTCAAGGAACGCGAGCTCCTCGTCACCGACGCGACGGCCGACTCGGACCACAAGAACTCCCTTTCCGACTTCGCGCTCTGGAAAGCCTACAAGCCCGACGAAGACGGCGACGTGCAATGGACCGGTCCCGCCGGTGCCGCGGCCGGCCGTCCCGGCTGGCACATCGAGTGCAGTGCGATGAGCAAGGCGCTCCTCGGCGACACCATCGATCTCCACACCGGCGGCGAAGATCTGGAGTTCCCGCACCACGAAAACGAGATCGCCCAGAGCGAGTGCTGCAACGGCGTTCCCTTTTCCCGGCACTGGTATCACAGCAAGCATCTGCTCGTGAACGGCACCACAATGAGCAAGAGCCGGGGCAACTACTACACGCTCCGCGACCTGCTCGACCAAGGCTACTCCGCCCCCGCCGTGCGTTACGCGCTGCTCGCCGGCCACCCGCGCAAGCAACTCAACTTCACGCTCGATTCGCTCCACGCGGCGGAGAGTGCAGTCAACAAGCTTGCCCAATGGTCCCTACATGCAGCCCTTTCGACCCATAGCTCGGGAATAACCGGTCAGCAATTTCTTGAAATAAAGTCAGCTTATTCAGGGTGGAAGTATTTCGAACAAGTCCGCGCAGCACTGAGCGAGGATCTCAATTTTCCTGCAGCTTTCGGACAACTCTTTTTAGCCTTAGAGAATACAAAAGGCCGCAAGCTTACTGTCGAAGAGCGGATCGAATTTGAACTGCTAACAGAAACAATCCTAGGGGCGGTGCCCGGAAAATCGGATCCGACAAGAGAACAAAAAGAAATCCCCGCCGCCGTCACCGCCCTCGCCGAAAAACGTTGGGCTGCGAAACAGGCCAAGGACTTCGCCGCCGCCGATTCATTGCGCCAGGAACTCACCGCCGCCGGCTGGTCCATGCTCGACCGCAAAGACGGCTACTCCCTCGAACCGCTGAAAAAATAGTCGGCTGCTCTCCGCTTCTCTACTCGCTACTCACTACCCGCTACTCACTACTTTCCCGCCATGTCGATGACTCCCCTCGAAGAACTCCGCCACTCCGCCTCGCACGTGCTGGCGACCGCCGTCCTCCGTCTCTTTCCTGACGCCAAACTCGATATTGGTCCGCCGACCGACAGCGGCTTCTATTACGACATCGATCTCGATCACAAATTCACCACCGACGACCTCGTGAAGCTCGAGGCGGAGATGAAGAAAATCGCCGACGAGAATCAGCCTTTCTATCGCAAAGAAGTCCCGCGCGCCGAAGCCGAGCAAATCATCCGCGAGCGCAAACAAGAGCGCTACAAACTCGGTCGTCTCGCCGACATTCCCGAAGGCGAAGCGATTTCGTTCTACCAAAACGGCGAGTTCATGGATTTGTGCGCCGGTTCGCACATCCGCTACACGTCGAAACTGAAGGCGTTCAAGTTGCTCTCCATCGCGGGCGCGTATCACCGCGGCGACGAATGCAACAAGCAGCTCCAGCGCATCTACGGCACCGCGTTCCCTTCGAAGGAAGAACTCGCCGCCTACCTCACGCAACTCGAGCAGGCCAAACTCCGCGATCACCGTAAACTCGGCCGCGAGTTGAAACTTTTCCACGTCGACGAAGAAGTCGGCCAAGGCCTCATCCTCTGGACGCCCAACGGCTCCATTCTCCGTCAGGAATTGCAGACCTTCATCATGGGTGAACTGCGCAAGCAGGGCTACTCGCAGGTCTTCACGCCGCACATCGGTCGGTTGGCGCTCTACAAAACCTCCGGCCACTTCCCCTATTACAAGGAGTCGCAATTTCCGCCGGTGGTGGAACGCGAGTTCCTCGACCAGCTCGTCG
The DNA here is from genome assembly GCA_947085165.1 of uncultured Opitutaceae bacterium. Taxonomy (GTDB): domain Bacteria; phylum Verrucomicrobiota; class Verrucomicrobiia; order Opitutales; family Opitutaceae; genus Didemnitutus. The sequence goes on from CAMTVI010000031.1 coordinate 51,941, forward strand.
CGTCCGGTTGCTCGTGCGCCGAGATGTCGAATCGCATCGACGCCGTCTCGCAAAAATTCGCCGACGACCTCAACGCCCGCACCGGCACCGAGACGATCACGCCCGACCGCATTCTCCCCGAGGATCAACTCATCGACGGCTTTCTGTTGAAGCCGATGAATTGCCCGCACCACGTCAAAATCTACTCCTCGCAACCGCACAGCTACCGCGACTTGCCAGTGCGCCTCGCGGAGTTCGGCACTGTTTACCGCTGGGAACAATCCGGCGAACTCAACGGCATGACCCGCGTGCGCGGCTTCACGCAGGACGACGCCCATTTGTTCTGCACCGAGGAACAAGTGCAGAAAGAAATCCTCGGTTGTCTTTCGCTCGTCAAAACCGTGCTCACCACGCTCGGCATGTCCGAGTATCGCGTGCGCGTCGGCCTCCGCGATCCCGACTCCAACAAATACACCGGCGATCCCGCCAACTGGGACAAAGCCGAAAACGCCTGCCGCGAAGCCGCCAAGACACTCGGCGTCGCCTTCACCGAAGAGCCCGGCGAAGCCGCGTTCTATGGACCGAAAATCGATTTCGTTATTCGCGACGTCATCGGCCGCGAGTGGCAACTCGGCACCGTGCAAGTGGACTACAACCTGCCCGTCCGCTTCGACCTCACCTACGTCGGTGCCGACAACCAATCGCATCGCCCCGTGATGATTCACCGCGCGCCCTTCGGCTCGATGGAACGCTTCTGCGGCGTGCTCATCGAACACTTCGCCGGCGACTTCCCGCTCTGGCTCGCGCCCGAGCAAGTGCGCATTTTGCCGATCTCCGACAAGGTTCTCGAATTCGCCCAAGCGACGCTCGAGCAATTCCTCGCCGCCGATCTGCGCGTCACACTCGACACGCACTCCGATAAACTCGGCGCGAAAATTCGCCGCGCCGAATTGGAGAAAGTGCCCTACGTGCTCGTGCTCGGTCAAAAGGAAGCCGAAGCCCTCAGCGCTTCCGTCCGCTCGCGCGCGAAAGGCGACGAAGGCGTCCACCTCCTCACCGACCTCATCTCGCGTTTCAAAAACGAAGTCACCACGCGCGCGCTGCCGGAAAAACGAGTCGCGGTCGCTCCCAATCCGAACGCACCGAGAGCATAAACTGTCCACAGAGACACAGGGAACACGGAGATATTACTGGGATTGATCTTTGTGTCTCCGTGCCTCTGCGGTTCAACTCTGCATGTCCGCTTCCCCCGAAATTCCCGCTTGGAAAGAGGAACTCGACGCCATCGTCGGAGCACGGGCTTACGGGCAGTTCAAAGAGATTTTGCCACGCCTGAAATCGCTCGACGCGCGGCATCCGAACATCGCCGAGATTGCCTACCAACTCGCGTGGACCTGCGACACGCTCGGCCACACCGCCGACGCGCTCCCCTATTACGACAAGGCCGTTGCACTCGGCTTGCCGCCGAACGAACTCTCCGGCGCGCTGCTCGGACTCGGCTCGACGTTGCGCCAGCTCGGACACCTCGAACGCTCTGCCGACGTGTTGCGCAGCGGCCGGCTGCAGTTTCCGGAGAATCGTGAGTTCGATATTTTTCTTGCACTGACTTTGCACGCGCAAGGCCAGCACACCGCCGCGTTGCAACTCGCGCTCGAAACGCTCTGCGACACGACCGACGACCCCGGCCTCACGACCTACCAACGCGCCATCCGCCACGCGTCGAATCAGTTGAAATAAGCGCAGTGGTGGAGCGGCTTGTCCTCAAGACGCTAGGTTCGCATCACGCTCGCGGACGGTCGACCACCGAGGCACAGAGAACACAGAGGGGAGAATTCAGGATGCAGAATTCTGGAGACAGAAGATGGGGCTTTCTCTGTGTCTCCGTGCCTCTGTGGTTCAAAATTCTCTGCTCCTTCCACCCCGCTACGCCAGCACGCTGCTCTGCCACGCACCATTCACGAGTCGGCGCACGCCGTGCGGATTCGCATTCTGCAACTCCGGCGGCAGCAACGCCTCCGTGAAATTCTGATAGCACACCAACCGCGCCCAGCGATACAACGCCCGCGTGCCAACCGACGTGCTGCGCCCGCCATCACTCGTCGACGGATACGGACCGCCGTGCACAATCGCGTGACTCACCTCGAGCCCCGTCGGAAAACCATTGAGAATCACCCGCCCGGCCCGCTCCGCCAGCACGTCCAGCAAATCGCGTTGCGCCTCCAGCTCCGTCGCACCCGCGTGCAAGGTCGCCGTGAGACTGCCTTCGAGTCGTCGCGCCACCGCGAGCACCTCGGCGCGATTCTCACACCACACCACGAGTGAACTCGGTCCGAAAATCTCCTCCGACAACGCGTGATTTCCGAGAAAATGTTTCGCGTCGGTCTCAAACCACACCGGCGCCGCCCCGCACGCCGCTTCTTGCGGTGCCGACACGAGTAACTTCACGCCCGGTTGCCGCGCGCGTTTCTCCGTGTGACCGACAAACGCTTTGTGCATGCCCGCCGTCAGCATCGTTGCCTCCGGCGTCGCGCCCAATCTCTCGGTGAGTTGCGCTACGAATTGCTCCGCCACCGCCGACCGCTCCAACACGATCAAACCCGGGTTGGTGCAAAATTGTCCGACGCCCTGCGTTGCCGACGCGTGCAAGCCCTCAACCAACGCCGCTGCTCGTTCCGCCAACGCACCGGGCATGATAAACACCGGATTCACGCTGCCCATTTCGGCGTAAACTGGAATCGGCTCCGGCCGCGCCGCCGCCAAGTCCGCGAGTGCCCGTCCGCCGCGCAATGAACCAGTAAAGCCCACGGCCTTGACCGCCGGATGTTTCACCAGCGCCTGACCAACTTCGAATCCCGCATCGAACAGCAGCGAGAAAGTGCCTTCGGGCAGTCCGCAATCGCGCACCGCGTGGAGAATCAACCGCCCCACCAACTCGCTCGTGCCCGGATGCGCCGGGTGCGCCTTGACGATCACCGGACAACCCGCCGCGTAGGCCGACGCGGTGTCGCCACCAGCAACCGAATACGCGAAAGGAAAATTGCTCGAACCAAACACGACCACCGGACCGATCGGTCGCAGCATCGAGCGGTGGTCGGGCTTCGGCAACGGCTTGCGCTCCGGGGCGGCCGTCTCGATGCGCGCATCGAGCCAGTCGCCGCGTTCGGCAGCTTCGCCGTAAAGTCGCAATTGTCCCGCGGTGCGACCGACTTCGCCGCGCAACCGCGCCTCCGGCAATCCCGTCTCTTGTCCGGCGCGTGCGACCAAGTCGTCAATCTTCTTCTCCAGATTCTCCGCAATACAGCGGAGGAATTTTCCGCGCGCCGCCCCAGAGAGTTGCGTCCACGCCGGCGCCGCACTCACCGCGAGTTGCACCGCGCGCTCCACATCGTCGGCGTCCGCCGAGGGAAAGGACGGTTCGAAGTAAATGTCTTTCGCCGGATCAAAAGCTTTAAACGTCACTCCGCCGAGACCACCCGAACCGAAGCCAATAAGTGAACTGCCGTCTGGTTTCATGCTGCACCCTAGCAAGGCACTAACGCTCCCGCCAGAAACTTCTGTTCATTGCCCGCAAACGCGCCGCTTGCCCCGTAGCGGGGAGCACCAGCGACCCGATTGGATCCGTAGCGGGGAGCACCAGCGACCCGTCTAATCCATCGCAGAATGCACCAGCGACCCTACCGCCCCGTTCTTCCTCGGCTCGCTCCGCGCTCGCCGCTACGGCGGGCGCAGGCGGGCAGCCTGGGCGTCACTGCCTGGCTTCCCTTTCGCGTGATGCGTGGTGGTTCAATTCTTCGGCCGATTCTTCAGCGCCTCACTCAACACCGCGCGCGCCTGCGCCAGATCGGCACCCGCCAATGCCAAACGTGGCGGCCGCACGTGCGGCGTGCTGCGACCGACTTCGGCCTGCACCCATTTGATGAGTTGCACAAACTTCGGCACCGTATCGAGTTTCAGCAGCGGCAAAAACCACTCGTAAAGCTTCCGCGCGCGCTCGCGATCCCCGCGACTCGCGTAGTCGAACAGCGCCACACTCTCCGCCGGAAACGCATTCACCAAGCCCGCGATCCAACCGACTGCGCCCGCCGCCACGCCTTCGACGACCGCGTCGTCCATGCCGACCAGGATCTGCAAGCGCTTCCCGCAGCACGCGCGAATAGCCGTGATCCGCCGCACATCACCGCTCGACTCCTTGACCGCGTGCAGATTCGCATGCTCCGCGGCGAGCTCCGCGATCTGCACCGGTAGAAAGTCCGTTTTGTAGGCGATGGGATTATTGTAGAGCATGCACGAGAGCGGAGTCGCGTTCAGCACCGCAGCGAGGTGCGTTTTCATCTCCGGCCAGTCACTCGTGTAAACATACGGCGGCAGCACCATCAGGCCTTGCGCGCCGGCGTCCGCCGCCGCCTTGGCCATCGCCACCGCTTCCGCCGTGCTCAACGACGCAATGCCGAGCACGACCGGCGCGCGTTCGCCCACCGCGCCAACGGCGGTGCGCACGACGGCGATCTTTTCATCGAACGTCAGCGTCGCCGCTTCGCCAAGTGAACCGCCGCACACGATGCCGGTGCAGCCGCTGTCGATCATCCAACGGCAATGCGCAGCAAGGGCATAGTGGTCGATGGTGAGATCAGCGTGGAGGTTGGTCGTGATTGCAGGAATGACACCGATCCAGTTCATGAGTTGGTCGTGTTCGAGTTGTTTGCTTCACGCAAAGCGATCGGGTGCGAGCAGCGTGAGATCGACGCTCGGTGCTTCGCCGGTAATAATCTCGCCGACGAGCTGTCCCGTGATCGGAGCGAGTGTGAGTCCAAGCATCGCGTGTCCGCAGGCGGCGATCAAATTCGAATGCCGCGCGAAGCGTCCGACATAGGGCAAGCCATCCGGCGACACCGGTCGGTAGCCGAACCACGGCTCGATTCCGGCAAAATCATCCGCGCGAAAATCCGGAAAATACCACTGCGCCGAATCGATGATTTGTTCGATGCGCTCCGGTCGCACCCGATCATCGTGTCCGCCCAATTCCATCGTGCCACCGAAACGCAGCTTGCTCCCCATCGGCGTCACCGCGGCACGGCGATCGGCGAGAATGATCGATTTCTTCAGATGAAAACGCGGTTGCTCAATCGTGAGGCTGTAACCTTTCCCCGGTTGCATCGGCAGCCGCAGGTCCAACCCGCGCACCGTGTCCGCTGCCCACGAACCGGTCGCGAGCACGTAGTCCTCCGCCGTCAAATCGCCCGCCGTCGTGCTCACCGCCGTGATGCGGCCGCCGTCGGTGCGCCAGCCATTGATGCTCGTGTTCCACTGAAATTTCACGCCGAGCTGCCGCAACTGTTCGAGCAACGCCGGGATGAACACGCGCGGCGTGAGATGAGCATCGATCGGAAAATAAATACAGCCCGCCACATCCATCCGGATGCCCGGCTCCAGCGCGGCGGTTTGCTGCGCGTTCAACACTTGCGCTTCGACGCCGACTTCCCGCGCGATCTTGGCCAAGCCCGCCGCTTCGTGATCGAGACATTCGGCGGTCTTGCACAAATTGATCAACCCTTCCGTTTGCAGATCAAACACGCCGTTCATCGCCGCGCCCATTTCCACGAAAAGTTGGCGGCTGCCTAAACTCATTTGCGCGAGCAACGGCGCCGCGCGACGCGTGTGCTCGACCGAACACGACCGCGCGAACAACCAGCACCAACGCCACAGCTCCGCATCGAAGCGCGGCTTGATGTAGAACGGACTGCGCGAACTCAGCATCCATTTCATGCCCTGCCAGATCATGCCCGGGGCGGACAATGGCACGACATGACTCGGCGAGATGTAACCGGCGCTGCCATGCGCGCACGAATCGGCGCCCTCGGCGTTGCGCTCGATCACCGTGACGGCACAACCCGCGCGAGCCAACGTATACGCGGTGCACAGCCCGACAATACCGCCGCCGCAGATAATAACTGAACGTGATTTGGTCATGTTGAACGAATGCCCCAGCAAAAAAGATCCGACGGATCAAGCAGCAGCGAGCCTTCGCCGCATACATGTGCGTGGCCCGTGATCGTTGGCACGATCGCTTCGCCGTCGCGGCGGTAGGTTCCATGAAACACGCTGCCCACGATACTCTCCTGCCGCCACTCGGCACTTTCCGCGAGTTTTCCGTCAGCTGCCAAACACGCGAGCTTCGCACTCGTGCCCGTGCCACACGGCGAGCGATCATACGCCCCGCCGGGACACAGCACAAAATTCCGGCTATTCACGCCGGGTGTGGACGACGGCGCGAACAACTCCACGTGATCCACCTCGGGAAAACCGTGTGCATTCACCGCTGCGCGCACGCGTTTCGTGAAGTCGAGTAAGTCGTCCACGCGACCGAGCGCGAGTTCCTGACCGTGATTCTCCACGAGGAAAAACCAGTTCCCGCCCCACGCCACGTCGCCGCACACCTCGCCGTGTCCGGGCACATCGATCTTCACCGCCGCCGCCCGGCGATAGCTCGGCACATTCGTCACCGCGACGCTGCCGTCGTCGTGCAACATCGCTTCGACCACGCCGACCGGCGTGTCGATCCGCGCGCGTCCCGGTTGCAAACGCCCAAGATGCGCCAGCGACACCACCAGCCCGATCGTGCCGTGCCCGCACATGCCGAGCAGACCGACGTTGTTGAAGAAAATCACTCCCGCGTCGCAGTCCGCTGCGTGCGGTTCGACGAGTAACGCACCCACCATCACGTCGGAGCCACGCGGTTCGTTGATGATGGCCGAGCGATACTGATCGAACTCCGTGCGGAACCGCTGCGCACGTTCCGCCAACGGTCCGCTGCCTAGTTCCGGTCCGCCTTCCAGCACCAGCCGCGTCGGCTCGCCGCCCGTGTGGGAGTCGAGGATGCGAATCGGTTGCGGCCGCGCAGCGTTCATAAAAAATCGTTCAACACGGTCACTCCGACATTCGCCTCCGCTCAGAGCGCCTCCGGCCCTTGTTGCGCCGTGTCGATGCGGGTGACTTCTTCAAGTGGCAGCACGAACACCCGCCCGTCGCCCGGCGTGCCGGTGTGGGCCGCTGCGACAAACGTCGCCACGACTTTGTCTTTCAACTCGTCCGCCACGGCGACCTCGATGCGCACGCGCGGATGAAAATCCACCGTGTATTCCGTGCCGCGAAATGTCTCCGTGTGTCCCTTCTGATGGCCGAAGCCCTTCACCTCGGAAACAATCATCCCCTCCAGACCGATGCGCGCGAGCGCGTCCTTCACTTCCTCGAGCTTGAACGGTTTGATGAGCGCGATGACCAGTTTCATGCAACCCGCAGGATTCCCGCCCGCGCGCCCCGCCGCAAGGCTTTCCTCGGTCGCCGCATGACGCTTTTGCCCGTTGCCAACGCTCCGCCGCGCCAGCCAAGCTCCCCGCCACTCCCCATGGCCGCGCCCCAGGAACTCAACATCGACTACGTCGCTCAACTCGCCCGCCTCGCGCTCACCGACGCCGAGAAGGCCAAGTTCGCCACCCAACTCGGCGACGTGCTCCACCACATCGAGCAACTCGCGAAAGTTGACGTCACCGGCGTCGAACCCACCGCCCACGCGTTCCCCGTCGAAAATGTCTGGGCCGTCGACGTCCCGCGCCCCAGCCTGACCGTCGAGCAGGCGCTGCGCAACGCACCCGCGCAACGCGAGCAGATGATCAGTCTCCCGAAAGTCGTCGACTAGTCCGCGCATGTCTTCCGCCGTCTTTCACCAACCCGTTTCCGTTGTCGCCGCGCAACTCGCCGCGGGCCAACTCTCCGCCGTCGAGTTGATGCAAGCTGTCATCGCGCGCACGCGCGCCGTCGAGCCCGCCGTGCACGCCTTCAACTCCTGCGACGAAGCCGACGCGCTCGCGCAAGCCGCCGCGTCCGACGCACGCCGCGCCGCCGGACAATCGCGCGGTCCGCTCGACGGCATTCCCGTTGGCCTGAAGGACGTCATCGCCGTCGCCAACCAACCGCTCACGGCCTCGAGCAAGATTCTCGGCAACTTCGTTTCGCCCTACGACGCGACCGTCACCCGCAAGTTGAAAGACGCCGGCGCGGTGCTCTGGGGCCGGCTCAATCTCGACGAGTTCGCGATGGGTTCCTCGACGGAAAACAGCGCCAACGGTCCAACGTGCAACCCGTGGGATCTCACGCGCGTGCCGGGCGGCTCCTCCGGCGGCAGCGCTGCCGCGCTCGCGTCCGGCACCGCACTCGCCACGCTCGGCTCCGACACCGGCGGCTCCATTCGCCAACCGGCCGCGCTCTGCGGCGTCGTCGGACTCAAACCCACCTACGGCCTCGTCTCGCGCTACGGCCTCGTCGCCTACGCGTCGTCGCTCGACCAAATCGGCCCGTTCGGTCGCACCGTCGCCGACGCCGCGACGCTGTTGCAGGCCATCGCCGGACACGACGAGCTCGACTCCACGTCCTACAACACGCCTTTGCCCGACTACGCCGCCGAACTCCGCGCACGCACCGGCCCGTGGCGCATCGGCATCCCGCAGGAATATTTCGGCGAAGGACTCGATCCCGAAGTCGCCGCGGCCGTCGAAGCGGCAGTGAAGTTTTACCGCGACCGCGGTTGCGAGATTCGCGAAGTGTCGTTGCCGCACACGCGTTACTGCCTCGACACGTATTACATCATCGCCACCGCCGAAGCCTCGTCGAATCTCGCGCGGTTCGACGGCGTGCGCTACGGCCACCGCTCGCGCGCGGCGACCGACGCCATCGATCTCTACGCGAAGTCCCGCGCGGAAGGCTTCGGCGCCGAAGTGAAACGCCGCATCATCCTCGGCACCTACGTGCTCTCCAGCGGTTACTACGACGCGTATTATCTGCGCGCGCAGAAAGTCCGCACGTTGATCCGCCAGGATTTTCTCAACGCCTACCGCGACGTCGATGCGTTGCTCACGCCCACGACGCCCACGCCCGCGTTCAAGCTCGGCGAAAAGGCCGATCCACTCGCGATGTATCTGTGCGACGTTTACACGATCGGCGTGAATCTCGCCGGGCTGCCCGCGCTCAGTGTGCCGTGCGGTTTCTCAGCGTCGGGTTTGCCGATTGGTTTACAGTTGATCGGCCAGCCGTTCCGCGAAGCCGACCTGCTCGCCATGGCCCACACTTACGAACAAGCCCACGACTGGCATCATCGCCGTCCGGCGCTGTGAAAGCACCAAGCTCCAAGCACCAACATCCAATGAATTTCCAAATCCAACACCCAATTCTTGAAGATTGGCGCTTGAGGCTTCTCTGTGGCTGGGAATTTGGTGCTTGGAGTTTCTCCCCATGACAAACTTCGAGACTGTCATCGGCCTCGAGGTGCACGTCCAGATCAAGACGGCGTCGAAGATGTTCACGCGCGTCGCCACCGGTTACGGCGAGCCGCCCAACTCGCTCACCGACCCCGTCGTCCTCGCCCTCCCCGGCGCGCTGCCCGTGCTCAACAAGGCCGCCCTCGACGCCATCATCAAAACCGGCCTCCTCCTCGGTTGCGAGATCGCCAACGTCACCCGCTGGGATCGCAAAAACTACTTCTACCCCGACAGTCCGAAAAACTACCAGCTCTCCCAATACGACCATCCCGTCTGCCGACACGGCGCCGTCGAAATCGAGTTGCCCGGCGCATCCCTCGCCGTGATGGGCGAACACAAATCCATTCCCCTCACGCGCATTCACCTCGAGGAGGACGTCGGCAAACTCACGCACGGCACCGTCGATTCACTCGTCGATTACAACCGCGCCGGCACGCCCTTGATGGAGATCGTCACTGAGCCCGCGCTCACGTCCGCCGACGAGGCCTTCGCCTTCCTCACCTCGTTGCGCACCTCGCTCATTTACGCCGGCATCTCCGATTGCGACATGGAGAAGGGTCAGCTGCGTTGCGACGCCAACATCTCCATCCGCCCCGTCGGCGCGACCCAGCTCGGCACCAAGGTCGAACTCAAGAATCTCAACTCCATCTCCTACGTGCGCGACGGTATCCTCACGGAGATCAAGCGCCAGCTCAGCGTCGTCACCGCCGGTGGCACGCTCGTGCAAGAGACGCGTCTTTACGACGGCGAGACCGGTCGCTCCGCCTCGATGCGTTCGAAGGAGATGGCGCACGATTACCGCTACTTCCCCGATCCCGACCTGATGCCCGTGCGCATCGACGCCGCGTGGACCGACCGCCTCCGCGCCGAACTCCCCGAGCAACCCTTCGCGAAACAACGCCGCTTCCTCGACACCTTCGGCCTGCCCTACTCCGCCGCGGCGGTGCTGATTCGCGATCGCGCGCTGAGTGATTTCTTCGAAGCCACCGTGCAACTCGGCGCCAAGCCCACACTCGCCGCCAACTGGATCACCAACGACCTGCTGCGCGACCTCGCCGCCGCCGGCGTTGCCCTCGCCGAGAGCAAAGTCACGCCCGCACACCTCGCCGGACTCGTCGCGTTGCTCGACCAAGGCGTCATCTCCAGCACGCAGGCGAAGGAAGTCTTCGCCGAATGTTTTGCCTCCGGCGAAACGCCCGCCGCCGTCGTCGATCGCAAAGGCCTGCGTCAATCCACCGACACCGGCGAACTCGAAGGCTGGTGCGCGGCCGCGATTGCCGCCGACCCGAAATCCGCCGACCAGGTGAAAGCCGGCAACGCGAAAGCGATCAACGCGCTGAAAGGCGGTGTGATGAAACTCTCCGCCGGCAAAGCCAACCCGAAGCTCGTGGATGAGATCCTGAAAAAGCTCCTCGGCGGGTGAGCGGGTTTTTGAAAGGGAACCACAGAGGCACGGAGTCACAGAGGCCAATCGAGTCACCACGAAATACACGAAGGACACGAAAGGAAACAGCGGGCAGCGGGCAGCAGCCAAATCGTTCTCGCTCTCGCTCTCTGAGTCGCGGTGCCCTCTATGCGCGGTGGTTCAGAATATCAGGCTCTGTGGACTCCCTGTCCCTCGCTCCGACTCTGTGACCGAAAGCCCAGTGCTTTCTGCACGTCAGTCGTTCAGTTGATAGCGACCAGTCAGCAGTGAGCGGGTAATCCTTCTCTGGCTCGTCGAAACTAGCCCCTGCGCTGACCCCGTTGCGCAACGAACACCAATCCTCCACCGAGGAGCAGCAGCGCCCAAGTCGCGGGCTCCGGGATGAGGTAGGATTGAAACGCCAAGGTATCGATGCCGACATTCCAATCCGTGCCCCATTGAAGACGAATCGTGCCGGGATGCGAAAAATTGATGAAGAAGCTGGAATGTTGCGGGCCACTCACGCTGCCCAAAATCGGCACGACGCCATCGCCAACGAAATTGAGCAACACGATCCCGTTCTCGTCGACTATTTGCATGACGGTATTGAAACGATCACTGCGGGGATAGCCTCCCATCGCGAAAGAGTTGATCGTCACGCCATAGCCCGGCTCGGGAACGAAAGTGATCTCCGCCACCATGCCGTTCGCGCTCGCAAACGCTACCTTGCTCAGGTTGCCGTAGTCGTTGTTCCAGAATTCCAGCGCTCCTTCGAACAGCGTAAACGTGCCGGGATGGAGCGTCCGATATTGCAGATCGGGAATGTGGGGATCGAGACCGTCGCCGTAATTCGCGGGGATCGAACCGTAGTCGAACAGCGTGAGGTCATCGAAATTCAACACCACCTGTGCCACCAGCGGCACGGTGAGGAACGTAGCGAGCAGGCCTGTCAGCCAACGTCTCATGGGCCGAAACTTACGCCGAAACGGCCCGCGCTAGCAACGCCTTTATCCCGTGCGCAACCGCGAGCGGTCGCTGAATTGAACCACAGAGGGCACCGAGATTCAGCGATTCCCCACGAAACACACGAACGACACGAAAGGGAACAGCGAGCAGCGAGCAGCAGGGAGCGAGTAGCGGCCAAATCTCTCTCGTTCTCGTTCTCTGAATCTCAGCGCCCTCAGTGCCTCGGTGGTTAAACCGTTCCAACCGACAACCACGGATGGCACGGACAACACGGATGGGCAGTTCCCTTTTCGTGCTTTTCGTGTGTTTCGTGGTGCCCCGTCTTTCTCCGCCAACTCCTGGCTCCTGAATTCTGGCTCCTCGTTTCCCGCTACTTGCTTCCCGCTTCTTACTCCTAAGAAACCTCGGATGAAGTGAACCACAGAGGCACCGAGCACACAGAGTTCAGATGAGGAGAGCACGGATGGATTGAGGTAGTTGTAAGTGGTGCGCTCGACGCTACGCGCTTCTCGCTACCCGCGCTCAGCACTCAGCTTTCAGCACTCCGCTTTCCGAACTCCGCTTTCCGAACTCCGTCTCCGTCTACTCACTTCCCGCTTCTCGCTCCAAATTCCCCCCTCCCCGCTTCTCACTCCTCACTTCTAAACAACCACGGATGGATCGCGTCGGCGTCCTGCAGTCGTCCCCCGATGGGCACAACGTCTACCGGAAGCTCGGTTTCAAAGATCTGGCCGGCGTGCCGATGTTCGTGCGCATGCCGCGCTGAGGCGGAAGGGACAAAAGCCATCTAAGGCGATCCCGCGGCTCTTGTGCAGCCCTACGCTTTGCGACGATGAGCGCTGCTTAATCCTGCTCGTTCGCCCAGGCGGCGAAGGCGGCGATTTGCTCCGAGTTGCCGAGCACGAGAAGTTCATCGCCCGCGAGAACCTTTTCGTCGCCACCGGGATTCAAAATGCGTTGGCCGGCGCGGTTGATCCCCGCCACTTGCACGCCCACCCGACGCGAGGGTGCCAGTTCCGCCAGCGTCAGGAGCCCGAGCACACTGCGCTCGGGCACATTCACCACTTCCATGCGCACATCGTCGATGCTTGACGGTGGCAGTTCACCGGAAACTTTCTGCAAAAATGCGATCGCCTCTGTCGTCTGCGCGCGGCTGCCCATCAACAGCACGCGATCACGTGGATAGAGCGCGAAGGTCGCGGGCGGGTTCTCCAGGAGCACACCCTGGCGTTCAACGCCGGCCACGGTGCAACCGAAGCGCGTGCGCAATCCCAAATCCTGCAGCGTCTGTCCGCGCACATCCGCGAGGTCGGGCAACAGACACTCCGCGAGCGACATTTTCCAATCCGCATGCGGCACGAGCCACGCAGGAGTCGAGCCGCCTGACGGCTGGCCGAGGCGTTCCTGCAACTCCACTTCGAGCACGCTGTGCCAATAGACGAGTTTGCGGCGAAACACGAAAGCCACCAACGCCACGAGACCCGCAGCGACAAGCAGCACCCAGACCGCGGAATGTCCGAGCGGCAGAAACGCGCTGAGCCACAAAAAGAGCAGCACGCCGCCGATGACTTTCAGCACCCATTCCAAAATCGGCGCATAACGCGTGCCTTGCGCGCGCCTCGTGGCAAAGGCCACCTCCGCCATCACCATCGCCATCACCGCCAGGTTGCGCCAAATCGCGATCACCGGCGCGAGAATCAACAGGGCCATCACCGTCCAGAAAATCACCTGCGGCCCGCCGGGAAACAGCCAGTCCGTCGGCACCACCGTCAACAGCAAGCGCAGCAACGGCCCCGAAAAAGCGAGCAGGCCGGTCACGAGCAAAATCTCGACGGTGATCTGCACCAGGCGCTTTTTGCTCAGTTGCCACAATTGGTTCTTCGCACTGCGTTCGCCGAAACGTTCCAGCCAACGACGGTAGGATTGCAGCCACGCGGACAGCCACCGTGGTTCCTTTTCCTCCAACCGCCCCGCGATAGCCAGCGAGCGTCGCCCAATGAGCGGGGCCGCAAACGCCGTCACGAGCGCCGCACCAACTGCGACTGATTGAAAACTCTGCGGCAGCACGCCGCCCGAGATACCGAGTTGCGCGATGATGAAAGTGAATTCGCCCACCGGCACGACCAGCAGGCCCACGCGCACGGCTTCGCGTGTGGTCGAGCCCGTCACGAGCAAACCGAGCGAGCACGCCAGCGAGCGTCCGCCGAGCGCCAGCGCGGACACGACCAGCACCAATACCCAGGAATCGAGAATCGACCGCACATCGATCAACATGCCGATGGCGACAAAAAATACCGCGCTGAACACGTCGCGCAGTCCCTCAAACGTCCGGTCCACCTGGGTGCGTTGCGGCGTGTCGGCAATAATCGCGCCGAGGAGAAACGCGCCCAACGCGAGTGAGAAACCCGCCTTCTCCGCCGCCGTCGCCAGGATGAGGAGCAAGCCCACTTGCACGAGCGTCGGCAGTTCTGCGCCGCCGGTCAGGCTGAGTTTTTTCAGCAGCCACGGCACAAACAACACGCCCAAAATTGCCACCACGACGACGAATGCCGTGAGCAGCATCAGCGTTTGGCCCATCGGCCCTGACTCCGCATGCGCACCGGCGATCGAGGAGTAGGAGCTGAGACCCGTCAGCAGCAGCACTGCGATGACATCCTCGACGACAAACACGCCCATCGCCATCTGTCCGTGTTTCTCATGCGTCGCGCCGATATCCGCGAGCACCTTGCTGATCACGGCCGAACTCGAAATCATCAACATCGCCGCGAGAAACACCGTCTCCGTCGCGCTCAAGCCAAGGAATCCGCTCGCGACGCGCGTAAATTGATAAATCAGCAGCGCCTCAATGACAGTCGCCAACACGAGTGCCGCGCCGAGTTTGCGCAGCTTGCGCAGACTCAATTTCATCCCGATGGAAAACATCAGGAACACCAGGCCCACCTGCGAAAGCGTTTCGATGCGCGCCACGTCCGAGACCAACGCCACCGGCAGGTTGAACGGACCGATCACCATCCCGGCCACGAGGTAGCCGACTACTGCGGACAACCCCACACGATGGCACAACCACCCGACCAGTCCTGCGACCAGCGTGACGACGGCGAGATCTTGGATAAATTCAATTCCGTGCATGGATGACCAAAGGGTCACAGATACGACGGGGACAAAGCGACGTTGCGTCAAGCCACCGCTGCTGTTTCCCTTGAGCAGGTTTTCTTTCCAAACTCCCGACCTTCAAGGCCTTTGGCTTTGACAATTTCTCGCGCGCGACGCTTTGATACGGCAACCCTGCCACCGCCACATGTTTAATCAACTGCTGGGACTTTTCTCCAACGATATCGGCATCGACCTCGGAACTGCCAACACCCTCGTCTACGTTAAAGACAAGGGCATTGTGTTGCGCGAGCCGTCGGTTGTCGCCGTCCACACCAGTTCGCGCAAGGTCCTCGCGGTCGGTGACGAAGCCAAGAGGATGTTGGGCCGCACGCCGGGCAACATCACCGCCATCCGCCCGATGAAAGACGGCGTCATCGCCGACTTCGACATTACCGAGGCCATGCTGCGCTACTTCATCAAGAAGGTGCACAACAACTCGAAGGTCGTCTCCCCGCGCGTCGTCGTCGCCATCCCGAGCGGCATCACCGAAGTGGAAAAACGCGCCGTGAAAGAATCCGCTACCCACGCCGGCGCGCGTGAAGTTATCACCATTCTCGAACCGATGGCCGCTGCCCTCGGCGTCGGTCTGCCCGTCGACGAACCGGCCGCGAACATGATCGTGGACATCGGCGGCGGCACCACCGAGATCGCCATCATTTCCCTCTCCGGGATCGTCTTCTCGAAATCCATCCGCGTCGCCGGCGACGAAATCGACGCCGCGATCATCAACTACATGAAGCGCGCCTACAATTTGTTGATCGGCGAGCGCACCTCGGAAGAAATCAAGATGACGATCGGCTCCGCCTACCCGCTGGCCACCGAACTCTCGATGGAAGTCAAAGGCCGCGACTCCGTCGCCGGTTTGCCGAAGACGATTCACATCACGTCGCAGGAAATTCGCGAAGCCATCTCCGACACGATCACCGCGATCGTCGAAGCGGTGCGCGCCGCCCTCGAACGTTGCCCGCCCGAACTCTCCGCCGATCTTGTGGATCGCGGTTTCGTGATGGCCGGTGGTGGTTCGCTCATCCGCGGCATCGACAAATTACTCTCCGAGAAAACCGGTTTGCCCGTGACGGTTTCCGACGACCCGCTCTCCGCCGTCGCCAACGGCACCGGTGTGTTTCTCAACAACATCGACGAGCTCTACCGCATCGCCTCGGATTTCTAAGCCAGGCCGGCCTACCCCGCCGGCCGAAATGCCGACAACGCCGTGTCCACGCAACGCTTCGATCAGGCCCGCCCCTTTGCCACGCTCGCGATTGTCGTGCTCGCGTGGGTGTTCGTCCCCTACGTGATCAAGGCGTTCACCCGCGCGACATTTTTCGAATTCCAAGCGCCCTTCGCCGCCGCGCAATCCTACGTGCAGGATCTGCAGGAATACTGGGGCCAGCGCAGTCGCTCGAAGGAAGAGTTACTCGAAGCCGGTCGCTCTCTCGCGCATCTCAACAGCGCGTATGAATTCAGTTTGCAGGAAAAGGAACACCTGCGCGTCGAACTCTTGCGGTTGGAAAATCTCCTGAAACTCCCGCCGCTGCCCACGCATCGCTTCGAGCCCGCGCGAGTGGCGCGCCGCGATTTCTCCGGCTGGTGGCAACGCCTCGTGATTCGCAAAGGCCGCAATTACGGCATCACGGTCGGTGCGCCGGTCGTATTTGTCGGTGGCGTGGTCGGTCGCGTCGTCGAAGTCTACGCCTACACCGCCGTCGTTGATTTGGTTTCCAGTCCGACGTTTCGCGTCGCGGCCGCGGCGGAAGGCGACAGTCGCCCGATTTCCTACCAAGGCGGCATCAACGACTCGTTCAAAGCACCGCGCGGCACGATCGAGTTTGTGCCGGCCGATATTTTTGCGAACCAAGGCCAGCCGCGCCGGCTCGTGACGTCGGGCCTCGGCGGCGTGTTTCCGCCCGGCCTCACGCTCGGCGACATCGTGCAACTCGAACCGTCCACCGACGGCTTGTTCAAGAGCGGCGAAGTGCGCCTCGATCCGCGATTGAGCGCCTTGACCGAAGTCACCGTGCTCGTGCCGATTAATCCCGAGGCGTTTTAACCGCCGTGAAAAACCGCGACATCCGCTGGTTGCTCGTGCTGGTCGCCAACGGACTTTTCATCTGGCTGAATGCGCTGGCAAATCACCACCTCGCGCCGTTTGCCGTGCATCTTTATCTCGGCGGCGCACTCGTGACCTACTCGGCGCTGCGCTTGGATTTTCGCCACGGACTCATCGCGGTCGCGCTCACCGGACTCGCCTTCGATGCGTTGGAGCCGGTGCCGTTTGGCACGCACATCGTGTTGCTCGGCATCATTCACGCGACGCTGCATTCGGGCCGCCGCCAATTTCCGCGCGACGAACCGATCTTCGCCACCGTGGTCGCGCTGATCGCCAATCTCTTTTTGTTTCTCGCGTTGTCGTTTCTGCTCGTCGGCGCGAATCCGCGACCGGGCGAAGCGTGGTTGCGCTTGTTCGTCGATCTCCTCGCGTCGCAAATCGTCGTCGCCGTCGTCATGCCGTGGTTCATGGCGCTCAATGGCCGTCTCCTCGCCCGCGCCAACTTGCATCCCGAGACCGGTCGGCGCGTGGAACTTTGATTCGCCGCGCATTCTGAATCTCTTGTTCCCGTGAGCCGTCCCACCATCGAATCCTACTCTGCGCGCAATCCGCGCCTGCTGGTCTTCTATGCGCTGATCGCCGCGATGTTGCTCACGCTCATCTCGGGCATGGCCTACCGTCAACTCTTCACCAGCGGACTCTACAGCGAACGCGAACGCCTCCAGAACCAACGCCGCGTCATCGTGCCCGGTCCGCGCGGCACGATCTACGATCGCAACGGCAAGGTGCTCGTCGGCAATCGCGCGCGTTTTTCCGTCGTGCTCAATCTCGCGGAACTCCGTCCGGAATTTCGCGCCGAATTCAGCAAAGTCCTGCGCGCCTATCGCGGCCAACCGCGCGAAGATCGCCCGACCGGCGAACAACTCGAACGCATCGCCCGCAACGCCGTCGCCCAGCGCTACCTTGACCAGATCAACAGCGTTCTCGCTCGCGACGAACGCGTGCAAAGCGGCAGCCTCAACCGGCATTTCGCGCAAACGCTCCTCCTGCCCTACATCCTGCTCGATGATCTCGCGCCCGACGAATACGCGCGCCTGATCGAGCGCATTCCCGTCGACTCGCCGCTCCAAGTTTACGCGTCGAGCACGCGCCATTATCCCTACGGATCCGCCGCCGCACACGCCCTCGGCTACGTCGGCATCGACAACGATCCCGAAGTCGAGGAATTCCCCGGCGACGATCTACTCACCTTCAAAATGAAGGGCTCGTTCGGTCGCGATGGCATCGAGAAGCAATTCGACGCGCATCTCCAAGGCCAGGCCGGCGGCGCGATTTATCGCGTCGATCCCGCAGGCTTCAAAGTTGATTTGCCCATTGAGAAACGTCTGCCGGTGCAAGGTCGCAATCTCACCACCAGCCTCGACATCGACCTGCAACTCGCAGCCGAGCGCATGATGGCCGGCAAAGTCGGTGCCACGGTCGCGATTGATGTGCGCACCGGTGAAGTCCTCGCGATGGTCTCCGCCCCGAGTTACGATCTCAACGCCTTCGTGCCGCGGCTCGGCATCGCTACCGCAAAATCCATTGAGGAAAACGGCGCGTGGCTCAACCGCGCGTTGCAAGGCGCATATGCCACTGGTTCCACGTTCAAGATCATCACCGCCGTCGCCGGACTGCGCGCGGGCGCCATCGACCGCACCGAGTCGCACACGATTTGTCCCGGTTACCTGATGGTCGGCAACCGCCGCTTCCCGTGCAATTCTCGCCACGGCCACGGCGAACGCGATCTCGTCGGCGCGATCCGCGACTCCTGCAATATTTTCTTCTACAAAACCGGCATCGATATCGGCCCCGAGTTGCTCGCCGCTGAGGCCCGCCGCTTCGGCTACGATCGCCCCACCGGCATTGAACTCCCCGGCGAAACCCGCCGCATGCTCGTCGGCGATCCGCAGTGGAAAATGGAAAAGTTGAACGAGCGCTGGTTCCCCGGAGACACCGCCAACATGTCCATCGGCCAGGGCTTCCTCGACACCACGCCGTTGCAAGTCGCCGCATTCGTCGCCTCGTTTGCCCGCGGAGAAACGCACACGAAACCCACCATTTTGCACGTGGCCAATCGTGCCCGCCAACGCACCACGCCGATCGGACTCAGCGCCGCCGACTACGCCGCGATCGTCAACGGCATGGAGCAATGCGTGCAGATCGGCACCGGTCGCTTCGCGCGCGTCGATGGACTGCGCATCGCCGCCAAAACCGGCACTGCCCAGCGCCGCATCGCGGGCGGCACGATCGAACTCGCATGGATGATCGCCTTCGCTCCCGTGGAAAATCCGCAGATCGCCATCGCCGTCATTCTCGAGAGTCAGGAAGTGGACGCCAACTACGGCGGCGGTCTGCATGCCGCCCCTGTCGTGCAGGAGGTGATGAAAGCGTGGAAAGAAATCAGCGAACGCGAGCCCGTCGCTACCTTCCAAATCAGCGGACCTTAATTTTCGCTCACTTCGCTTGGCGCCGCACTCGTTTCGCTTGTTGAAAAATCGCGCGCGGATTCGGCCATGTTTCCCGGCGACCGTAGCGCAGACGTTGCAAATCCAACACGAGCACGTCGGGCCAAGAGGCCGCGTTACCATCCCGCGCGTTAACTTGACGTTGGCGCAACCAGCGTCCCGCTTCGCGGCGCACCGGATCGAGCGCCACCGGTGCGAGCCATCCTTGCCAGCGTCGCCACGCGAGCAGCGCGACCCGCGCCAGTGCCCAACCGAGCGCCGCCACGAGCAGAGCGCCCGTCGCCACTCTCCCCGCGCGCGCCAAATCCCACGGTCCCGCCAGCCACGCCTTGAGCCGCTCTCCCAATCGACCGAGTCGCGCACGAATCGCCTCACCAGCCGAAGTCGCGTAACTCTTCACTGAATCGGCGAGCTCGACTTGCTGTCGTGTGTCGAAATTCACCACGCGCCGATACCAGAACACGCGCAGCGTATCCATCCGCGCCGTCCAACTGCGGTCACCTGCTCGCGCTACTTCCGTCTCAAGCGCGCGCGAACCGAGGGCGGCGTTGCCCGGCGTCGGATCCGTGCGCACCCACCGACCATTGCCATCGAATACCTCCACCCACGCATGCGCATCGGAGTTGCGCACCATGATGTAGTTTTCAAATGCATTGAGCGCGCCCCCGCGAAAGCCCGCCACCACCCGCGCCGGATGGCCCGCCGCACGACAGAGCACGACCAGCCCACTGGCAAAATATTCGCAAAACGCCGGTTCGTTCGACTCCAGCCAGCGCACAATGTCGTCGGCCTCACCGCGCGGAATACTCGCCGACAACGCGTAGGCATGACGCGTCTGCAGCCACGCCGTCGCGCGCGCGACGAACTCCGCCGCGGGCAGCGTCGCGCCACCGGCAATCTCCGCGACCATCCGTCGCAGCGCGGTTTCGTTGGCGTCACCGAGCGGACCCTCGGTGCTCGCGAGCAGGTGGCGCGCGGGGTCGGTCGCGCGCAGCGTGCCGTCGCGTTGCGCTTGCCACACGCGTTCGAAGCCCGCGTCCGCCACATCCGACAGCAGTTCGACTCCGTCGAGTTGAAACGCCGTCATCGCCATCGGTTCACTGCGCAGCGCGACCAAGCGGTTGCTCATGCTCATTTGCACCGGCGTTGTTTCGCGCAGGCGGAGCGTCGCAAATTTTCCGGGCAACGGCAGAAAGCGACTAACGCCCGGCTCGACGTAAAACGTCCATTGCCCGCCGACACTGGCGGGATTTGGTCCGTGTCCAGCGCCGCGCTCGCGCAGGGTTTGCGTGAAACGTTGCGCGCGCAGCAGATCGTTTTTCAGTCCCGCCGACATGCGGAAGCCGGTCGGCGTGTATTCATCGAGCACGATCAAGCGGAAATACGGCAACTCCGGCAGTGACGCCGCCTCGGTCAAATCCACGCGCAGCGCCACACTCTCATCGCGCACGAGCTCCGTCACGTCGCCAAAACGCACCTGCTCCGTGAAACCAGTGCGACTCTTCCGCGTGATGTATTTATCGAGGAAGAAACTGCTCCCGATCTCGAAGCGCGGAATGAGCATGAACAGCAACGCCGACACTCCCACCACGCCGACGAACAACACGCTGGCAAAGCCCACCACGCGCCAATCGATCGCGCGCCGCAATTGGCGAATCGCCGTGGCCCAATCGCCCTTCGCCCACGCAGGCACTTCGCGCAGTTCCTCCGGTCGCATCACGCCCGGGCCGGTATCGACGAGATCGATCATCGTCACCGTGAAAAGAAAACCGAGCGCGCACGCCGTGAACACCAGCAACAAGAGCGCAAATTCGAGCGAGACCGTCAGCACGCCCGCGACCACGACGAGAAACAGTCCCAACACGATCAGTTGGAGATCCTCGCGTTTGCGCCGATACGCCACCGCGCGATACGTCACCAACAACACCGCCAGACGAATCAACACCGGTAGTGTCTCTGCGCTGAAATAAAAATCTGCCGCCACGCCCGCGATAATCGCTGGCACCGCCAGCCGCCACAGCAGCGCCGGCACGCGCGCCGGCCATTGCGGTCGCGCAATCGCGGCCACAATCACCGCACTCGCCACCGCGACCAAACCCAACGCCTCCACATCGAGGAAAAACACGGTCCACACCGAGACGAGCGCCAGTGCGCCGCCGAGCAGCCACTTGAAGCGACGCAATTCGTCGAGACTAAGCTGAGGCCGCACGGTGGCCATTGAGGTAAGCGCCGACGGTCCGCGGACCCTCCGGCGCAAAAGTGATTAGGTTGGGCTCGGCGCGCTCGCCCCGACTCGCGCCAGCGTTTCCGTCGCGCGGCAAGGCGGTCGGACGCAACGAGGCCAGTTGATCCAAGAACGCTTCGAGATCGCGCAAGCGCCTTGTTTCACACCACGGCTCACCCGCGATCCCGACGCCGCGCAAGCGACCGCTCGCAAACAAATCCTCTGCCAACGTGCCCGCGAAACTGCAGAGCACTTCGAATTGCTCGGGTCGCGTCCAGACTTCGGCCGCCGGATCGACTAAGAGCGAAAATCCCGCGTGGGTTTCTGCCGCAAATTGGCGCACGAGCAAACGGCCGAGACGCGCACTCGCCTTCCAATGCACGAGCCGGTGCGAGTCACCGACTTGGTATTTGCGCAACGCAAACAAATCATCTCCCCCGCCCGCATGCGCCGTGCGACGACCGGACGCTCCGATGGTCGCCGGTGCCGAAACGTGCCATTGGTAATCGATCTGCGCGGGCCACACCAACACCCGCTGCCGCAGCGCCGTGCCGATGCTTTTGCGCAAAAATCCAAACGGAAACAGCGAGCCCACCGCCGCGAGTTCCAACATTGCCACGCCGCGTTGCTGCGGTTGATGCACCCATTCGAGCGCGGTCGTGCCGTTGGGTTCGAGGCGGCCGCTCAGATTAACCCGCCCGCGTTGCACCGCGCGCTCGGCCGCCGCCAGCGCCTCGCGCACTTTCGGCACCGGTTGCGCATCCGCCGTCGTCGCGTCGGTGAGTGCGCGGACTCGTAAATCGAAAAACAGTCCGTAGCTCGGCAGCCAGGATTTGGTGTTCAATGCTTCAACGGCCACCGCCGTGTCGTGCCCCGCCCGCCACGATCGTGTCGGCCGCAAGCGCCAGTGCACACCGCGCATGTTCATCCACGACAGCAAGCCGCTCAGAAGCAAACACGCGAGCAGCAGCGAGAGCGTGAGAAAGAGAATGTTGCTCGCCGTGTTGTAGGCCGCCGTGCCGATGCCGAGCGCGAGTCCGATCAAGAAAACACCCGGCAGCGTCACGGCTACACGATGGCCTTTCACCGGAAAAACCAAGGACCACACCAAACGTTGCCCGCGTGACATTTTCAATTCAGCCGCCGCCCCACCCGTGCCCTCCCACTCCGCCGCGACAATCGGAAGGGCGGACGAATGGGCAGTCATGGCAAATCAGCGCGGGGTGAAGTTGTCCGCGCGCTCAAGCGGGAACCGCGATTGAACCGACGATGCGACGCAGTGCCGCTGAAACCGTGCGACGCTCCTCCAACGCGTCGGAAGTTTGCCGCACGAGACCGAGACGATGCGCCAGCACCGACGGCACCATCTCCTGCACATCCTCCGGCACCACGAAATCGCGACCGAGCAACAAGGCGCGTGCCTGCGCCGCAAGCCGCAACGCGAGTCCGCCGCGCACGCTGATGCCGGTGCGAAATTCGGCTTCGGTGCGCGTGGCCGTGACGATTTTCAAAAGATAATCCAGCACCGTGTCCTCAACAAACACGCGTCCAACCAACGCCTGCAGTTGCAGCAACTCGACGCGAGTCGCCACCGGATTGAGCGCAATCGCATCATAGCCGAGCTTCGGCGCGCGCAGGATTTCAATTTCGTCGCCCGGTTGCGGGTAACCCATCTGCACGCGCATGAGGAAGCGATCCATCTGACTTTCCGGCAGCGGAAACGTGCCTTCGTAGTCCACCGGATTCTGCGTCGCCACCACCATGAACGGCGAACCAACCGCGTGTGCCGCGCCGTCCACCGTGACCTTCGCGCGGTCCATCACTTCGAGCAGTGCCGACTGCGTCTTCGGCGTGGCGCGATTAATTTCGTCGGCGAGCACGATGTTGGCAAACACCGGGCCGGGCTTGAACACGAAGTTCTTCACCGCTTCGTCGTAAACCGATACGCCGATGACATCACTCGGCAGCAAATCGCTGGTAAACTGAATGCGCGAAAATGCCGCGTCCATCGACCGAGCCAGCGAGTAAGCGAGCGTGGTTTTACCGACGCCGGGCAAGTCCTCGATCAGCAGGTGGCCACCTGCGAGCAGACAGACGAGTGCTTGGTCGATAACGTTGTCCTTGCCCTTGATCGTGAGACGCATGTTCGCCTGCAGGCGACCGAGCAAAGCACGGGCAGTGGCGATTTCCGCGGCGGGAGCAAAATCACTCATGCGCGGAACGTAGCCGCCCCCGCCCGTGGCGCAAACGGTTTTCGCAAACACCACGCGTGAACGCACACTACAAACGCCGCGCTTATGGCCGCTCCAACTTCAGCCGGAAGAATACCCGCGTCCCCGTGCTGAGCGGGACGCGGCCGCGCCAGGTTTCGGTCGGGCCGGTCGCGAGGCGTTCATGCGTCACGCCGGTCGTGGTCCATGCGGCGAGATCAGTCGAAAATTCCACGGCGTAGGTCAAATCGCTGCGATCCGCCGGACGCGTGTAGGTGTAGGTCCATTCTGTTTCGCTCGACGCGATTAGCGGCAAACCGGAATTCGTCGCGACCAACGGATTGAGGCCGAGCGCATACTCCACGAGATTGGTGAGGCCGTCGGCGTCGGGATCGGCGGTGTCGGCGGCGTTGCCGGTGTTGGCGCTGGTGCCGAAATTCGCCGCGCGCCACGACTCGGACGCGGTCAACGCGCTGACGGCGAGCGAATACAGTGTGCTCACGACCGAACCGCCGCCGGGCAGCCCGAGTTCGACGGCGTAATCACCCGCGTTGCTGGTTTGCGCATTGGTGAGTAGCAACGTCGCCGACGCCGCGCCGGAGATGAGCCGGTTCTGGAAGCGCCATTGATACGAGGTCGGCACGAAACCATTCGGCAACGCGGTGAGCGCCACCGTTTGCCCAGTTGCAGCACTGGCGGTGCTGCCGCTAATTGCAGCGGTGCTCACGCCCGGTGTATCAGTGGTGACGTTGCCTGCTCCGGCGCGCACGAGGGCGGGCACATCGACTGCGGCGGCGAGTTGGTAGGAATACGGCGGCGTGAAGATCGTATCCGAGGCGACGAGTTGCGTGCCCGTGCAGGCGTCGAAGACGTTGCCCAACGTCATCAGCAGACCGACGTCGGTTTGCAGAGCGGTGCGTTTCGCGAGCGGGTTCTTGACGTTCTGGTAGTAATTTCGCTCGGAGAAAATCTGTGCGATGCGACGCGTCTCGGTGCAGTAGTCGTTGCCGGCGGCATCCCAGAGATTGTTATACATGTGCGAGCGACCGAAACGGCAGGCGATCATGCGTTGCTTGGCCTGGCCGGTCCACCAGTTGTGGTGCCACGTGATGCGGTAGTTGGTGAGACCGTCGCCGTCGCCGGTGTCGCCGTCGTTCCCGCCCACGAGATTGGAGAAATTGTGGCCGTTGTTGCGCGTGTAGTAAAATTTGCACCAAGAAACTGTCACGAGGTCGGAGCCGGCGACGACGTCGAGGTTGCCGTCGCCGCAGTTGTAGATGCTGCACTTCGTGACGAGCACGTTGGTCGAAGTCACGATGGCGATGCCGTCATTCTCGCCCGGAACTCCAGTGTCGGCAGAGATGTTGAGATTCGAGATGATGACGTTGTTGGCGTTGCTGATTTCGATCGTGCCGAGAATCGTCGAGGCAATCGTCGCGCCGCGAATCGTCTTGTTCGACTTCGGTTTGACGCGTCCGGAAGGCCCGAGGTCGATCGTGCCCGCGACGATGATGGTATAAGGCGTCGTTGACTCCGCGAAGCTCACCAAAGCGGCCGCGGTGCTAACGGTCACGGTGGCGCCGGCTGCACCGCCCGTGACGATGCCGGCGAAACCGCCCGAGCGAATCAGGCCAACTCCTTTGACGGTAATCGCAGCGGTGTCACTCGTCACGAAGCCGCCGGAGTTGGTGACGACCACGCTGTAGTTGCCGCTGTCGGCGATGACGGCGGAGTTGATCGTGAACGTGCTGGAGGACGCATTAAGGATATCCTCGCCGTTTTTGCGCCACTGGTAAGTGAACGGCGCGGTGCCCGACGCGCCGACCGTGAGCGTGAACCCCTCGCCTTCCGCGAGGAACTGTGACGCGGGCGGCGTGGTGATTGCGGGAGCGACGCCGGTGTTTCCCACGGTGAGTGTGGCAACGGACGTAGTGATGACTCCGACGGAATTTGTAACGGTGACGCTGTAGTTGGCGGCATCGTTGGCGCTGGCGCTGGCGATGGTGTAGGACGCGGAGGTGGCGTTGAGGATCTCGTTGCCATTCTTGCGCCACTGATAAGTGACGGATGGCACGCCAACGGCTGCGACGGTGAGCGTGGCGGAGGCGTTGAGATTCACCTGCTGCGAAACCGGCCCGGCGGCAATGAGCGGCGCGAGCGCGGGCGTCCAGGTGCCGTTGACGGTGCCGGCGATGCTGGTGTTGAGCACCCACGTCGGATTGCGGTAGTTGGCTTGCAACGTCGGATCGAGCGGCATCGTGGTGAACGGATCGCTGTTCGGATTCGTGAGGAGCACACCGTTGGCGTCGCGCACGTTGTCGGTCCAGTTGCGGACATTCGCGGCGGGCGCGGTGGCGCTGTTGAGCAGCCACCAACCGGCGTTGTAGTTGGCGCCGCTCACGCCGGTCGCGGTGGCGAGGAAGGCGTTGTTGGTGGCGTCACCGAAGGTCGAATCGAGAATAACGACTTCGCTGAACGGAAAATCAGCGGGCGCGATGCGACCGAGAAAATTCCCCGAGATGCCGGCGGGCGCGGTGAAGCGGCAATTTGTGAAGACGTAGCCGTGATTGTTCGCCGAGTTGCGGATTTGCGTGAGGTAGCCGCCGGTGCGGAGGAGGCGGATATCGCAATTGGTCAGAAACACCGGTCCGTCGCCCCAGAGAAAATCGACGTCGCCAACGATCGTGGAGTCGCTGACGTAAGTCTGCTTGTTGAACTGCACCGTGTCCTGGTAGCTGAAGAATTTGCACCGCGTGACGAAGTTGCGGCCGGTGGTGGCGCTGGCGCCGTTGACGATCAACGCCTCTGCCTGCGAGCCGCCTTGCGGCGTCGTGTTGTTGATCGTGAGGTTGGCGACGGTGCAATCGCGCACACTCTGCGCGATGAAGGTCGCGCGGTGGTAAACGCCCGAGACGTTGTTGAACGTGTTGTTGTTCGGGTAGGTGATGACCGTTTCGTCCACGTCTTCACCGAGAAGCGTGACGTTGTGCTTCGATTGGAAGGCGACGATTTCGAAATACGTGCCGCGCTGCACACGGATCAGCGTCGGGGTGGTGTTGCTCGCGGGCACAAAATCCAGCGCCGCCTGCACGGTGTCGAAGTCGCCCGATCCATCCGCCGCCACCGTAAGGTTGGTCGCGCCGTTGGTCGGACCGCTGCTCTTGGTGGTGAAGCGCCACGTGGTCGTGTTGGAAATACCTGCGAAGGCCAAACCGGTGGAGTTAGTAAACACGCCGGGCTCAACCGTCACGTAATAGGTGCGCCCGTAACTCAACACGCCGTTGCGCGGATAGATCGTCGCCGTCTGGCCCGACACCGTGATCGGGTAGTAATTGAAATCCGTGGCAATGCCGCCAATCGGTTTCTTCTGCACGGGCAACAATTGCGTCGAAAGCGTGCTGCCCGCGCGCAACGTGTCGCGCAACGCGGTCGCGGCCGCGAGATCGATGGTCTCCACCACGGCATCATTCGCCGCGTCGCGAATGCGCAACACCCCGGACACACCGATTGTGGGCGCTTCATTAAAGGTGATCGTGAGTCGTGTGTCGGGATTGCGTCCGGTCGCAGTTGGCGTCGTCGCGGTCGCCGCCAAGGTGGACGATAACACCGCCACTGATGCCAACGCGCTCGTGGTCGCGCCGACGGCATTCGTGACGACGACCGTGTAGCCGCCAGTATCCGCGCCAGTCGCATTAGTGATCGCGTAACTCGCCGCCGTCGCGCCGTTGATCGCGGCGCCGTTTTTGCGCCACTGGTAGGTCGGTGCGGGATTGCCCGTGGTCGTGACCGACAGCGTCAGCCCACCGCCCAGTTGCAAAGTGCCACCGACCGGCTGCGTGGTGATGACCGGTGCCTGGTTGACGGTGAGTGTCGCACTCGCGCTGGTGACGCTGCCTTGGGAGTTGGTGGCGACGAGACGGTAAAGACCGGCATCGCTCAATTGCGCGTTGGTGATAACCAAGCTGGTAGACGTCGCGCTGTTGACCGCCGCGAAATTCGCGCCGCCGTTGCCGCTGCGCTCCCATTGGTAAGTGAGAGGCGCGGTGCCGTTCACCACGGCGCTGAACGTGTGTGCGCCGCCAACCAACACCGTCGCGCCGGTCGGATCGACGGCGAAGGACGGTGCGACTGCGCCAGTCGTCACGGTGAGTGTCGCCACCGCACTGACGGTGGTGCCGGCAGGACTCGTGACGGCGACCGTGTAGTCCGCAGCATCGCCCAAGGTCGCGCTGTTGATGTCGTGCGTCGAATTCGTTGCGTTGAGAATATTCTCGCCGTTCTTGCGCCATTGATACGAAAGCGTCGTGCCTGTGCCGCCGTCCGCCACGACTGACAACGAGACGCTGTCGCCGACGCTTTTCGTGAGACTCAACGGCGGGGTGAGAATTTCCGGGATGATCGTCGTCGTGCCGCTGGTGACGATTCGGAACAGTTTGACGTTAATCACACTGGCCACGCTGCTGGTGGCCCGCCAACCGATCGCGAACGCATCGAAGACATCCGTCACAATGCTCGAGCTGTTCGCCGACTGCGTGTAGAGCGGCGTGCCGGTGGCGGTTGCCCCCGCGTAGAACGACGCCGTGAGAGTCAACGCGGCGGCGCCGGTTTTGGTGATGCGATAGACGACCGTGTAAGTGCCGCCGTTGTCGAGCGGGGCCATCGTAGACGAAGCCGTGGAGCCGACAGCACTCGCGCCCGCATACGCGAAGACCACGTCCTGGTTGTTGGCTTCCGCCGAGGCGCGCGCAGTGCGCGAATAGAAACCGTTGGTGCCGCCCGAGAACAGAAGGCGGTTGACGTAACCCTGCCAGGTTTGCGCGAAGCCGGCGGTGGCGTTGTTGGCGGTGCCATTGATGCCACCCGGAAACGGCTCCACCTGGCCCGCGTTGTAGAGGCCGACGTAGAGCGCGCTGGCGGCGGCGTTGGGTCCGGTGAGCACGCCACCCTCGGTGGAAAACACCGCCGTCAACTCGATGTAGTTGCCCGTGTTGACCAGCGTCACGGGATAGCGTGTGAAAAGCGCCTGCACGTGGTTCATCCCCGATGAGGTCGAGACGATGCCGGTGCGCAAATTCCCCGCGGTCATCACCGGCGGACTCGGAAAAAATGCCTTCGTGGCAATTTGCTGGTAAGCCACGGCCATCGGCGACGGATTCGTCGGACTCGCCGGATTCGAGTTAACCGTGCTCGCGCCGGTGAAGGTGTCGTTGAGCACCTTGGTTTGCGCAACGGCGGCGGGCAGAGCGAGGGAGAGAGCGAGGGCCGCAAGCGTGAGCGCGCGGAGGCAAAGATGAAGCATGAGGTGGCGTGACCTTGCGCGGGGTCAACGACAGCGTAAGCGCAAATAGAAGGTGCACCGACATGCGCAGCTGGGGGAACAGCGCCCCTTTGCGATACCAAACCGGAAGCGAAAACCAAGACTGATTCTTGTCATCCGCGCTATTAGCCAAGATGGCGGGCCACTGCGCCGAGTGCAAACAATCGCACCTTCACGCATCTTTCGACTTGTTGCCCGGCGTGGTTTCCCGAATTTTTGGCGGCCACGGGCCCAATCATCAACTGTTTGGATTATCTATGACTACCGCTGCCTCGTTCGCGCCGCCCGTCGGGCTATCTGCCACCACACTCACGATTCCGAAAGAACGCACCTATCACGTCTGGGTTGTCGTGATCTCCGTGCTCTTCTGGGGTCTGATTGCCATCACCATTGTGGGGCTGTTCTACGCCGCCCTCATTGGCTTTTTCCTGTGGTTGGGCAATGGATTGCTCGTCGCTTACCTGCGCGCGGAAGCCGTGCGGGTTAACGAAAAACAGATGCCCGAGCTGGCCGCCTGTTTCAAATCGGTCTGCGCGCAATTCGGGCTGACGCAAATGCCCGCGCTCTACGTGTTGCAGGCGGGCGGCTTGCTCAATGCCTTCGCCACCCGCCACTCGGGCCGCGATTTCGTCGTCGTTTATTCGGATCTCCTCGAAGCACTCGGCACTGATTCACCGGAGCTGCGCTTCCTGCTCGGTCACGAACTCGGCCACATCAAGAGCCGGCACATTCTGAAACAAATCCTCCTCGCGCCCGGAATGTTTTTTCCGCTCGTCGGTCCCGCCTACCGGCGCGCCTGGGAAACCTCGTGTGATCGCTACGGCACCTTTGCCGCGCAAGACGTCAACGCCTCCGCCCGCGCCTTGCTGATTTTGTGCGGCGGCAAGCAATACGGTCGTGACTTGGAAGCGAACGTCTATGCCGGACAGCATTACGATGATCGCGGTTTTTTTGTTTCCCTCCACGAACTCACGTCAACCTACCCGACTCTTTCCCGGCGCGTCACGGAGGTGCTCGCATTGAAGGACGGCACGCCCGCCCGCCGCGCACCGCGGCACCCGATGGCATATTGCCTCGCCTTGTTTATTCCCGGTGGTGGCAGCAGCAGTGCGTCGCCGGCGGCGGCCCTCATCATGATCGTGGTCATCGGCCTGTTGGCGGCGATGGCGATTCCCGCATTTCAAAAGGTCCGCGAGACCGCGCAACTCAAGGCCTGCCACAACAACGAGCGCATGCTCGAGGCCTCACTTGATCAGTATCTCTTGGAAAATGGCAAAGGAGCTAGCGAGTGGGCCGTCGTAATTGGACCCAACGGTTATCTGAAAGACATGCCGGCCTGCCTTTCTTCCGGCACTTACTCCGCTAACTACGATGAGAAATCAGGTTATGCGGTGATTTGCACGGTGCACGGCAGCATACACGACGCGTCTCGCCGGACCCGCTAATCCTACTCCACCCACGCGATCGCCTGAATCTTTCGCGCCAACGCCACGTCCTTGGCGGTGACGCAGTTGTCCGCGTCGTGGGTGCGCAGCGTGATCGCCACCTGGTTGTAGATATTCGTCCACTCCGGATGGTGATTCAGCGCTTCGGCCTCAAAACCGACACGCACCATGAACGACATGGCTTCCTTAAAGCTACCGAATTTGTAGGTGCGCTGCAGGCCGTTGGTGTCACCCGTCCACCCCGGCAAATCGATGAAGACGGCGGTGAGTTGGGCTTGGGTTAAAATTTCGGTCGCCATACCCGAAATCTGTGTCCGGGCTTCGGCCTTGTCAAACGGGCAGCCGACCCGCTCAATCCTTCCCCTTCATGCCCCAACCCGCGCCCCAGCCGCCGCCACAACACGTCGCCATCATCATGGATGGCAACGGTCGCTGGGCGAAGGCGCGCGGCCTGCCCCGGCTCGAAGGCCACCGCCGCGGCGTCGAAACCGTGCGCACCGTCGTCGATACCGCGCGCGAACTCGGCATCCGTTACCTCACCCTCTACGCGTTCTCCGCCGAAAATTGGAAACGCCCCGGCGAGGAAGTTTCCGGGTTGATGGGCCTGCTCGATTTTTTCCTGAAGCGCGAACTGAACAACCTGATCAAGGAAAAGGTGCGCCTGCACACCATCGGCCGGATCGAGGCCCTGCCCGCCAACGTGCAACGCGAACTCGCCCGCGTGAAGGAGGCCACGCAGCACTTCACCGAGTGGAATCTCGTGCTCGCGCTCAACTACGGCGCGCAACAAGAAGCCGCCGACGCCGCGCGCGCTTACGCGACCGCCGTGCAGGAAGGTCGCGAAAATCCCGCCGACGTTACGTGGGAGCGCTTCAGCCAGTATTTCGCCACCGCAGGGATGCCGACGCCGGAATTGTTGATTCGCACCTCGGGAGAATTGCGGCTGAGCAATTTCCTCATGTTGCAACTCGCCTACGCCGAACTCGTGTTCACGCCGACGCTTTGGCCCGATTTTGGCCGCGCCGATCTCGTGGCCGCGGTCGAGGAATTCCATCGTCGCGAACGCCGCTTCGGTTCCACCTCCGAGCAACTTCCCTCCGGACCCCGCTAATTTTTCAACCCTGTTTCATCTGTGCTCTCCCGCATTTTCAGCACCCTTCTCCTCTGGACCGCGATTCTCGGCAGCCTGTGGTTCTTCGGACCGCACGCCGCGGTTTTCATCATCACCGCACTGGCCGTGCTGACGCTCCACGAATTCTTCGTCATGGCGGAAAAGCTCGGTTTTCGTCCGTTTCGCTGGATGGCCTTTGGCTTCAGCGTGCTGATGATTGCCGCGCCCTACTACCTCACGGAATATTTTTTTAACGGTGACGAATTCGTCGGTCTCGTGCCCGCACTCCTCGGCCTCGCCGTTGTCGCGTGTGCGTTTCGCATCCTCGGTGAGCGCGACGAATCCAACCGCATCGAAACGCTCGCCGCGACCA
This sequence comes from uncultured Opitutaceae bacterium, assembly GCA_947085165.1. GTDB lineage: Bacteria > Verrucomicrobiota > Verrucomicrobiia > Opitutales > Opitutaceae > Didemnitutus. The sequence continues at coordinate 83,989 of CAMTVI010000031.1, forward strand.
TCGTCGGTTTGGTTTACGTGCCGTTCATGCTGCATTTTCTCGTGCGCCTGCTGCTCTTGTTCGGCGAACCGACCGTCGGCCTCGTCGTCTGCCTCTGGGTCGTGGCCGTATCGAAATTCTGCGATGTTGGCGCGCTCTTGAGCGGGCTCGCGTTCGGCAAACACAAGATGTCGCCGCAAATCAGCCCGAAGAAAACCTGGGAAGGTGCCGTCGGCGGCGTGCTCATTTCGATGGGTGTCGGAGCTGGCATTGCGTGGTGGGCCGTCGATTACCTGCCAGACAATTTCACGCCGCTAAACGCCGCGCTCGTCGCGCTGCCGATCGCGATCGTGACGATTGTGTCGGACCTGATCGAGTCAGCCATGAAGCGCCGCGCGGATCTCAAGGACACGGGCACCGTCATCCCCGGCATCGGCGGCGCATTCGATTTGACCGACAGCCTCATTCTCACCGCGCCAGTGGCGTATGTTATTTTCCTGTTCCTGAGCTGACCCCGTGGCGGACTCCCATCCCAGACGTCGTGTCGTATTGCTCGGTGCCACCGGCTCGATCGGTGAAAGCACGTTGCGCGTTCTTCGCGCGCACCGCGCCCGCCTTGAACTCGTCGGCATCGCCGCGCACAGTCGCCACGCGGAACTCGCCGCCATCGCGCGCGAATTCGGCGTCAAACACGTCGCGCTCTACGATGAGGCCGCGCTGGCGGCAGCGCGCAATTCGGGCGCGTTTGCGAGCGGCACCATTTTCTACGGCGGCGCGGACGGCTTGAGCGGACTCGCGACATTGCCCGCAGCAGATCTCGTGCTCGTTGCCGTGGTCGGCACCGCAGGATTGCAACCGGCGTTGGCCGCCATTCGCGCGCGCAAGACGCTCGCCCTCGCGTCAAAGGAACTTCTCGTGATGGCGGGCAAATTTGTCATGGCCGAAGCACGCGCCAGCGGCAGTCAACTCCTGCCAGTCGACAGCGAACACAACGCCGTCTTCCAATGCCTGCAAGGCCACTGCGCCGACGACGTGCGCCGCATCGTGCTGACGGCCTCGGGTGGCGCGTTCCGCGACTGGCCGCTCGAACGCCTCGCCCACGCCACGCGCGCGGATGCGTTGCAGCACCCGAATTGGGCAATGGGGCCGAAGATCACCGTCGATTCCGCCACGCTCGCCAACAAAGGTCTCGAACTCATCGAAGCGCAGTGGCTCTTCGGTTTGCGCGCCGACCAATGCGCAGCCGTCCTGCACACGCAAAGCATTGTGCACTGCCTTGTCGAATTTTGCGACGGCTCGATGCTCACGCAGCTTTGCCCGCCGTCGATGACGTTCCCGATTCAGCACGCGCTGCTCTTCCCAGACCGCGCCACGCCGCCAACGGATGCCGCGCTCGATTTAAACCGGTCCTTCGCGCTCGATTTCCGTCCGGTTGAAACCGCGCGTTATCCGATGCTCGGGCTCGCCCAAGCGGCAATGGCGGCGGGCGGTGTCGCGCCGGCAGTGTTCAATGCGGCCAACGAAGTCGCTGTCGCCGCCTTCCTCGCCGAGCAAATGCCGTTTCTTGCGATTTCGCACGTCGTGGAACAAACTCTCGCGCAAGTAAACAATTTCGAACCCGCTACGTTGAATGATGTCTTGCAGGCTGACGCGACCGCCCGCCGACTCGCGCAAGCACTCCTGCCCTCCGTTTCCTAATCTCGCTGCCAGCTATTCATGGATTTATTCACTTCCGCTCTCGGTAACCTCTGGTCGATCTTCCTGATCGTGCTCTTTTTTGGTGGTTCGATCTTCGTGCACGAACTCGGCCACTTTCTCGCGGCGCGTCGACGCGGCGTGAAGGTTGAACGTTTTTCCATTGGCTTCGGTCCGCGCATCTTTGGTTGGCGTGGCAAGGATGGCGTGGAGTATCGCCTCTCGTGGTTTCCGCTCGGCGGTTACGTCGCGTTGCCGCAACTCGCCGACATGGGCGAAATCGAGGGTCGCTCGGAAACTGACGCCGTGGCGCTGCCGCCGCTGAGTTATTCGACCAAGATGATCGTTTTCGGCGCGGGCGCGTTCTTCAACATCCTCTTCGCCTTCTCGCTGGCGTGCATTTTGTCACTGATTGGCGAACCCACCAGCGAAGATCTTTCGACCACGCGCATCGGCTACGTCGCGCCCACGCTGGCGCTCGAAGATGGCGGCACGGTGCCGAGTCCCGCGCTGGAGGCAGGTTTGCGCATCGGTGATTACGTGCGCGCCATCGACGGTCAACCGGTCGCGGATTGGCCGGAGTTGTTGCAAACACTCGTGACCAGTTCCGGTCGCGCCGAGGACGGGCGCCGCCGCGCGGTGTTCACCATCGAACGAGACGGACAGCTCATCGACCTCACCATTTATCCGCGCCTCTCCGGCGACGAACGCGTGCGCCGCATCGGCGTGCTCTCCGGTTACACCGCGATTGTGGCGGCGGTGCCCGAGGAATCCGAAGCCGCGTCCCTCGGACTCCGCGTCGGCGATCGGCTCCAAACGCTCAATGGCACGCCGTTGCTTAATCTCGTGACGTTGCACGACGCGCTGCAAGCAGCCAACTCCCCCGGCTTCGCCCTCGGACTCGAACGCGACGGACAGCCCGTCGAAATCAAGGTGCCCGGCGCACGCCCCGAAAATGCGCGCGGCTTGCTCGGCGCGGGTTTCCGCACGCGTGTCGGCCTGCTGCACAAAAATCCCTTCACGCAAATCGCCAACCACATCAGCAGCACGATTCGTGTGCTCTGGAGTCTCATTCACCCAAACTCCGACATCAACGTCTCGAAGCTCAGTGGTCCGGTCGGCATCGGCAAAATTTTCTGGGACGCCTCCGAAGCGGGAATTCGCTACGTGCTCTGGATCGCGGTGCTGGTGAATGTGAATCTCGCGATCTTTAACTTGCTGCCGATTCCCGTCCTCGACGGCGGTCACATGCTCTTCGCGACGATTGCGAAACTACGCGGCCGGGCGATCTCGCCAGACTTCGTGGCGAGCGCGCAAAGCGTCTTCATCGCCCTGCTCTTCGGCATGATTCTTTACGTCAGCTTTTTCGATGTCCGCCGCATCTTCCGCGACACCCGGAGCGAACCAGCAGCGCGGGAAGCCGTCGAAAAGACGCCGGCCACCGAACCGGCACCGGCGAAACCTTAACCGAGGCGCTCGGCTCACGTTGCGTTGAATCTCGTTCGCTGAACTGACTCGCTCACTCCGCCATGTCTTACTGCGCTTCTCGTTATCACACGCAACGCCGCCGCTCGGTCGAAGTGAACATCGGCGGCGTCGGCGTCGGCGGGGCGAATCCGCTGCGCATCCAGTCGATGACCACCAGCGATACGCAGGACATCGACGCGACCGTGAAGCAATCAATCGCGCTGGCGGTAGTCGGTTGCGAAATCGTGCGCGTCACCGCGCCGAACGTCGCCGCCGCGCAATGCTTGCGTGACATCCGCGCCAAGCTCAGTGCCGCCGGTTTCGATCACGTGCCGCTCGTCGCCGATATTCATTTTCTCCCGAAGGCCGCGCTGGAAGCCGTCGAGCACGTCGAAAAAGTGCGTGTGAATCCGGGCAATTATGCGGACAAGAAGAAATTCGCGGTGAAAGAATACACCAACGCGGTTTACGAGCGGGAGCTGGTGCAGTTGCACGAGGCGTTTTCGCCGCTGGTCCTGCGTTGCAAAACACTTGGGCGATCGATGCGCATCGGCACGAATCACGGTTCGCTTTCAGACCGCATCATGAATCGCTACGGTGACACGCCGCTTGGCATGGTGGAAAGCGCGTTGGAATTTGTCCGCATCGCGGAGTCACATGGTTACCATGATCTGATTCTCTCGATGAAGGCGAGCAACCCGAAGGTGATGATTCAGGCTTATCGGTTGCTCGTGGACCGGATGGATCGCTCCCACCGCCCCTACCCGTTGCACCTTGGCGTGACCGAAGCGGGCGACGGCGAAGACGGTCGCATCAAGAGTGCGATCGGCATCGGCAGTTTGTTGCTCGATGGACTTGGCGACACCATTCGCGTGTCGCTCACCGAGGATTCCGTCTACGAAATTCCCGTCGCGCGCGCGCTCGCCGACAAAGTGATGAGTCTGTGGAAACTGCCGCCGCCCGCTGGTGACGAGAGCAGCGACGATGTCGACCCGTTTACCTACACGCGGCGCAACACGTCGCCGTTGGAACTCTCCGCCACATGTCACGTTGGTCCGGAGCAACCGCCGCGCGTCATCGTGCAACTCGGCTCACCCGACCGCTTGGCGGCGGCCGCGCAACAACTCTCCGCCCCGCATTTGAAAGACACGCCGGTCGAAGGACTGCTCGTGCGCGCTGCTACACCGAGCGACCTCGCCGATCTCGCAACGGCCGTGCGCAAACTAACGCTGCCCATCGAATTTCTCGCGATCGAACTCGGTTCGTTGCTCAACGCCGCCGATCTCACGCCCCTGCTCGTCGATGACGGCGGGCGGTTGCTCGTCGTAAAGAAATTCCAAGCGAACGATGGCGACATGCTCCGTGAATTCGTCGCGTTGGTGCGCGCCCGCGGACATTTTCTCGCGCTCGACACGAACGCCGATGCCATCCACGCGCTCGCACCGACGTTGCGCGAGTTGGGTGGAGCGAACTTGGTCTTCACGCAATCGGATGCGAGCGGCGCGGGTCACGCCATTGGCGCGTATCGCCGCTTGCGCGCGAGTTTGCGGGCGCTGGGATTCGCGGCACCGGTGTGGATTCGCAATACCGCGGCGACGGCGGTGCAACCGGGCACGGATTTTCTCAGCAAATTACTCGAAGCGAGTTTGCTCACCGGCAGTTCGCTCTGCGACGGGCTCGGCGATCTCGTGAGCATTGAGACGGAAACGGATTTGGTGCGCGCCACGAAGTTGACTTACAATGTGCTGCAGGGCGCGGGCACGCGTTCGTCGAAGACGGAATTTGTCGCGTGTCCGAGTTGCGGACGCACACTGTTCGATTTGCAGACGACAACGCAGCGCATCCGCGCGCAGACCGGTCACCTCAAGGGCGTGAAGATCGCCATCATGGGTTGCATCGTGAACGGCCCCGGCGAAATGGCTGATGCCGATTTCGGCTACGTCGGTGGCGCGCCGGGAAAAATCAATCTCTACGTGGGAAAAATGTGCGTCCAATATAACATTCCGCAGATCGAAGCCGACGCGCGCTTGGTCGCGCTCATTCGCGAACACGGAAAGTGGATCGAGCCTGAACCGCATCACGCACGCTAGAGAAAAAACCACCGTCACTGGCGATCGAGGCCTCGTGGCGGTGGCGAAGAGGTGCAATTTTTGGCGACAACAATTTTTGCGCTGTAATTTATTCGCCAATCATTGGCGCGGAGTGCGCGTGGTGCGGACGTTTTTTGACCAAGCGAGAATCCGCGCGACGGTGATTTCAGAGGGGAAATTCGTTCCCCGCATTCGCTTTGATTTCAGCAATCCAAAAATGAAAAAAGTTATCCTCTCCGCGATGTGAACAAGTTGTCGGAAAGTTGGCCTTGAAAGGCCTTTTTGGATTCACGTTATCTAGTGTTTCTCGTTTAAAGAATCTCCTCTCGTTCGTTCTTTGCCTCTTCCGTTTCGTTGACAGTTTGCGTTGTTGTTCAGGTTTTCCCTTAGACCCTAGCTACCATGACTTTCCATAGGTGACTCTCCGAGCTCCAGAGGAAGCCAGCTAGAGACCCATTTTGCCTGTTAGAACACTGCTGCCGGACTTCAAAGCGGTTAGGGTTGCAAGGTTGCCGAACGCGGAGTGTGAATAACACCGCCATTACCCGACCGCTCATGCCCCCGCACCCCACTCAAGCCAATCTCTGGGAAACCGTGAAATGTGACCTCAAAGGTCTATTCCCGGACGACGTGTTCCAGATGTGGTTTGAGCCGATGACGTGCCTCGAAGCGACGGAAGATTCCATCGTGCTTGGCGTGCCCAATGATTTCGCGGCGATTTGGGTGCACGACAACTATCTCGATCTGATTTCGCAGCGCCTGCGTCTCGCGTCCGGTCGCTTGGTTCATGTGACGTTGCGCAAAGCCGAGTCGGCCAACAACGGGGTGGCAGCGCACGTAACGCGAACGGAGTCGACGACACGTTCTCGCATGACGACGGTGAAACCGCGCACGACGCGTTACGACGAGCGCCAAGCCATCTCCGGCACACTCAACCCGCGCAACTTGTTCGAGAATTTCGTCGTCGGCTCGAATAACCAACTTGCCCACGCCGCCTCACTCGCGGTCGCCCAAGCACCCGCGCAGGCCTACAACCCGCTGTTCATTCACGGCAGCACTGGTCTCGGCAAAACCCATTTGATGCACGCCATCGGGCACAGCATCTTGCAGCGCAATCCCGATTCGCGCGTCGCTTACCTCTCGACGGAGAAGTTCACCAACGAGTTCATTCACGCAATTCAAGAAAACTCGCTGACGAAATTCCGCCAACGTTACCGCAACGTCGACGTGCTCCTGATCGACGACGTGCAATTCCTTGCCGGCAAAGAGCGCATCCAGGAAGAATTTTTCCACACTTTCAACGACCTCTTCGAGTCGAGCAAACAGATCGTCCTCTCCAGCGACCGCCCCGTCACCGAGATCGCCGCCCTCGAAGCACGTCTCGTCTCGCGTTTCCAATGGGGACTCGCCGCCGACATCCAATCGCCTGATTTTGAAACGCGCGTCGCAATTTTGCGGACCAAAACCGCCACGCTCAAGATCGACATTCCGATGCCAGTGCTGGAGTTCATCGCGCGGCACATTTCGAAAAACATCCGCCGCCTCGAAGGCGCGTTGATCAAAGTTTCCAGTTACTCCGCGCTGACCGGCAAGCCACTCGATTTACCCACAGCCGAGAATCTGCTCAAAGACGTGTTGATGGAAGAGGCGCAGAATCGCCTGAATGTCGAAGCGATCCAAAAGCGCGTCGCCGACCACTATCAGATCCGGCACACGGACATGACGAGCAAGCGCCGGCCCAACGCCATCGCGTTCCCGCGCCAGATCGCGATGTATCTCTCCCGACTCCTCACGCGCCATTCGCTGCAGGAAATCGGTGACGCCTTCGGCGGACGCGACCACGGCACCGTGATTCACGCGATCAAGACCGTCGAAAATATGATGGAAACCGACGACTCCGTGCGCGGCAGCGTCGACTTTCTGAAAGCGCAGCTCTCGAAGTAACGATTTTTTCAGACCCACTCGTAATCGCCACAGGCTCGACTGCGGTCGGGCCTGTGGTGTTTTCGCCGATGCCGCGCTTGTCCTTTCGCGCAGGATGACTACTAAATTCTCCCTCACGGCGCCTCGCGCCCGATTGCCATGACTCTTACGCCTGAACAAAAACAGACCATCGCCACTTGGATCGCCGCCGGAGACAATCTCTCCGGGGTGCAAAAAAAGCTCGCGGAGCATTTTCAACTTTCGCTGACCTACCGCGACGTGCGCTTCCTCGTCGATGACCTCGACCTCGCCCTGCAGGATCCGACGCCGAAAGTGGACACGAACGACGTCACCAAGGCCCGCATGCCCGCTCCGGCCGCCGCCCCGCAAGCTCCGGCCGGTGCCGCCGCCAATGATGACGAAGACGAACTTGCGAACCACGATTTGCCCGGCGACGAAGCTGCCCTCGGCGGCTCGGTCAGCGTTGACGTTGATCGGATCGTGCGGCCAGGGTCCGTGGCCAGCGGCAGCGTCATCTTTAGCGACGGCGTGAGCGGCAAATGGGCGCTCGACCAACAAGGACGCCTGATGCTCGACACCGGACAACCGACTTACAAACCGAGTGCCGCCGACGTGAAGGAATTCCAACAGCAGCTCAGTCTGCAGTTGCAGCGGCAAGGTTACTAATTCGTCAGTCGCTCGCCTTGCGCCTGCGCTGTTACGGGCGGTATTGCAACGGCGCACACCGACTACAATCGGCCCACGACCCTGACCGTTGACCTCAGCAGCGGGCGCGGTAAGCTCCGCAACGTTCGGTGGACACGACGCCCACCGACGCTCCACGTCAACTCAGAGGTGCCCCATGGAAAAGTTGCGTCAATGGTTCGACTGGGCGGAAGCCCATCCCAAGGTCTGGCTCGATCTCGTCCGGATTTATCTGGGCCTCGGGCTGTTTGTTCGCGGTGTGCTGATGTTCACCAGCACACGCGCCGATCACATCACGGAAATAATCCAACGAACCGGCCATACGTGGCTGCTCACCGCCGCGTTGCTGCATTATGTGGCGATCGCGCATTTTGTCGGCGGCCTGCTGCTCATGGCTGGATTGCTCACGAGGATCGCAGCGGGCGTGCAAGTTCCCATTCTAGCCGGCGCGGTGCTTCTCATTCATCGCACCGACGGATTGTTCGCCCCGAGCCAATCACTGGAATTCTCCGCGCTCGTGCTCGTGTTGCTCACGGTGGTGATGCTGTCCGGCGCCGGACCTCTCTCAGTCGACGGCGATGGCAAACCCGTTACGCAGAACCGCCCGCCAGCATCCGCTTAAATTCGCTTTCGTCGATCACGGGCACGCCGAGCGCGCGTGCTTTTTCGAGTTTGGAGCCCGCCTCTTCGCCCGCCAGGACGAAGCTGGTGCGTTTGCTCACGCTGCCCGCGACTTTGCCGCCCGCAGCTTCGACCAACGCCGCTGCTTCATCGCGCGTCATACTCGGCAGCGTGCCGGTGAGCACGAATGTCTTGCCGGCAAACGTTGCGCTACTGGCTTCACGGGCCACTGGCACAACCGGTCGCACTCCCGCGTGCAACAAATCGAGCACGAGCGCTCGGTTGCGCGGTTCGTTGAAAAATCCCGTAATCGCCTGTGCCATCACTTCGCCAATACCGGAAATGATCGTGGTTTTCTCCGCCACGAAATCCTCGAATTTCGCATCCGCCAGCGCCTGCAATTCGCGAAAGTGCGTCGCAAGGTCCTTTGCCGCTGCGACGCCGACGTGCGGAATGCCGAGCCCGTGAATCAAGCGCCAGAGTTCGCACTGCTTACTGGCTTCGATCGCCGCGAGCAGGTTGTCGGCGGATTTTTCCACGTTCTTGCCGAGCAATAACAAATCGGCGCGCCTTAACTCGAAAATATCCGGCAGCTCCTTCACCCATCCCCGCCCGACGAGTTCATCCACCATCGCGGTGCCTAAGCCGTCGATGTCCAACGCGGATTTGGAAACAAAGTGCGTCAAGCGCCTCCGAACCTGTGTCGGGCAATTCGCGTTCGGGCAGCGCAGCGCGACTTCGCCCTCAATTTGAATCACGCCGGTGCCGCAGACCGGACAATGCTCGGGAAACCGATACGGCACGCACTCGGGCGTGCGGCGGGCTTGATTCACCGCGATCACGGCCGGGATAACTTCGCCCGCTTTCTCCACCCACACGTAGTCGCCCACGCGGATGTCTTTGCGTTCGATCTCGTCGCGATTGTGCAACGTCGCGCGCGCCACCGTGCTCCCGGAAAGTGTTACCGGTTCGAGTTCCGCCACCGGTGTGAGCACGCCCGTGCGACCCACTTGCACCGTGATGGCGTTGATGCGTGTCTCCGCGCGTTCGGGTTCGAATTTGTAGGCGATGGCCCAACGCGGCGCTTTGGCCGTGCGGCCCGCTTCGCGTTGCAGGGCAAATTCGTCGAGTTTCACCACCGCGCCGTCGGTGCCGTAATGGAAGCTGTGGCGCAACTGGTCGAGTTCGCGCACGGCGGCGCACACGGCGTCGATCCCTTGCGCGGGCCAGAGCCGCTCCACCGTCGGCAAGCGCCATTGTTGCACCAAGGCATGGAAAGCGTGCTGCGAATCCGCTACGCTCGGTTCGCAGAAGCCGAGTCCGTAGAGGACGATCTCCAGTTTACGCTGCGCCACTTCCTTGGAATCGAGCAATTTTACCGTGCCCGCGGCGAGGTTGCGCGGATTCGCGTAGAGTGCCTCACCGGCTTCTTCGCGGGCTTGGTTGATGCGCTGAAATTCTGCAGTAGTGAGATAGATTTCGCCGCGAATCTCGATCACGTCCGGCACGGGCGTGCCGTCGGTCGCCGCGAGCGTGTGCGGCAAGGAGTGAATCGTGCGCACGTTGGCGGTGACATCGTCGCCCTCCTCACCGTTACCGCGCGTCGTGGCGCGCACGAGTTGGCCGCGTTCGTAGGTCAGGCTCACGGCGAGTCCGTCGATCTTCGGCTCGACCACGTAGGCCAATTCCTCGCCCCCCAACTGCTTCACGAGGCGCGTATGAAACGCGCGGAGTTCCTCTTCGGAATACGTGTTATCGAGACTCTGCATCGGCGAGCGGTGCCGGTAAGTGGAGAAGCCCGCCAAGCGGTCATCGCCCACGGCCTGCGTCGGCGACGCGTCGCTGGCCTGCGCCGGAAATTGGGTTTCGAGCGCGGCGAGTTCCTCCTTCAAGCGATCGTAGTCGCGATCGGTGATTTCCGGCGTGGCGGCGCGGTAATAGAGCTCGTCGTGCCGCGCAATTTCGGCGCGGAGTTGACGGAGACGAGCGTGGGCCGCGGTGGCGTTCATGCGAGGTCGCTATTGGGCGACAACTGCGACGATTTTTCAATCCGGCTCTTGCCCAATCGGCGCAGCGGGGCTTCCAACCAGCGTTGGTAACCCGTCCACCGCGTGTAAACGGCGACGGCGACGATGGCGCCGAGCGTGTCTGCGACCCAATCAGCCACTTGCATCGTGCGCCCCGGCGTGAAGCTTTGATGCCATTCGTCCGAGGCGCCGAACGCCGACACGATTACGATCGCGAGCCAGGCGCGGCGGCGCGCGAAGCCGTTGCGCACCACCAGCGTCGCGAGCAGGCCAAAGACGAAGAAATGCGCTACTTTGTCGAAGCCGATGATTCTCGGCCCCGCGACATTTCCCGTGCCCGAGGCATAGACAATCATACCCGCGAGCAACACGGGCCAGCACCAACCCCTCCATCCCAAATGCGCCGGAAAAACCATGCGCCAGCCTAGCGGGCGGAGGCACGGGGTGCACAAGGGTAAATCAGTGCGAGCGACGATTCTTCCCGCGCGTGCTAATACCCTGTCCCAATGCTTGCGAGCCCGCCGCCCGCTCGCCAACTTGACGCCATGGACCTCGTGCTCACGGACCGCGGCATTATCTGGCTTGGTGCCTTGTTTTATCTCGCTGGGTTCATTGTCGGCTGCGTTCGCCTGCCCCGCCGCCAGCAACCCGCTGGCGGCCGCACGATGTTGGTCATTCTCCTCGCGTTCGGTCTGTCGAGTCACACGGCCGGACTTTACCTGCGCGGCATGGCGACCGGTGGTTGTCCGCTGGGTAACCAGTTTGAAATTATCCAATTCGTCGCGTGGTCGGCCATGGTGCTCTACTTCGTCGTCGGGCCGGCCTTTCGCGTCAGTTTGCTCGGTCTGTTCACTTCCGGTTACGCCGCGAGCCTCGCCACGATCGCGCTGCTGATTCCGCAGTGGGACGCCGTGCGCAACGCCCGCATCTTTCCGAATGCGTGGATCGAATTTCACGCGGCACTCGCAGTTTTCAGTTACGGCGTTTTCGGCCTGCTGGCGCTGACGTCCGTCATGCACCTTTTGCAAAACTGGGCGCTGAAACAGAAGCGGCTCGACGGTCTCTTTTGGTTCCTGCCCTCGCTCGTGCAACTCAACCAGATCAACTACCGGATGCTGCTCGCCGGCGTCGGCCTGTTGACGATTTCGCTCAGCGTCGGCGCGTCGTGGTGGGTGCGGGATACGGCTTCGGTGCACTGGCCGAAGCTGCTCATCACCCTTTCGGTTTGGTTGATTTATGCGATCGCGCTCTTCCTGCGCTGGCGCGGCAAACTCTTTGGCACGCGCCTTTCGTGGGCCTGCGTGGCTTTGTTTTTCTTCGCCATGGCTTCGCTCGGGCCGGTCAATGCCAACCAACGCGACACTCGCGTCATCCTCACGCCGGCGCCCTGAGCCATGGATCACGCTGCCCCTGTTCTCGTTCTCCTCGGTGCCAGCCACCACACCGCGCCCTTAGCCGTGCGTGAGAAACTCGCGTTCGACAGTCAACGCACGGAACAACTCGTGCAACGCCTGCGCGCCACAGCGGGCGTGCGCGAATTCGCCCTCCTCAACACCTGCAACCGCATCGAGCTTTACAGCGTCGCGCACAATTCCGCGGCTATTGACGCCGTCCGCCGACTGCTGAGCGAAGTAACCGGCTGCGCGCCGGAAGAACTTTCCAGCGTGCTGGTGCAACGCGAAAATCATGACGCCATCGGCCACCTCTTCGATGTCGCTTCCGGACTCGACTCCCAGATCGTCGGCGAAGTTGAAATCCTTGGCCAAGTAAAGGACGCCTACGACCGCGCCTTAGCCGCCAAGTGGACGGGGCCCGTGCTCAACCGCGTGTTTCAAAAAACTTTTCAGGCGGCGAAACACATTCGCACGCACACCGGAATCGGTGCCGGACAAATCAGTATCGCCACCGTTGCCGTGGATTTGGCGGGTAAAATTTTCGGCGAACTCGACCCAGTAAAAATCCTCGTCGTTGGTGCCGGCGAAATCGGCCTGAAGACCGCCCAAGCCTACCAAAGTCGCGGCGCCCGCTCCATCACCGTAGCCAGCCGCACGCTGTCACGCGCCGAAGCGACCGCAGCGGCAACCGGCGGCTGGGCGGCCACGATGGCCGAATTGCCCGAGTTGCTCGCCGCTTCGGATGTCGTGGCGAGTTCCACCTCGTCACCAAATCTCGTCATCACCCGCGAATTGGCCGCGGCGGCGATGAAGCACCGCGCAGGTCGCCCACTTTTCCTGATCGATCTCGCACTGCCGCGCGACATCGACCCAGCCTGCACGACCGTGCCCAACGTCTACCTCTACAATCTCGACGACCTCGCGCAGATTGCCGAATCGAATTTGGCACAGCGCCAAGCGGAAGTGGCGAAGTGCCGCGCGATTCTCGCCGAGCGCACCGCGCATCTCTGGCCCCAAGTCGCTCATTCGCTGGGCAGCGTGGCGCCGCAAAAATCTTCCCTGAAGTAAGCCGCCCGCGGCGCTCCTGCGCCCAGTCGCCCGAGGTCGAGTTGCTCCGAGCGCGACCGTTCCCGCCCGCACCTACCCTCAACTCACTGCAATGGTCGGCTCATGGTTGAGCTGCGCGCGCTTGATCGCGGCATCGAGATCGGCGGATTTAATCGGCTTCGAGAGGTAATCGTCCATGCCCGCGGCCAGGCAAAGCTCGCGGTCGCCCTGCATGGCATTGGCGGTCAGTGCAATAATCCACGGGCGGGTGGCCGGATTCGGATAATCGATCACCAATTGCCGCGCCGCCGTCAGGCCGTCCATTTCAGGCATCTGCACATCAAGTAAGATGATGTCGTAGGTTTGACGCCGCACCGCTTGGAGGACTTCGACGCCATTGCACGCAAGATCGGCGGTGTATTTCAGACTGCGCAGCAAATGTGTCGCCACCTTCTGATTCACTGGATTGTCCTCCGCCAAGAGGATGCGCACTGTTGCCGCCGGCACGAGCGGAGCGGAACTAACGGGAAGCGGCACCGTCACGACGTTTTCGTTGTCGGTATGGGTGCTCGAATGAGGCACTCTTGTGATCAAACGGCCCAATGCATCGAGCAACTGCGATGGCTTGACGGGCTTGGTGAGATTGGCCGCAAACAGATCGCTCCGCGTGCGCTGGCCGAGTGAGGAAAGCAAGACCAACGGCAATTGATCCGCAGTCAGGAACTGCCTGATTTCGGCGGCGAGCATTTCACCGTCCATGCTCGGCATCTGCATATCGAGAATGGCGAGATCAAAGTGTCGACCTCCGCGCAGCAACTCGATTGCTTCGGCGGGCTCGGCCACGCCATGTGCGATCATGCCCCAGCCGCGTGCGAGTTGACCGAGGATGCGCAGATTGGTCGCGTTGTCATCGACCATCAGGAGATGTTTTCCTTCGAGCGTATTGCGGGCGACATTGGCAAAGGGACGCGGCTTGCTCGGCACCACCGCCACTTTGAGTGTGAAGTAGAAGGTCGAGCCCTTGCCGATCTCGCTTTCGACCCACATTTTTCCGCCCATCAGCGCGACCAGGCGTTTGCTGATCGCGAGCCCGAGGCCCGTGCCGCCGAACTTGCGTGTCGTCGACGCATCAACTTGCGTGAATGATTGGAAGAGCCGCCCGATCGCTTCCGGCGGAATGCCGATGCCCGTATCGCGCACAGCGAACTGCAGTTCGGCTTCACTTGACGTTTGGAACTCGGCCTTGACGGACAAGACCACTTCGCCCGCGCTGGTGAACTTGATGGCATTGCCCAAGAGATTGACCACGATTTGCCGCAGACGCGCGGCGTCTCCTTGCACCGAACCCGGCGTGCCGTCCGCGATTTCGTAGAGCAAATCGATCCGCTTCTCGGCTGCGCGCGTCGCCAACACATCGAGGGCGCCTTCCACGCAGTCGCGCAAAGAAAATTCCGTATGCTCAAGTTCCAGTTTGCCCGACTCGATCTTCGAGAAATCGAGAATGTCGTTGATGATCGTGAGCAAGGCATCGCCGCTCGAGCGAATCGTCTCGGCAAACTCGCGTTGGTCGCGCGTCAACGGCGAATCCAGCAATAGACTCGTCATGCCGATGACGCCATTCATCGGTGTGCGAATTTCATGGCTCATCATCGCGAGGAACTGACTCTTGGCCTGGCTCGCGAGATTCGCTTCCAACGCGGATTGTTGCGCGTGGGTGATCGCGTTTTCCAGTTGGGCGTTGAACTGATCGGCATCTTCTTTCGCCGCCGCCAATTCCTCCTGTGCTTGTTTGAGCGCGGTGATGTCCATCAGCGCATTCAATTCCTGCACCGGATTTCCCTTTTCATCGCGGTAGAGACGCCGGGACAAATGAACCCAGGTAACCGAACCGTCCGCTCGCTGATAGCGTTTTTCCAAAGTGAAACGGTCGATCAACCCAAGTTTCATTTGCTGCACGAGCACCCGCTGCCGAGCGTAGTCTTCGGGATGCGAACTCTCTTCAAACGCCGCGTCGTCCGACGCACGCTCCACCGGCACTCCCGTCAGGCGCGTGTGCTCCGCGTTGACGATGCGACTGCCGGACTGCCCTGGGATTGCCCAAGAAAGACCCACCGGCACTGACTCAAAGATGAAGCGGAAGAGCTTCTCCTGCTCCTTCAGTTTCTGCTCCATTTTGTGCCGTTCGCTGACGTCCATCGCCACCGACACCTCTTGCAAAATCTGTCCACGCTCATCGCGGTAAACCCGCACGTGCAAAATACACGCCCGCGCTAAGCCATCGCGGCGGCGGTAGTTTTTTTCGATGGTAAACGAGTCGGCCTCACCGCGGTGCAGTTTGGCGTAGCCTTCTTCTTGCCGCGCCCAATCCACTTCATCCGTAATCGCGCGATAAGCCGACGGATCGAGAGCCTCTTCCCGCGTCAGGCCCGTTAGCTCCACCACCGCGTCGTTAACCCAAGTCTCGACCCGATTTTCGCTAAAACGCAGCCAGCTCACGCCCATTGGCAAGGCATTGAGAATGAAGCGAAACTGCGCTTCGCGTTGCGCAATATCCATCGTCATCCGATCCGCCAAGGCCATCGCCCGTGCCCGCGCACTGACCAACACGTGCGTCAGAAACGCCCCAAGACCCGACAGCAGCAACCCGCCAATCAAGACGATTTTGGGCAACGCAAAATTGGCAAACTCCTCCAGCCGCGCCTCCGAGCGAAACTGCACGTGCCAGTGCCTCCCATACAAGGTCAACGGCAAAGTGAGTGAAAGCACTTCATTCGCCCCATAGCCGCTCGAGGAATAAAACAGCGTCGACGAATCACCCGGATCACCATCGTAGGCCGCCATCGCGATGTTTTTCCCCATCGCTTCCGCCACTCCGCTGACAATATCATCCAAACGCAGCGCAGCATAGACCCATCCCTGTAACGCGAATTCGCGCTCTGATTCCGTAGTCACTGGCAGGCCGGGACGATAGACCGGCAACAGCATCCAAAATCCACTGGATTCACTCTGCCCATCCCTGATGCGCAGTCGCTGGCTCATGGCGAGTTGGCCCGTGCGCATCGCTACCTCGGCGGCGGCGCGGCGCGTGTTGTGCGCGAATAGATTCAGCCCCAGCATTCCCCAATTGGAATCCAGCGGCTCAATTCGTGTAACGACATAAAATTTCTCCACGGTGCCGGCGTCTTCGCTTCGAAATTGAGGAATGCCTTCGCCACGCACGCGTTCTTGAAATTGCGCCAAATCTGCCGGCGACACGCGCTCGACAAAGCCCAAGCCCACCATTCCCGAACGGAAATACGGCTGCAATGTCTGCGTGTAGTTTCGCCATTCCGTGGCATCGACATAGTTGCTCGCGGCGATCAAAGCGCGCGCGCCATGCACGGCTTGCGCGGCGCTCTCGAAGCGATTCTGCAACATCGCCACCACGCGCTCACCTGAGCGTTCGAAGCCCACTTGCTCCGCGCGGAAAACTTCATTCGAAGCTACGCGCCAAGCGACCAGCGTAAGCCCAACACTGGTGGCGAAGACTAACGCCGCCAACCACCGGCTCTTGGTCGAGCGGCGAATGTTTCGTAGAAAGGCCATCTGGAGTTACGCCTCTCATCGGCACCAGCTACGCTTACTCAAATGATTCTTGGCCGAATTCGCGCATTCCTGCTCCCGCCCAGCCCATTGCCTCCGATATACTTGTGCCGCACGGGAACCGTCTCGGATCACATTTTACCGCAAATCCCCTTCTTCTCGCTCGCTTGGCTTAGCGCCGTCGAGTCGTGCCAAAACCCAATCCGCCGCTGAACCACGCGTGGGCGCGCTCAATAGGCCCCGCAAGCGCCCCGCTTGCTGCCGCACGGCGGCCAACCGCGCGGGCTCATCGGTGCATTCGCGTAATTGCTGCCCCAGCGCGGAACGTGTCGCCGCCCCTTGAATGAATTCCGGATACATCGGCTCCTTCAGCAGCAAATTCGCAATGCCGATGTAGTCGATTTTCACCCACCACCGCGCCAACCAATAGGTCAACGTGTTCGTCCGGTAAGCGATCGCACCGGGTATCTCCGCTAACGCGCAATGCAGCGACATCGTGCCGCTCGACGTCAGCACCGCCGACGCCGCCAATTGTGCACCGTGCGCACCGCTTTCGGCCACCGGTTGCACCGTCACCGCCGCAGTCAACTCCAGCCATTGCGCCAACTCCTCGCGCACCACTGTTGCGACCTCATCACTCGGATAGAGCACGACCGCGCGCGCGTCTGGCTGCGTTTTGCGATAATCCGCAAACCCGCCAAGCAGCAGTGGCAAAATCCGTGTCACCGCTTGGATGCGGCTGCCGGGCAACAACAGAATCGGGCCCGCCGCCTCATAGCGCACCGGCGCCACGTAGTCGTCCGCCAAAAACGGATGCCCCACAAACTCCGCGGGCAAAGTCGTGTCGGCATAGCATGCCGGCTCGAACGGAAAAATCGTCGCCACGGCATCGAGGTCGCGCGCCATCGTGAAGCGCCGCTTCGCTTTCCACGCCCAGATTTGCGGCGAAATATAGAACAGCGTGCGAATCGTCCCGCCACCTTTCACGCTCAGTCCGCGCGCGCGCAATTGCGCCGCGAGCCGGAGATTGAATCCCGGATAATCGACAAAACACACCGCGCGCGGTCGATGCTGTTCGATCCACGTCAGCGTGGCATCGAACAACGCCTTGAAAAACGAGTAGTGCTTCAACACTTCGACAAAGCCCACGACTGATGTCGCCGTCAGATCGTGCAACACCTGCCCGCCGGCCGCTGCAATCTCCGGACCACCGAGTGCGCACACGCGCAAGTGCGGTTGCTTGAGTTTAAGTTCGCGCAGGACCCGTGCCGCGTGTTCGTCGCCCGAGTGTTCTCCGGCAATCAGCAACAAATCCACCCCTCCGTCCTGCGGAGCAGGCAGCGCAAAAGGCAGCATCGGATTACTCATGATCGCACGTCGTTCGCCCGGCGCTATTTTTTCTTCGCGCGGATTTGTTCCGTGATCGCGATGGCCACTTCCAGCGCCGACTTGCCGAGCGCGCCGCCCACCTTGGGTTGCTGCACCGCGCTGACGCTCTCAATGAAATGCGCCAGCTCGATCGCGAGCGGCTCGCCTTTCTCGATCGGAATCTCGTTTACCGGAATCGACGACGAGTCGCCCGCTTTCGCCAAACCCACTTTCAATTTCAGACCGTAAGTGATCAGGTCGCTCTTCTTCACGAGGTGACCTTTCTGATTCATGAAATCGAGCGAAAGGTAGGCGTTGTCCTGGAAAATGCGAATCTCGCGGTTCTTTTTCAGACTCATGCGCGACGCACTCAAGTTCGCCACACAATCATTCTCAAATTCGATCCGCGCGTTCGCGATATCCTCGGTCTTCGAGAGCACGTTGATGCCTACGCTGTCGATCTTGCGGATCGGTGATTTCACCAACGCCAACACGATGCCGATGTCGTGAATCATCAGATCCAGCACCACGCCCACCTCGGTGCCGCGCGTCTGATACGGAGCGAGCCGTTCCGCCGTGATGTATTGCGGGTGATTCGCGTGCTTCTCCAGAAAACTCATCACCGGATTGAAGTGCTCCACGTGGCCGACTTGCACGAGGCAGTTGAACCGCTGCGCGGCCGCCAGCACTTGCTCTGCTTCGGCGAGGCTGGCGCAAATCGGTTTCTCAATCAGCAAATGGCAACCTTGCTCCAGCAACGGCAACGCTACTTCCGCGTGTCGATCCGTCGGCACCACGACACTGACCGCGTCGCAGGCTTCGCCGAGTTCGGCGATGGTGGCAAAGCGGCGGCAGTTGTGCTTGGCGCAAATTTCGGCCGCCCGCGCATCGCTGGTTTCGTAGATCCCGACCAACTCCACGTTGGAGAGACTCGCGTAAATGCGCGCGTGATGCTGCCCCAGCGAACCCACGCCCGCGACGCCGCACTTAATCTTCGATTTGGCCATGAGCGCGAACCTAGCGGCGACCCTCCGCACTGCCAGTCTCTTTTGGCTCCGACCCAAAGCGGCGCTGCGTCACTTCAAGTCCGACGGAAGGAATGGCGAAGAAATCAGTTCGGTGAAAATCTCCCAGCGCCGACTCACCTCGCCACCAGTGCGCACTTCCACCCAGTCGCCGACCAACTTGAGGCCGTGATTATAGGTGATGACGTAGGCGCGGTATTTCTCGATGAACTTCAGTCGCTGCCGCGCGCGCGCGGGCTCCATCAGGGAATATTTCTCAAGCCACGCGACGCACTCCTCCGCGCTGATGCGACCGTCGAGGTAGTCGCGCGCGGCCTCGTTGCCCGCAAAGTTGAGTTGCTTGGTCAACGCGAGCACGCGGCGATAATCGTCGGCGAGCGCCGGATCGAGACCCGCGAGCGGATAAAGCACGTCGCGTTCGAAGGCGAGTTTCTCATCCCCGGGGAAAGCGACCTCAATGCCGTAGTTGGCGCTGCCTTCCGCGATGATCGCGTTGGGACCGAAAAGTGGATTGACCGAAAACTCCACCCAGCCGCGATCCCGCATGAGCTTTTGCTCGAGTCGCGCGCTGTATACGTGGTGCCCCGGATAGCCCTCGTGCGCCGCAAGGTCCACTGCACGATCGATGAAGATGGGCAACTCGGTGTTGATCTGGATGAGACTGCGGGCCGCACCTTGATACCAGTTGTAGCCGCTCCATGGTTTGCCGGAGACGTATTCGAGCACGAACTCCTCATCCGCGGGGAGAGGAATTTGCTGCAACGTCCGTGCACGAGCTTCAGCAATGGCGGCACGGAATACGGCGTCCAACCGCTCCGGCGGGATGATAAAGCGATTGCGAAACGCCTGATAGCGCGCCGCGACACTTCCCTCGCCCAAGAGTGCCTTGTCGAGTTCGGCCAGCACGGCGTCGTAATACTCGGCGCTGTGATGCGGGGCAATCGTGTCGTAGATGAGACGCGATTCCTCATCGAAACTGAATTTTTCGCCCGCAATCTGCGCCAGCCGCGTGCGAAGCGCGCGCACCTGCGCCACCAAATTGGCGAGGCGCTGGCGTTGCTCGGGACTGCGATCCGATAACTCCGCGCCCGCCGTCGCCAACGCAGCACCCAAGTCGTTCAGCCGCGCCCGCACGTCGGACAACGGCAACTTCTCCTGCTCGGCGGCGGCGCGCCACTCGGGTGGACCGTAATAGGCATCCACATAATCGCCGTCGTGCACCCCAGCCGCGAGCGCGAGCTTCACGTAGGATTCTGCGAGGGGATTCAGATTCACGCTGGTGCCGGCGCACGCCGGCGCGGCGAACAAACCAACCATCGTCGCCGCCACTACCAAACGTGTTCGCAGTTGCTGAAGAATCATCATGCCTCAGTCCTAGTCGCTCGCTTCATGTGGGCAAGCTCGCCGTCGCCACCGTTTCCGCGTCAGACGAACTGACCTTTGCGCAACAACAGTTCGCGATGCGCGCGACGAGCGTGGGCTGCGTTATGCGTCACGAGCACCAACGCCGTTTTTTCCTCGGCGCACACTTCGAGCAGCAAATTAATCACCTCTTCGCCCGTGCGCTCATCGAGATTGCCCGTCGGCTCATCAGCGAGCACGACCGCCGGACGATTCATCAGCGCCCGCGCCACCGCCACGCGCTGGCGTTCGCCGCCCGACAAATGCGCCGGCGTGTGACTCACGCGCTCGGACAAGCCCACGCGGTCGAGCAGCGCGCGGGCGCGCTCCCTTTCCGCTTTGCCCGGCCGTCCGAGCATGCGCGCGCCCATCAGCACATTCGCCAGCGCGTCGATTTCCGGAATCAAATAATACGCCTGAAACACCATGCCGAGAAACCGACCGCGCCGGGCGGTAAGTTCGCCAAGTGAAAGTTGGGCCGTCGCCTCGCGTCCCCACCAGAGTTCGCCCGCGTCAGGGCGGTCGAGTCCCGACAACAGATTTAGCAGGGTGCTTTTGCCCGAGCCCGACTCGCCGCGGATGCTCACGCTCTCACCCGGCGCAACCGCGAGTTCCACGCCGCGCAACACCTCCAGCGTCGCGTCACCGCTGCGGTAGTTTTTCTGCAGTCCTTCAGCACGAAGAATAGGAGCGGAATCACTCACTGCGCAAAGCCTCCACCGGTTGAAGCCGCGCCGCCCGCCACGCCGGAATCAGTCCGGCCAGCGTCGCCGCCACGAGCGAGAAAACGACAATCGTCACCACGTCCGACGACTGCGTGTGCGCGGGCAACGAACTGAATTGATAAAACTTCACGAACGCCTCCTCGCCCATCGTGAAGCGCGCGATCACTTGCACCAGAACGTCGCGCCACTGCAGCAACGCAAACCCCATGCCGAGTCCGACCGCGATGCCGCCGACGCCAATCACGAGTCCTTGCGTGCAAAAACACAGGGCCACATCGCGAGCGCGTCCACCCATCGCCGCGAGCAGGCCGATCTCGCGGGTCTTGCGCACGACCGACATCAGCAACGAACTCGTGATCGAGAACGCGGCGACGATGATAATGAACGTGAGGAGAAAAAAGATCATGTTGCGTTCGAAACTGAGCACGGCCTGGAAGTCCGCGTTGCTCTCAAACCACGTCTGCGCGTAGGTCGGCGCGGGCAGCCCGCCGTTGAGCGCCGCGGCTGCGCGATACGGATCCGTGCCTTCTTTCAGTCGCACGTTGTAGCCATGCACCATGCGCCCGAGTCCGTAGAGGTCCTGCATCAGGCGCACCGAGCACAGCACGGTGGAACTGTCGAGTTGTTGATGGCCGATCTGAAAAATCCCCGCCACCCGCACCTCGCGCGGCAGCAGCACCTCGTTGCGCTTCAACCGATCCATCATCAACGGCGAGTAAATGCTGATCACGTCGCCCACACGCACGCCGAGCGAACGCGCGAGGATCGAACTCAGAATCACGGAGTCGTCGTCGAGGTCATCAAACGAACCGCTGATGAGGTAACGTTGCAGCGGGATCACGTGCTTCATCCGCTCCGGTTCGAATCCCGTGATCGTCGGAAACGCCGGACGCGACGCAAACTCCAGCATCACCACGCCCGAAGCATACGGCGCGAAATTTTCGACGTCCGCCGACTGCCCGAGCGTGCGCTCGACGAGCACCGCCGTTGCCTGATCAATCGACGTGCGCGCCCGCACCTGCACTTCGCCCTGCGTATCGATGATCATCCGCTGAATCTGGTGACCGAAGCCTCCCATCACACTCGTCGAGACGAGCATCAACGCCACGCCCAAGCCGACGCCGAGAATTGAAATCAGCGTGAAAAACGAAATTCGCCCCGTGGGGAAAAGCTGCTTGAAGGCGAGATAGACGGGCCAAGGCATAACGAAGGTCGCTCTCACCGAAACGGGGAATGCCCCGCCTGCCAACCTCGATTCTTGTCCGCGTTAAGTTTCGCTTTCCTTCGGCTCCGGCGGCACCTCCGCCGGTGACACCAAATCGTCGGCGGTAAACAGTCGTCCATCCGGACCCGCGCTGCGCAGTTGAATCACATCGTGCGACAACGGGTGCACCAGCCACGGATTGCCCCAGCGATCAATCAACCGTCCATCGCGCAATGCCGGATGCGTCGGCGGCAACGCGGCCTCACCGAGCATCGTCACATCCACCAACCCGCGCGCCAAATCCGTATCGAAGCCGAGCGGCGGACGCTGATTGACCGGCACTGCTTGCAGCAATGTGTCCACCAACTCGCGCAACGAGAATGCGTCTTCACGGCCCGAGCCGTCGGCCGCGAGCAAGCGTTCCCACGCTTGCGCCGGACCCGCATCGGGCGCACGCGGCGGGAGCAACGTCGGCGGTATCGCCCTTGGCGCGACCGAGCGCGTCACCGGAGTTGAGCGCTGCCACCACCACACTCCGACGGCGAGAATCAACAACACCGCAATCAGCCACGCCCCACGGCGCCACGTGACGGGATTTAGAGCCAACTTCACGGGCGCATGAATCCGATCGGTGGCGTCACGCCCGGCGTATAAAACGTGCGCACCCGCGGTAGGACATCGACGAGTTGATGACTCTGCACTCCCAGCCACAACGCGAGCTCCGCAAAATATTCTTCGACCGAAAGCGCGGGCAACGTGACGCCGCGACTCGTCACGATATTCGGTCCGTTGAGCGCGAGATCAGGATAACTGCCGTAGGTGCGTCCGCCAGCGACCTTGCCGCCGAGCACCATCGCATTGCCGCCCCACGCGTGATCGGAGCCTTCGCCGTTGGACGTGAGCGTGCGGCCGAAATCCGACGCCGTATAAAGCGTCATTTCGTTGCGCAGGCCAATCTCACCGAGCGCCTGCCAATAGGCGGCCAGACAGCGGTTCACGGCGTCAACCATCGTGTTCATGGTCACGATCACTTCATCGTGGTGGTCCCAACCGCCGTAACTCACAAAAAACGTCTGGCGCCGCAGCCCGAGTTGCTCGCGAATCTTGGCGGTGCGAATGACGGCCTTGAGTTGCTGGCCGAGCGAACGGGCCGGGTCGGTAAAACTAGTGAAGCCGGCCGGGGTCGGATAAGTCGCATCGCCCGGGAACGGCGTCACTACTACGCTATCGTCAAACGCATCCTTAAAAGCCGCCGACGCCTCAATCGATTCGCCCACATTCTGCACCATCGTGCTATCGAGGAGGTGTTGATGGTGTTGTTGCATCATGCTCTCGACGGCAGACGTGCGGACGGCCTGACGCAGCGCGGTGGTGCTGGTCGCCCCCACCACTGGCGCGGCGTAAGGCGACGCATAGTCACTGGGCAAAGTGCTGCCGGCGCTGCCGATGCTGTAATTGAACACCTGGCGTCCGGTCTGCCAAAGATTCTGGCCCGAGAGCGAGATGTTCATCGAGACGCGCGAATCACCATTGCTCGAGTTGAGCAAATCGGCGGCCAGTCCGCCCCAACCGAGTCCGCGCACCTCGGTCGCCACGGAGGTGTGCCATTGCTGCACCTGGTCGGAGTGCGAGTAGAGTGCACGCGGCAACTTTGCGGTCGAATTGTTGTAGGCCGTCTTCGTTGTCCGCTCGACCAACGTGCCAACGTTGGCCAGGAACGCCAAATTGCCCGCACCGTAAAGTGATTGAATCCCCGGATTGCCTCCGAAATCGGCGCAACCCGGATGCACGCCCAACGCAAACGGATCACTGGGTGCTGCGGCCAAACGGAGAATCGACGCCAGCGGCAGCGCCAACCCGTCGGAATTGGTTATCGCATCGTAAACAGCGCCGCGCGACGCCGCATAAGCCGCATGACGCGCAGTGTCGGCCGGCAGCAGCAAGTTGTAGGAATCCATGCCTCCACCGAAAAACAAACAGACGAGCCCACGGTAGTCGTTCCCCGGCAGCAGCGATTGCGCCATCGCCGAATTGGCCATGCGCAAATTGAGCAGTGTCGAAAGCAACCCGAGCGAACCGACGGCGGCGCAACTCGCTTGGCCAAGAAAATCGCGACGAGTGATGGGGCGTGGCATGGGTGTCGGGGGTTAGCGGAGCACCGCAGCTTCCGGCGCGATGGTGATCAGGTGTGCGGCAAGTCGCAAGCGGTGCAACGCCCGTTGGTCGCGCACCGTCGTCGTGAGACCGCTTTGGTGCGGATCCGCCAGACGGCGCAGCCCGCGGGTGATCGCGCGAAATGTCTCCGGTGTGAGCGGTCGCGCGCAAAGCGAACGGGCCAAGGTCGTGACCAACACCTCCGGCGGATCCAAGGCGACGGGCAGCCAAAGCGCCTCATCCATCGACGAATTCCAAAGCGCCTCATTGATGGTCGGAGTGTCCACACTATCGCTAATCCCGGTGGTATTGAAGCGCGAGATGCCGGTGGAACTGGTGACATTGAACGCCGTCGAAAAACGATTTGCCCCGGTGATCGCGGTGACGCTGTTGAGAATCTGAAATTCCGGCGCCGCAAATCCACCCGCCCGCAACGGCCCCGGCGGAATGTAATCCGGCGAGTAGAAACTAAAAACCGACGGCGCACTCAGTGGACGTTGCAGGAAGTCGGCATCGACGCCTTGAAAACCGCGATAGCGCCCACCCGAGGAAGCATCGCGCGGGCCGACTCCGAGCGCCCGCGCCGTTGAAACATAACGCGTGTAAGGCTCGCGTAATTGACCGTGCACCGGATCGAGCGCCGACGCAAAATCGCGCGCCTCGGGATCGAGCAAGATCGCCCGCACCACCGCGCGCAAATCTCCACGCACCCCACTGCCGTTGTTGGCGAAGACGGCGCTGATCCGAGCGACGTAGGCTGGCGTGGGATTCGACGTCACCAACCGCTGGATGAGTTGTTGGCCGATGAAGGGCCCGATGTTCGGATGCGCCGCCAAGTAATCGAGGGTCGCCGCAAGATCAGCGTCGCCCGCGGTCGAGCCGGACGAAGCGGTGCGCGCGGGCAGATTGAGCGTGGTAGCACCGGGCAACCAGATTTGTTTCGACGCCACATCGTGCTCTCCATCGAACATCTTCATCGGACGCCACGGCACACCGCGGCTGTCGAATAATCCGGTGGCGTTGATTTCCGTGAAGTTCGTCGTGCTCGAAAAACGCATCGAATAACTCATGCCGGTAAACACGCGCGCCAGCACCGCTACTTGCGTTTGGCCGTAGCCGGGAATCGGTTGACCCGCGGGCACCACATTCCCGTCGGGATTCAAGTCGGTGCCGTTCGACAAATACTGCGTGCCATCGGCGTTCAAGCGCCAGAGTCCGACGGAGAACAACTGCAGAATTTCCCGCCCGTAATTTTCATCTGGGAAACGATTGAGCGAGGGCGCGGCCTTGCGGTTGCGGAGCGCGCTCAGATAGAGCCCCATCCACGGATGGCGTGTGACGGCCTCGAGCAGTTGCCGGTAGTTGCCAAACGCGTGGTTGAGCAGCAGATCCTGATAATCCGCCATGCCGCGATGGTCGTTGTTCAACGCCGAGGCGCGATCGGAGATGACGAAAATCTGCGAAAATGCAAAAGCCACGCGCTGGCGCAGCGGATCGGACGTGTCGTCGTCGCGCATCGCTTGGCGCCAGAAAGCCTCGATGCGATGCTCCGTGGAAATTACGCTGTTATCGATCACGAGCCCGCCGACATTACGCTCGTTATACCACGTTTGCACGAGCGGCAGATGCAGCGCGACCGGACGCGTCAGTTGCGCATCCACCCAACCGGTGATCCCGAGCGAGCGCACACGCGCCAACTCTGCCGGCGTCGGACCGAACGTCGCCTGCTGGAGAAAACGCGTCGCCTCTCCAATCGAAAGCCCAGCCGCGGCATCCGCGATGCGAAAGGTCGCCCCAGTGGGACCGGCCGGATCCAGCGAGTAGCCGGTGCCCGTTTGCAATTGAAGCACGATGGTCTCGGTGCCCTCCACGGCGCTGTCAGCCAGCAGCGGTAACTCCACGACGGCTTGATCCGCACCAAACGGAATCGTTACGCTCAACTGCCCCGGAGCGACATAGTCCTGCGCGGGAGTGGCGGTGCCACCGAGTGAAAAACTAACCGTGACCGCATTCAGTCCGCCAACCCGCCGCACGATCGCCACCGCCGGGTGCGGCCAGCCTTCGGCGACTTCCGGTTCGATCGCGACGATGCTCACGAGGTTGGCGTTGTTCGCTAGTTGACTGCGAAAACGCTCCAGGTCGGTGATGCGCGGATTGCCTGTCGTCGGCGTCGTTGGGTTGCTGCCGAGGCCTTCGGAAAACATCCGGCGCGGATCATAGCCGGCCATCCGCTCCTCCCAATCGGAGACGCCGTCGCCGTCGGCGTCGTCGTCCGTCACCGCGACCCGGGCGAAAAAGAATTCCGAGCCCAGCGGCGTGGCGACGCTCTCCAAATTCAGGTCGTTGCCCACCGTGCTCTGCTGCGGACTCCACGTCACCAGATCGGCGCTCACTTCGACGGTGTAGCGTTTCCACGCGACGCTGCTCCACCGCACGTTAAACGCGCCGCCGTTGCCGGGCGTGAGTTCGAGCGCGAGTCCCGACGTCGGCGAAAACGGATTCGTGCCAAGCATCGCCTCCATCGCATTCGTCAGTCCGTCGCCATCGGTATCGTCGTTGGGCAACAGATTCTGCGCGCCGTAGCGCAGTTGCCACAAGTCGCCGAGGCCGTCGGTGTTGGCATCCACCGTCGGAGCAGCCGTCGCCGGCGCGAACGTCGAAACGAACGCCAGAAGTGCCAACGCAACGATGGAGGGGCGGACCAAGCGGGAGAAGGGTTAAGCGTGGACCCCGAGGCCCGCAAGCGCGGACCTCGTAAGTATTCCGTGAAAGACGCCTGCCGCCGAACCGGGTTACCGGCCCCGGCGAGGTTTACTTGGCCTCACTCGGTCGGAGCGAGGGAAACAGAATCACGTCGCGGATGCTCTCGGCGCCGGTAAGCAAAATGCACAACCGGTCGATGCCTACGCCCATGCCACCGGCGGGCGGCATGCCGTGCTCCAGCGCGAGGAGAAAGTCCGTATCCATCTTCTGCTGATCGTCGCCGACCTGCTGCTCGAACATTTGCCGCTGCACGAACGGATCGTTTTGCTCCGAGTAAGCGGGCGCGACTTCCATGCCGCCGATGCACAACTCGAACACGTCGATCAGGCCGGAGTCTTCGAGGTTCAACTTTGCCAGCGGGCACAGCTCCTTCGGCAAATGCGTGACAAACGTCGGTTGAATCAGCGTCGGCTCGATTTTCTTGGAGAAAATTTCGTTCACGATCTCAAACGTCTGCCAGCCCTCGTGCACGTCGAGTCCGAGCGACTTGGCCGCTTCCGTCGCCTGCGCGCGGTAATCGGGCGATTGCCGGAGCGCGCTCAACGGGAAACCCACCGCTGCATCGATCAGCTCAAAATACCGGGCCACCCGCCAGTCGCCGGCGAAGTTAATCATCTCGCCGCTCGCCGCGTGTTTGATTTCGAAGCTGCCGATCACGTCGCGGCAGAGGTCGGTGAAGATGGCCTTGATCAGATCCATCATGCCGCGGAAATCCGAGTAGGCTTGGTAAACCTCGAGCATGGTGAACTCGGGATTGTGCTTCCGCGAAATGCCTTCGTTGCGAAAGATACGACCGATCTCGAACACGCGATCGTAGCCGCCGACGAGCAGGCGCTTCAGCCGCAATTCCAGCGCGATGCGCAGAAAGAAATCCGTTCCGAGCGCGTTGTGATGCGTCACGAACGGCCGCGCGGCCGCGCCGCCGGCGACGTTTTCGAGCACGGGCGTTTCCACTTCGAGAAAGTTCCGCCCCGCCAGCGTCTGGCGGATGCTCGCCACGATGCGACTGCGCAACATCAGGCGCGCCCGCGATTCGGGATTCACGATCAAATCGAGGTAGCGCTGACGATAAACTTGCTCGGCGTCGGTCAAGCCGTGCCACTTCTCCGGCAACGGTCGCAGCGCTTTCGACACCAGCGTGTAGCGATCCACGCGCACGGTGACTTCGCCGGTCTTGGTTTTGAAGAGCGTGCCTTCCGCGCCGATGATGTCGCCGAGATCAAGCCGCTTGAAGGCCACGTAAGCCTCTTCGCCCACGAGGTCCTTCTTCACGTAAAGTTGGATCTGCCCCTGTTGATCGAGAATCTTGACGAACTGGCTCTTGCCCATGTCGCGAATCACCACGAGTCGCCCGGCAACTTTCACCGGCACGGTGTTCTCCTCTCCCTCGACATAAGCCTGCAACGCCACGGCCGAGAAATGCGTTTGCTCGCAGCTCGCGCGAAACGGGTCGTGACCGGCGTCGCGCATGTCCTGCAATTTCTTCAAACGCACGGCATACTGGTCGTGGCTGATGTCCTGGGGAATCTCGCTCATAGAACCGACGACGATTGGCGCCGCCCCCGCGCGGGGCAAATGGAAAGTATCGTCTCTGCCCCTCCCGCCCCATCGCTCCTGCTCGCCCGCAAAACCCACTCCACCGCAACTTTGGTTTGAACGAACGCGCTTCTTGCCTGACCTTGACGGCCTCGTGTCGCACTCGCCCGCCATCTCCGCCCACACCCTCGACTGGGGCCGCACGGCCTACACCGACAGTTGGCAGCGTCAAGAAACCCTCGTCGCCCAACGCAACGCCGGCGAAATCGGCGACACCCTCGTGTTCACCGAACACGAGCCCGTCTTCACCAAGGGCGTGCGTCGCGGAGCGGAGGCCAATCTCCTCTGGGACGACGCCGAACTCGCCCGCCGCGGAGTGGCCGTTGTCACCACCAACCGCGGCGGCGACATCACCTACCACGGCCCCGGCCAGATCGTCGGCTACCCGATCGTCAACCTCGCGCCGCGCAAAGACCTCCACGCCTACCTCCGCTTCCTCGAAGACGTGATGATTGCCGCCGTCGCAAAATTCGGCCTCACCGCGGGCCGCAATCCCGGCAAAACCGGCATTTGGATCGAGCG
Organism: uncultured Opitutaceae bacterium; assembly: GCA_947085165.1. Taxonomy (GTDB): domain Bacteria; phylum Verrucomicrobiota; class Verrucomicrobiia; order Opitutales; family Opitutaceae; genus Didemnitutus. The sequence continues at coordinate 113,277 of CAMTVI010000031.1, forward strand.
TCGCAAAATCGCCGCCATCGGCGTCGCCGTGAAAAAGTGGACGACCTTCCACGGCTTCGCGCTGAACGTGAACACCGACCTCTCCGCCTTCACCGGCATCATTCCCTGCGGCATCACCGCCGCCGACGGCACCGTGACTTCCTTGCAACTCGAACTCGGTCGCCCCGTGGACGTTGCCGAGGTCAAGACCGCCCTCGCCGCCGAATTCTGGCGCGCGCTGCCGGAGTTTTTCGCCGGCGCGTCTCAACCTGATAACCCCAATTCCGCCGCGCACTGACCCGCGCCCGACCGCTCCGGTTGGCAAAAGTCACTTGTCCTTCGTGTTCATTAGTGTCCATTCGTGTTTCCTTTTCCGATGACCGCCCTCCGCAAACCTGACTGGCTTCGCGCCAAACTGCCTTCCGGCCCCGGCTACCAAGCCACGCGCCGGCTGGTCGAGGAAAGCAAGCTCCACACCGTTTGCCAGAGCGCCCAATGCCCGAACATCGGCGAATGTTGGACCCGCGGCACCGCCACGGTGATGATCCTCGGCAACATCTGCACGCGTTCCTGCAACTTCTGCGCGATCCAAGTCGGCCGCCCCACCGAGTATGACCTCGGCGAACCCGCCCGCGTTGCCGACGCCGTGCAAAAAATGGGCCTGCGTCACTGCGTCATCACCTCGGTTGCCCGCGACGATTTGAAGGACGGCGGCGCCAGCGTCTGGGCCGCGACGATCCGCGCCACCAAATACAAGAGTCCCCACTGCGCGATCGAAGTGCTCGTGCCGGACTTCAAGGGGCACCTCGACCAAGTCGACACCGTGCTCGACGCCAAGCCCGACATTTTCAATCACAACGTCGAAACGGTCGAACGCCTGCAGCGCCCCGTGCGCGTGCAAGCGCGCTACGACCGTTCGCGCTCTGTGCTCCGCCACGCGAAAAGCCGCGGCTTCACCACCAAGACCGGCATCATGCTCGGCCTCGGCGAGACGCAGGACGAGATCGCGCAATGCCTGCGCGACATCGCGAGCGACGGCACCGACATTCTCACTATCGGCCAATACCTCCAACCGACGCCGCAACACTGGAAAATCGCGCGCTGGGCTCCGCCGGAGGAGTTTCTCCATTGGAAAAACTTCGGCCTTGAACTCGGCATCGGCGTCGTGGAATCCGGCCCGCTCGTCCGCTCCAGTTACCACGCCGACGAACAGTCGCAGAAATACACCGGCGTCGAGCACCTCAACACCACCAACACGTTCGCCGCGAAGTAAGCGGCCAGTGTGTTGTGCCAGAAGCAGCGTCCTACCACGCGCCGCCTGCGACTAGTGTCGCTCACTGCACTTCCACGCGCAGCCGGAAGAACACATTTGCCGCCGACGCTCGCGGATAACTCGCCCGCCACGTCTCCCGGCCCGCCTCGACCGCCGTTCGCGTCAGCGAGACACCGTTCGCGCTCCAGGTCACCAAATCCGTTGACGCCTCGACGAGGTAAGTGACGTCCGTCCGGTCCGCCGGACGTGAGAACGTGTAACGCCACTCGGTTTCCGTCGCACTCGCCTCGGTTCCATTCCCCGACTCCGCGACCTTCGGCTCCAGGCCAAGCGCGTATTCCACGAGATTGGCAATGCCATCACCGTCGGGATCAGCGTTCGGGCCGCTGATGGCGGTGTTGGCCAGTTCATTGGCGTCGAAGTGTTCGTTGCGCCACGCGTCGAAGCCACCGGCGGCGTTGACGGTGAGCACGGCGGCGGAGGAAGTGACCGTGGCATCAGGATTGGTGACGACGACGTCGTAGTTGCCTGCTTGAGACGATTGCACGGCTGACAAAGTGAGCGAGTTACTCGTGGCCCCGGACAATACGTTGCCGTTGTGGCGCCATTGGTAAGTCAAGGTTTCGGTGCCGGTCGCCGTCACGCTGAAGGTGACATTGCTGCCTGCGGCCACCGTTTGGGAGGCCGGTTGGGTGGTGATCGCCGGAGGCGTCTGAATGGCCACGGTGAGAGCGAGGTCGTCAATGCGCCAGTTGGCGGTGCCGACGCTGGGGGTGCCGCTGCCGTTGTAGCCGTAGAGACGGAAGGTGACGGGCGCGTCGAGTGTGCCGATGACCGGAGTGAACGACGGCGTGCGCATCACCCACGCGCTGGTGCTGGTTATGGTGCCGGTGGCGGCGGGCGTCGCGTAGTTGTCGGCGCTGGTGTAGAGCGCGAAGGCTTGCGGGCCGGTCGAGGTGCTGCGCGCACCGAAGGCCAGCGCGGTGGCGAGGAGACGGGTGCCGGTGGCGGGCGAGAACGTGAATTGGAAATACGCCGAGCCGTTCGTCGCGGTGTTCAGTGAACCGGTGCGGGCCGCGAGGCCGGCGTTGTTGCCCCCCGAGGCGCCGCTGTAGGTGGACGTAGCGCTCGAATCGAGCATCGTCGTCGTGCCGTTGTTATTGCCCTGGGTCACGGTGCCGCCAGTGAGCCCGCCGGGCAATGGGCTGCTCGGCGCGGCCGTGGAGAAGTTCCACGTGATCGTGCTCGTGATGACGGCATTGACCGTGAGCGTTGCCGCGTTGCTCGTGGCATTGCCGACACTGTTGGTCACGACGACGTCGTAGCTACCGGCGTCGGCAATCTGCACGCTGGTGAGTGCGAGCGTGGGATTGGTGGCATTGGCGATGGGTTGGCCGTCCTTGCGCCATTGGTAGGTGATGGGGGCGGTGCCTTCAGCGGCGACGGTGAACGTCACATTTTCTCCCGCAAAAACGACTCCTGAGACTGGCTGCGTCGTGATGGTCGGCGCCGTGTTGACGGTCAGGAGGAAGGTGTCGCTCTTGGTCAGCCCCCCGCCGTCCGTCACCGTCACCGTGATCGTCGCCGTGCCGCTCTGGTTGGCCGCCGGCGTCACCGTCACCGTGCGGCTCGCCCCGCTCCCC
>CAMTVI010000032.1:0-60681 GCA_947085165.1 uncultured Opitutaceae bacterium
GCGCCGTGCGCACTTCCCACGGCGGCTCAATCCCCAAGAGCTTGCCGTAGTGTTCCGCGACCGTCTCTTTGCCGGTGTCTCTCATCTCTCCAGCCTGCCTCGCTCAGCACCTCTCTGCCACTAAGAAACCGGAAGAACCCACTTTCGCCGTTTGCTTAGGGTCACTGGGCGATTTTTCTTTTTTGCTCGGCACGCAAAAGACAAAAGCCACGCCTCGATTTCGGTCAATCCGCAACGCTGTAATTTGGTTACACATGATGCTCAGCCACCGCGTTAAGAATTAGCCTCCACTCTGCTTCACTGCTTAGAGTGATTGCCTCTCGCAGACGGTAAGCCCATTTCGAGCCGAGGCGCTTTCTAATGCCATCCAGCGAATCGACGCAAAGTGCGCGCCCAAGTTCTCCGACGCGCCGTCTCCATGCAATTGCACCGACCGAATACCACGCGAAAATGCGAGTGCAGGACAACCAGCCAGTCTTGTTTCGTCTGTCGAATTCGACGCGACGTGCACCCTTCCACGAATGTTTTCTGATCGTTAATCCGGCTTCGAGATACTTGCCGATGTATTCTGAAATTGCCTCTTGTCCCTTGCGCAGTGGCAACAACTCAGCGCGCCCGAGACCATAGCGAGGGAGTATCTTGCGCAGCGCTCCCCACATCGCGACGAGTTCAGGAGCGGCGGATTGCTTGTAGCGTGCCCGAAGTTCGCGAAAGCGCGCTGTCGTTCCGACACTTCGACGCTCTTGCTGGCATTCGTCCAGAGCCTGCCAATCAAATTTTGCTGGTTGGGTGTCCCACGGCACCGCAACCAAAAGGTGATAATGCGGCCGACCCTGCTTTTGAGGTTCGAGGACGCGAATGAAGCTCACAATCCAAGCTCCATGTCGCCGCAAGAAGTGATTCCAACGACGCGCAAACTGCGAAGGGTGCAGTCCTTCCTCATCCGTCACGGTGAAGAATAGGCAGTGATTCCGCCCGAAAAACTTGATGAAGGCGGCGACATTTTGCCGAAGGTGAAACGCCGCTTTCGCTTCGGCACCGCTCGGTTGGCCCCATCGGGCAAAAGTGTCCTCATCTAGCTTTTGCCATGCTGCTTTTTCATGGCTCTTGGAGGTGTAAAAAACATCGGAACCGCGCAGCGGTTGGAAGCGGTAGCCTTTGGTGTTCTTGTCGGAATTGTTACTATTCTGACAAGGAAGGGCGGAGGCCGCCGATCCGGGCGCAAAGCGCCCGGAGTCGGCGGCGCTCTCGCCTTCCGATCCGGCAGAGTGAGCAACTAGGTTGACGACCACCGTCGCCACGCCATTCTCGCGCTTGATCTTGCCTTCCCCGGTCTGGTCATCGGCCCCCTCTTGCGCGTCAACGCAGTGGGGGCCAGCTTTTGAGGTTGTCACGGGCGCACCCTCCTTTGCCGTCGCAGCTTTCCGGAGGCTGTTGAGGGGAGGGGATTGGCACTCGGCCCGTTGACTTGCGCACCAGTTGCCGCGCTCGATGTTCTGTCCTCTTCGAGGGCTACGGCCTTCGGCCTAACTGGGGTCGATTCGACCCCAGCCCCCGAATCGTGTGCTGCTATTTGTGCTGCAGCCCAATCTGCACCGAGGTAAGCGAGTTGATTCTTAACCCCTTGTAAAAGGATGCGAAGGAGTTCGAGTCTCTTCTCCCGCTCCATTTTTAAAAACCGCTGGTTACCAGCGGTTTTTTTATTTATCAACACCGACGTGAACGCTTCCGCTTTCGTTGTTCTTCCCCCGTCGTTGGCTCGGTTTGCCGAGCATTTTCCAGCCGATTTGCCTCCTTGGGAATGGTTAAAGCGCATCGCCACGGCCCTCGCCGCAGACAACTTTGGCCCGCTGGAGGCCGCCATCCCGCCGGGCGTTCATCTCGAAGGCAAGGTCTGGCTGCACCCGTACGTTAAACTTCCCGCCTACGCTACCCTCATCGGCCCGGCCTACATCGGGGCGAATACCGAGATTCGCCCCGGCGCATTCATCCGTGGCAACGTCATTGTCGGCGAAGGCTGCGTGCTGGGAAATGCCAGCGAATTTAAGAACTGCCTCCTCGGCGACCGCGTGCAGGCCCCGCATTTCAACTACGTCGGCGATTCCATCCTCGGCAACGGCGCCCACCTCGGCGCGGGCGTGATTTGCTCCAACCTGCGACTCGACCAAGGCGAAGTCACCGTTCGTCTCGACGGTGCCACTGTCCGCACCGGACTGCGCAAATTCGGTGCGATCCTCGGCGACAACGCCGAAGTCGGCTGCAACGCCGTGCTCAATCCCGGCACGCTGCTCGGTCCACGGGCGATTGTCATGCCGTGCACGAACTTCGGTGGTTACTTGCCGGCGGCGACGATCGCGCGCTCGCGCAATCCGATTACGACGATGCCGCGTCGCGACTAAAAATCTTTCTCGTTCTCTTAATCTTTCTCGTTCTCCTTGTCTTTCAACTCCGAGAAAAAGAGCACGACTCAGCGAACGAGAACGATAAAGAGAAAGAGCCCACCCAACATGTCCCGCATCCTCACCGGTATCACGCCTTCCGGCACCCTGCACATCGGCAATTACTTCGGTGCCATGCGTCCCGCCATCGAATTGCAGGCCGGCGGCGACGCATATTATTTCATCGCCGATTATCACTCGATGACGTCGATCACGGACCCCGCCGAGCGCCGCGCCTACACGCAAGGCATCGCGCTCGACTGGCTCGCATGCGGACTCGATCCGGAGAAGGCGGTTTTCTGGCGCCAGAGCGACGTGCCGGAAGTTTGCGAACTCACCTGGCTGCTCGGCTCGCTCACGCCGATGGGCCTGCTCGAACGCGCGCACAGTTTTAAGGACAAAACCGCCAAGGGCATTGCGCCCAACTTCGGCCTCTTTGCCTATCCCGTCCTCATGGCTGCCGATATTTTGCTCTACGACACGAACATCGTGCCCGTCGGCAAGGACCAGAAGCAGCACTTGGAAATGACGCGCGACATCGCGATCAAGTTCAACCTCACCTACGGCGAAACGCTGGTCGTGCCCGAGCCGGAGATTCGCGACGACGTGGCCGTGGTGCCCGGTCTCGATGGCCAGAAGATGTCGAAGAGCTACGGCAACACGGTCGAAATCTTCGGCGACGAAAAAGCACTGCGCAAAAAAATCATGGGCATCGTGATGGATTCGCGCACGCCCGCCGAGCCCAAGCCCGACGCCGAGAAGAATCTCGCAATTCACTTGCTGCGCCTCGTCGCGCCGGCGGACATCGCGCTCGATTTCGAAAACCGCCTCCGCGCCGGCGGACTCGGTTACGGCGATTTGAAGAAGGCGCTCTTCGAACACTACTGGAATTTCTTCGCGCCTTACCGCGCCAAACGCGCCGAGCTGGCTGCCAATCCTGACTACGTCGAAGGCGTGCTGCGCACCGGCGCCGACCGCGCCCGCGCCGTCGCCACCAAAGTCATGGACCGCGCGCGAAAAAACTGCGGCCTGCGGTAGAACAAAGCGCCGCGAATGGGTTGCCGGTGTTTTTTGAACCCAAGAGGCACCTTGGACGCAGAGTCAGCGGAGAAAGTCAGCGGATCTGGAATTCGAGGACATGACATCTACCGCGGAGGGCTTTCCAGACGCCCTCTAGACCAGTGGAGGGGGGAAGGAGTTTTGTCCCCTCCCGGAAAACTCCTTTACCACACCAAACCAGTAAACCACCGATCCCAATTTGCTGAACTTGACGGACTAATTGGAACCGGCTGGATCGGTCGCCACTGCCTGCGAGTGTTTGCGCCGCCTAATTGTGAGAATGCGACTCGCTGCTGAGTAAGTGCGGTTCCGCCATAGTTTTTGCCATGACAGGGGGCGTTTGCCATCCGTTGTGAATGAACTCGTTCGTGTTCAAACTGGCGGTGGCAAAAGCCCGGGTGTGCGGCGTGCGGTTGCGGAGTGATGGCTCGGTTGCCGAGCACGGTGCCGGCGAATTTCTGTTCTGAAACCGTGCCATGAACTTCTTTTCCCGAGAGGCCACCGTTGCCAAACCCGGATTCAACCGCTGGTTGGTTCCGCCGGCGGCGATTGCCGTGCACATGTGCATCGGCGAGGTCTATGGGTTTAGCGTCTTTAACGTCCCCCTGACAGAGGCTGGGGCGGGCTGGACGATTCCGCAGGTGGGTTGGATCTACTCAATCGCGTTGTTCATGCTGGGATTGTCGGCGGCGGCATTTGGCAAGTGGGTGGAGCGCAGTGGGCCGCGCAAGACGATGGTGATGAGCGCCGTTTGTTTTTGCGGCGGGTTGCTCATTTCTGCTCTCGGCGTGAAGTTGAAGCTGCTCTGGTTGATCTACCTTGGTTACGGCGTCACGGGTGGCATCGGGCTGGGACTGGGCTACATTTCGCCGGTCTCGACGTTGATCAAGTGGTTCCCGGATCGGCCCGGCATGGCCACGGGGATGGCGATCATGGGATTTGGCGGCGGCGCATTAATCGGAGCACCGCTGGGAGTGAAGCTGATGGAGTATTTTAAATCGGCGACCTCGGTTGGGGTGGCCGAGGCGTTCATTGCGATGGCGGGACTTTACGCCGTCTCGATGCTGTTTGGTGCGTTGATCGTGCGCGTGCCGGCGGAGGGATGGAAGCCGGAGGGTTGGGAGCCCAAGGAGCACGCCAAGCCGATGATCACGAAGGCCAACGTCGCTGTGGATGTGGCGTGGAAAACGCCGCAGTTTTGGTGCCTGTGGGTGGTGTTGTGCATGAACGTCAGTGCTGGCATCGGCATTCTCGGTCAGGCGTCAAAAATGTGTTCCGACATGTTTGGGGTCAGCGCGCTGGTCGGCGGTGGATTTGCAGGTTTGCTGAGCATCTTCAACATGGGCGGGCGCTTCGTCTGGTCTTCGGTGTCCGATTACACGGGGCGGAAGACGGTTTATTGCATCTATTTTTTGCTCGGTGCGCTGCTGTATTGCGCCGTGCCTTGGACGCAGAGCACTCAGAACAAGGCGCTGTTTGTCGCCGCAACGGCCGTCATCATCACGATGTATGGCGGCGGGTTTGCGACCATCCCCGCGTATTTGCGCGACATGTTCGGCACTTACCAAGTCGGGGCAATTCACGGGCGTCTCATTACGGCGTGGTCGGTCGCCGCACTGCTTGGTCCCAGCCTCGTCAACTACATCTCAACGGCGCAAATCGATTCGGGGGTGCCCGCAGCTGAAGCCTACAACTCCACGATGTATCTCATGGCCGGATTGCTGATGGTCGGACTGGTGGCCAACTTGTTAGTGCGACCCGTGGACGCGAAGTATCACCGCAACGAATCACTCAAACCATAAGCCCATGAAACGCGTCGTCGTCATTCTCGTTTGGGTGCTGATTTTCGTGCCGCTGGCATGGGGCGTTTACCACTCGGTGCAGAAATCGTTGCCGCTTTTCCAAGGACAAGCAGAGCCACCTTCGCCAAGTCGGCCACGGTCGTGAAGTTGTTCGTCGGGTAATCGCGCGCCGCTGCTTCGGTTCGGCCACGTTCTTGCGCGATGATGACCGCGCGACTTTGGTTATCGTTGGGGAGGTAGCAGAACCGAAAGCGAAGCCGCAGCCCATCACGGTGACGAAAGCGTGGTCGTTTGCCGTGCCGGTATCGATGCGCGTGAGCCGGCGCTGCGGCGAGACGTGGTCGGCTAACGCCCGGTCGGTGTTCAACGAGATGCCGAGGTGGTGCGCTAATCCGTTGCCGGAGCCGCAGGGCACGAGACCAAGCGCGACATCGCTGCCGATTAAACCTTGGGCGACTTCGTTGACGGTGCCGTCGCCTCCGATGGCGGCGACACACGAGAATCCCTTCGCGACGGCGGCGCACGCCAATCTCGTGGCGTCGCGCAGAGCGTTGGTTGGCACGAAAGTAACAGGCGCCGCGTGTTAACGTGTGAATTCGGCGAGCAGAAAACAGCCCGGCGTGCTCGTCAGGCGGCCGTCGCGACCGGCTGGGATTCTCCGCGCACTTGCCGGAAAACGACCGCCGCAAACACCAACTCAAGCAAACCGCCCGCGCCAGCCGTTGCCGCCACCGGAAATTTCAACAGCGCCGCCGCAAAACCGAGCGCGGCCAGCGCGCCACCGCAAAGCCAATAGGTGCGGCTACCGTAAAGCGTCTGGAATGTTAGGTAGCGGCCGCCGATCACCAGCAGCATCGCCGGAAAAAAGAGCTCCAACCGCCAGCGCGAGAGTGCGAACGCCAGTGCGATGCCGAGCAGCAGAATCACGGTGCTCTCGAGCGCGAGTGCGCCCAGTGGATTGCCCTTGGTGTGCGCGCCCGGCCTGCCGAGCAGCTTGGAAACACCCACCGCGCCCGGATGAATGACCATGCCGCCGATCAGGAGCGCGATCACCGCCGGCTGCGCTCCGCTGACTGCCGCCACCAAGCCGGCGATGGTCCAAACCAGCCCGGAAACCAGCAGGCCGGGCGCGCCGCCAAAATAGCTGTCGCGCATGTTTGCTTGGGCTTGGTTGATCGTCATGGGTCGGCTTGTTGCTTGGAGGGGGATTCGTAATACGGGTGAGCGTGTTGCGGAATGAAGACAAACTTGACTGCGGAAGAAAGAAACAAGTCGTGCACGAAGTCCTTTTCCAGGCGCGTCCAGACGGCGCTGACGTTGGTCAGCGTTTTCCCCTCCCAATTGCCCGACCACTCTACGCTGTCGCCTTCCTTCCTCGCCAGTCGCGCAGTGAACTGCAGGGTGCCATTCCCGCGGGTCGTTGTGTAGGAAACCGGGTGGTAACCTTCCTCGGGTCCGGTCAGCCAGTGAAAATGCTCATCGGAGAATATGATGGTCAGTTTGACGCTAATGAAGCGATAGAAGCCCGACGCCACCTTGTAGCGTCCCTCGAACGCCTGACCATCCAGGGGACGCGAGATTTCGGACTCTTCGGCAACACTCGCGTTGAGGCAACAGGCGAGGTCGGCAGCGGCGGCGAAGCTAACGGTGCGCAGGCTCATGCCCGTATTATGCATTTTCAGCGACGATTCCAATGCCCCGCCGGCATCGGCCTCGGAGTCGGCGGCGTCAGGTCTTCGCGAGCTTCACGGCTTGCTTGATGATCTTCGTCACCAGCGGGAGCGGGAGTTGCTCGGGCTTGCGGAAACGGAGGCAGCTCTTGCCGCAGTCGAGGCCGGTCGCTTTCAGTTCGTCGCGATACACATCCACAGCTTCGAAATCCAGATACAGGCAAAGATACTGTTTCTGTTTGTTGAAGGCACCGAAGCGATTCTCGCCGATCTGGTAGGTGGGCATCCGGTAGGCCATCGACTCCTCCACCTTTTTGTCGGCCAAGAGCAGCCGGCGCAGCTTGCCGAAGATCGCCTGCTCTTCCGCCGACAGTCCCTTGAGAAATTCGTCCACGGTTTTGGCCTTCGAGATCATGGGTGGACAATCGCGCGGCGCCGGAAATACTGCAACGCCAACCGGTCATGAGTTCCTCGCACTTCGATATTGGGCGCCAACGGCAACGGGCGATTTATGTTCGCGGTGTCGGCGGCGAACGTCCGCGCGTGCCGGTGACGGCGGCGGCGCTCGAACAGGAAGCGCAGCGCGTGTTGCCGGAGGCGGCGTTTGCCTACATCGCGGGCGGCGCGGGTCGCGAATCGACGATGGACGCCAATCGCGCCGCGTTGGAACGTTGGCGAATCGTGCCGCGCGTGTTGCGCGATGTGGAGCAACGCCACCTCGCGATCGAACTGTTCGGGCAACGGCTGCCGAGTCCGCTCCTGCTCGCGCCGATCGGCGTGTTGGAAATGGCGCATCGCGAGGCCGACCTTGCCGTGGCGCGCGCGGCGGCGGCGATGGGTGTGCCGTATATTTTTTCCAATCAGGCATCGGTGCCGATGGAAACCTGCGCCGCGGCCATGGGCGATGCGCCGCACTGGTTTCAACTCTATTGGAGTCGCTCCAACGACGTCGTGGCGTCGTTCGTGCGGCGCGCGGAGGCGTGCGGTTGCGGTGCGATCGTGCTCACGCTCGACACCACGATGCTCGGCTGGCGTCCGCGCGATCTGGCGCTGGGGTCGCTGCCGTTTCTGTCGGGTCAGGGCATCGCGCAATACACGAGCGATCCGGTGTTCCGCGCCGAGTTGAAACAGAAGGCGTCCGGGGCAACGCCGTCCGCGGCGGCGACGAAGCCGGCGTTGACGCTGCAAACCATCGCCACGGCGCTGGCGCAGAAGGCGAACTTTCCGGGTGGACTGCTCCGGAATCTCACGTCGGTGGAACCGCGCGCGGCGGTGCAGCAGTTTGTCGGCACGTATTCGCGGCCGTCGTTGCAGTGGGATGATTTGAAATTTCTGCGCCAGCACACGCGGCTGCCGATTTTGCTCAAGGGCGTGTTGCATGCCGACGACGCGCGGCTGGCGCTCGCGCACGGCGTGGATGGGCTGATTGTTTCCAATCACGGAGGCCGCCAGATCGACGGCGAGATTGCGTCACTCGACGCGTTGCCGGCGGTGGTCGAGGCGGTGAATGGTAAAATCCCCGTGCTCTTCGACAGTGGCGTGCGCGGCGGCGCGGATGTGTTCAAGGCGCTCGCGCTTGGCGCGACAGCGGTGTGTCTCGGCCGACCGTATGTCTATGGACTCGCGCTGGCGGGCGAGGCGGGTGTGGCCGAGGTGATCGGCAACGTGCTCGCGGAATTCGATCTCACGCTCGGCTTGGCCGGATGCGCCAACGTGGCAGAAGTGACGCGGGAATGCGTGCAGCGCGAGTAGGCGCTGGGAGTGCAGGTGGGCGCGGCGGAAAGAAAGAGAACGAGAAAGAGGGGATGCGGCGCGAGGCGGGGAGCGAGCTGGCAGACGGGCGGGAGGCTGCTGGGCAATCGGGCTCAGATGACTGCGTAGCGAGGCTCGGGGAGGGCGGCGATGCGGTCGAAGATGCGCTGCGAGGCGATTTGGTAGCGCTCCTTGCCGGCGGAGGGGTCGTCGTAAACACTCGCGGGAATCGGCTTCCCGAAAACGAGATGCACGGGAGTGCCGAAGCGGGGAAATTTCCCGCCGCGACCGAACGCTTCGAATGAACCGTAAATACGGCAAGGCACGACCGGTGCGCCGGTTTTGCACGCCATCAGGCCGACTCCGGCTTTCGGCTTTTGCAATCGACCATCGGGCGAACGGGTGCCTTCGGGAAAAAGCACGACCGCGCGATTTTCGTTCAACGCCTGCAAGACACGGCGAATCGCCCCGATGTCACCGCTGTCGCGATCCACCGGAATGCACTCTGCGTTATCGAGCCACCAGCTCGTCACCCGATTACTCCACAAGGTTTTCCGCGCGAAGAAGCGCATTTGCCGCGCCACCTGACCGCCGACGAACGGCGGGTCGAGGTGACTGGCGTGGTTGGCCGCGATGAGAAACGAACCGATCGCGGGAATATTTTCGGTGCCGACGACTTCGCCGCGAAACCATGTGGCGTGAATTTGTTGCGCGACGTAATCAAAGAAACCGTAGAACGGCGTCATTTGCAGTTGGTCGGGCGTGCGAGGCATGGGCAGAACAGGGCTGGCGGTCCGGTGCGGAAGGCGGCGCGCCTCCCGTCAGGCGAGCGCGGGCGCAATCAACGCCGCCATCTTGGCGACCACTTGATCGAGCGTCAGGTGAGTGGAATCGATGTCGATCGCACCAACCGGGCAGGTGAGTGGCGAGGCCTTGCGCGATGAGTCGAGCCGGTCGCGTTCGGTGATCGAATCGGTTTGGCCTTCCGCCGCGCGGCGTTTGGCGCGCTCCGCCGGGTCGGCGTGCAGAAAGAAACGAAAAGTCGCGTCCGGAAAAATCACGGAGCCGATATCGCGGCCTTCCATCACGACGCCGCGCAAATTCCGTTCCTGCGCGACTTCGCGCTGGCCGCGTTGGTAGGCGAGGAGAGCGGCGCGCACGGCGGGCACGGCGGCGTAGTGCGAGACCATGCTGTTCACGTCCTGGCTGCGGATGTCGTCACCGGCGGACGCGCCATTGATCAACATGCGCGCGGAGCGCCCTTCGACTTGCGTGGAAAGTTGCAGCGCGCCCAGCGTTTGCGCCAACGCGTCGGCGCTGTCGTGCGGCACGTGGCGACGAACGAGTTCGGCGGTCAGGTGGCGGTAAAACGAACCCGTATCCACGTGCAGCAAGTTGAATTGCTCGGCGAGAATGCGGGAAGACGACGATTTGCCCGAAGCGGCTCCTCCGTCGATGGCTACGATGATAAATGGCGGGTGGCCCATGCGTCCCTTAATGGGAACCAGCGTGGAGCCGTGCCAGCAAGTCAAAGAATGAGGGGAAAGTTTTCCCGCAGCACGCCGGATTGCGAATCGTGAGCCACGGGCGGCCGGTGCCGTGCAAGTCATGGCAGCCGAGAATTGCGAAACTCATGGCAAACCGATGGTCGCCATACGTCTCGATCTCGACGCCGCTCGCGAGTGGGCGCGGGTGGATTTCGAGGCTGTCCTCGGTCTCGATCACGTGTTGACCGAGTCGGCGCAACTCCGCGGCGGCACCCGCCACGCGGTCGGTTTCCTGATGGCGCGTGTGCGCGATACCGGAGATCACCGTCGGGCCGTGCAGGAGCGGCGCGATCGCAGCGAGGGTCAGAAACGTGTCGGAGTAATCGGTGAACGCGCGCATGATCCCGCGGCGCGGGGAACCGGTCTCCCAGCGCGAAAACATGCCGTGCGCATGCGCCCCAATCTGGCCGCCCGCGGCCCGCAACGCGTCGGCAAATTGGATGTCGCCCTGCAAACTCGCCACCGGAGGCAACAGTCCGGCGAGAATCAATTCGCCACCAGCGACCATGGGCAACGCGAGCAAATAACTGGCCGCGCTGGCGTCGGGTTCGATCGCCAGTTGTCCGTCGGGTCGCGCGTAAGGAACCGGCGCGGGCACGCGGAAGGATCCGGGCGCGAGTTCGCCGACGGCGGTTTGACCGAATTGCGCCATCATGCCGACAGTGAGCCGCACAAACGGCAACCGCACGCCACCGACGGCGCGCACTGTGATCGGTGCCGACGCCAGCGGCGCCACGAGTAACAGCGCGGACAAAAACTGACTGCTTTCCTGTGCGTCGATTTCCACCTCACCACCACGCAGGCCGCACGCGTGGATTTCGATGGGCAAATAGCCCTCTTTCTCAAGACACCGGATGTCAGCTCCGAGCGCGCGCAATGCCGCAATCACGCCGCCCATCGGACGCTCGCGCATGCGCTCGGTGCCATCGATGCGATAAATTCCGGCGGGAGCCGCCGCGCACAGGGCCGTTAAAAACCGAGCCGCCGTGCCCGCCAGTCCGACGAAGAGTTCAACGCGTTCTGCTTGAAAAAGATTTTCCTGTCCGCTGACACGAATCAAGCGCCGTGGTGCTTGCGCCTCGACGGTGAGCCCGAGCGCGCGCAGCGCTTCGATCATCAAGTGCGAATCTTCGCTGAACAGCGCCTCAGTCAGCGTCACCGGTTGCGGGCAAAGTGCGGCGAGCAACAAGGCGCGATTGGTAATGCTCTTCGAGCCCGGCGGCATGACTTCACCGCGCACCGGACGGGTGAAGGGCTTAATCAAGAGTTGGGGCGGCAAGGGACTCATCGATTGACGCAAATTGGCTCAGGCTCCCGGACGCATTTGCCCGCGGTAGGCGCGACCGCGTTCGAGAATCGCTTGGACTTCAAACCAGTCGCGATTGGCGAGCGCGCGTTCGAAACCGTGCAACTCCTCTTGGTAGGCGCGCAGGGCGGACAAAACTTCGTCGCGATTCTGTTCCAGAATCGTGCGCCAGAGTTGCGGGTCGCTCGCGGCTATGCGTGTCGTATCGCGCAGCCCGTTTCCCGCAAAATTGCGCCAGCCCGACTCGCGACGCCCCAACGCCGCACACAAACTCGATGCCAGCACCTGTGGCAAATGACTGATGTGCGCCACGATTTCGTCGTGTTGGTCCGGTGCCACCGTGGCGACATCGGCCTCCAACGCCGACCAAAACGCGGCAACTTTTTCGGCGGCACGAGCGTCCGTCTCCGCCATCGGCGTAAGGAAGACGGTGCGGCGCACGAAGAGGTCGGCTTGCGCGTGCTCCCAACCGGTGCGTTCCGAACCGGCCATCGGGTGCGAACCGACAAAATGCGCCCGACCGGCGACAGCGGCGGTGGCGCGGCGACAAATCTCGGCTTTCACGCTGCCGACGTCGGTCACCAGCGCATCAGCGCCGAGTGCCGGCGCGATCGTTTCGATGAGTGGCACAATATGGTCAACTGGCGCGCAAACCACCACCAGGTTGGCCCCCCGCACCGCGTCGGTTGGACTATCGGCGACCGCGTGACACCAGGATTGTTTACGCAAAGCCACCCGTGTTTCCGCTCGACGAGCCCACAGCGTGATGTGCTCGGCCGCGCCAAAGTGATGGGCGGCCCGAGCAACTGACCCACCGAGTAAACCCGGGGCGAGGATGGCAAGGCGGACGGACACTTGGGGTAGGCAAGGAGGTCGAACTCGCCTTGTCGAGCACTGCCGCTGTTAACCGATTGCCATGACACGCAAAGGTGTATGCCTTCGCCGTAATGCGCTTCGATAAATTCGATCATCAAGACAACTTGCCGCCAGCTGCGTTCCAATTTGGGAAGAAGCATTGGGCAGCGGTCGGTGTCGTGGTGCTCGCGCTCGCAGGCGTTGGTCTGTGGCGTTATAATGTGTCGCAAGATTTGGCCGCCGACGCCCGCCGCGTGGTCGCGGTCGCCCAACTTGACGAGCGCCGCGCCGCCGTGGCGCAAATACGCGTGAACGAAGCGGCCTTCACCCTCACCGAGCGTGTGAATCGCCTCGATGCCTTGCTCGCAGCACAACGGGCAATGGCGCTGGCACGCCCCTCGGAGATGGCAAATTTGCTACCGGAGATTCAGGCGACAGAGCTTGAAATGGAGCAATTACGCGTCGGGGCGAAATTGGAACTGAGCTACCTGCGTGAAACCGAAGCCAAGACCGCAATGGCGGCAGGCGATTTCGCCACGGCGGAAAATCTCTGGCGCGAAGCGTGGGAATTGCAGCGCGAGATCAATCGCAAGCTTGGCGATAAACGCCGCGACCGTGAGCGCGAGTTGCGCTTGGAAAACGAAGTGTCGCGGCAACAAGCCGAACCATTGCACGCGCAAATGCAGCAGGAACTCGACTACGCGACGAAAGCCACAAAAGACCGCAACTGGGCGCGCGCGCTCGAGCACTACCAGGTAGCGCGCGATTTGCAGGACCGCCTCAATCGTGATTTCTCCCGTTCCAAATTCTCCGATTTGTCCGCTGTCGCCCGGCTCGACGCCGAGATCGCGGCCCTCAATGCCGATGGCATCGACGAACGCATCCGCACCCTGCAACAAACCGCGCACTCTCTCGATACGAAAGGACAGGAAACCGCAGCGGTCGATGCCCTCGTCGAAGCGACGGAACTGCAACGCACCTTGAACGAACGCTTCCGCACCAGCCGCTTCGTATCGATGGAGCGCCTTGAGCAACTCGATGCCGACCGCCAGAGCATCCTCTCGCGCAAACCACTGCAAGTGGTCACCGAAAAATACGCCCAAGTCCGGGAGCATTTGCAGCAGCGTCAAATCTACCAGGCGCAACAACTCGTGCGGGAGGCGCTCGAAAAGATCGAGGATGTCGCGACGCGCTGGCCCAAGGCGCGCAATCTCGACGAGGATATGCGTCTGCAACTTTCCTTCCTCAACGTGCGTTCCGGCGACGTCGCGACGGTGCAGGATCGTGTTTACGAAAATTTGCTTCCGCTGCCCGGCTCGTCCGCAGTGGCGCTGTTACGCGTTGAAATTTCGCAAGCGGAGTTCAGCCGCTTGATGAGCACGAATCCGAGCCGGACACCGGGCCGCACCCTGCCGGTGGAATCGGTGACCTTTTCGGAAGCGCAGGAATTTTGCCGCCGGCTCGGTTGGCTGCTCGGCTTTCGTGTGCGTTTGCCGCGCGAGGCCGAAATGCGGGCCGCCGCCAGCGACGGCGTGGAATTTACGGATATCGTCGGTGGCGTAGCGGAATGGTTGGGACGCGAAGAGCGCGACTCCGCAAGTGCCCCCGTGCTCGATGCTGACGGCTCGACCATTACGCGCGTGCCGCTCACGGAACGTTCGCGCACCCGCGGCTTTCGTGTCGCCGTGGAAACCGATTTGGCGCGACCCGCCGCGAAACGCTGATCGCGCGACGTCGCGTTAAAGTCCGCCGAGCTTCTGCAATTGCTTAAATTCCGCCGCTCGCAGCGGCATGACGGAGAGTCGGCTCTGGCGAATGAGCGCGATTTCCTTGAGCGGCGGCGACGCTTTGATTTGCGCCAACGTCACTGGTTCGACGAGGGCCTTCACGGGCACCAAATCCACCGCCACCCAGCCGGACTCCGCTGCCGCGGTAGGATCAGGATAAGCAGTGGCGGCAACTTTCGCGAGACCGACGACGCACTTGCCTTCGTTGCTGTGGTAGAAAAAAACCTGATCGCCTTTGCGCATCGCGCGCAGGTGGAGACGGGCCGCATAGTTTCGAACGCCGGTCCATGCTGTCCGACCATCTCGGACAAAATCATCCCACGAGTAATCCGTCGGTTCTTGTTTCACGAGCCAGTATTGCGTTGTCATCGATGGTGCACCTGTGGTTTTTTCTAAAGATGGAGGAAGAGAACCCAGAGTTGATGAAGAAGGCGCAACGAGCGCAATATATCCTCTACGGAGTGATGATACTTTTTTTGATTATTCCATTCGTGCTGCTTTGGCTGATCCGGCGCGGGACCTTTGAATAAATCTGATGAATCGCACTCTGCTCGTCATTCGCCTCGTTTTTCTCTGCCTTTGCGTTGTTGGCAGCTGGCTTGTCGCATACACGGTGCAGGAGTGGGATCACTATCGCTGGGTCGCGGTTTTTGTTGGAACCGCAATTGGCGCATTGGTGGTGCTGGTCGACGTGCTACTCAAGGGCTTTTCTTTGCGCGGGTTGACGGCAATTACCTTTGGCCTCGGCGTCGGTGCGCTCATTGCGTGGTTGTTGGGCACCTCGCCCTTGCTCGAACAGGGTGATGATCAGGTGATTTTCCTTGTGCGGCTTTCGCTGTTTCTCATCTGCACGTATTTGGCGACGGTGATTGCACTGCGCGGTCGCGACGAGTTCAACCTCGTCATACCCTACGTGCGCTTCGTGCCGCACGAAGTGGACGTGCCGGTCGTCGTAGTTGATACCAGCGCGCTGATCGACGGGCGCATCGCGCGCGTTTGCGAAACGCAATTTCTCGGCGCGGCGTTGGTCATTCCTTCCTTTGTGCTGACGGAGCTTCAGCAAATAGCCGACTCGACCGACCCGATTCGTCGGGCGCGGGGACGGCGCGGTCTCGATGTGCTCAACGAATTGCGCCGGCTCAAGCATCTCGAAATTCGTATTCATCAGAGCGAAGTCGTGCGTCGCCAAGACCTAGAGGCCAAACTGGTTTTCGTCGCGCAATCGCTCGGCGCCAAGCTGCTCACGACCGACTACAATCTCGCCAAGATGGCACAGTTCCACGGTGTGACATGGCTCAATCTCGGGGCGCTCGACAAAGCGTTGCGACCCGAAATCGTCGTGGGTGAACACGTGGAGATTGAACTGAGCAAGCCCGGCAAGGACGAAGGGCAGGCCATCGGTTTTCTCGGAGACGGTTCCATGGTCGTCGTCAACCACGCCCGACCGCACATTGGCTCGCGCGTGAGCGTGGAGATCACCGGCGTGCTGCCGACGGCGGGTGGCAAAATGGTATTCGCGAATTTTCTCGGCGTGCTCGGTCGCGATTAAGCGCCGTCCAGCCACTCCGCGAACTCCGCATTCGTCGCCACTTCGACATAGTGCTGGCAATCGGGATCGAGCAGGCTCGCGTAACTCGATTCGGCAAATCGCCGGCAATGCAACAACACGCGCGCGCGATGTCCGGGCGCGCGCACGAGCCGACCGAGCGCCTGATTCACTTTTTGCAGGCCGGGAATCTGATACACGCGGCGAAACGCGACTTCCTGTCCGAGATCGCGGTAAGAGGCCGAGCGCGCGCGTTGCACCGCATTGACCTCGGGCAACGCCGGACCGACCACCACGGCGTGATCGATTCGTCCCCCGAGCAAATCGATGCTCTCCGCAAAACTACTGCCCAACACGAGAAAGAGCGCGTCGGCGAGCGCGAGTGATTCCTCCACCCACGTCGCCTGCTGCGCCAGATCGAGCTGCTTCGGTTGCAGTGCGGCGCGCAGCCCCGGTTGGTTGCGCGCGAGCGCTTGCAACACGGCTTCGGCGTAAGCGTAGGACGGAAAAAACACCGCGACAGTTCTGCGCGCCGCGTGATGCATCGTTGCAATCGTTTCAGCGGTCGTGCCGTAATGCCGCTCCCGTTCGCGGAACGCAGTTGAAAGACGCAGATCAACCGCGACATCGTAGGCCTTGGTCCGCCACGGGGCGATGGCACGCAAGGGGGAGTAAGTCGATTGCGCGCAAGCTGCGGCAAATTGATCGAAGGGTGACAACGTCGCCGACATGAAAATCGCGCCGCCAAAACTTCGCAGCGTCGCTCCGATGGCGGCGGACGCGTCAAGACAGGTGAATTCCAACGTCCCTGAACGACGTGACCACAGCAGCCGGCGCAAATTGTCATCACGCCAGGTTTCCGCGAG
Organism: uncultured Opitutaceae bacterium; assembly: GCA_947085165.1. Lineage (GTDB taxonomy): Bacteria > Verrucomicrobiota > Verrucomicrobiia > Opitutales > Opitutaceae > Didemnitutus. The sequence continues at coordinate 16,629 of CAMTVI010000032.1, forward strand.
CTTGCCGAACGACCACAACGTCTCGCTATGCACCGGCCCCAGCGCGGCGTAATCGAGCGGCGTGAGCGCAACCCGTTCGACGAGTCGCGTCAGCGCGTCGCGCAAGTCGGCCTCGTCCGCGCCATTGAGTTCGTCGCAGGGTTGCACGCCGCCGAGGAGACGCGCCCACGCTTCGACGGCGAGCACGAGCATCGGCGGTGCTTCCAGATGGTCGAGTTCCGCGAGCAATCCGTGCAACGCATCGGCGGACGCCGTTGCGGAATAGGCGTCGGCCACGCGCGCGGGCAAGTTGTGCGCCTCATCAATCACGAGGAGTGTGCGCGCCGGATCAAAACCGGGTTGGTCGAAAAAGATTCCGCGATTCGCCGGCGCGAAGACGTAATTGAAGTCACCAATCCACACGTCGTTGAACGCGAGGGCGGCGCGCGTGATTTCGTAGGGACAAATGCGCGATTCGCATCCGGCCGTGCGCAGGTGCTCGAGTTCACGCGGCGTTTGCTCGTCGCGGTAAAACCGCTCGAGTCCACTTTGCGGCCAGCGCTCGACGGCGCCCGCGAGATAATCGCAACTGTCGCGCACGCAGTGAAACTCCGCATTGACGCAATGCTCGCGCTTATTGCGCACCTGCCAATAGGTCACCGGCGAAGTTGACGCACAGCGCGTGGCAGTGGTGCCGTCGTCGTCCGTCATCCGTCGCAATGTTTCGATCACTTGCAGTTGTCCCGTGGACTTGCTGCTCAGCCAAACGAGGCGGTCGAATCGCCCCGTTTGTAAACTCTGCAACGCAAGCTCGAGCACGCACCCGGTTTTGCCGTAGCCCGTCGGCGCTTCGAAAAATACCACCGGGTTCGTGTCCAGCGCCGCTGTTAACTCTGCCTGAATCGACTCCTGCCCCTCGCGCAACGTCGCGAACGGCGCGCGGAAGCGCAGGGTGCGGCGCCGCGCTGCCGCGCGTTGTTGCAGTTCGAGAAATTGCACCACCGTTTCGAGTTGGTGGTGCACGAGCGCTTCATCGAACGGCGTGAGATTGATCGATTGCGCGAGTCCGGAATCTGCTTCGATGAAGATGAGTTCAGCCCGAGTGTCCTTCGCACCCTGCGCGCGGCGCAAGACGACGTAAGTGGCGAGCTGCAGAAAATAACTGGCGTATTCCGTGCGGAGTTCCGCTTCATCGATCGGCAGCGGGCGCAGCACGGTTTTGATTTCCCGCAACGTCTCACCGATGACTTGGTCGATGCGGCCGTTGAGGGTCAGCGTCCAGCCGCGCAGGGTCAATCGGCCGTCGATGTTGACTTCGAAGTTGGCTGGCTTCGGTGCGGATTGAGTCGCTTGCTCGTGTTCCGCCTGACGCCGCAATTCCGTGTGCCAGTGCTGGCCGAGTTGCGCGCGCCAAAGCCCGGGCGAACCGCCGCCGCCTTCCTTCGGTCCAAGCGCAAACTCTGCGAAATCGCCCACGCTGAGACTGGCGGTGTGATCGGGAAGAGAGAAATGCATGGTGGGTGACGTGCGGCTAACCGAGTTTGATTTCCGTGTCGGCGGAGACCCAGTCGGTCAGTCGCTGCGTCACGCGCGCAACGTCGTCGGCGGTGGGATTCTGGTCGGCGCTGGGCACATTGAGCAATTGCGCAGCGGCGTCGCGATCGTCGGCAGAGAGCTGTTGCCACCAGTGCTGTTTCACGGGGTAACCTTCGTCGCGGAGAAAACAGTAGAGCGTTTTCAACCAGACCAAGTCCGGTCGCGCGCCGTTCTCCAGTGCCCCGAGTGTTTGGCGGAGTAAGTGGGTGATCGGCTCACGCGATTCGTCGGACACGGGATTGCGCTGGATCAACAGCGCGAGCTTGGCCGCCGTTTGCATCGCGCTATAACTGCGTCCGACGCCTGGGCGCCGCGTGACGTAACGGTGCTCCTTGATGAACCACGTGCGGCCTTGATTTGAAGATTCAAGCCAGAGCTCGGTTTCGTCGAACAAATCGAGTGGCGTGGTCTGCGCGGCGGCTTTCTGCGGAATCCGGCGCAAACAGTGCAATTGACCGTCGGTTTCGCTGAACACCAGCAACTGCTCGAACGAATCGGAACCGGACGGTTGGCGTCCGATGATGATTCCCGTGGTGTTGAGTTGTTGGCCCGGCACGTCGCTACGTTTCGGCGACCGCCGCAGCGAGGCAAGCGGCGAAACTCTACGCGACCAAATCAGGCGAACGGCGCACGGAGCGCGCTGCCCTTACGCGTCCATGCGCGTCGGATTTTGCACCTGCACCGGATCGACGTCTAGGCGTCCATCACGCCACGGTGGCACCACCGAGCCGCCGGAAATCACCATCTTCATGCCATCACCGACCGACATTTCAAGTTCCACGATTTCGCTTCGCGGGACCATGATGAGAAATCCGCTGGTGGGATTTGGCGTCGTGGGCACGAAAAGAGTCCAGACTTCACCATTGGTCTTCGCCTGCGGTTCGCCGCGGGTCTTGCTGGTCAAAAACGCGAGGGCGTAAGCGCCTTTGCGCGGGAATTCCACCAACACGACTTTCGAAAACAAATTGCGGTTCTGCGTGTTGAAGGTCTCGACGACCTGCTTGACCGTGCTGTAAACCGTTCCGACTCCCGGAATATTCGCAATGACCCGCTCGGCCATGCCGCCGAAATACTTGCCTAGGAAGAGGCGCGAAACGTAGCCGAGGAACGTGACCAGCACGACCACGATCAGAGTGGAAAGGATATTCCATACCATGCCGAGGCTGGTGTGGTTGCGCAGCGTATCAGGAACATAGAAGAAAAAAATGTCTTTGAAACCGCCGCCGACGCGATCAACCAGCCAACTGAAGACCAGCCACGTCACCGCAATCGGCGCCAAAAGGAGCAACCCGGTGAGGAATGCATTTCGGAGTGAAGCGAAGCGTGTTTCGGCCATGTCGCCGCAATCAACCACAGTTGATGGGCGTTGAACACTGATTTTTTGGCCCGCCCAAGTTGTTTTCTAACGTAACGCGAAAACGGGCACCGCACTCGCCGCGCGCAGCAGCGTCATGGCGCGCTTTTCTGCGGCGCGCATGCGGCGTTTCCGTGCTGGTTGCAAATCATCGTAACCCGCGAGGTGCAACCAACCGTGCACTACGTAAAGCACCAGCTCTTCGGCGAAATCGCCACCGGCCTCACGCGCATAAGCCGCCGCCGTATCCGCCGAAACGCAGATCTCTCCCGCCAAACCCGCCGTCGCCTCCCCTTCAAACGTGATCACATCCGTCGCGCTCGGATCATTCATGAAATCCGCATGAATCTGCGCCAACTCCTCGTCGCGCAGAAACACGATCGACAACTCGCCCGGCGGACAATGTCCGGCGCCCGGCGTCGCCTTAGTTGTTGCACCGTCGGCGCGCGCCTTTTGCTTAACCTTTTTCCCGCCGCCTCGCGTCGGTTTCGCGAAATGCGGCACATCCGCTGGAGTCGGCGAAAATTGGGTATCGAGCACCGCAATCACGCGCCGCACTTCCGCCACCGGAGCGCGCAACCGCGAGTGACGATTCTGAACGAGGACGGTGCGAGTGAGTGAAGACACGGCGTTTGTAACGGAATACGTTACAAGTTGCTTGGACGGACTTACGGCGAGGGTGGGTGGCCGGGGCGCTCGGCGTCGGAGCCGGAGGCGCGCGCGGTTTCGTAGGCGTCGATGATGCTCTGCACCAGCGGATGGCGCACGACGTCGCTCGCGGTGAAGTGATGCACTTCGATGCCGGGAATATGGCCCAAAATCCGTGGCGCTTGAATCAGGCCGGACGCCTTCGAGCGCGGCAGATCGATTTGCGTGACGTCGCCGGTAATGATCATGCGCGAATCGTCGCCGAGTCGCGTGAGAAACATCATCATTTGCTCCGGCGTGGTGTTCTGTGCTTCGTCGAGAATGATGAAGGCGTTGGCCAAGGTGCGGCCGCGCATGTAGGCGAGCGGTGCGATTTCGATGATGCCTTTCTCGGCCAACATCGCGGAGTCTTCCGGCGACAAAAGATCGCCCATCGCATCGTAGAGCGGACGCAGATAGGGCAGAATTTTCTCGCGCAAATCACCGGGCAAAAACCCGAGTGTCTCACCGGCTTCGACGGCAGGACGGGTGAGAATGACGCGTTGCACCTGTCCTTTCATCAACGCCGTGATCGCCGCCGCCATCGCCAAATAGGTCTTGCCGGTGCCGGCTGGTCCGATGCCGAACACAATGGTGTTCCGCTGAATCGCCTGCAGATAAAGTTTTTGGCCGATCGTCTTTGGCACAATCGTGCGCTTGGTTGTGCCGATTTGCAGTGGCTCGGTGAACAACGCGCGGAGTCGCGCCGGACCATCTTCGGCGGCGTAGGTCGTGAGCAAACGCAGGAAATCCGCCGTGCGCATCGTGAGGCCTTGGCTGCGACCGGTGTTGAGCAGGCCGAAAAATTCCTCGGCGCGTGTGACGGCTTCGTCGGGACCTTCGAGATTTAGCCAATCGTCGCGCGTCACGAGTCGCACGCCGAGCGCGAGTTCGGCGCGGCCGAGATTATCCTCGTTGTTGCAATACAGCTGGGTGAGCTGGCGCGCGTTGGGAAAGTGAAGCGTCTTGGTAGTGGGCACTGGCAAAGAAAAATGCGGAACGAATTAGAGCGTATCGGGCAACGTCGCGGCGGTTTCGCGCAAGCGGCGATACATCGCGTCGAGGGATTCCGGCAACACGCGTGTGCCGCCGATCACGGGCATGAAATTCGTGTCGCCCGCCCAACGTGGCACGATGTGCGCATGCAAATGCGTGATGCTGCCACCGGCGGCGGCACCGAGGTTGAAACCGATGTTGAAACCGTTGGGCTTCAGCGCGGCTTGGAGCAGCGCCTTGGCGCGCACGATTTCGTTCATCAAGTCGCAGCGCTCGTCGGCGTTTAGTTCAGTGATGTCAGTCACGGCGCGAAACGGCACGGCGAGGAGATGGCCGGCGTTGTAAGGAAAGCGATTCAACACGAGATAACTCAACGTGCTGCGGTGCACGATCAACGCGCGGGCATCGTCGCCCAACGCGGGCAACTCGGCAAAAATATCGCCGCCCAGTGGACCGCGCGGGGCTTCGATGTATTCCATGCGCCAGTAGGCGTGAAGGTGTTCCATGACTCGGCGGGAGAGTTGGGCAGCGGCCCAGTGATGTCAAAGCGCAGATTTACCGCCGATGCGCGCTGGACAATTCCAGCGAGTGGCTTCTCGTGACCGGATGTCTGTTTTGCTTTTGGACGCCGCTGCGAAACGCGGCCTGATGCTGCCGCCACCGCCGCACGATGCGGTCGTGCTGGGCGAACTCGCGGCGTCACTCTTTCTCCGCTCCAATCGCGATGCCCGCCGGATGCCGCGCGAAATCACCTATCTTACTACGGCCGAGCGACACACCTTCACCACACGCGGCGGCGCGGTCGTCGCGTGGGAATGGGGCGCCGGCTCGGGCGCAAACCGTCCGCTGGTCGCGCTGGTGCACGGGTGGGGCGGACATGGCGCGCAACTCGGCGCTTTCGCGCAACCGTTGGTCGAGGCCGGTTTTCGCGTGCTGACATTTGATTCGCTCGGACACGGCGAATCCGCGGGCGACGAAACCCATGTGCCATTGGTCGCGCAGACGTTGGTGGAGCTGGCCGCGCAAAGCGGTCCGTTTCACGCGCTGATCGGTCACTCGATGGGCGCAGCGGCTGCCGCGATGTATGCCACCGATCACGCGGCTCCGCGCGGACTCGTGTTGCTCGCGCCGCCGCTCAGTCAACTTGAGCGCGTGACGCGGGTGGCGAATCGCCTGCAATTGACCGACGACGTGCGCGCGGTGTTTTTCTCGGAGATCGTGCGACGCACGGGAAAGCAATTTGCCGAAGTCGACATGTGTGTCGCGGCGCGGCGCGCGCCGTGTCCGCTGCTGGTGTTGCACGATCCCGCGGATCCCGACGCGAGTTTCGCTGGGGCCGAGCAGATTGTTGCACTGTGGCAAGGTGCGCGATTGGTGCCATGTCCGGGGCGCGGCCATTACCGAATTCTGACGACGCCGGACATTGTGCGGCAGGCGGTCGAGTTTATCGGTGGCTTGCGTTGAGGCGTGCTCCGCGCAGAGTGATGGCCACGCCGCCAACCTCGCGCCACTCAACACTTATGGATCGTCGTCACGTCTGGTTTGTCGCCTTGCTTTTACCCCTCTTGGTGTGGTCGGGCATCCGCCCCTACGACCAATTGACGTGGTTGCTCGAAGTTTTTCCCGTGCTGGTTGGCGTGCCGCTGATCTTGAAGTTTCATCGCCGGTTTCCGCTGTCGTCGCTGCTGTTGGTGTTGGTGTGGCTGCACTGTGTGATTCTGGTGATCGGCGGGCATTACACCTATGCGCTGGTGCCGGCGGGCGAGTGGGCGCGGGAGTGGTTCGGTTGGACGCGCAACAACTACGACAAACTCGGCCACTTTGCGCAGGGATTCGTGCCGGCGATTTTGACGCGCGAGATTTTACTGCGGAATTCACCCTTGCGCGACCGCGGCGACGGGCAACCAAGTCGTTGGTTGCCGTTCTTGGTCGTGAGTGTGTGTCTGGCATTTAGCGCGTTCTATGAGCTGATCGAGTGGTGGGTGGCGCTGCTCTCGGACGAGGCGGCAGAGTCTTTCCTCGGCACGCAGGGTTACATTTGGGACACGCAATCGGACATGGCGTGGGCGCTGGGTGGCGCAATCCTCGCTTTGGCATTGCTCAGTCGGGTGCACGACCGTTCGATGGCGCACCTTACCCATGAGCGAAGCCCAATCTCCCGCTAATCCGTCCGCCGCTACCGCACCGCGCGACCCTGCGCAGAATCAATTTCTCCTCGCCCTCGGTCTGGCTGGCGGATTCATGGCGTTCGTGGCGTGGGATCAATCGTTTTGGTGGCAAGCCAAGGAGGATTACACGTTTGGCTGGCTCGTGCCGCTGTTCACCGCCTACGCGATTTACGATCGTTGGCCGCAAATCACCGCGCGCTTGCGCGAAGCCAACCAAGGTCCGGCGGAACCGCGCTGGGCACGCCTCACGCTGAACAGTCTCGCGGGATTCACTCTCCTCGTTGGCGCACTCCTGTTTATCTTAGGCGCCTTTTATCGCGCCGGCGCGGGCAGTTCGCAACCCGGCACTTTTGCGCTGACGTGTGGCATGGTCGCCATCGTGCTGCCGATTCTCTTTTTCAACGTCACCGTGGGCCAGGCGACACCCGGCACTGCGCCAACTTCGCCCGTCAGCCCGAACTCACCTTCGCTGCTCGGTCAACTATTCGACGGTCCGCGCGTGCGGGTCGCGGCGTTTTTTCTGTTTCCCGTGTTGGTGTGGTTGATTTCGGCGCCGCTCGTTTCGGCGGTAGAATCGCAAATCAGCCTCTTCCTTCTGCGCAAAGTCGTCACGGTCGTCGCGTTTGTTTTTGATATGCTCGGTTATCCGGTCGAGCAGCAGGGCAATGTGCTGATGTTGCCGAAGGGTCCGGTCGGCGTCGCCGATGCGTGCTCGGGCATTCGCTCACTCACCGCGTGTTTGTTCGCCGGGTCGTTTCTTGCCGCGATGTTTCTCGATCGGCTGTGGAAGAAAATTTTCCTCGTGGCCGCGGCGATGTTCTTCGCCTTCATCATGAATCTTGGCCGCAGCCTGTTCCTCACGGCGTGGGCTTACGCTTACGGACCGGATGCGATCAACGGCACAGTGCACGATGTCGCGGGTTACGCGGTGCTCGGTCTCACTTGCGCGGGTCTCCTCGTGCTCGTGCCGATTTTAAATCTGCGCATCGAGTCCTTTGCGGGGAAACCGGAACCGCACGACGAATCGGCTCCGGCGGCCTGAGCGCGCCCCAAGGCGACGCCCGGTCACTCAGCGCGCCACCGCGCGCTGTTGATCAGACCTCCGCTCCGTTGTCGGGTGTTGGCGCGGCGAAATCGGCACTGACCGGCAACACGCCGTCAAAATGCGCACGGCACAACGCTTCCAGTAGCGGAACGTCGTCCCACGGAATATCGTGCCGCAAGGTATTGTCGTGGGCGGAGGCGGGGTGACGTCGCAATTCTTGCGGAAAAATCGCCACGCGCTCCGGTGCTGGCGCGGGTGCTGAACTCGCCGCCGCGCCCAGTGCCGCGGCCAAGGCGTGCGCGAGTTCGCCGAAATGACACACGGGCGTCGGTCTTGGATTTGACTCGATCAGCACCGGTCCGCCCTCGCTGAGCACAAAATCGAGACTGAAAAAACCGGTGATACCCGTCGCTTCCGCGTAGCGTTGCGCCGAGCTTTCCATCACCGCGTCCCGGCGCTGCACCACGATCGCGCTCGGCCCGTGCGGCTCGGGAAAACACGTCTCTTTCAACCACCCGCAGGTGGACAACAATTTGCCGCCCAGTGCCACGCCCGCCTGCATCGCCGTTTGCCCCCGGTGGTAAACTTGCACGATTCCCGGCCGGATTCCCTTCGCGAGATTGGCTGCGAGCGCGGGCGCGTCGTGGCAGACCGTCACACCCAGGCCGGCGCAAGAACCATCGCGCTTCACGATCACCGGAAATCCATGTTGCGCGACTAACGTCGCGACGAGCGCTGCGTCTTCGCACGGCGCCCACGCCGGGGCCGCGATGCCGCATTGATCGGCGAGTGCCGCGCTGGCGTTGCGCGAATACAATTTCCCGAATGACACCTTCGTCGGCAGACTCGCCGCGATCGCGCGATACGCTGCCGGAAAGAGCAGGGCGAGCGGGCGCAATGACCGCCGTTCAAGAATCCGGCCGAGGTAGCGCAACGCAGCTTCATCGCCCATCAAAATTCGGTCCGGCTTCGTGCGCTGCAAACACCAAAGAAACCCGATCAATGCCATCGAGCGACTCGTTGGGGAGCGCCCATCCGGTGCGGGGAAAAACGCGTTGCGATGCTGCGTGAGTGCCGGAAACGAGTTCGGTGGCGCAATCACCGTCACGTGCAGCCCGGCTTGTTGGAGAGCTCGCGGCAAACGCGCCACGCCCTCGCGGTTGGAGCGCAAGAACAAGACAACGCGCGGTTGTGACGGGGTAGGCATCGGCGAGAGCTCCTTTGCAATAGCGCGGTCCTGCGGTGTGGCGCAAGCCGCGATCATTCGGCGTGAGCACCTGGTTGATGCTCAATTCCGCGCCGCACACCTCTGGCGCCATCTCCGCGACCCTTTAGGTCTCAGCCGGCCGATTTAAAAATTTTCGTGACGGGCAATTCGTGGGCGAGCGGCGGTGCAGTGGCAACCTGGGGATGGACGCGCGTAATTTACCCCGATTGCAACCCCGTCAAAATCGCCGTGTTCATCAGACGCGTAACGAGCCCCGAAATCCACGGCCGCTGTAGTAGGATTGGGCGCCATTGTGGTAGATGAAGACTTGTCCGAAGCGCCGATCACCAAACAGTGCGCCGCCGAGCTTCCGGATATCCGGCGGCGTCAACACCCAGCTCGACGATTTCGTGTCGAACTCACCGAGTTGTTGCAGGGCGCGATATTCGTCTGGCGTAAGCACCGCGATCCCCATCGCCTCCGCCATGTCGAGCGCGGTGTTTTTCGGTTTGTGCTCTTTCCGTGAATCCAGTCCCGCTCGATCATAACACACCGCCGTGCGACCGTCGGGACTCTGCGATGCGCAGTCAAAAAATACGTAGTCGCCCGGCTTTTTGTCGAGCTGCACGACATCCGGCTCGCCACCCGTGCGTTCCATTTCGTGGAGCGACCAGAGCTTTTCCGGATTCGCGTTCAGCTTCGCCTCGACCTTGCTCCATTCCAGATTTGGGTGGCGCGGCATGTTTTGGGCAAAGCGAGCCTGCAGCGCAGTGAGCAGCGTGTTGCGTTGGGCAGCGGATAGTTTCCGGGTGGCTTCAGCTTTTTTCATAGGGAGAACTGATGTGCAGGGGGCGAATTACCGAGGGGGCGTTCATTCAGATTTGCGCGAAAATAATTTTCGCGCGACTGCGCCCTTCCACATCCACAAGCCCGCAAGGATGGGCACGGGCACGAAGACAATACGGAACCTCGGCGCATCCTGCGGCACCGCTTCCGCCGGCCCATAAATGTAGCCGAGCAGCGGCATTCCAAAAATGAGGTGAATCCAGCTCAGAATCGTTCGTTCGATTGTGGGGTTCATGCACCGGAGATAGCAATTGGACAGGAGGATGCACGCTGAGAATTAGCCCGCGCGCAACCACCTCTCGGTTAGTGACCCTTCGTGGGGCTGGACGATTGCGCCTCGTCGGACGCATTTCGGTTGGTCCATTCCCGCCGCAAAATCGCCAGGAGCACATCATCCACCCACGCGCCGTTTTGCCAAAGACTCTCGACCAGATGCGCCTCTTTCCGCAGTCCACTTTTCGCGAGCAATTTCAAACAGGGATAATTCTGCGGATCGACCGAACACGACACGCGATGCGTCTCCGTTTGGGTGAAAAGGTGGTTGAGCAACGCGGCCAGCGCTTCCGACGCGAAACCGTGTTGCTGAAAGGACGGCGCGACGGTGATTCCGATTTCGACCTGCCGAGGATCGTCCGCGCGTGCTTGCAATCCCAGGTCACCCACGAGTTCGCCAGTTGAGCGCAGGGCGATACCGAGTTGAAACCATTCTCCGCGAGTCAGTAATTCCATCGGACGCAGCCGCTCAATAAAGTCCGCGACTTCGGGCACCGAGGCCGGCGCCCAACTTTGAAAACGCGCTACCGCCGGATCGGTGCGGTAGGTGTAAAGTCGTGCGGCATCAGACGGCTCCAATTGCCGGAGGACTAGTCGCTGCGTGTAGAGTTTTGGAAACATGGAAGTGTCAGATCAACATTGTGACTTATCCGCGCGGCCCGTCGACCTGCAACGGCCGGGGCGGTTGATTAGGATCTCAAAATTTTGTCCAGCGCCTTTCCCTTGGCCAACTCATCGACCAATTTATCGAGGTAGCGGATCTCCCGCATCAACGGCTCTGGCACGTCTTCCACGCGCACGCCGCAGACGACGCCTTTGATCAACGCGCGTGCTGGGTTGAGCTTCGGGGCATCGTTGAAGAAAGTTTCGAAGTCCGTCTGCTTTTTCAATTGGCTCGCCAACTGCCGCGCGTTGTAGCCGGTCAGCCAGCAAATCACAGTATCGACCTCGGCTTTGGTGCGGCCCTTCTTTTCTGCCTTGTCGACATAGAGCGGATAGACGTTCGCAAAAGGCATCGTGAAAATCCGGTGTTTCGTGGTCATGTGACGGGGCAGATTAACCAAGCTGCGTCGGCGGTCGAGCACGCGGTGAGTCGGGGAGAGCTAGCAGGTGGTGCGGAGAAGGCTAGGCACCAACTGTCAGCTCACACGCGAGACGCTCTACGCCTTCTCGCTCCTACTGGATCGGGGTCTTCATTTTAGCGCATCCGTCGGCGGCATTCTCATAGCGACAATCTTTTCCAACGCGCATTGAAGCAGGCGACGACCAGAGCGGGGATGACCAAGCGCGTTACGCCGCAGATGTTACGGCACTCGATTGCGACGCATTTGTTAGAAGCGGGCACGGACATTCGCACCGTCCAGGAATTACTCGACCACGCGAGTGTGGGAACGACACAGATCTACATGCATGTGATGACTAAGTCGGGCATTGGTGTGCGCAGTCTGCTGGATGGCGTGGGCGGCGCGATGGGGAACTTGTAACGTAATATATTACAAACTGGCTTTAGGGCGCTTCAGGGAGTTTGGTTGGGGGCGGGGAGGGAGAGGATTTCGTGGGCGAGGGCGGGATTGAGGAAGCGGCGGGCGAGGCGGTTGAGGTCGGCGGTTGTGATCGCTTCGATGGCGGAGAGTCGCGTGCGGGCCCAGTCGAGGCGTTGTGGTTGCTCTTGCGCAGACGAAAGCACGCTGCCCAGCCAATAGGGATTGGTGCGGTGCGATTGGCGAATCGCGGTGAGCGCGGGCTGCTTGGCGCGGGAGAGTTCTTCTTCGGTGACGCCGTTTTCGTAGAGGCTGGCAGCGGTTGCGCGAATCGCGTCAGCGACGGCGCGGGCTTTGTCGGGGGCGACGGTGGCTTGCGCCATGATGTGACCGAAACCGGGATAGGTGTCGCTGAGCGAAGTGCCGGCGTCGGGCGAATACGTGTCGCCCATCTCTTCGCGGATGCGCACGCGGAGGCGGTCGTCGAGCACGGAGGCGAGGAGACTGAGTTGACGCGCAATGGTGGCGTCGCGGCTGTCGGTGGCGTCCCAGAAGAGTTGCACAATGGCTTTCGGGATTTCCGTGGTGGTGACGAATTGCTCAGTGATGGGATCGGCGGGGAAACTGACAATGCGTTCGCGTTCGTAGGTGGGCTTCGGGGTGCGCGGCGGTAACGCGCCAAACGTGCGCGCCACAGCGGCGGTGGCATCGCCCAGCGCGAAATCGCCGACGAGGGCGACTTCGATGGCGCCAGTGCCGAACTCCGCCGTGAGCCACGCGCGCAAGCGGGCGAGGTCGGCCGCGTCGACGTCGATTTTGGCGGGGAGTCCGAAGCGATGGTCGCCGTTGGCGAGGCGGCGGGGCACGTCGAGTTGGAGCGGACCTTCGACGACGTGGGTGAGACGGTCGTAGAACATCTCGGCGCCTTTCTGGAACTGGCGCATCGCTTCGGGTCGGAAGCCGGGATCCGTGAGGAACGCGCAAAGCAATTGGAGTTGCAGGAGGAGATCGGCGCGATTGGTGGTGCCCGCGAAGTTGAAGGCGTCGGCCGCGACGCTGAAATTCGAGCCGACGGTATGGCCGGCGAGCAGACGCGGCAGGTCGTCGGCGCTGTGTTGACCGAGACCGCCTTGGAGGAGCGTGTTGCTGGCGAGAAACCAGAGAGCGGGCTGATCGGCGGGTTCGCTGAGACGCCCGCCGCCCACGCGAATATTGACGCGGACACGACCGGCTTCGAAATCGGTGGGCTTGAGGTTGAGGCGAACGCCGTTGCGAAACTCAATCAGCGTCACGCCGAGATCATCGACTGTGGTGGATTTGGCGACGGCACCGACGGGGCCAAAATCGGTGTAGGCAAACACAGCGTCGTCGATCGCGGCGGGCGGCGTGACGGCGATGGCGCGACTCGCTTCGTAGGCGGCGATGATTTGTTGCTCGGGTTGATAGAGCGTGAGGTTGCCGGTGACGAAGAGGCGGCGGCCAACGCGCTCGTCCCACGTTTCGCGCAGGGCGGCGAGGCAGTCATCGACGGTGAGGCGGGTAAGCGCGGGCGCGTAGAGCGCGAGGTCGGCGCTCGGGTGAGTGAAGACGTCGTCGTCGTGCAGTGCGTCGGTTAGCGCGTCGGCGAGAGATTCGGAGCGGCGCGTCGGCGCGGTGCGCACGGCTTGTTCCAAACTGTTGCGCGTGGCGGCCACGGCTTCGGTGAGTTCGGCGGCTTGAAAACCGAATTGGAGCGCGCGGCGCAATTCCTGTTCGGCCACGGCAAGCGCGGCGCGCCATTGGTCGGGCCGGCAACGGAGTTCGACGGCGGCGTTGCGGAAGAATTTGAATTGTTCCGTCGCGCCAATCTGGCCGGAGATGAATGGCGCGCTTTCTTGCTTTGCGAGGATGGAAAAGCGGCGGTTGAGCATGCGCAGGGCGAGTTCGCGCGGGAGGTATTTAAGGCGCGTGGCGGCGGTGTCGGGCTCGGCTTGGTAGGGCGTGACGGTTTGAATCGCGACCTGCACGGACGACGCTTCGGGCTCGGAAAGGAGGCGCGCGGTGACGCCGTTGACTTGGTTGATGCGGCCGAGATTGGGCGACGGCGCGGGCAACGCGCGAGCGGCGAACGGTGTCAGCGCACGGCGCAAGTATTGCTCGACGACGGCGGGATCGAAATCGCCCACGACGACCACGGTCGCGAGTTCGGGGCGATACCAGGTGTTGTAGAAATCGACAAAGCGTTCGCGCGGGGCGGTGGTGATGACTTCCTCGGTGCCGATGGGCAGGCGGTGAATGAAGCGTGTTTCGGGCAACAGAAATTCGAATTCGCCGACGAATTGGCGAAACTCGATGGAGTCGCGCGCTCGTTTTTCGCTGAGAATGATACCGCGCTCTTTGTTGATTTCGTCTTCGAGCAACAGCAGCCCGCCGCCGTAATCCGCGAAGAGCGTGAACGCTTTCTCGAGGGTGGCGTCGGCGGTGTCGGGCAATTCGAGTTGATAAATTGTGCGGTCGAAACTGGTGGAGGCGTTGGTGTCGCCGCCGAAGCTCATGCCGAGTCGTTGGAAAAATTCGACCAGCGAGCCCGGCGGGAAATGCGTGCTGCCGTTGAACGCGAGGTGTTCCAGAAAGTGGGCGAGGCCGCGCTGGTCGTCGGTTTCGTGGAGCGAGCCGACGCGGAGGGCGAGTCGGAGACTGGCGCGGCCCTTGGGTTCGGAGTTGGGCAGGAGCGCGTAGCGCAGGCCGTTGTCGAGTTGACCGAAACGCACGGCGGGATCGGCGGGCAAATCGGACGTGGGCGACGGCGCGACCTGCGCGATGGCGCAAAGCGGGAGCAGAACGAGAGCGAGGAACGCAGCGAAACGAAGACGCATGAGGGGAGATTTCAAGAGAGGCGGGACGGTGGCAAGTGTTGCCGCGCGGGAGAGTTACAGGACAAAAGCGACCGCGGGAGCAGGGCGAAGGTTCCTGCGGGGCGGGGTGGGGAAGTTTTTTCTCGTGACCCCGTGGCGGGCGGAGTTTCTACTGCGCAACAAAATGAAAGCCAAACGACAGAAGAAACGTCCGGAAGATATCAACGCCGCCCTCGCGCAGCGCAAAGGTCCGGTGTCGCAATTTATCGCCAACAACTACCGCCACTTCAACGCGGCAGCCCTGCTCGATACCGCCAAAGGTTACGAAGCACACTTGAAGGCTGGCGGCAAAATGCTCGTGACGCTCGCGGGCGCGATGTCCACGGCGGAACTCGGCATCAGCCTCGCCGAGATGATCCGGCAGGACAAAGTGCACGCCATCGTCTGCACGGGCGCAAATCTCGAGGAGGACATTTTCAATCTCGTCGCGCACGACTACTACGAACGCGTGCCGCATTACCGTCATTTAACGGCGGAGGACGAACAGGAGTTGCTTGGCCGCCACATGAATCGCGTGACCGACACGTGCATTCCCGAAGGCGAAGCGATGCGCCGCATCGAAGCGGCGGTGGCCGAGGAATGGCTCGCGGCGGACCAGGCCGGCGAACGGTATTTCCCGCACGAATTCATGTATCGCGTGCTGCGTTCCGGAAAGTTGAAAAAGAGTTACCAGATCGACCCGAAGAATTCGTGGATGGTCGCCGCGTGCGAAAAGAATCTCCCGATCATCGTGCCGGGCTGGGAAGATGCGACGTTGGGCAATATGTATGCCGGCCGCGCCATCACTGGCGAAATCAAGAACGTGCACACGGTGCGCACCGGTATTGAATACATGACGTGGCTCGCCGCGTGGTATACGAAAACGGCGAAGAAGCTGCGCAATGGCGAAGGCTCGATCGGCTTTTTCCAAATCGGCGGCGGCATTGCCGGCGATTTCCCGATCTGCGTCGTGCCGATGCTGCATCAGGATTTGGGCCGCAGGAGTGTGCCGCTCTGGGGTTACTTCGCGCAAATCAGCGACTCGACCACCAGCTACGGCAGTTATTCCGGCGCCGTGCCGAATGAAAAAATCACGTGGGGCAAACTCGGTCAGAAAACTCCGAAATTCATCGTCGAATCCGATGCGACGATCGTGGTGCCGCTGATTTTCAATTGGGTGCTCGGTCGCTGACGCGACCAAGCGGAGCGCGGAGAGCGGAATGCTGAGCGCCAGACGATGCCAACCATGCCAGACACCAAGATGCGATTTCGCTTCCTGCGCCTAGACGTCTGGCAGGAAGGTCGTGCCCTCTATCGCATGGTTTCGCGACTACTGCGAAAATTTCCGCGTGAAGAAACATTCGGCCTGACTTCGCAAATGCGTCGCGCCGCGAGATCTGAATCAGCTAACATCGCTGAAGGCAGCGGGCGCAATTCCGACGCCGACTTCGCGCAGTTTGTGGAGATTTCCTACGGTTCCGCGATGGAAGTGGCGTCGGATTCTTTCCTCGCGCTCGACGAAGGCTACATTACGGCCGAAGAACAGGAGCAACTCCTGGCTCAAGTCGAGACCGTTGCCGCGAAGGCTTCCGGTCTCTACCGCAAACTCGCGGGCACCCGACCTTCTGGCGCTCTGCGATCTGCGCTCCGCACTCAGCCGAGGAGTGCCGGCCCATGATTTTCCTGTATCGGTTATTGTTCGTCCCGGCTCTCCTCCTTGCTACGCCCTACTACCTGTGGCGGATGCGGCGGCGGGGTGGTTACTCGGAGGGGTTCACGCACCGGTTTGGGGAAGTGCCGGCGTTGCCCCCGAAGCGTGTCGGCGTGACCCGAGTGTGGGCGCAGGCGGTGAGCGTGGGGGAGATTCTTGCCATGGGACCGTTGCTCGAGGGACTGCATCGCGACGGGCGCGAAGTGTATCTCACGACGACGACGAGCACGGGCTTTCGCCTGGCGCGGGAGAAATACGCGGGTCTGACGATTGGCATCGGGTATTTTCCGTTGGATTTTTGGGCGTTCAGTGCGCGCGCGTGGCGCCGTGTGCAGCCCGATGTGTGTTTGCTGATGGAAGGTGAGCGTTGGCCGGAACACGTGCGTGCGGCGGAGGTGCGCGGCGTGCCGGTGTTGAGCGTCAACGCGCGACTGTCCGACCGGAGTTTTCGGCGCTCGCTGCGCGCGAAGTGGATGGTGCGCGCGATGGCGCGTGGTATCACGCGTTTCCTCTGCGCGGCGCAGCGGGACGAGCAGCGGTTTCGCGCGCTCGGATTCGCGGCAGAGCGCTTGCAGACCACGGGCAATTTGAAACTCGATGTGACGATTCCGGAACTCGAGGCCAACGCGCGGGCGCAGTTGCGGCGCGAACTCGGATTACCAGCCGACGGCTTGGTGCTGCTCGGCTCGTCGACTTGGCCGGGCGAAGAGACGGCATTGCTGGATGCCTGGCAGGCTGCACGGGCGCAGGGCTTGGCGGTGTCGCTGTTGCTGGTGCCGCGGCATGCGGAGCGCCGCGAGGAATTGCAGACGTTGCTCAACGCGCGCGGTTGCACCTACCATCTGCGTTCCCGCGGGGTGGCGCCGACGACGGTGGAGGTCGCGGTGGGCGATACGACGGGAGAGTTGCGTAATTTGACGCAGCTCGCGGATCTCGTATTTGTCGGCAAGAGTCTGGCGCCACACGATGGCGGGCAAACGCCGGTGGAAGCGGCATTGTTGGGCAAGCCGGTGTTGCATGGACCGGCAATGAGTAATTTTCGCGATATTGTGCGTTCACTGACGGAGGCTGGTGCGGTGCGCCAAGTTGCGACGGCGGCGGCGCTCACTTCGGCGGCCATGGAGCTCCTAACCGACAGTGTGCGGCGCAACGATTTGGCGCGGGCGGCACGGGGGTGGAGCGCAGTCAATCGTGGCGCGACGGCGCGCACTTTGCAGGAAATTGCGGCGGCATTGCGCAGCTAGTGACGCGGCTTCACGATTTCTTTGCCCGAGGTCGGTCGGCGAGAAGTTTGCTTCTGGAGAAGATTAGGATTGCTCCTGCCCCGCGCGGCTTTTTAACGAAGGGCTTTTTATACGCATGAATTCCCACGGACCGAAGCGTGTCTACACTCCACAATCGTTGGAGTTTTGGTTTGGCCGGTTGGAAGTAGAATGGGAGCAATTCTTTGATAACACGCATGTTGAGCGTGGTCATCAAATGTATCGCGACAGCGAAATCCGCGAAATCGAGCTCGGCGCGACCGACGCCATCATTCACCGCCGTATCGACAAGAAAGAGGAATATGCCGTCATCGAATGGGACGGCGACAAACTCCGCGTGCGTTCGTCCACCACGGATGAATTGCTCGCCAATGCCATCGCCGTGGCCGGTTTGCATGAAATCGAGGAACTCGTCGCCGACGAGATGACCTCGAAGTTGCCGAGCGGCAGTGTGCCACCGATGCCGACGGCCAAGCTGGCGCGCGCCCAGAATGGCGACGACACCGACTCGCCGAAGGCTGATGGACCGGTGCGTGATTTGTTGCTGAGTTTTACGGCGACGGGCGACGGCTTGGTGTTTCTGGCTTACTGGAAGCAGGGCAAGAATCGCATCCCTGCGTTGGGCAACACCTCCGTGCATCCGAGTGCGGCGGAGCGGGCGAAACTCATCGCGCTCGCGACTTACGCGCGCAAGGCGCACTTCCGTTACAATCAATCGACGCACGCCTACGGCATGGAAGCGTTAAGTGACATCCCCGGTTTTCTCAACGACGTGTTGCCCCACTGGAAAAAACATTTCGCGATCGAAGTGGATGCGAAAGTCGGCTCGTTGAAACTCGGCGCGCGCACGATTGAAATCGAAGCGGTCGCCGAGCGACGCTCCGCGAGTGGCGCGAACAACAGTGGCAGCGATGTGGGCGCGTTGAATCTGCGGTGGATTTTCCGCGCGGGTGAGAAAATGCTCACCGACGAGCAAGCGGCGGAATTCATCAAGCATGGCCGCGCGCCGATGCTCGTGCCGGATCTCGGCATCGTGTCGATGTCACCGGAGAAGTGGGAAAGCCTTCTCCAGTGGCGCAAGAATCTCGAGGAAGCGGACACGGGCGGCACGTTGCCGCCGTATTTGATTTTTTCGCTCTTCAACGACAACCGGATCAAGGTGTCGGTCGGTCCGGAACTCGAAGCGTGGCGCAAGTCGGTGATGTCACCGCCGGCGCAGCCGCCGCCGTTATCCGACTATTTACGCAACTACCAACGTCGCGGCGTCGAGTGGATGCATCATCTCGCCGAGACGGGTTGCCACGGTTTGCTCGCCGACGAAATGGGCTTGGGCAAGACCGCGCAAGTGATCGCGTTGTTCAAGGCGCGTCCGATGCCGACGCATCGTCACATCGTGGTGTGTCCCGCCAGCGTCGTGCCCGTGTGGCGCGAGGAAATTGCGCGGTTTTATCCGGAGGCGAAGATCGACACGCTGAAGGGTGGCAACGATTTCACGACCAACGCCGCGCCGGTCATCTGGCTCGCGAGTTACACGCAGTTGCGCAAACACCGCGCGCTGTTGGATTCGACGGCGTTCGGCTACGCGGTGCTCGACGAAGGTCAGTTCATCAAGAATCCCGACGCGAAGGTGACGCAGGCGTGCTTCGCGTTGCGCGCTGAACATCGGCTCGTGCTCACCGGCACACCGCTGGAGAACCGCCAACTGGATTTGTGGTCGCTCTTCCGTTACCTGCTGCCGGGGTTGCTCGGTTCCCGCGCGGCGTTCGAGGCGGCGTTGAACACCGACCGCGAAGGCACGATGAAGCGGCTGCGGTTGCAAATTGAGCCGTTCAAACTGCGTCGCACGAAAAACGAAGTGGCGAAGGAACTGCCGCCGAAGGTTGAGATGGATTTGCTCTGTCCGCTGACCGAAGTGCAACGCGAGCAATACGCGCGCGTCTGCAGCGAAGGTCTGGCACGACTCGGCGAGGATATTACCACGGCGTTGCGCGAAAAGTCGTTCGGGTTTCTCGCGCTGCTCACGCGGCTGCGCCAGATTTGTTGCGATCCGGATTTGCTGCCGTGGCTCAACGCGCCGTTGAGCGACTCGGGCAAGTTGCAACTACTGATCGAGAAACTCGCGGAAATCGTCAGCAGTGGCCACAAGGTCGTGATCTTCTCGCAATTTGTGTCGTTACTCGACCGCGTGCGCAGTGCGCTGGCGGCGCATTACCCTGATTTGCCGCGCTACGAAATCACCGGCATGACGCTCGACCGGCAGAAGCCGGTGCAACAGTTCCAAACCGCGAGCGGTGCGGCGGTGATGTTGGTGAGTTTAAAAGCGGCGGGCACCGGCATCACGTTGCACGCTGCCGACTACGTTTTCCTGCTGGACCCGTGGTGGAATCCCGCCGTGGAAGACCAAGCGATCGACCGCGTGCACCGCATTGGCCAGACGAACACCGTGTTCGTCTACCGCATGGTCACGGCGGGCACGATCGAAGAGCGAATTCAGGCACTCAAGGCGGACAAGAAGGCCCTGTTCGATCAAATCGTGGGTGGCCACGCCGATGACTTCGAATGGACCAAGCATTTCAATTCGCTCAACGGCTTGATTCAACTCACGGCAGTTGCCGCCGAGTCCGCCGAGACGAGCGGTTAAATACGCGCATCGGGATAGCGTGAAAATTTCGCCCGCCGCACTGGCGGGCTTTTTTTGCCCGAACAAATTCGTGAGGGGAGCGACAGTTTCCCGGATCGTCACGTCGTCGTCATGAAACTGTCACATTGGTGCGCTAGAGTCGGGTTGAGCGTGGGCTGGTGCCCGCGCCCTTCCAACCTACCCACACAGCAAAATGTTGAAACTGACTACACGACTCCTCGCCGCCGGCCTGGCCCTCTTCTCGGCCGGGCTCGCCTATTCCCAAGACAGCGGTCCCTTGATCGAATTACTGATTCGCAAGGGAGTGCTCAACGATAAGGAAGCGGAAGAACTCCGCGCTGAACTCGCGCGGGACGCGGCCGCTGCGGTCGTCTCCACTGTCTCGGCGGGCAAGAGCACCAACTCGATCTCACTCACCGGTCGCCTCCAACTGCAGTATGCTGGCCTCGGGAGCGACCAAGGCTTGCCGTCGGCCAACCAGTTTTTTCTGCGCCGCGTTTACTTCGGCATGAACGCGGGCGTCGGTCCGAATTGGACGGTGAATTTCCTCTACGATTTCTCCGGTGGCAATTTTGACAAGGCCTTCGCCGAATGGACCGGCTACGTCGGAGCCGAGCCGATCGCGCTCGATTTCGGGCTGCGCAAAGTGAACTTCGGTTACGAAGAATACACCTCGTCCGGCAGCTTGAAGGCCATCGAGCGCTCGCCCGTCACGCGCTTTTTCGTCGAGCCGAACAACGGTCGCCGACTCGGCGCGGCGAGTTACCGCATGGGCATCTTCCTCGAAGGCGGCGATGCCAACGTCCGCAAAAACCGCAGCACTGGCCTCTTCTACGGCGCCGCGCTCACGACCGTGAACCGCACGGAATCCTTCGGTGATTCCGGCGTCGACGGCTCGAAGTCGAGCAGCTCCGGCAATGGCGCACTCAACGAAATGGCGCTCTGGGCCAACCTCGGTTACTCGCGCATCGTATCGCCCACGACGAAGTTCCTGGTCGGCGCGGCTTACGGTTTCCTCCCTGACGCCGGTGGCGCGGGAAACACCAACTTCGGCAAGGGGCACGATATTAGCGAATTCTCGGTTTACGCGGATCTGACGGTCGGTCGCTTGAATCTCGCGGCGGAATATCTCTCCGCCGAAGTCGAAGGCGTGCTCGCCGCCGGCACGATGGCCGCGAAGCCAGCGGGCTATTGGATTCAACCGTCGTTCACCGTCTCCGAGAAACTCGAAGCGGTTGCCCGCTACAGTGCCGTGGACGCCGATGGTCGCGGCATTCGCGCCTCCGACGGCATCCGCTCCGCTCCCGCCGTGCGCACCGGTCAACGGCTCGAAGAAATTTACCTCGGCCTCAACTACTACTTCGTCGGGCAGGATGTGAAACTCCAGCTCGGCTATCTGACGGGCAAAACCAGCGAAGGCGGCAACGAACGTGTCGACGGTTTCCGCTCCCAACTGCAACTCAACTTCTGAGCCAACTTAACTCGATTCTACTCATGAAAAAAATCATCCTCTCCACCTTGTTCGGTTGTGTCGCCGCGCTGTCGGTCACCGCTGCGGACAAACTCGTCATCAAGGGCTCCGACACCCTCGGGGCCAAGCTCGTGCCGCAACTGGCGGAAGCGTTTCGCGCGCAAGTGCCCGGCGTGGTGTTTGAGATCGCCGCCGAAGGCTCGACCACCGGGATCGCCGCCATCACCGACGGCACCGCCGATATCGGCATGTCGTCGCGCCGTGCGAAACCGACGGAATTGTCCGCCGCGCAAGCGAAAGGCGTGACGATGAAACCACTGGTCGTCGCCTACGACGGCATGGCCGTCGTGGTGAACGCAAACAATCCACTCGCGCAACTTTCCCTCCGCCAAGTCGAACAAATCTTCACGGGTGACGTGAAGGATTGGGGTGCGGTCGGTGGGAATCCCGGACCAATTTCGGTCTACACGCGCAACACATCATCGGGCACCTATCAGGATTGGAAGGATCTCGCGATGAAGCGCCGCGACTATGCTTCCTCCTCGCAAAAAATGGCGGGGAACGAGCAGATCGCAGCGGAGGTGAGTCGGAATCCCAGTGGGATTGGTTACGTCGGCATCGCCTACGTCGACGCCCCCGGCATTAAGGTCATCGCCATCATCGCTAAGGATGGTCAGGCCGTGCTGCCGAGCGTCGCGACAGTGCGCGCCAAGACGTATCCCTACGCGCGCCCGACCTTCTTCTACACGAACGGCGACGCGCAAGGCCTAGCCGCGCGCTTCGTTGATTTCCTCCTCAGCCCCACTGGGTCGGAACTCGTGGCGAAGGCGGGCTTCGTGCCGGTGAACTAATTGCTTGGCCGGATAAAGCGAATGCCCGCGGCATGGGGGCCGCGGGCATTTTCTTTGGCCCGGCGAATGTCACAGAACTGTAACCTGCGCCGGTTGACCAACGCCGTCGCGACTCGAATTCTGACGCCAGCTTCATGACTCAACTTGCGACACCCGTAGCCAGCCACGAACGCCGACCGGCGCGGGGCACGTTGCTGCGGTCACGGCGGCAATGGTTTAATGGCGAACGTTGGGCGCGGTGGTTTTTCCAAGGCAACGCGACCATTTCACTCCTCGTGCTCGCGTTGATCACGCTCACGTTGTTTCGCGACGCCGTCGGCTTCATTCCGCAAAATCGCGACAATCTGCAAATCTACCGCCAAGCCGGTTTGGAATTTGTCGATGTGTTGCGCGGTCAGGTGAACGACCACCGCGAGATGACGCGCGTGCTCTCCAGTGTGCGCATTGCGGAGTTCACCCGCTTGACGGCGAAGGGCGAATTGAGTTTGGCGGACGCGAATGCCGCACTCGCGCTGTTCGACCGTTTTGCGGATCAATTCGCCGACAGCATGGCGGAGCAGGAGACGCTCGTCGGCGAGATGAGTGAGCAGGCGTCGTCGCTGAAAGAGCGTTACCGCGTCGCGGAGGATTTGCGCGAGGCCCGACAGCACTTACTCGACGGCATTCCGTCAGCGCCGCCGGAGCGCGCGGCGCAGTTGCGACAGGAGGCGGAGGCGATGCGCATTGAGACGATCAATTTCGCGACGGAGATAGAGCCACTGCGGCAGCGATTGCCGGAAGTGCGGGCGACGAACGCGGCGCTCTCGGCGACGATGCGTGAACTGGCGGCGCGCGCGCCGCGGTTTACGGACACAACGGCGCAGGAGCACATGCGGGAGTTTCAGCGTCAAGTCGGAGAGTTTTTGCAAGCGATGCCGGGCCGCGCCGCACAGATGGAGGCGTGGGATCCGGCGCGTCCGATCGCGTGGTGGGAATCCTTGCACGCGTTTGCGTTTGGCCGCCAGTGGGTCACGGCGAGTTTTTGGCAGGACTGGTATGGCGTGTTGCCGTTGTTCACCGGCTCACTGTTGATTGCCGTGCTCGCGCTGAGTCTTGCAATTCCACTTGGCGTGGCGGCGGCGATTTACGTCAACCAAGTCGCGACGCCGCTCGAGCAACGCGTGATCAAGCCCTACATCGAATTCATCGCGGCAATTCCGAGTGTGGTGCTCGGTTTCTTCGGTATCGCCGTGCTTGGCGAAACATTGCGCCGCGTCTCGCAAGTGCCGTGGCTCGATTGGGTGCCGGGTTTTCCGATGTTGGAGCGGTTGAATGCCGCGACGGCCGCGTGTTTGCTGGCGTTGATGGCGGTGCCGACGATTTTCACGCTGGCGGAGGATGCGATCAACAACGTGCCGCGCGCCTTCAAGGAAGCGTCGCTCGCACTCGGTGCGACGCGCTTGCAAACCGTCATGCGCATTGTGATTCCCGCGGCGTTGTCCGGCATCATGGCGGCGGTGTTGCTGGGATTTGGCCGTGTGATCGGCGAGACCATGGTGGTGCTGTTGTGCGCGGGCAACCGGATCGCGATTCCCGATCTGGCGCAGGGGCTCGGGACGATTTTTCAACCGGTGCACACGATGACCGGCATCATCGCACAGGAGATGGGCGAAGTGGTGCGCGGCAGTATTCATTATCGCGCGCTTTTTATGGTTGGGGCGGTGCTCTTCCTGATTTCGCTCATGATCAACTGGCTCGCGCAGAAAATTGTGCGCCGCTACCGCCTTCCCGCAATTTGAGATGAGCCAGTCACCTCACGCGCTCTTTCATCAACCAACCGCGGCGAAACGCACCGAGCGGGCGATCTGGTGGCTGTTGCGACTCGCGACGTATTTCGTGCTGTTGTGTGCGGCGACCATCTTCGTGGACATCGGTTGGAAGGGCGGAGCGGTGGTGTTTCAGGGCAGCGCGCCATTCGTCAATGTGCCGTTTCTCACGGAAGCGCCGGAGACGTTGAACGTCTTCGAACGCGACGGCGTGAAAGTCACGATGGGTGACCGCGAGTTTCGCGCTTACAAAATTGCACAGCCCGAGGCGACCGCAGGGCTCAAGGTGGAAACCTATGTTTACTCTGCGGGCGGGATCATGCCGAACATCGTTGGCACATTCCTGTTGGTAGTGGGCTCGATTTCGTTGGCGCTGTTGTTCGGCGTCGGGAGCGCGATCTTCCTGAGCGAATACGCCACGGAGGGCCCGTTTCTGCGTTTCCTGCGACTTTCGATTGTCAACCTCGCGGGCGTCCCGTCGATTGTCTACGGGTTGTTCGGCTTTGGCTTTTTTGTGATCGCGTTGGATTTCGGTGTGTCGCTGCTGGCGGGTTGGCTAACGCTTGCCGTGATGGTGTTGCCGGTGGTGATCACGGCGTCGGAGGAGGCATTGAAAGCGGTGCCGCGCGGCTATCGGGAAACGTCGCTCGCGCTGGGAGCGACGAAACTGCAGA
Source organism: uncultured Opitutaceae bacterium (assembly GCA_947085165.1). Taxonomy (GTDB): domain Bacteria; phylum Verrucomicrobiota; class Verrucomicrobiia; order Opitutales; family Opitutaceae; genus Didemnitutus. Next base: position 41,549 of record CAMTVI010000032.1, read on the forward strand.
CGATCCGCACGAGTGTGCTGCCGTATGCGTTGCCGGGGATTTTGACGTCGTCGGTGCTATCGATCGCGCGCGTCGCCGGGGAGACGGCTCCGATTATGTTCACCGCGGCGTTTGTGGTGCGCGACGAGTTGCCGTGGCAGGTCAGCGACTGGACCGATTTCTTTTTCCAAGGGGTGATGGCGCTGCCGTATCACATCTACGTGGTCGCGGCGAAAATCCCGCAGAACGACTACACGCGCGATGTGCAATACGGCACGGCGTTTGTTTTTCTCTTCACCGTCGCGGCCATCGCGCTCGGTTCCGTCATCTTGCGCGCCCGTTTGCGGCGTAAATACAAATGGTAATCCCCATGTTAGCTCCGAACCACGTTCTTCCCCGACCGCAGTTAACCGCGACGGCGCACCTCCAAGCCTCCACTGGCGTTGCGCCGCGCCCGTTAATTGAAATTGCCGACCTCGATTTTAGCTACGGCGCAACCGTGGCGTTGCAGGACATCACGCTGACGATGCACGAGCGCGAAGTGACGGCGCTGATTGGACCGTCAGGCTGCGGGAAGAGCACGTTGTTGCGCTGCCTGAATCGGATGTGCGACTTGATCGACAACGCGCGGGTGACGGCGGGACAGATTCGGATCGATGGCGTGGACATCAACGACCCGCGCGTCGACGTGATTGAGTTGCGTAAGCGAGTGGGGATGGTGTTTCAGAAATCGAATCCGTTTCCGAAATCGATTTACGAGAACGTGGCGTTCGGGTTGCGCATCCAGGGCGAGAAGCGCAAGGCGCGGCTTGATGAAGTAGTCGAAAAGAGTCTGCGCGGCGCGGCGTTGTGGGACGAAGTGAAGGACCGCTTGCACAGCAGCGCGCTCGGACTTTCGGGCGGACAGCAACAACGACTCTGCATCGCGCGCACGATTGCGGTGGAGCCGGAGGTGATTCTGATGGATGAGCCATGCGCGGCGCTTGACCCGATTGCGACAGCGAAGGTCGAGGAATTGATCCACGAATTGAAGGAGCGCTTCACCATCGTCATCGTGACGCACAACATGCAACAGGCGGCCCGCTGCTCGGATCGCACGGCGTTCTTTTATCTCGGTCGGATCGTCGAATACGCTGACACACGCACACTCTTCACCAATCCCAGTAATCCCCGCACTGAAGCCTATATTTCCGGCCGTTTCGGCTGATCCGCCTATGCCCATGACAATTTACACTGCCGAGCTGAAGACGTTGAAGGACGAATTGCTGGTGATGGCCAGCCACGCGGAGAGCGCGGTAAGCCGCTCCGTGCGCGCACTCAGCGAACGCGATCTTGCACTCGCGCGGGCCGTGCAAGAGGACGACAACGTCATCGACCAACTCGAGATTCGCATCGACGACATTGCGATTCACTTGCTGGCGATGGCGCCGTTGGCGTCGGATTTGCGACTAATCACCGTCGCGATGAAAATTTCGCAAAATCTCGAACGCGTCGGCGACGAAGCCGGTTCAATGGCGCGCCGCATTGTGGATCTGGTGGGTGAGCCGCAATTGCAGTCCGACCTCGCAATACCCCAAATGGCGCGGCTTTGTCTGGCGATGCTCCATGAAGCGCTGACAGCGTTTGTCGAACGCGATCCGGCGCGGGCGCGGCGGGTAATTCCGCAGGATCAGGAAGTGGACACCCACAATCGCGAACTGCACCGCGCGCTATCAAGTTTCATGGTCGAGGATCCCGGCAAGATCACGCGCTGCCTCGCGCTAATGGCGATTTCGCGCAGCTTGGAGCGGGTAGCGGATCACGCCACCAACATTGCCGAGGAGGTTGTTTATCTTTACGAAGGGCGCGACATCCGGCACAGCCATTCCAGCGGACATGAAGCCAAAAATACTGTTGGTTGACGACGAAGCGGACGCCCTTGAGGTGCTCGCCTATAAGTTGCGCGCTGCGGGGTTTGATCCGGTGTTGGCGGAAGACGGTGCCACGGCGCTGGCCAAGGTGAGGTCGGAACGACCGGCGCTGGTGGTGCTCGACCTGATGTTGCCGGAAATCGACGGACTCGACGTGTGCCGGATGTTGCGGCGCGATCCGGCGACGGCGACGCTGCCGATTATCATGCTGACGGCCAAGGCGAGTGAAACTGACCGCATCGTGGGACTGGAGATTGGGGCGGACGATTATGTGACCAAGCCTTTCAGTCCGCGCGAACTGGTGTTGCGCATCAAGAAGGTGCTCGAGCGCACGCAACGCGCCGATGATCCCGCGACGTGTGTGCGCGTGGGGGAACTCGAAATCGATGCCGCGCGCCATCTCGTGAAGTTCAAGGGCGAGTCGGTGGAGTTGACCGCGACGGAATTTCGCCTCTTGGAGCTACTCGCGCGTCGTCGGGGCCGCGTGCAGACGCGCGACCGCTTGTTGTCGGAAGTGTGGGGCTACGAAAATCCGATTGATACCCGCACGGTCGATACCCACGTGCGGCGCTTGCGGGAGCGACTTGGCGAGGCGGCGTCGATGTTGGAAACGGTGCGTGGTGTCGGTTATCGCTTGGTGGCCGCACCATGAGTGGGATTGCCGCCACGATGCTCGGGTTGGTTGCAATCGCGGTGACGCTCGGCGCGTTGTGGCACCATGAACGCGGTCGAAGAATCGCCGCGGCGGCGGAAGCCAAAAAAGACCGGGAGCAACTGGAAGCAACGCATGAAGCGGCGTTGCGCGAACGCACGGCGCAGTTGGAAGCGGTGTTGAATCAAATGCTCGAGGCGTTGATCGCCATCGATGGGCAGGGGCGCGTGCGGCTGGCGAATCGCGCGGCGGCCCGCCTCTTTGGGTTCGAAGAAGGAGTGATTGGCAAAACGTTGATGGAAGTCGTGCGGCAACACGAGGTGCAGGTCGTTGTGGAGCGTCTGAAGATGGAGCGCGAAGTGCGCGACCAGGAGATTCATTTGGAAGGGCCGGTTTTGCGACAGGCGCGCGTCAACGCGGTCGCGCTGGCGGGTGCTGGCGGGGCGCTGTTGGTGTTTCACGATGTGACGGAATTGCGCCGCCTCGAATCACTGCGCCACGACTTCGTCGCGAACGTCAGTCATGAGTTGCGCACGCCGCTGTCACTGATTGCGAGCGCCGTGGAAACGTTGCTCGACGGGGCAAAAGAGGAGCCGGAGACGCGCGACCGGTTTCTCACGATCATTGACCGGCATACGGCGCGACTCGGCCTGTTAATCGAAGATTTGCTGTTGTTATCGGCGCTGGACTCGGGGCGGATTCAGTTGAACCAACAAACGATATTGTTGTGTGACGTGGTGGCGGAAGTCGTGAACGACTTGGTCCCGACGGCGGCGGAGCGCAGCGTGGAGTTGCACTCGACTGTTGATCGCGCGAGCTGGGTGCGGGCTGACCCGCTGCGTTTGCGGCAGATTTTGTCGAACCTGATCGATAACGCGATCAAGCACGGACGAGCCAATGGTCGGGTGACGGTGTCGGCGACGCGGCCTGCGCCGGAGTGGCTGCAGGTGGCGGTGCAAGATGACGGGCCGGGCATACCGGCGGAGGCTCGCGCGCGAGTGTTTGAGCGGTTTTATCGCGTGGAAAAATCGCGGGCGCGGCAGCAAGGCGGCACGGGGCTTGGGTTGGCGATTGTGAAGAACCTCGTTTTCGCCCACGGCGGCGAAGTGAAGGTGGAAAGTGCCGAGGGGCAGGGCACGAGGTTCTTTTTCACTCTGCCGGCGGCTTCAACGGCTGAAGTGGTGGCGGATTTGGTTCCTGGCGTGAGGTTTCCGCGGAGTGGAGAGTGAGGTGTCGGCCCGCGCAAGACACCGAACTGGGCACAAAACCTAGCGGAGCAAGCGAGCGAAAGCTTTTGAAGAATGGGTTGACAGCGGCTGGGGTCCTTTGGATTTTCACCGCTCCTCACGGCGGCCATAGCTCAGTTGGTTAGAGCACTAGATTGTGATTCTAGGGGTCGCGGGTTCGAATCCCGTTGGCCGCCCCATTTTTACCCAAGTCTCGTTTGGCGGGGCGTGTAAAACTTGATCCACTGAAGTCGTCATGGAGCCGAAGTTGTCGAAAGATTCGCGGGAGTGGCGGGCGATGCTTTTGTTAAACGCCCAGATGTCGGGCCTGCTCGACGATGCGCTGCTTCCCGCAGCGGACTTCGCGATTTTCCAGAATCAGCCGTATTCGCATTGGCCGGAGGAATTGAAGCAGAGGCTCGCTCCATTCGGGACGGACGCGATTGCGGCAGCAGACGCGGCCTCTGAATCGTAGCGCATTTGTGCACACAAGGCTTTGCCGTTGCGATGCTGGGAGAGGACGGTTATCTCAACGTATGCGCCGTCTCCGTTTGTTGACCTTCAACATCGCTCACGCACGCGGGTTGGGGTTGCACCAATCAATGCGAACGGCGGGGCGCTTGCGGACGCAGTTGTTGAAAATTGCGCACTTGGTCGACCGGCTCGACGCAGACATCGTCGCGCTGCAGGAGATTGACGAGAATTCGCGCTGGGCCGGCAGCTTTGACCATCTGGCGTATTTGCGCGACCACACCGGGCTCCCGCACGCGGTGCATGGTGTAAACAACCGATTGGTTGGGCGCTACCACCTCAACTACGGCAACGCAGTGCTGTCGCGCTTTCCGATCGTGCATCACGAGAACGTGCCGTTTGGTAAAAATTTACTCGGGGAAAAAGGCGTGCTGTTTGCCGAAGTGAAAACGCCGAAAGGCGTGCTGCCCATTGTTAACATCCACATGCACCACAGTTCGCGCGTGTCGCGCCTCCGCCAAGCGACGAAGTTGATGGAGTTTCTCGATGTGCAACGCGCGGAACGGGCGAAACGCTGGGTGACAGGACCGATTTTGTGTGGCGATTTGAACAACCCCTCGCACACGCCCGATGCGACGGCGACACTGTTGGGCTATCTTGAGCAACACGACAATTACATGCTCGTGCCCAAGGGCGTCGCGGGCAAATCCGTGAGCACTTTCCCGTCGGTGTGGCCGCAACGCGCACTCGATTACGTCTATCTGCCGAGCGAATGCACGAAGGTCGAAGTGACGGTGGTGCGTAGTTATCTCTCGGATCATCGGCCGGTGCTGGTCGAGTTTCACGTTTAGTAGTGGCTCGTCGCCTATTGTCGACGGACATGACGCAATTCAGCGTTTGCGAATCGCTTTGGCTGTGTTCTTGTCCGGTTTCCATGGATCGAATCGCTTCCGCTTTCGCGCGCGCCCGTGCGGAGAACCGCGCCGCCTTTGTCGCCTACCTTTGCGCCGGCGACCCTGATTACACGACGTCGCTGGCTGCTTGCCGCGCAGTGATCGCGGCGGGGACGGATGTGTTGGAAATTGGCGTGCCGTTTTCCGATCCGTTAGCCGATGGTTTGACCAATCAACTGGCCGCGCAACGCGCGTTGGAGAGCGGCATGACGATGGCCCGCGTGTTGGAACTGGTCGCCGAGTTGCGCGCGGAGACAGCGGTGCCAATCGTGTTCTACACTTACTATAATCTTGTGTTCGCCAACGGCGTCGAAGCATCCGTCCGGGCGGCCCGCGCGGCGGGCGTCGATGGCATGTTGGTGCTCGATTTGCCGCCGGAGGAGAGCGCGGAATTCGCGACTGCCTGCGCTCACCACGACATGAAGACGGTGCGCATCGTCGCGCCAACGACGCCGGACGCGCGGTTACCGAAGATTTGCGCGGGTGCGACGGGTTTCATTTACTATGTTTCGCGCGAGGGCGTCACCGGCGTGCGTGGCGAAGTGGCGGCGAATATCCCCGAAGCTGTCGCGCGGATTCGTGCACACACGAAGCTACCGGTCGTGGTGGGTTTTGGTATTTCCACGGCGGAACATGTGCGCTCGGTCGCGGCGTCGGCTGACGGCGTCGTCGTGGGCAGCGCGTTGGTCAACGTGATCAAAGCGCACCTTGCGACGCCGGAGGAGATCGGTCCGCGGTTGCAAGAAAAGGCGGTCGAACTTGTCGCGGGTTTACGCTAGAAATTCGTCATGGCACCGCGTCAAATTCTGTTGATCGACGACGACCGGTTGCAGCACCAGTTGGTGAAGAAAATTATCAGCCGATTTCGCACGGGCCCGTGGGAATTTGACGGTGTGTTGGATTACGCGGCGGGATTGAAAAAACTCGTCTCGGGGCGTCATGCGGTGTGTTTGCTGGATTATCGGCTCGGGAAGGACGATGGACTCGAGTTGCTGCGCGAGGCCCGTGTGGCCGGTTGCACCGTGCCGGTCGTGGTGCTGACGGCGGACGACAGCGTCGAAGTCGAGGACGCGGCGATGGAAGCGGGCGCGATGGATTTCCTGGTGAAGCGCGAGATCGATGTGCGCGTGCTGGAGCGTTCGATCCGTTACGCGCGCAAGCTTGGCGAGACGATGGAGCGGCTCAACCAACTGGCGACACGCGACGGGCTCACGGGATTGCTCAACCGCCGCGAATTCGAGCGGATCCTCGAGGAAGAGTGGCAACGTAGCGTGCGCTTCGAACGTCCGTTCACGCTGCTGCTGGTGGACATCGATCATTTTAAGCAAGTCAACGACACGCACGGCCACCAAGTCGGCGACGAAGTGCTGCGGCACGTCGCGAGTTTGCTGGCGGGACAGTTGCGCTCGGTAGATCGCGTGGCGCGCTACGGCGGCGAAGAATTTGCGATTATCATGGTGGAGAGCGGATGCGGCGCCGCGATGGAGCGGATGCAGCGCATTTGCGCTCTGCTGGAAGACATGCCCTGCATCGTCGGCGAGAAAGAACTGGCCGTTTCCGTGACGTTGAGCGCGGGTGTCGCGGAAATGAGTGCGAGTCTCCCGAATGCGGCGCGCTTGATTACCTTGGCGGACAAGGCGCTCTATGCGGCGAAAGATTCGGGACGGAATCGGATTATGCCGGCCAAACACGGACGGCGCGCGAGCTCGTGAAAGTAAAAGGAATCTGGCGCTGCGGCGCCGGCACGTTTGCATCAGCGCTGTGAAACGAGTGATTCATGCGCTTACTGGTTGCACCGCCGTGGGGAAAACGGCGGTGGCGTTGCAATGGGCGGAAGCGAACGATGCGGAAATCGTATCGTGTGACTCGCTGCTGTTTTACCGCGGCATGAATCTGGGCACCGCCAAACCAACGCCCGCTGAACTCGCGCGGGTGCCGCATCACTTGATTGATATTTGCGCGGTCGATGAACCGATGGATATCGCCCGCTTCGTCGTCGAGGCGCGGCGCGTGGTGGAGGATATTTTCACGCGTGGCCGCGCGGTGTTGGTTACGGGTGGCAGCGGATTTTATTTGAAGGCATTTCTCGCGCCGGTGGCAGATGACGTCGGGGTGCCGCCGGAATTGCGCGAACGCGTGCAAGCGACGTGGCGCAACGAGGGATTGGAAGCGTTGCTGGTCGAACTTCGCGCGCTGAATCCGGACGGACTCGGTGCGCTTGATGTGCAGAATCCGCGACGAGTGACACGGGCCTTGGAACGCTGCCTTGTCAGTGGCAAAACGCTGGAGGAATTGCGCGTGGCGTTTGCGGCGCAGACGTCACCGTTTGCGGATTTCGACGTGAAGTTGTGCGAACTTGTTCGCGAGCCAGCGGACTTGGAAATGCGCATTGCCCAACGTGTGCAGCAGATGTTGCGCGACGGTTTAATCGACGAAGTGCGAGTTTTGTTGAACCACGGATTGCGCGGGAATCCGAGTGCCGCGCTGGCGATTGGTTATCGTGAGACGATCGATTTGATTGATGGAAAATTGCCCGAGACGGAACTCGCGGCAGCGATTGCGCGCAACACGCGCGGCCTCGTGAAGAAGCAGCGCACCTGGTTCAAGATGCAGTTGCCGGAGCATCGACGCGTCGCGGCGGGGTCGGCAACGGTCGCGAGCTTGTTCAAGTGAGAGTCCGCGGGCGACCGCGAACTAGTCGTAGCGGCGGCGGAGATTACTCGGAAGCAGGCCGAGTTCTTCGCGATATTTGGCGACGGTGCGGCGGGCGATTTTTAGGCCCTTGTCGACAAGCACGGCGACAATGTCCTGATCGCTGAGCGGTTTGCCGGGGTCTTCGCCCGCGACGATATCGGCGATCATTTCCTTCACGCTCGTGTTGGCGACGGCGGCACCGTCCTGGGATTGGTAGCCGGAGGTGAAGAAAAATTTCATTTCGAAGACACCGTGGGGCGTCTCCATGTATTTGTTGGCGACGGCGCGACTCACGGTGGTTTCGTGCACGCCGATGATGTCGGCGATCTGCGTCATCGTTAGCGGCTTCAATTTCGATACGCCTTCCTCAAAGAATTCGGCTTGGTGGCGGAGGATTTCGCGCGTGATGCGTTCGATGGTGCGCTGGCGTTGTTCGATGGCGTTGATGATGAATTTACCCGAGCGCAGTTTCTCGCGCAGGTAGTCGCGTTCGGTGCGGTTCAGTGTGCCTTTGGCGATGAGGTCTTTGTAGGTGTTCGAGAGTCTCAGGCGCGGAATGTAATCCTGATTGAGAATGATTTTCCACTCGGTGCCTTCCTTCTCGACGGTGACATCGGGCACAACGACGCGGTTGGTATCCTCGCCGAAGCGGCGACCGGGCGCGGGATCGAGCATGCCGATTTCTTCGATGGCAGCTTGGATAACTTCGAGACTGAGGCCCATTTTGCGCGAGAGATCGGGAATGCGACGGCGAACGAGCAGCTCGAAGTGATCGCGAATAATGCGACTCGTCACGGTTTTTGCCCGACCTTTGCGCGCGAGCTGCAACAGGAGACAGTCGGCGAGGTCGTGGGCACCGATGCCTGCGGGATCGAAGGTGCGCAGGACGGTGGCGGCCTTTTGCACGGTTTCCAACGGGATGTTCGCTTGCAGGGCGATGTCGGAGAGCGAGGCGGTGAGAAAACCGCGGTCGTCGATACTGCCAACCAGATACCGCAGTGCGGCACGGTCGTCGGGCGCGGCGTCGGCGAGTTCGACTTGCTGCAATAAATGTTCGGAGAGCGACGTTTCGGTGGTGAGTGATTCGAGGAAATGTTGGCGACGCTCGTCCTCGTCGCGACTGGTGGCGCGCACGCCGCCGGTGTCACTGAGGTGGTCTCGCCAGTCGTCGTTGAGTTTGCCGAGAATCTGCAGATCGCGGTCCTGTGAGAAATCCATCGCCTCGTGCGCACTGCCTTCGCGGTCGGCGTCGGCGTCCGGGTCGGTGCGGTCCATGTCGCGATCAAGACTGACGCCTTCGAGCGGGAGTTCTTCGAGAGTGGGGTTGGCCTGCAGTTCCTCTTGAATGGTGGCGCGCAGATCGAGGGCGGCGACTTGCAGGATTTTCAGCGAATGCTGCATCTGCGGCGCCAGCACGAGTTGCTGCGTTTGCCGCTGATGAAAGCCTTGGCTGAAACCCGGACCGCTCATGGCGTAAAACTAGCGTTGCCCCTCAGCGAACGGCGGCAGCAGGGGCGGATTGGAGAGCTCGGGAGCGCGTTCGGTGGCGGTGGGCGAATAGAGTTCGCGCAAATAGACGGCCAATTTCTCGTTGGTCGGGCCGTAGCGATCGCTGTAAAGGTAGAGTTCCAGATCGACCATCATTTGGGTGGCGGATTGGTAACGGTCGGGGCGGCTGCGTTGCAGCGCGCGTTGCAGAATCGCTTCGAGCCGCGGATCGATATCGGGGCGAAGTGTGCTGAACCGGGGAATCGGAGCCGTAAGAATGTTGCGGCGGGATTCGGCCCGATTCGGCCCGCGGAACACGTTGCGGCCCAATAGCAGTTCCGAAAGCAATACGCCGAGCGAAAACAGGTCGGAGCGCGCATCGGTCACCTCGTAGTTGGCGCCTTCGGGAGAAAGGTATTCATCTTTGCCCGGGATGATTTTGCCTTCCTCATTATACATCAGGTTCAACGCTTTCGCGATGCCGAAGTCCGTCAGCTTCACGTCGCCTTCGTGGGCGATCATGATGTTTTTCGGATTCACATCGCGGTGCACGATGCCGAGCAGACGTCCTTCGCGGTCGCACTTGGCGTGCGCATAGGCGAGTCCGCGGCAAACGCGGGAAACGATAAACGCGGCCAGATCGATCGGCAGGGGACGGCGCAAGGCCGTGTGGCGTTCGAGAAATTGCTCTAAATTCACCCCCGAAACAAACTCCATCACCATGAAATACTGGCCGGAAATCTGGCCGAGATGGTAGGTCTGGACGATGTTGGTGTGGATCAGATCTGCGACCAGCCGGGCTTCCCCGATGAAGTTCTTTTGAAACTCCAGAATCGAAGAGTATTCGCTGCGAATCAATTTGATGGCGACGACCTTACGGAATTGTCCCGTGCCGCGCTGCACGGCCTCATAGACGACGCCCATGCCGCCTTCCGAGATCTTGCGAGTCATCTCGTAGTGCAGTTCATTGAAGATGTGCTTCAAGTCAGACACGGGCTGAGAGAATGCACTCGCCGTCATGCTGGCAAGAACTCCGCAGCAATATTTGCACGCTTCCTGCTTACGGGTTGACAGCGGCGCAGAACGGACTCGTCCCGTCCGTTGACAAGCTGCTTCAGCGACCTAAGTTGCACGGTATGATTTCGCTCACACCGCGCGCCGCGCAAAAAGTCCGCTCGATGCACGCCGATCTCGGCGATGCGTCGAAATCGTTGCGTATCTTTGTCGAAGATGGCGGGTGCTCCGGCTTTCAATACGGGATGTCCTTCGACGTGGCCAAGGACGGCGACCAAGCGCTCGAGAGCGAAGGCGTTCGCTTTTTGATGGATCAGACCAGTTTGGTCTATTTGGACGGCTCCACGGTCGATTTTGACGACGGACTCCACGGCAAGGGCTTCGAAATCAAGAATCCCAACGCGCAGAGCACCTGCGGTTGCGGCAAGTCGTTCAACTGACGACGAGCGATGCGCTTCCTGCTCGCGATTCTTTTGCCCCCGGTCGCCGTGCTATTGTGCGGCAAACCCGTGCAATTTTTCCTCAACCTGCTGCTGACGCTCTGTTTCTACGTTCCCGGCGCGGTTCATGCAGTGTTGGTGGTCAATAACCACCTCGCCGACAAACGCGCTGATCGCCTCGAACGGGCGATGCACCAGCGGCGCTAAGACGTTTAGCTGACGGCCTCGTGCAAGGCCACCGTGCCGAAGGTCAGCGGCGTCACTTGGGCGATTGCAAAGCCGGCGCGGCGAATTTCCTCACTCATCGCGATGCGATCGGGAAATTGCTCAATCGAACCGCACAAATAGTCGTAGGCGCCACGGTCGCCGGTAACTGCCGCCGCGACGGCTGGCAGCACGTGTTGCAAGTAAGCGTAGTAGAAGGGGCGAAACCAGCGGTAGGGCTGCGAAAACTCCAACACGTAGAGGCGTCCACTAGGCCGCAGCACGCGCCGCATCTCGCAGAGCGATTGGTGCCGGTCGGCCATGTTGCGCAGGCCGAAAGAGATCGTCACGGCGTCCATGCAGGCATCGGGCAAGGGGAGGGCCATGCCGTCGCCTTGGCGGAAGTCGATTTTGGCCCACCGCGCACTCGCAGGGCGCTTGCGCACGGCTTCATCCAGCATCGGCTGGCAAAAATCCATGCCAAGAATAGCGGCTTTTGGCGGCAGGGCGTCAGCCAGCGCAAAAGCCACGTCACCGCTACCCGTGGCCAAATCGAGCACATCGCGGGGTTGTTGATCATGGACGGCGCGCACGAGGCGTCGGCGCCAGCCGAAATCCATCCCCCCGCTTAACAAATGATTGGCCAAATCGTAGCGTCCCGCAATGCGGGCGAACATGGAACGAACTGCGGTGGCGTCTGGCATAACAGTTAAGCAGAACCCCTTACGCGGGTTTGCCATTGACGCAAGCCCGCGCTAGTGAATTGTTTGTGTCGTCCACTAGCGTTCCCCAAATTCAAATCCACCCTGCCATGTCGACCAACCTGACCAAACGCGAAATCGTCCTCGAGATCTACGAGAAGACCGGCTTCCCGCAGAAGCAAATTCAGGATACCGTGCAAATGACTCTCGATATCGTGATGGAGGCGCTCGCTGCTGGGCGCAACGTCGAGCTTCGCAACTTCGGCGTGCTCGAAGTGCAAGTGCGCAAAGCTCGCGTCGGTCGCAATCCGAACAAACCGGAAACGGAAGTTGTTATTCCGGAGCGCGCCGTCGTGAAATTCAAGAGCGGCAAGATTTTGAAGCAGAAGATCAAGGCCTTGAACTTGGATCAGCTCAAATCCAACCCTCCTGCATCGGCCAGCGCTGATGGGGAAGACGACACGCCATAAGCGCGTCGCCGCGTTAGCCTCGCTCATTTCATGGCCGGTTTTCAGTCGCTCCCTGGCTTCCGCGAATTTTTTCCGGAAGACTTTTCTCGTCGTCAGCATATTTTCCGCGTCTGGCGGCAAGCTGCTCGCGCTTACGGCTTTCAGGAATACGACGCGCCCGTGCTCGAGCCGCTCGAGCTCTACAAAGCCAAGTCGGGCGACGAAATCGAAGCGCAACTTTTCAGCTTCACCGACAAGGGCGACCGCGACGTTGCACTGCGTCCCGAGATGACGCCTACGGTTTGCCGCATGGTTGGCGCCAAGGCCGGCGCGTTGAAGCGTCCAATCAAGTGGTTCAGCATCGGGGAGTTTTACCGCTACGAGCGCGCGCAAAAAGGCAGGCTCCGCGCTTTCAATCAATTCAACGCCGACATTTTCGGCGAAGCCGGTGCCGAAGCGGAAATCGAACTCATTGCGTTGCTTATTCAATGTCTCGCAGGCTTCGGACTCACGAAGGATGATTTCTACATTCGACTGAGCGACCGTGACCTGTGGTTTTTCTATCTGGAGGCACTCGAGTTCGACGGCGCGCAAGCGGGCAGCATTCTCACCGCGATCGATCGCTACGAGAAGATGGGCGACGATGCGTTCAAGAGTTACACGGGAGCACACGGTCCGCTCGCGGATGAAACGAAGGCGCGCGTGCTCGCGTTTCTCAAAATTCGCAGCCTCGCCGAACTCGAAACTGCGCTGCAGCCGTTTGCGTCGGAGAAACTCAGCGCGCGCCTTGCGGATTGGCGCAAGGTGCTGAACGGACTCGCCGCGATGGGCTTGAATGACTTCGTCAGCGTGGACCTTGGCGTCGTGCGCGGTCTCGCTTACTACACCGGTTTTGTTTTTGAAGCGTTCGATCGCAAAGGCGATTTGCGCGCACTCGCGGGCGGTGGTCGCTACAACGACTTGGTGAAAAAACTCGGCTACGCGGATCTGCCCGCCGTCGGTTTTGCGATTGGCGATGTCACGACGGGCTTGCTGCTTGAACAACGCGGCGTCTCGCCGACTTTTGTCAATGCGCCGGACATTTACGCCGTCATCGGTGGCGAAGCGGAACGCGCGGCAGCGTTCGCCGATATTTGCGCGCTGCGCGCCGCGGGTTGGCGCGTGGAGTATCCGCTGAAGGACGTCGCTTTCGGCAAACAATTCAAACTCGCCTCGGAAGCCGGGGCGAAGCTCGCGTTGATTTACGGCGGCGAAGAACTGGCGAAAGGCGTCGTGAAAATTCGCGACCTGAACGATCGCTCCGAACGTGAAGTGCCGCGCGCTGACGTGCTTGCCACGGTGCGCGACGCACTCAGCGGGCAATGAGTCATGATCGGAAAACGGTGCGGCCAAAACCCGGAAACGATGTCGCTGCCTGAGTGGATACTCTCTGTCGGCCGACTCGTCGCGCTCTTCGCCGGTCTCTATGTTTTTGCCTGTTTTTTTGCGCATTACTACGGGCAACAAACAATTTTTCGCCGCGTGCCGCCGAACTACTCGCTCGGATCGAACTACGTAAAACTAACCACGCCTGACGGCTTTACGCTCGCGGCCCGGCATTGGCCGAATCCAGAGGCGAAATTTACGTTACTCTATTTTCATGGCAACGGTGAGGAACTCGGTGGTGTGAGTAGTTACATCGCAGGCTACGTGCGCGCCGGCTTTGCCGTGTTCGCTTACGATTATCGCGGTTATGGTCACAGCGGCGGCGCGTCGAGTGAGTCTGCAAGTTACGCGGATGCGAAGCTCGCGCTCGAATGGTTGCGTGAAAACGGCACGCCGCCGGAGCGCGTGATTGCCTACGGGTATTCGCTCGGGAGCGGTTCGGCAGTGGAGTTGGCGCGCACTGAACCACTTGCGGGCTTGATTCTCGAAAGCGCGTTCGTCAGCGCGTATCGCGTGATGACACGCTGGCCGATTTTGCTCGGCGACAAATTTTCCAATGAACGCAAGTTGCCCGACGTGCATTGTCCGGTGCTGCTGTTGCACGGCACCGCCGACACCGTGATTCCGCACTGGCACAGCGAAGTGCTATTTGCCGCCGCGAATGAACCGAAGCGATTGTGGATCGTGCCCGGCGCGGGACACGGTGGAATTGAAACAACACTCGGGGATCGCTTCGCGGTGACGTTGCGGGAGTTTGCTGCGTCGCTACGCTAAACGCGCGAGTCGTGGCGTGAGGCGGGCGCTCAAAGTCCGAGTTCGGCCTTAACTTCGGCGAATTTCTCAATCGCAAACGCGAGGTCCTCGCGACTGTGCGCGGCGGATACTTGCGTGCGAATCCGCGCAGCGCCCTGCGGCACGACAGGGAAAAAGAAACCGATCACGTAAACGCCTTTCTCGAGCATGCGCGCGGCAAATTTCTGCGAGAGCGCCGCGTCGCCCAGCATCACGGGCACGATGGGATGCGTGCCGGGTTTGATGGTCAGTCCGGCCTTGGTGAGTCCCTCGCGGAAGAAGCGGGTGTTCTCTTCCAGCCGGTCGCGCAGTTCGGTCGAGCGACCCAGGATTTCGAGGCACTTGAGCGAGGCCGCGGCGATGGAGGGCGCGACGGTGTTGGAGAACAGATAGGGACGGGAACGTTGGCGGAGGAGATCGATGATTTCCTTGCGACCCGAAGTGTAACCGCCGCTGGCGCCGCCGAGTGCTTTGCCGAGCGTGCCGGTAATGATGTCGATGCGGTCCATCACGCCGCAATGTTCGTGCGTGCCGCGTCCGGTGCGGCCCATGAAACCGACCGCGTGACTGTCATCGACCATCACGAGCGCATTGTAGCGATCCGCGAGGTCGCAGATGCCCTGCAGGTTGGCGATGAAGCCATCCATCGAAAACACGCCGTCCGTGGCGATGAGTTTGAAGCGCGCATTTTGGGCGTCGGCTTCCTGCAGCTTCGCTTCGAGGTCCTCGAGATTGTTGTTCTTGTAACGGTAACGCTGCGCTTTGCAGAGTCGCACGCCGTCGATGATTGAGGCGTGATTCAACTCGTCGGAAATCACCGCGTCTTCCGCACCGAGGATCGTTTCGAAGAGACCGCCGTTGGCGTCGAAGCAGGACGTGTAGAGAATCGTGTCGTCCATGCCGAGAAACTGCGAGAGCGCGGCTTCGAGGTCCTTGTGGAGCTGTTGCGTGCCGCAAATGAAACGCACGGAGGCGAGTCCGTAGCCCCAGCGATCAAGTGAGGCGCGCGCGGCTTCGATCAACTCGGCGTTGTCGGCGAGTCCGAGGTAATTGTTGGCGCACATGTTCAACACACGCTGGCCCGATGCGACGGCGATGTGTGCGGTTTGATGCGTGGTGATGATGCGCTCGCGCTTGTAGAGTCCGGCGGCTTCGATCTCGGCGAGCGTTTTTCGGAGGTGGGCGGTGAAAGCGGTGTTCATGCGTGGTTATTCCCAGTTGAGGACGATTTTACCCGATTTGCCTGCGCCCATGAGTTCGAAGCCTTCCTGGAACTGCTCGACGGGAAACCGGTGCGTGATGACGGGCGTGATGTCCATGCCGCCCTGCACGAGCGCGGTCATCTTATACCACGTCTCGAACATTTCGCGGCCGTAAATGCCTTTTATGTGCAGCATTTTAAAAACGACTTTATTCCAATCGATCGCAACCTCGCCGGGCATGATGCCGAGCATGGCGATGCGGCCCCCATTGACCATGTTGTCGATCATCTGGCGCAGCGCCGGCGGGCTGCCGGACATTTCGAGACCGACGTCGAAGCCTTCGGTCATGCCGAGTTCCTTGTGCCAGACATCGCTCAAATTTTCGCGCGAAACATTGACGACGCGCGTGGGCTTGAACTTTTGCGCGAGTGCGAGGCGACCGTCGTTGATGTCGGTGATGACAATTTTCCGCGCACCGGCCGCGCGGGCAACGGCGATGGCCATGCAACCGATGGGACCGGCGCCGGCGATCAACACATCCTCGCCGACGAGATCGAACGAGAGTGCGGTGTGGACGGCGTTGCCGAGTGGGTCGAAACACGAGATCACGTCGGTGTCCATTGTCGCGGGAACTTTCCAGACGTTGCTCGCCGGAATGCTCACGTAGTCGGCGAACGCACCGTCGCGATTGACGCCGACGCCCTGCGTGTTCGGGCACAAGTGACGCCGCCCCGCCAAACAATTGCGGCAATGTCCGCAGACAATGTGGCCTTCGCCGGTGACGAGTTGACCGAGAGCGAAACCTTCCACGCCCGCGCCGACATCGGCGACGGTGCCGACGTATTCGTGGCCGATGATGAGCGGCGGCTTGATGGTGCGTTCGGCCCATTGGTCCCACTTGTTGATGTGCACGTCGGTGCCGCAAATGGACGTTTTGCGAATCTTGATCAGAACGTCATTTACACCGGGCACAGGCACCGGTGCATCAATCATGACGAGGCCGGGACCGGCCGTGGGTTTGACGATGGCGCGCATCTTGGAAGGCATGGCAGTGTGGGGAATGAGAGGAGCGTAGAACCCTCCGCTGGGGAAACAACCCCGAAGGCGACGCAGCCGTCGTTACAAACGCCGCCTAATTGTGCCGGTGCGACGGCTAATCCTTCTCCGGTGGCGTCTACTCCAACGAACGCCACAAATACCAACTCGCGACACTACGGTAAGGCGCCCAGCAACGCGCATGTTTAAGAATGATCTCGGGCGTGGGCTCTTTTCGCTTCCGGTAGAGACGCTGGAACGCGAGACGAATAGCGAAATCCCCCGTCGGCATTACGTCGGGACGTCCGAGTGTGAAAAGCAGCAGCATGTGCACCGTCCACGGTCCGATACCGCGCACTTCGGTCAGGCGGGTAATTAGTTCTTCGTCACTCAATCCGCGCGCGGCCCGCAACGTCGGCACGATGCCGAGCTGGCACTTGTCGGCGAGGTCGCGGATTGCCGCGAGTTTCGCCCGGGATAAGCCAGCAGCCCGCAAGGCCTCATCGGTCACGGCCGCGAGTGCTGTTTCGTTGATTCCGCCGTGCGGTTGCAACGTCGCAATGACGCGCCCGTGAATCGTGGCGGCGGCGCGTCCGTGGAGTTGTTGATAAACAATGGAGCGCAACAACGCCTCGAACAAACTGCGGGCGGGCTGCAGATCGAGCGCGAACGGCCCGACGCGATCAATCAGCGTGCCGAGTGTTACATCAGCCGCGCGCAAGTGAGCGAGCGCGACGGCGGGATCGTAGCTGGGCGTGGGCGTGCGGCTCATTCGGAAAGCAACTCGGCCCCTTCGAGGGCGAGGAGACGCGTCTTCGTGAGCACGCCGCCCGGACCCGAAAAGCCAGTCATCTTGTCGCTGGCGGAAACAACGCGATGGCACGGCACGATCAGCGGCCATGGATTTGCGCCGAGCGCCGTGCCGACCGCGCGCGACGCCGCAGGACCGAGCTTGAGCGCGGTTGCGATGTCGCCGTAACTGCGCTTATAGCCCGCCTTGATCGCGACGGTTTGTTCGTAAACCGCGCGTTGAAACTCACTCACCCGCGACCAATCGAGCGCGACATCGACGAAATCCTGCATCTGGCCGACGAAGTGCGCCTGCACGCGGGCGATGAGTGGCGACAACCAACCTGGCAGCGGTTCAGTGGCCACTTGCGTGAACGTGCGCGCGGCGAGCTGGCGCTCGGTTTCCGCTTCCGTTGCCTCGGGCAATTGGAAGCCGGTCAATCCTGTGTCGTTCCACGCGAGGCCACAGGTTCCGAAGGCGGTGGGAAAGAGCGTGTGTGGCATGGTCGAAGCGATAACTGGCGCGAGCATCACCGCAAGTCAGGGCACGGAGCGGCAACGGGCGACAGCGAAAATCAGGCGGGGAATTCGTCGCGTCGTGCGTTCAGTTTTCGCCGATGTAGCGGCGGAAGAATTCCTCGAAGCGCACCAGACGATCGAGGCGTTGCTTGGGTTCGCCGCTGCGGCTGAGTTCGTGCGTCGCGCGCGGGTAGCGCACGTATTCGACGTCGCGCCCGAGTGCCTTGAGCGTTTTGTAGAGCATCTGGCTTTGAATGACGCCGGTGCGAAAATCGACGTCGCCGTGTTTGATCAGCAGCGGCGTTTTGATTTGGTGCGCGTAAGTGAACGGCGAGTCGCGCAACAAGTGTTCGCGCACTTCCGGTTCCCAATGATAACCGCCCCAGTAACGCGGCACGAGTCCCCACGCGTTGCCCTCGCCGAAGAACGGAATGAGATCGTAAACGCCGCGCTGCGCCACGGCCGCTTTGAAGCGATGATCGTGTGCGACAATCCACGCCGTGAGGTAGCCGCCGTAAGAGCCGCCGGTGACAACTTGCCGTTCCGCATCAACGAACGGTTGCTTTGCGGCCTCGCTCGCTGCCGTGAGCACGTCGCTGGCCGGACCGGCACCCCAATCGCGGTAGTTCGCGCGCATGAATTCGTAACCGTAGCCACCGGAGCCGCGGGGATTGGCGAAGACGATCGCGTAGCCGCGCGCCGCGAAGTATTGAAACTCGAACCACATGCTTTCCTCGCCCGGACCCCACATCGCCGTCGGACCGCCGTGGATGTTGACGAGCAGGGGATATTTTTTGGCTGGATCGAACTCCGTTGGCTTCATCGTCCAGTAATCGACGCGCATGGCCTGCTCGTTCTCCAGGGAATGCTTCTCGTAGGCGGAGAGTTTTTTGCCCTGCAACCAGTCGGCGTTGTGCCGGGTGAGCTGCTTGCTGATCTTGCCCGAGAGGTGTGCGACGTGCAGCTCGGAGGGATTCTCAGCCCCCGTGACGATCTGCACCAAACCGGTGGCGCCGACGTCAAAGTCGCGGATGCCCCATGGCTGCCAAGTCAACACGCCGGGCCAGCGTTCGTCGATGCTGACCCGGTAGAGGGGAAAACGACCCTCGCTCGGGGCGGTGAAGTAGAGCGTGTGGCTGTCGGGCGTCCACTTCGGCGGGCCGGCCGACCGGTCTTGGTTGGCCGTGAGC
>CAMTVI010000033.1:0-56704 GCA_947085165.1 uncultured Opitutaceae bacterium
AGACGGCGCCGAAATCATCGCCTAAAATCCAAATCGATCACACCCTTGCCCCTTCATTCATCGCTGATCTAAGCCTAGTTGCAAAATCCGCTGCCGCTCTTAATCAGACAGCCGTGGGGCCTTGGGGTTGGTGGCGACGACGGCCCGTTCTAGAATTGCCGGTGCTCCTCATAGCTGATGTCGATCTTGGCGGTGAAGGCTTGTTGCTTGGCGGCACCGAGGAAGCGGATGCTGTGGGTGAGTTCGTCGTAGATCCAGCCGTTGATCGGGTCGGGCCGCACTTCCTGTCCTTCCACCAGCACGCGCAGGCTTTTCTTGTAGAGGGTGGCGCCGGGGGGGACCGGCTCGAGCGCGACGGCGACGGTGTTGGCGATGCGGTCGCCGAGCGCGGCCAGCGGTTCGGAAAAGTCGCTCTCGATGTTGAGCACCGTGCCGCCGGTGAGTTCGGCGGCGCGCCGATGCGACACATTGTCCGGTGACACCACCGCGTGCATTTCGATTTTTCCGCGCTTGTTGCCTTTGACGAGGATGAAGGGGCGCAGCACCCAGTAGTTGATGTAGCTTTGGAGGGTCTGGCGCTTCTCCGGATTGCGTGCGTTGTATTGGTTGAGCAGTTCCGGGAGTTTGCCGTTTTCGATCCACGAGGCTTGGCGCGCGCCACTCGGCTGGTCCTGCCACACGGCCATGCGGGTCTCTTCCTCATCCATGAAAAACACCACGATCGTGGTGGCCTCGGATCGCAGCAGCGTGTGGCTTTTGTTATAGGAGCCCACGACAAAATTATATACCGCCGTGAAGGCTGTGCGGTTGCTGTCGCCGTTGGTGCCCACTTTCACGAGTTCGGCAAAGACGCCGTCGGGGGTCTGCGGCGTCACCCACGGTTGGGGCATCACCGGGAGGGTCACGAGCGCGCCGTTGCTCTCCACCTGCTTGGTGATCGACTGCGGGCGTTGGCGGCGGTCGAGCACCGGGTTGCCCTGCGCGTCAATCTCCACGGAGCGGACCTTCTTGAAAAATCCTCCGGACCGGAGGGCCGAGTTCCGGTCGATGAAATCGGTCGTCAGCACGCCGATTCGGTAGTCGAGATTGAGCTCGTTAAAGAGTTGCCGGAAGCGGCGGAGATTGTCGGCAATGCGGGTCTGGTGCGCGGCCATCGACGGCGAGTTGTTGATGACGAACACGAGGTCGACTTCCCGGCTCCGGGAGCGGTCGGCGGTGATGTGCTTCGGATCGCGGATCGGTTCGACGCTGACCACCACGACGTTTTCCACTCCGAGCTGCGTGTTGTTCTCGTCGAAGGTGTAATAGCTGATGCGTTCCTCGCCGATGAAATCGGGGTGGGGCGCATAGGTTAGCACACCGGTATGGGGATCGAGCCGGGCGGTTCCGTTCCGGGGCCTGGCCTTGTCATCCAAGGCGTAGATCACCTTCGGGTTGGCGATGCTGCCGCGGACGGTTGCATCCATGAAATCCTCGTGACTGGGAAGCTTTTGCGTGACGGAGAGATTGGGCCGGGTGGCCAGCGCGACCGGCTGCGCGGTGAAAGAGTATTCGCGGTCCGCAGTGACCTCAAATTTCTCCAGGGTGATCGGCGCGGGGGGCTTCACCTCGATCCTGACCCGGCTCTGGTAAACCAGACCGGAAGTCTCGTTGCGCACCGTGTAGGTGAAGGAATCCTCGCCCACATAGCCCGCCCGCGGCTGGTAGGCGAAATAGCCGAGCCGCCCCTGCTGGTTCTGGTAAAAATCCTCTTCTTCGCCGCCGGCCAGGCCCACCCGCCCGAACCGTGGCCCCATTATGATCGTATAGATCAGGTCGCCGGTCGTATCGGCGGTGACGACTTCTTGGGCGACGACGAGTTGGCCGGACACGCCCGTGCCCTCGGCCACCAGTTCCATCGGTGTCGTTGCAACGATCAATACCTCGTCACTGGACGCTGCCTGGCCGGTGGCAAAGGCCGGGGCAGCGGTTAGCATGACCAGCAGGCACATCACGCGCAGCCCCGCTTGGGAAATGATCTTGTGCATTGCGGCACAAGCACGATGCACACTGCGGAATCTGTCAACCGTCTCTCTGTTCCACTCCCTCGGCCGTCTCTCTTGAGGACCAGCCGTTGCGCGCCGTCGCACGAGGTGAGGACTACGGGATTTTTCTACGCTGCGAGGCCGGCGGCGAGGGCGAGGGCACTCTTTGCGCGGTTCATGATATAAAGATGGTAACCGGGTGCGCCGTTGGCGAGGAGGCCGCGGATTTGATCGAGCGCCCAATCGATGCCGATGATTTCCACCACATCGGGAATCTCCGCGGCGGCTTCGAGGCGCGTGATGAGTTGCGCGGGCAGCGTCGTGCCGCACATCTCGGTGAAGCGTTTGATTTGCTTCAGCGACAGCACCGGCATGATGCCCGGCAGAATCGGCACTGTGATGCCGCGCGCGTGGCAGCGTTCGACGAAGCGGTAGTAAGTGGCATTGTCGAAAAATAGCTGCGTGGTGATGAACGACGCGCCCGCATCGACCTTGCGCTTCAAGTTGTCCAGATCCACGTCGGCGTTGGTCGCTTCGGGGTGTTTTTCGGGATAGCCGCCAACACCGAGGCAGAAATCGGGGTGCCGCGCGCGCAACAACGCCACGAGGTCGCTGCCGTAGCGCAATCCATCGTGGTATGGCACGAAGGTGGACTCGCCTTTCGGCGGATCGCCGCGCAAGGCCATGATGTTGCGGAAACCGTCGCCGTGCAGTTGGTCGGCGATGCCGTTGAGGTCGGCCGCGGTGTGTCCGACGCAGGTGAGGTGAGGCATCACCGTGAAGCCGAATTCGCCGCGCAACATCGCGCAGGCGCGGGCCGTGCGATCGCGCGTCGTGCCGCCGGCGCCGTAAGTGACCGAGACAAAATCAGGCGAAATGCGCTTCAGCGACGTCGCGGCGGCGTGCATGGATTGCAGCTGGGCTTCGTCCTTCGGTGGAAAAAATTCCAACGAGCGCAGCGGGCGCTGCAGGGCGAAAAGCTCGGAAATGCTGCGATCGGATGCCATGTGTGCATCAATGCATCTCGATTCGTTGATATGGTAAAGCCAAGACTGCGTCACAAGGCGGGAGCGGAGTCGGGCGCAAATGCGGTGAAACTAGGTGGACGCGGGTGGGCTCGTATCGAAAAGCGGGTTGAGGGCAACCTGCTCCACCTGGCGTTGGGAATGTCGCGAGTTCGATCCGCTCAGGCCCTCACTGCCAAACCGGCGTCGCGTTCTTTTTCGGTTTGCAGGCGCAACTGTCCGCAGGCGGCGGCGATGTCGTGGCCTTTTTCGCGGCGCAACGTGACCGAGACACCGCGCGCGCGCAGCACGTCGGCGAAGCGTTCCTGCCGGTTAACGCTCGGGCGTTTCCACGGCAGTCCTTCGACGGTGTTGTAAGGAATGAGATTCACGTGCGCGTGCAAATCGTAGGCGATGTCGCGCAGGCGCTCGGCTTGGTCGAGCGAGTCGTTGAGGTCTTCGATGAGAATAAATTCCAGCGTGACCATGCGGCCCTTCTTCTCGGAAAACGCGCGGACGGCGGGCAACAATTCCGCGAGCGGATACTTCTTGTTCACCGGCATGATTTGCTCGCGGACTTCGTCGGTCGCGCCGTGCAACGAAATCGCCAGTCGCAACCCGAGAGGTTCGTCGGCGAGTTCGAGGATGCGCGGCACGAGGCCGGAGGTGGAGAGCGTGATGCGACGCGCGCCGAAGCCGAGGCCCCAGTCGGCGTTGACGATGGTCAAGGCGCGGATGATCGCGTCGTAGTTGTGCAACGGTTCGCCCATGCCCATGACGACGATGTTGTCGAACGACGCCAATTCCGACCGTGCGCGCGGCGTCTGCGCGTCTTCGAGGCGGCAGACTTGAATAAGTTGGTGGACGATTTCGGCGGCGCTGAGGTTGCGCTTCAGGCCGTCGAGTCCGGAGGCGCAGAATTTGCAACCCATCGCGCAACCGACCTGCGTGGAAATACAAATCGTCTTGCGCGAACGATCGACGCCGACGCCGAGCATGGGCGCGCGGATGATCACGGTTTCAATCAGTGAGCGGTCGCCGAGTTCGAGGAGTAATTTGTCGGTTTCGTCGCCGGATTGGCGGTCGAGCACGAACGCAGTCGGCGCGATATCGAAATTTGCCAGGAGCCATTCGCGCAAGACGAGGGGGAGATTCGTCATCTCGTCCCACGTCGCGACGCGCTTCTTGTAGAGCCAGTCGAGGATCTGGCCGGCGCGAAACGCCGGTTGCCCGATCTCGGCGAGGCGAGCGGTGAGGGTGGCGAGAGTTTCGCCGTAGATGGCAGGGAGGGCGGGCGCGAACTTCATGAATTGGCTTGGACACGATTAGCGCAAACCCCCACGCTGCAAGCCCAGCATGAAGCTTCTCCACCGGCACATCTTCGCGAACGTCGCTCTGACGTCGCTGGCTGCGGTCGGATTGTTCGCCTTCGTGCTGATGATTGGCAATGCCTTGCGCGATTTACTCGGCTTCCTGTTGGCGGGGCAACTGGAGCTGGAGACTTTTCTGAAACTGATCGGGTTGCTGATCCCGTTCGTGGTTTCCTACGCGTTGCCGATGGGGATTTTGACGGGCGTGCTGCTCGTGTTGGGCCGGATGTCGTCGGATCGCGAAATCATCGCAATCCGCGCCGCCGGGGTGAGCGTGGCGGGGATTTCGGCGCCGATTTTGTTTTTCGCGCTGCTCGGCACGGCGGCGAGTTTGGCGGTGAATTTCCAATTCATGCCCTCGGCGCGCCTAGCTTATCAACGCGAGCTCGCGCAAGCGGTGCGGCAGAATCCGTTGAGTTTCATCGTGCCGAAGACGTTCATCCGCGATTTTCCCGGCATCGTGCTTTATGTCGGCGAAAAGCGCGGCGACGCGACGTTGCAGAATTTTTGGTTGTGGGAAGTCGATCCGCAGGGCCGCGTGAAACGCTTCGCACGCGCCGACACGGGCCGCCTCGCTTACGACGAAGAGAACAACAAACTCGTGCTCACGCTGGAGAACGCACAGGCCGAGCAACGCGACGAGAGGGACCCGGAGAATTTTTCTGTGGTCCGCGCGGCGGCCGCGTGGGACCGCGCGACGTTTGACCTGCCGCTTGATCGCGTCACCGGTGCGCGCACCGTGCGCACCAAACTGAAGTGGCAGACCTACGATCAATTGCTCGCGGAGTGGCGTCGACTTGGCGAACCCGATCCGGCGGTGTCACAGGCGGAGCGCGAGCGCAAACGCATGAAGGTGCAAATCACCATTCAAGAGAAGTGCGCGATGGCCTTTTCAGTGCTGTCGTTTGCCCTGATTGCGATCCCGCTAGGCATCAAGGTTTCGCGGAAAGAAACCTCCGCCAACCTCGGCATCGCGCTCGCCCTCGCGATGAGTTACTACTTTGCCACGATCGTCGTCGGCTGGTTCGACAATAAGCCCGAACTCCGGCCCGATCTCTTGATGTGGTTGCCCAACCTCGCGTTTCAGACGTTGGGCATCTGGATGTTCCGCAAGGTAGACCGCTCATGAGAAACTCAGCCGTTTTTTGGGAGACAGTAACTCGCCGCGGGGCGACACCGTCTCCATTGACGTGCCCAATCCACTGCAACGCCACGCATGGCTGACGAATCGTTCGACCTCATCGGTTGCCTCGAACGCGTCCGCCGTCGCGACCAAGTGGCCGCACGCGAACTCGTGGAGCACCTCTATCCGCTCGTCTTTCGCATCGTGCGCTCGCGCCTGCCGCGCCGCGCCTCCGAGGAAGATCTCGCTCAGGATATTTTTCTAAAAATGTTCAGCCGACTCGAACAGTATCAAGGCAATGTGCCCTTCACCCACTGGGTGTCGCGCATCGCCGTGACGACTTGCATCGACCAACTCCGCGCGCAGAAACGCCGCCCGGAGTATCGTTGGGCGGACCTATCCGAAAACGAAGCCGAAGTGCTCGATAACGTGTTGACCGACACCACCGCCGAAACGCCGAGCGATACGTTGGCGGCGCGCGAATTGGTGTTGAAATTACTCGATGGCCTCAGCGCAGCGGACCGCACCGTCATCCAAATGCTCGATTTGGAGCAAAAATCTGTCGCCGAAATCGCCGAACTCACCGGTTGGGGCCAATCGATGATCAAAGTGCGGGCTTTCCGCGCTCGCCGAAAACTGCAAAAACTCTTCCAAGAACTGCAATCGCAGGAGAAATCATGAACGACCATCACCAAGCTTGGCAGCGCCTGACCCGCGCCGCTCGCCTCCATCAAGATCCACGCGACGACCGCGCACCGTTTGGTTTTGCCACCCGCGTGGTCGCGCAAGCCGTGGCCGCCCGCTCGCTCAGCCGCACGCAGGCCCTGCTCGAAAAATTCGCTCTCCGCGGTCTCTTCGCCGCCGGGGCACTCAGCGTTGCTGCCGTGGGATTTGGTTATTCTTCCCTCACCGAGGAACGCGCCTACACCGAGCAATTTGGTGACACCGTCGGGGAAGTTCTCGCCGAATCATGAATCTCGAACGGCCTTGGAAACTCATCCTGCTGCTCGTGGGCATCTTCGCGGCCGGTGCCGTGACCGGTTCATTTGCCACACTGATGGTCGGCAAGAAAATCGCGCAGGCGCGCACCGCGCCCGACCAATGGATTTCGGCGCGCTTCAAAATGTTTGCGGAGCGTCTCGAATTGACGCCCCCGCAAGTTGAAAAACTCGAGCCGATCATGCGGCGCAACGCCGAGGATTTGAAGCGTCTCCGTCAGGACGGCATGCGCGACACCCGTCGCATCGTTGAGCGCATGGAGAAAGAAATCGCCGCCGTGTTGACGCCGGAGCAACAGGCGAAATTTGATGTTTTGAGTAAGGAAATGGCTGAGCGTGCCCGCAAGTTCATGGAGCAGCGGGAGCAACGGCGCCACGATCCGCGCGGTCGGCCGCCGGGTGAAAAGGGCGGCAAAGGTGAGCGCAACCCGCCGGCACCGCCGCCGCTGCCGGACGACGGCAAGTAAGCGCGCCGACGACGGTGGCCGTCCCAATTATCGGTTTGGAAAAATTGCCGAGCTTGTCACGGTGGCCGCTTTTCCGTTCCCGTCTTACTGGTCACCTATGCGTTTAGCATTTCGTTTTCTCCTGCTTTCCTCGCTCGCGCTCACCGCGCTGGCGCAGAACACGCGGCCTGCGTTGTCACAGGCGCTTCCAACACCGTCGTTTGCGCCCGGAGGTGAGGCCGTGACGTTAGATCTTGCCGAGTATTTCGGTTTACCCGGCGTCGGCACGCAGGTCGTGCAATTCGATACGGTGATGGGGAAGTTCAACGTCGAGTTGTTTCCCACTGCCGCGCCACTGTCCGTGACGAATTTCTTGGGTTACGTCAGCCGCGGGAATTATTCTAACACCGTTTTTCACCGCTCGGTTCCGAGCTTTGTCATCCAAGGCGGCGGATTCGGTTCGACCACGTCTTTACTGCCGATTGCCACGGTGGCCCCCATCGCGCTCGAATACAATTTGCCCAACACCCGCGGCACGATTTCGATGGCGCGCACGTCTGAACTCAACAGTGCGACGAGCCAGTGGTTTATCAGCACGGTCGATAATACCACGACCCTGGGGCAAGCAAATGGTGGTGGTTACGCCGTCTTCGGTCGTGTGCTGGGAACCGGGATGAACGTCGTCGATGCGATTGCCGCGTTGCCGATCTACTACCTCGGTGGCGGACCGTATGGCGAAGTGCCCTTGCGCAACGTTTTTCAGGGGCAAACTCAACTGCTCGCCTCAAATCTAGTAACCGTTAACATGATCAACGTCGTCGCGGTTTATCCGAGCGCCGGTGGCGGCACGTCGGTCCTGACGCTCGCGGTGCAGCAAAACACGGCGCCGTCCGTCGTCACAGCATCAATCTCCGGTCGGACGCTGACGCTCACACCGGGAAACACACCGGGCGTGGCCAACATCACGCTCACGGCGACTGATACCAATGCGAACGTCGCCACGGGAATCCTCCAAGTCACCGTCAATGCGCTGACTCAAACGATTACTTTTGGCGCCCTGAGCGATCACCTCTTCAGCACAACACCCATCACCCTCGGCGCGACGGCGAGTTCGGGCCTGTCGGTGAGTTATAACGTAGTTTCCGGTCCAGCGCAGATTACCGGCAACACGCTCACGCTGACAGGCGCCGGCACGGTGACGGTCAGAGCCTCGCAGTCGGGCAATGGCACCTACCAAACGGCCCCAGCTGTCGAACGCAGTTTCGTGAGCTTGCCGAGCATCGAATCGTGGCGGCAGCAGCATTTTTCTATAGCCGAGTTGGCTGATCCGCAGCAGAGCGGACCACTCGCGATTCGGTCCGCCGATGGCCTGACAAATCTCGTGAAATATGCACTCGGTCTCGCTCCGAAGGTTGAAGCTAACGTCGGTTTGCCCGTAACGGCGGCGACGGCCACCGACTGGACTTACACCTACACGCGTCCGGTGGACCGCACCGATCTGACTTACGCTGTCGAAGTTTCGAGTGACTTGGTCAACTGGACGAGCAACGGCGTGACGCATGAACTCGTCGGGACCGACGCTGGCATCGCCACGTGGCGCGGCCGCGTGGCGCGCGGCGCAACGGCGCAATTCTTCCGCCTCAAAGTCACCGCGCTGTAAGGCGTTTTGGCCGGCCGCGATATTCGGAGATTTTAGTTGCGCGGGGTAGGGTGCGACCTACGTTCCGCCTTGGCCAGGTGCCATGCATGGGTAGGCGCGTGAACCCCGCCAGGACCGGAAGGTAGCAACGGCAACGACGTTCTTCCAGTGCCGTGGATTGCCTGGCCACTTTTATTTTCTGCGACGACCGTCGCGCGCCGCAAACGGTGCAAAAAAACGAAACCGAAGCTGGATTTTTCGCCGCCGCATCCTTTCAGTCAACGCGCACCCATGAGTTCCGGCTACCAAGTGATCGCGCGCAAGTGGCGCCCCCAGACGTTCGAGGACGTCGTCGGGCAGGATCACGTGGTGCGCACGCTTCGCAACGCCATCGCCCGGAACCGCATTGCTCACGCTTATCTGCTCGTCGGCCCGCGCGGCACCGGCAAGACGAGCATGGCTCGCATTTTCGCCAAGGCGCTGAATTGCACCGACGGCCCGAAAGCCGACTTCGATCCGGCGGATCCCATCGCGCAGTCCATCGCCGACGGACGCTGCCTCGACGTGATCGAGTTCGACGCGGCCTCCAACACGCAGGTCGATAAAATCCGCGAGTTCATCATCGATACGGTGGCCTACGCGCCGGCGCAGGCGCGCTTCAAGGTCTACATCATCGACGAAGTGCACATGCTTTCGGCGGGCTCGTTTAACGCGCTCCTCAAGACGCTCGAGGAACCGCCGCCGCACGTGAAGTTTCTCTTTGCGACGACCGATCCGCAGAAAATGCCCGCAACGGTGATTTCGCGTTGCCAGCGTTTCGACCTGAAGCCGATTCCGACAGAATTGATCGTGCAGCGCCTGAAGAAAATTGCCGGCGTGGAAAAAATAACGGTGAGCGATGAGGCATTGCACAGCATCGCCCGCATGGCCGATGGCGGGATGCGCGACGCGCAATCGACGTTCGACCAGATGATTTCGTTCTGTGGCGGAGAAATTTCCGAAGCCGACGTGCTGGATGTTTACGGACTCGTGGCCGCTGCGAAAATCGCCGAGTTGGGCAACGCGCTCGCCGCTGCCGACCACCGCAAGATTGTCGCGATCGTCGATGAGTGCGATGCGAACGGCCGCGACCTTTACCGGTTGTTGGTCGATTTGCAGACGCATCTGCAATCGACGCTGCTCGACGCCATCGCGCGCGGCGGACAGAGCGATGCGCTCGGCGTTTCGATGACGACGGAGCAACTCACGCGCTTGCTCGACGGTTTGCGGGAAGGTGAGAACAGCGTGAAGCACGGTCTGTCGGAGAAAATCAATTTTGAAGTCGCGTTGCTGAAGGCTGTTGAAGGCAGTCGCGCGCGGGCGATTGACAGTCTGATCAAGGAAATCGCCATGCTCGCCGAGAGCCTGCCCGAAGACGGCTCAAAAAAAAACGACTGAGGCCTGAACCGGCCGTCGTCCGTGCGCTTACGCCGCGGGCTGCCGTAGCAGAAAAAGTTCCGCCGCCAACTGCGGCACCCGTTGACGAAATGGACAGTAGCGAAAACGACGTTCCGCCCACGAGTCCGGAGACGCCGCCGTTGTTCGAGGATGACGCGGCTCCGGTTGGGCCGAGTCCAGATGAGGAAGCCGCACTGTTGATCGAGGATGAGAGCGGCATGCCGTCGCCGGCCACGACGGTCGCGGCACCGGAGCCGACCGCGCCGTTGCCGCCGCTGGATGATTTGGTGGCGCAGATTCCTGCGGCGACGAAAGAGGTGATGGACGAGTTGTTTCGAGCGAAATTTGTCTCGGTGCGCCGTGTGCCAAAGTCCGCGCTGAAATTGTAGTCGGGCAAAGACGGAGGGGCACGCGATGTGCGGTAGCGCCGAAGATTTTCCTGAAAAATTCCAAAACAAGGTCGCGCTCTTGGCACGGGACTGGCTTTCTTGGGTGTTCGAGCAACCGTCGGTTCGTGGCGATTGTTCACCCCTCCAACCACGATACTGTTTTATTACCTATGAGCGTTAGTCCCTCACGCCTCGCGGCGATTTCTGCGGCGAATAATTACCGCACTTCGAAGACCGTGGCTTTCAATGAAAGCCATTCTGCCGCCCTGTTCGGCAAAAACGTGTTCAGTGAACGCGTCATGCAGCAACGCCTGCCCAAGGGCACCTTCAAGGCGATGCGCCGCACGATTGAATCCGGCGCCGCCCTCGATGCCCCCGCGCTCGATATCGTCGCCACTGCGATCAAAGATTGGGCGTTGGAACACAACGCCACGCACTACGCGCACGTTTTCCAACCGCTCACCGGCATCACGGCCGAAAAGCACGACAGCTTCCTCGAGCCCGATGGTCGCGGTGGGGCGATTGCGGAATTTTCCGGCCAGCAACTCGCGCAAGGCGAACCCGACGCCTCATCGTTTCCCTCCGGCGGAATCCGCGCGACGTTTGAAGCGCGTGGTTACACGGCGTGGG
This sequence comes from uncultured Opitutaceae bacterium, assembly GCA_947085165.1. Taxonomy (GTDB): domain Bacteria; phylum Verrucomicrobiota; class Verrucomicrobiia; order Opitutales; family Opitutaceae; genus Didemnitutus. The sequence goes on from CAMTVI010000033.1 coordinate 11,061, forward strand.
ATATCACGAGCCCGTGCTATTTGATGGAAAACGCCAACGGCGTCACGCTGTGCATTCCGACCGCATTCGTTTCGTGGACGGGTGAGGCGCTCGATTTGAAGACGCCGGTGCTGCGTTCGATGAAGGCGCTCGATCAACAAGCGCGCCGCATCCTGAAACTTTTTGGCCACGCCAACATTCCGATGGTGCAAGCCACCGCGGGTCCGGAGCAGGAGTATTTCCTGATCGACCGCAATTTCTACCTGAACCGTCCCGACTTGCTCACGGCCGGTCGCACGTTGTTCGGCGCTAAGCCGCCGAAGGGCCAGGAGTTTGAAGACCAATATTTCGGCGTCATCGCGGATCGCGTGTTGGCGTTCATGCACGAAGTCGAGGCCGACCTCTACAAACTCGGCGTGCCGGTGAAGACGCGCCACAACGAAGTCGCGCCGTCGCAATATGAAATCGCGCCGATTTACGAAAACGCGAACATCGCGGCCGATCACCAGCAATTGCTGATGATCACGCTGAAGCGCGTGGCGCGCAAATACGGCCTCGAATGCTTGTTGCACGAGAAGCCGTTCGCGGGCGTCAACGGTTCCGGCAAGCACCTCAACTGGTCGCTGGGCAATGCCGTGCAAGGCAACTTGCTCGAGCCGGGCCACACGCCGCACGCCAACATGCAATTCCTCGTGTTCTGCGCCGCCGTCGTGCGCGCGGTGCACCGTCATGGCGGCCTGTTGCGCGCCTTGGTCGCATCGGCGTCGAACGATCATCGCCTCGGGGCCAACGAAGCGCCGCCGGCCATCATCTCCATCTTCCTCGGCGAACAACTCGCCGACGTCTTTGAACAGCTCAAAAAGGGCAAAGCGAAGAGCTCCAAGGCCGCCGGTGTGATGCACCTCGGCGTGGATGCCTTGCCGACGTTGATGCGCGATGCGGGTGACCGTAACCGCACTTCGCCGTTCGCCTTCACGGGCAACAAATTCGAATTCCGCGCCGTGGCGTCGAATCAATCGATCGCCGGTCCACTCGCCGCGCTCAACACCATCATGGCCGAGTCGCTCGACTACATCGCGACCAAGCTCGAGAAGGCGGGCAAGAAGAAGAAATTTGAACAAGCCGTCGCCGAAGTCCTGACGGAAATCGCGGGCGAACACAGTGCGGTGATCTTCAATGGCAACGGCTATTCTGAAGAGTGGCACAAAGAGGCCGAAAGACGCGGGCTGCTCAATTTGCACACCACGGTGGACGCCGTGCCGCAACTCGCCGCCAAGACCACGATCGAGGCGTATGCTAAGTTCGGCATTCTCACCAAGCGCGAACTCGATGCGCGCCGCGACATCGCCTACGAGCAATACGTGAAGGCCATTATCGTGGAAGCCAACATCGTGGCCGAACTCGTGAACACGAAGTATGTGCCGACGACAATTCGCTACCAAACCGAACTCGCGCAGAATGTCGCCGCGTTGAAAGCCGCTGGCTGCAAGGCCGACCTCACGCTGCTCGAAAAGATCAACGGCTTGCTCGCCGAGTTGAACGAAGGAATGAACGACCTTGCGATTCTCCGTAGTCACCACGCCAAGGGCCTCGCGGCTGAAGCAAAGCACTTGTGCGACGAAGTGATGCCGAAGCTGAATCACATCCGCCGGATCGTCGATTCACTCGAGAGCATTTGCCCCGACGAGGATTGGCCGATGCCGACCTACGAAGAGATGCTCTTCATTAAATAATTGAGGGAACAACGCTCCCAACGAACACGCCCGATTGCGGAAACGCAGTCGGGCGTCTCGTTTGGCGGAGACGTCGTCGCTCACTTCGCGAGAATTGGCTAGCGCGCCGCGCGGTGCTGCGCTTGAAACAACGTGCATGAATCGCCCAGACACTGCGCCTGCCGCTCGCGCTCGCCTGACGACGGCAGTGGATTGGCTGGTGACAGCGGGACTCGCGGGCACGCTGATTTGGACGACCCTGCGGCTCGGAGGATTCCTCGCGGAGACGATGGTGATTTCCGTGTGGATACTCGCCGCGACGGCGATGTTGGCGGGACTGCGCCAACTATGGCAACCGGCACCGTTGGCGTGGGTCGCGTGGTTGCCGGTGCCGTTTTTGCTCTACGCGCTCGCGAGTGTGCTCTGGCGCGCGCCCGCGCCGTGGCTGGCGTGGCGTGAATGGCTGTTGTGGTTTCAAATGTGGATCGTGTTCGTGCTCGCGTTGCATACCAGTCGCACGCGTGCGCAAACGTGGACACTGGCGGGAACGGTTGTTGCGCTCGCGCTGACCGGAGTTGCGCTGGCGGCGTATCAACGCTTCGTCGATCCGACGTGGATGATGCTGGGCCGCACGCAGGCTGAGCAATTCTTCACGCGGTCGGCGGGCATGTTTGGGATTCCGAATAGTTTGGCCGGCCTGCTCGAACTCGTGATCCCGGCGAGCAGTGTGTGGCTGGTGGCGCGCGTCGCATCGCCGACGGCGAAGATCTTTTGCGGGTGGCTCGTCGCCCTGTGTGTCTTCGCGTTGATTTTGACCGGGAGTCGAGGCGGCTGGCTCGCCGTGGCGGCAGCGCTCACGCTCTGGCCGTTGGCAACGGGGAAAAACTGGCGTCGCGCTGCGTTGGGTGCAGGTGCGGCGGTGGCGGTTTTCATCGGCGTGGTGGCGGCGTTATATTTTTCCAGTGCGCCGGCGCGTGAACGCATCGAGCCGTTTCTGCGCGGTGAATTTGAACACAGTCGTCCGCTGATTTGGCGCGCGGGTTGGCAACTCTGGCGGGACGCGCCGTGGTTGGGCACCGGTGCCGCGTCCTACAACGTGCACTTCGACAAGTATCGTCCGGCGGGATTTCTCCACGAGCCAGTGTGGACGCATAACGACTACCTCAACACGTTGAGTGATTACGGTGCGCTCGGCTTTTTGCTGTGGGCTGGTGCGGGGGCGGCGATTTTGTGGTTCGGTTTGCGGCGTTGGCGGCGCGCGCGGAGTGAACCACACAAGAGCGGCAATTTTTTGGAGTCATGGCGCTGGCCCTTTGGACTATGGTTGGGGCTGGTCGCTTACGCGGTGCACCTGACGGTTGATTTTCACACGAAGATTCCCGCGTTGGCGTTTTTGGGCGTGTTGGCCGCAGGACTGATGTTGCGCGACCAGCGCCGGACCGAAACGCAGCGTGCTACGGGGATCGCGCGCGCGTTCGGTGTCGTGGTGGGAATTGTGATGCTGACTGTCTTGGTGGGCCGCGCCGATGGACTCTATCGCGCAGAAGCAGCGCGGTTCGATTGGCGGCGAAAAATCGACAAGCTTGCCCGAGGCGAGGGGGAGTTGATCGAGGTGGTGCCGCGAGCGCTGGAGAGTTTTCGTCGCGCGGTGCAACTGGACCCGCACAACGGCCAGGCATGGGCGGATCTGGCTTACGCGACAGTGCTGTCGTGGCACGTGACGCAGAGCGATGTAGTCGGCTTGGGCCAGCAGGCGGAAGTCGCCGCACGTCGCGCATTGCAGGAAAGTGAGGCGTTGGCGGAGTTCTGGGTGCGGCTCGGAGTCGCGCTCGACATGCAGGCGCGGCAAACGGAGGGACGCGTCGCGTTTCAGCGCGCGCTGGCGTTGGCGCCGCGGCACGCGGAATGGCACTATTATTATGCGTATCATTTGAGCGCGTTACCCGAGTTTCAGGACGAGGCGAGGCGGGTTATTGCAACCTGTTTGGCTCTTGACCCAACCAATCCTGAGGCGGAGGCTTTGTGTGCCCGGCTGACGGACAGTCGCTAGGCAAAACCACACGAAGAATTATGAAATCTTGGGCACTTCAACTGGTCTCTTTTGCGGTCCTGGCGCTCACCTTGACGCTGTCGGCGTCAGCGCAAACCAATGCGGGCGTGATTAAAATCGGCAAAATCGAGGGCGAAGTAACGCGCATCTCGGCCGATGGGAAAACGACTCTGCTCAAAGCGGGCGACCGCGTCGGTGAAACCGATGCCATTGCCACCGGACGTGATTCGCTGGTCGTGCTGGTTTTCATGAACGGTTCATCGGTGAAAATCGGCGCTGATTCCAGATTGAGCATTGATGAATTTAAAATGGATCCGCTCGCCGAAGATATTCGCGTCGCGGATTTGCAAAATGAGCCGAGCGTTTCGCAAACATCCCTGAGTCTCGCCTATGGAGAGATGATTGGCGAGGTGAAGAAGTTGAACACGTCCTCGAATTACACCATCAAGACGCCGGTCGGCGCCGCCGGTATTCGCGGCACGACCTATCGTATTGTCTTCCGTCCGACGGGCGATGGCCGCGCATTCACTTTCCAACTCAGCACCGGCGAAGGCCTGGTCGTTTTCGAGGGCACCACGCAGGCCGGCAGCGGTCGAGTTGATGTAGCGCAGGATCAAGAAGTCGTGGTAACAGCCACGGTTAATCCGACCACTGGCGAAGTTACGGTGACTGCACCGACCGCCTCGCAAACTATTTCCATAGACGCCAAGGCGCAAATCGACACTGCCGTCACTCAGGTGATCAAGGAGGCCAAGGAAAATACAATCATTACAGTCGTTGAGCAGAAGTTGCCGGTAGAAAAAGCTGTCACGCCCACGCCTACTCCTACCACTGAGGAAAAGCCGAAGACGGAAGAGACGACCAAGAAAACCGAAACTGCGACTGGTTCGACGAATCCCTCGGGCGTGACGACGAAAGCGCCAGAGCTTACTCCCGGTGCCGGGACTTAAGCCGCTGGGGATTTTCGAGCGAGGAGGATTCCTTGCCTGCTTTTCCCTTTAACTGACGGCGTCGCCCTCTACTGTTCAACTCCGTGGCGCGAAAAAAGAAGTTTGATTGGCGGATTGTCTATTTTTTTCCGATTCCATTGCTGTGGGTATTGGCCGCGCAGTTTGGCCAGCTTGATCGGTTAGAGCACATGTTGCTCGATTTTCGCTTTCGCTTTCGCGGGCCGATTCAATCCGAAGTAAAACTAGTTTACGTTAATGTGGACTCACGCGCGATTCAGCAGATCGGCGAGCGTCCGTGGAATCGGGGCCGCTTTGCGCAGGCGGCACAGTTGCTCTACGAACGCGGAGGCGCGCGGGCCGTGGGTTTCGATTTTGTTTTCTCCGAACAAGGACACTCGGATCTCGTCGACCGCACCGAGGCCGCGAAGGGCAACGTCGCGCTCGGGCGCTTGGCGCGCAAATATCCGTCGCTCGTCCTCGCTGCACAATACACGGGAGGCGACGCGCGCACGCAGCAAGGCATTCGCGAATTTCCGTTTTTGCGCAACGGATTCGCTGATCGCGCAAAAAACGACACGCCCGAGATGCCCGAATATCCAATCATCGGCGCAACGTTGACGATGCAATGGGGCACCGTCGGCTTGATCGATGTCGATTTGGAAACGAGTCGCGGTGAAGTGCCGCGCTGGGTGCCGTTGTTTGCCGAGTCGCTCGTGCCGACCTACTGGCACATGTCGGTGCAACTCGCGGGAGCGGCACTCGGATTGCCGCCAAATTCGGCGCGGCGTGCCGGTGATTTTGTGGAGCTGGTCAAACCGACGGGTGAAGTCGTGCGGCGCATTCCAGTGCGCGAGCAACAAATTCTCGAAGCCAACTGGTTTTCCGCGTGGAATGAAGAGGGTTATAGTTCGCACACGAGTTTGGCGGACGTCCTGATCGCGGGCGACTACTTGAATTCGGACAACGAAGAGCGGCGCCAGGAAGGCTTGCTCTATTTCCGGCGATTCTTCGATGCGATCATCTTGATCGGCCCCACGGATCCACTCCTACAGGATTTGGCGACTTCGCCGCTTGATGCGCAGCAAGTCCCGAAGGTCGGGCTGCACGGCAATCTCGTCAAAACCATCGTCGACGAGCGTTACCTCACGCGGCCCGCGGACTGGCTGATGTGGGTCAGCACCTTCGGGCTAACCTTGCTCGTTACAAGCCTCACGGTGGCGGGCGGTGCGCGCAGTCTGTGGTTCAAGATTCTCGCCATCGGCGCCTTGGCGGGCTTCACACTGCTTGGTTTTTATCTGTTCCGTGTTTCGCACGTGGTGTTGGCGTTGTCAGCTCCACTCGGTGCCGCATTTTGCACGGGTTTCGCCGCGACGATTTTTCAACTCGTGCAAGAGGAACGGCAGAAAGGCCGCATCAAAGGCATGTTCGGCGCCTATGTGGCGCCGGAGTTGGTCGAGCGCATGGTGGACGCCGACACTGAGCCTCAACTCGGCGGCCACGACGCAGAGATCACGGCGTATTTTTCCGACATACAATCGTTCTCTGCGTTTTCAGAAAAACTCGGCTCGGGGCCGTTGGTGGAGTTGATGAACGAATACCTCACCGCCTGCACCGACATCGTGCAGGGCGAGGGCGGCACGCTCGACAAATACATCGGCGATGCGGTGGTCGCGATGTTTGGCGCGCCGATTCCGTTGCCGGATCACGCTTACCGCGCCTGTGTGGCGAGTCAGAAGGTGCACGCGAAACTCAGAGAGTTGCGCGCCAAATGGAAAGGCGAGGGCGACCGCTGGCCGGAGATCGTGCATAACATGCAAACACGCGTCGGTCTCAACAGCGGCACTTGCATGATCGGCAACATGGGTAGTCGCACGCGGTTTAATTACACAATGATGGGCGATAACGTGAATCTCGCGGCGCGCATGGAGTCCGGCGCGAAACAATTTGGCGTTTACACCATGATTGCCGAAGCGACGAAAGTGGCGTGCGAGGAACACGGCGACGATCGCGTGGTGTTTCGCTTTCTCGACCAAATCGTAGTGAAGGGCCGCAGTGTGCCGGTGAAGATTTACGAAATCGTTGGTTTGAAGGAAACCATCACACCGCAGACGCGCGAGTGTTTGGAAATTTTTGCGCAAGGCGTGGCGCACTATCTCGCGCAGGATTTTGATGCGGCAATCGCGTCGTGGCAGCGCAGCGCGGAACTTGAACCAAACGTGCCGGGCCGCGATCCCGGCGTGGAAGGAAATCCGTCTCTCTCGCTCATCAAGCGCGCGGAATACATGAAAACGCACCCGCCCGGCGAAGGCTGGGACGGCGTCTTCGTGATGAAGGAAAAGTAAGGGCGGCGCGGGCCAAAAAAAACCGCGCCCGAAGGCGCGGCGAAAATTGCGCGAGCTGAAGACGAACTCAGGCAGTCGCGGCGGCGAAATTCGCCGCGGCGGCGTCCCAATCCACCACATTCCAGAAGGCCGCGACGTAGTCGGGGCGGCGGTTTTGGTAATTGAGGTAGTAAGCGTGTTCCCAGACATCAAGTCCGATGACGGGTTTGCCTTCGATGCCGGCGACCGCTTTGCCCATGAGCGGGCTGTCCTGATTGGCGGTGGAGCCGATGGCGAGTTTCTTGTCGGCGCCGACATAGAGCCACGCCCAGCCGGAACCGAAGCGCGTGGCGGCGGCTTTGCCGAACTCGGCTTTGAAATTTTCGAACGAGCCCCAGGTGGCGTTAATCGCGTCGGCCAGCGCACCGCTGGGCGTGCCGCCTTTGCCCGGCCCCATGATGGACCAGAAAAATGCGTGGTTACTGTGGCCGCCGGCGTTGTTGCGCAGCGCGCCGCGGACGGCGTCGGGAACTTGCGCGAGGTCGGCGATGAGGGCGTTGACGTCGAGCGCGTCGAGCGCGGCGTGATCCTTGAGCACGTTGTTCGCATTGGTCACGTAAGCGTTGTGGTGCTTGCCGTGGTGAATTTCCATCGTGCGCGCATCGATGTGCGGCTCGAGTGCGTTGGCGGCGTAGGGGAGTTGCGGGAGTTGGTAGGCCATAATCGTGGTGGGTTAAAGAGTCTGAGTGAAAATGCAGCGGGTCGGCGCAAGGTCAATTTCCGGAGGGAAGCCGACTGCGTCACACGCTGCGAACCACATCACCGTAACATCACCCGCGCGGAAAGGGAAGCCTCTTGGCCTCGCGGTGGAATTTGTTTTGCCAGTGCGCGCGAACGCGTCGTGGATAACGCGAGCAACTGACCCTATGGCGAAATCAAAACTTGCCGGCGTGCGCATTCTTGTAGTCGAGGACGAACCTTTGCTGCGCAAACGTTACACGGCGTTTCTCGACGGGCTCGGCGCGGAAGTTACCGCCGTAACTTGCCGGAAAGAAGCGGAGAACGCGCTCAAGGAACTCGATTTCGACGTCGCGCTGCTCGATGTGAATTTACCCGATGGTCGCGGCACGGATTTGTTGCGCGAGGGCAAGATCACCGCGGGTATTGTGCCGCTAGTGATGACTGCTGAAGGCGGGGTCAGTGGCGCGGTCGAAGCGATTCAACTCGGCGCGGCGGATTATTTGGTGAAGCCGTTTGATCTGGAGGAATTGCCGCTGCGCATCATGCGCGCGCGTCGCGCCCAGCAGGGGAAACGGGCTGCCGAATTCGGACGGAGCGAGAACGCTGTCAGTGGCACGGAGACCGAATTGTATTTCGGGCCGAGTTTGTGCCAAGTGGAGCAACAGTTGCGCAAAATCATCGCCGCCGACGCGCGGCGCGAAGGCCACTTGGCCCCCGTGCTCATCGAAGGCGAAACCGGCACCGGCAAGACGACGTTTGCACGCTGGTTGCATCGCAAAGGCCCGCGCGCGGACGGGCCGTTGATCGAAGTGAATTGTTCGGCGCTGCCGGAAGCGTTGGCGGAGTCGGAGCTCTTCGGGCACGAACGCGGTGCGTTTACGGATGCGGCGGCGACGCGCATCGGATTGATGGAGGCTGCGGAAGGCGGCACGCTGTTTCTCGACGAGTTGCCGAGTCTCTCGTCGGCCTTGCAGGCGAAGGTGCTCACGGCGATCGAAGACCGGGTGATTCGCCGCGTCGGTTCGAACCGCACGCTGAGTGTCGATGTGCGGATCATTGCCGCGACCAATGCCGACCTGCGCAAGCTGGTGGACGAAGGGAAATTTCGTGCGGACCTGTTGCAACGACTCGATTTGTTTCGCGTGAAGATTCCTCCGCTGCGCGAACGCGGCGCAGATATGATTGAGCTGGCCGGCAAACTCGCGGCCCGCATCGGGCGGCAATACGGGCTGAAAGTTGATTCGATACCGCAAGAGGGGCGCAGTCGCCTGCTCGCACATCGTTGGCCGGGCAATGTCCGCGAACTCGCCCACGAAATCGAACGCGCCTTGGTTTTCGACGAGGGCGGGGAAGGCCTGAATTTCCGTGGTCTCGCGGCGCTGGTTGGGGCGGACACGTCGGCACCCGCGTGGTTGAATCCGGGTTTCGTATTACCCGAAGAAGGTTTCTCGCTCGATGCGGCAATCGACTCGCTGATTGGGCGGGCCTTGCAGCAAGCCAACGGCAATGTTTCCGCTGCCGCTCGCTTGCTCGGTGTGTCGCGCGATTTTTTGCGCTACCGCCTGAAAGACCCATCGGCGACAGAGTAAGGGTTGGGTCAAATTTCCCACGCCTTGGCCTGCGATTGGGGAAATACACCCAATCACACGCGAATTCAGTATTCTAGATAATCTGAAAGACGATGGTTATCAATCATAAGGGAAGATTACGGCTTTTGGCATGCCTTACGCTGAGAGTAAGGTGGTTAGGCAACTTAAATACACTGTCATTATGAACTCAAAATTCCTCAAAATTCTTGCCGGCGTCTTGGCTCTTGGTCTCGCCGCTGTGTCCGCTTCTGCTCAGGCTTCTACGGCTAACACGGACATGCCTCCGATGATGCCGCCGGTCTTCCAGAATGCGCTCGGTCAGCAATTGCGCGAAATCATCGCGACGCACCGCGATGCAACCAAGGCTCTCATGGAACAACGCAAAGCTGCCTTGGAAGCGATCCGCGATGCAGCTCCGGAAGACCGCGAAGCGCTCAAAGCCGGACTGCGCGACGTCATGCGTGCGCACCAACTGAGCCAACGCGATCTCGCGAAGTCGATCCGTGACGCCATCAAGGCTGCACGTGACGCTCGCCGCGCCGCGGGTAGCACCACAATTGGTGGCTAAACCGTAAGTCGTTTCTTTTCACGTAATGGCGCCCTCTGAACGGGGCGCCATTTTTTGTCCTGTCACCTAGCGCTGGGAAATTATATCGGTAAAAATTGGGCAGTGCGAATGAGTTGGCTCGCGTTGGGTTTTGCCAATTCGGAATCAGACGAATTGCTCAGCTAGACGGGGCGCGCGATTTCTCTAGCGATTGGCCAATTCCAATTCGCGACTTTGAAAGTTGGGTATTATTCCCCGTCGGATTCCCTAAGATTGGGTGCCTACACCCAATCTTCAATCGTTAGGGATTTCATTGAAAACCGATAAGTCGTTTATAATAAGATAATAGTGGGAATTAAAATTGTTGGCATGCCACTGGCTAGGAAGAAGATGTTAGGTAACTCCAATACACTTCAACTATGACCTCTAAAATCCTCAAATCCATCATTGGCGCTCTGGCGCTCGGTCTTGCCGCCGTCTCGGCTTCCGCTCAAACCGCGCCTGATCGTCCGGCTAATCCGCTTGGTCAGCAATTGCGCGAAATCGTCGCCGCTCACCGCGATGCGACCAAGGCTCTCATGGAGCAACGCAAGGCCGCCTTGGAAGCGATCCGCGCTGCCGCTCCGGAAGACCGCGAAGCCCTCAAGGCCGGTCTGCGCGACATCATGCGTGCGCACCAACTGAACCAACGCGATCTCGCGAAGTCGATCCGTGACGCCATCAAGGCTGCACGTGACGCTCGCCGCGCTGCTGGTAGCACGACTGGTGGCTAAGTCGGAGGTTTAATCCAATTCACACGGGTGGCGCTCTCTGAACGGGGCGCCACCTCTTTTTTGTCCCAATGCTTGCGCGGAGGATGTTTCGCGCTTGAAGGCCGGGTGTTCCGATTCCTGCACGAGATGGCCAGCCGTGCCGTGAAAGAAGGGGGAACCTCGTCGGGCGATGATTTTGTTGCTGCGCCGCTATTCCTCCTGTTGGAAAACAGTCTTCGAAAAACATGCTAACAGTCCGCGATCAATCCGGAAATGGTGTCAGTCGCTGGCACAAGGGAGCGTTGGGAATGCTGCTGGCTGGCTGCCTCTTTGCGGCCGAAGATCCGGAACTCGCCGCGCGCGCGGAGTTGCGTGACCTGCCGCCATTGCCCAACTGGATGGTGACGGCCTCGGTCAGCGTCGCTGGTGGTTATCGCGACAACATTTTGCTCGGCCCGACCAATCCTGTCGGCAGCACATTGCTCCGCGGCGAATTCGAAACGATGTTTCTGCGGGTGCCGGTCAACGCGTGGGACGGCTACGTCTTTGTCAATGGTGCGGAGACACGTTTTCTTTCGGCTGATCAAACCGATCACGAACGCACCGTGTTTATCGTTTCAGAACTGCGCTGGCAGCCGAACGAATCGTGGAAGGCGACGTTGCTCGGCCAAGGTTATCATCACGACCAAGTTTTCGACGTTTCCGCGACCGAGGTGGATTTTGCCACCGCGTCGCTCAAGGTGACCGGCTTCGTGCTGGCGCCAAGTTTACGGTGGAATTTTCTCCCGCAAACTTGGATCGAGGTGAAAGCGTTGGGACGCCAAGACAGCTACGACCGCGACGTCGATGGTTACCGGGAAGGCGAAGGCTCGGTGAAGCTCGGTCAGGAATGGGGCTATGGCTCGGAGGTCGTGCTCGGCGCGGCGCGGCGTTGGCGGGCCCATGATTCGCGGGAGCAATATACGGTCGGTGGGCGGCCGATTTTTGGTAGTCTGCTCAAGATGCGACAGTCGGAAGCGACGCTGCGGGTGGCGTGGGCCTTGGATGAGGCGAAACGCTGGAAAATCGGTGCGACCTTGCTGCACGAAGCGAACCGCGACAACGGCACCGGCTATTTCAATTACAACCGCCAACAATTGACCGCCGATGTGACTTGGCGTGCGGAACCCTGGGAGATTCGTTTCGCGGCGGCGGCGGCGGAATACGAATTTCCGGTGCAGGAAATCGGCATCGGGATCACACCCGAGATTCGACGCAAATCCGATCGTCGCGTGACGGTGGAATTCACGCGCAAGTTCAATGAAACGTGGGCCGCCTTTGGCCTTTATGAAGTAGAGCGAGCGACGTCGAATGACGAACGCAGCCGGTTTCGCAGCGCGACGGGTTACGTCGGAATTCGATGGTCTTGGGACGGACTCGCGAAGACGATTGAGGAGCTATGAAAGTTGTGACCACCGCTCCTCTGCGCACGACCCCGGTGTTGCTGGCGATTCTGGCGGTGCTGGCGTTGGCGATCATGGCGATCACGTGGTGGTTGCGGGCGGGATTGCGCGAACAGATTTTGCGGCGCGAAGGTGAATCGCTTTACGCCGTCACGGTTCTGCAACACGCGTTGGAACGGGAGCGATTAGACGAATTTAGTCTAGGCTCGGACGACGAACGCTTGGCGATTCTAGCGCTGCAAACCTCGCGGCTGCAAGGCGTGCTCGGCGCCCAAGGATTCACCGTCGAGGGCGGGGCCATGGATTCGGCGCTCGCGACGGTGGCGATTCCGCCGCCGAGTGCGCGGGATTGGGAAGTGCTGCGCAACTTACGCCCCGTCGTGCAGTTTTTCCCGCGCGCGACACCGGAAAGTCTCACCGGGATGAACAAACGCGTCGCGGCGGGTGAACCGCTGCTGCGGATCACGGTGCCCTTACACGCACCCGAGGAGACATCGTTGGAAGGAGCAGTGGGATTCGTGCTGGAAGGGCAGGCCGTGGCCCGTGAGTTCGCCAGGCTCGACCGCAGTTTACTATGGCAAGCGAGCTTGGTCTGGCTGTTGTCGGGCGGCGTGAGCTTGGCGGGTGTGGGTTGGGTGTTGCGGCGGTTAACCCGAGCGCATCGTGATCTCGCGGCGCGCACGGATGATTTGATCCGCGCGAATCGTGCGCTTTCACTCGGTGCAAAGACGTCGGCGCTCGGCGCCATCACGGCGCATTTGGTGCACGGCTTGCGGAATCCGTTGGCGGGTTTGGAGTCTTTTATTCAGGAACAGGGTAACGGCGAATCGGCGCAATTTGCCGAGGCGTGGACCGAAGCCAATGCGACGACGCGGCGCATGCGCGAGATGGTCAACGAAGTCGTGACGCTGTTGCAGGATCAGGAATCGGGCGCGAGCTACGAAGTGACTTGGCGGGAAGCGTTGGACATGGCCGCCGCGCGCGTGGCCCAACCGGCGGCGGTCAACGGCGTGACGGTGGCGATCGAAACGGAGAAGTCCGGCGTGATGACGAATCATCAGGCGGGTTTGGTCGCGGCGATTTTGACGAATCTGGCGCAGAATGCCTGCGAGGCGCTCAAGGGGTGCGGCGGCACGGTGACACTGCGCGTCGCGAGCGGCGCGGTCGGAGAGGTCGAATTCTGCGTGATGGACAACGGCCCCGGATTGCCCACCGAGGTGGCGCAGCGACCATTTGAGCCGCGCCTCAGCACCAAGCCCGGCAGTGCCGGTATCGGTTTGGCGATCAGTCAGCAACTCGCGGCGCACCTGGGCGGTTCGCTGGAGTTGGTTTCGACCGGCCCAACCGGCACAAATTTTCGCCTGCGTGCACACTCATAACTGTAAAAACACGCTCGACTGACACTGCCTCAGCCGAAAGCGTCCCCACGGTCATCACTCCCCACGTGCCGTTACTGTCCCGCGCCATTTTCGCGACCTGTCTTTTGCTTTGCACTGCATTGCTGGGCTTTGCTCAAACTGAAGGAACCCAAAGGTGGGCCTTTAATACGCTTGGTGCCATCGCCAGTTCACCGGCTATCGCGACGGATGGCACGATCTATACTGGCGTGCAACAGACAGGCATTTTTGCGACTAAGCTATTTGCCATCAACCCGAACGGCACGGTGCGTTGGCAATTCATTGGCGCGAGTGATTGGATCGATTCCTCGCCGACGGTGGGTAGTGACGGGACGATCTACGCCGGTTCGTGGGACGGGCGACTTTACGCACTGAATGCAAACGGCACGTTGAAATGGTGGTATGCGGCGGCAGGATTTATCGCAGCGTCACCAGCTATCGCCGCGGATGGCACGATCTACGTTGGCTCGGGAGACAGCAGCCTATACGCGATTAATCCGAATGGCACATTGAAGTGGAATTTTCTCGTGGCGGACTGGGTGGATAGCTCCCCCTCAATCGGCGCCGACGGCACGGTCTACTTTGGTTGCTGGGACGACAACGTTTACGCGGTGCGCGCCGACGGCACCTTGCGCTGGCAATACCTTACGGGTGGCAACGTCACGGCGTCGCCCGCCATCGGTTCGAACGGCACTGTTTATGTCGGCTCGGCGGACGGAAAATTCTACGCCTTGAATGGACAGACAGGTGCCTTGGTGTGGTCCTTTCAGACGGAAACAAATCAAGGATTCGCGGCGTCGGCCGTCATCGGGGCGAACGGTGTGATTTACGTGGGTTCCATCGATGGCTATTTATACGCGCTCAACGGCACGACTGGTGCGATGATTTGGCGCTACAATGGCGGCGCCGCGATTTACTCAAGTGCGGCGATTCGGGCGGACGGCGTGCTCATTTTTGGTGCGAATTACAACGTAGTGGCATTGAACTCGAGTGGCACGCTGCGGTGGACGAGGCCGACGGGAGACTACGTCGATTCGTCGCCCGTGATCGCGACCGACGGCACCATCTACGTTGGTTCGCTGGATCGGAAACTTTACGCGATTTGGGGCAATGGTAACACAGTCGCGTCCAGTGTGGCGTGGCCGCTGTTTCAGCGCGACACGAAGCGCAATGGGCGCGCCTTGGTCATCGTGAAGTCGCCCGCGACAGTGACGCTTAGTAACCTCGCCTACACCTACAACGGAGGAGCCAAGGTTGCCACGGTCACCACCAATCCTGCAGGACTTAATGTGGTGGTGACCTACAATGGTGGCTTGGTCGCGCCAGTGAACGCGGGCAGTTATGCGGTGGTCGCCACGGTCGACGAACTGGCTTGGGAAGGCTCGGCGTCGGGCAATCTCGTGATCGCGCCGCGCGCTCAGACGATCGACTTCACATTGGCAGACCGCCCATTCACCACTGTGCCGATTCCACTCAATGCGACGGCGACTTCAGGTTTGCCAGTCAGTTTTGGTGTGATCTCCGGGCCTGCGATTGTTAATGGCTCCGATTTGCTGCTTACAGGTGCTGGGGAGGTGACAGTGCGCGCGACCCAAGCAGGCGACAACAACTACCTGCCCGTGCCCTTTGTTGATCAAACTATCACGGTGCTGGAAAATTTTCTCTCGTGGCGGGTCACGAATTTCACGACGGCCGAGTTGGCCGATCCCAACGTCAGCGGACCGCTCGCCATTTACGGCGCGGATGGTTTGTCGAACTTGTTGAAATACGCGCTGGGCCTCCCACCGAAAACAGAGATCACATTTGGGTTGCCGCAGGTGACTCTCGCGTCGAACGAGTGGGTGTTCACCTACACGCGCCCTGCAGGGCTTACCGATATCGCTTATGCGGTCGAGCATTCGGCCGATCTCACCACCTGGAGCACGACGGGACTGACGCATGATCCGGTGGTGTTGCAGAACGAAATCGAAACCTGCCGTGCGCGACTGCCGGCGGCGTCGGGCGACAAATTGTTTTTCCGCCTGCGCGTGACCCAATAGCAGCAGACGGCTAACTCAGGCTTCGCGGCGCTTGAGCTGAAAATACGCCTGCAGCAATTCGAGGCATGGTTGCTCGAGCACGCGCATCGTGAGTTGCAAATGATGATTGAGTTTCGGCAACGCGTTCAGATCGGTCGCGCCGCCGAGACAACCCATCTTCGGGTCCGGCACCGCGTAAACGACGCGCTTCACGCGAGACATCAACGTCGCACCGGAACACATCGGGCAAGGCTCCTTGGTGACGTAAAGCGTGGCGTCGTTGAGTCGCCAATCCCCGATCGCGCGGGCGGCCTGTCCGAGTGCGATGATCTCGGCGTGCGCGGTCGGATCGCGCGTGCTGTCGCGCTGATTGTGCGCACTCGCGATGACTTCGCCGCCGAGTTCGATTACCGCGCCAATCGGCACTTCGTCCTGCCGCCACGCGTCGATCGCCTGGTTGTAGGCCAGCCACATAAAAAACTCGTCGTCCCGCTGCAATTGCGACGGATGCACCTTGTCAAAGGGACAAGGAAGGCTGGGGCGGGTGGAAAATGGCTCGGTCATGCGATCAGTGAGAATAGGCACCCAGTGGGACTGCGGCGGTTGCGCAATGGGTCATTTCGGGTAAAGCCTTGACTATGGGGCGTATTTCTCGGTTACAAGGGGCTTTTATACCGCGCAACTGCATGATTCTAATCTCTCTCCAGCACTCTCTCCTCAACTATGTCTGACGGCAAAGCAATCGAAGTGGAGGGTCGCATCATTACCGTCCTCCCGGGCACGATGTTTCGTGTTCAGTTGGACAATGGTCACATGGTGCTGGCGCATATCTCGGGGAAGTTGCGCAAACACTTCATCAAGATCGCCGCGGGCGATAAGGTGAAGATGGAGATGAGTCCCTACGATCTCGACAAAGCCCGCATTACTTACCGCGTGCGCGAGACGAATCCGAATCAACCGCCGCACACGCAGTTCCGCCGTCGCCGCTAACCGCGCGACGATGCCGCAGTGGCGGGCCGATCAGTAAACGCAATTTTGCGGCGGCCATGAAAAACAAAGCCACCGCTAAGGATTCCGGCGCACCCGCGCCGATGCCGCCGGTGCCGGCGGCGTTCGCGGAGGAGCTGAACAACTTTATTGGCACGCTCGAATTGGAGCGCGGCCTCTCGCGTAACACGTCGCAAGCCTACGAACGCGACCTCGTGCAAGCCGCCCACGCGCTCGCTAAGCAAGGCGTGCAAAATTGGCGCTCGATGACGGCGGCGCATCTGGCGAGTTGGTTGCACTGGATGGCGGATGAAGGGTTCACCGAATCGAGTCAGGCGCGGAAACTCAGTGCGATGCGCATGTTTTGCCGCCGTTGCTTGGTGGCGCAAAATTTCCGCGCCGACGATCCGACGGAATTACTCCAAGGTCCGAAAGCGCGCCGTAAGTTGCCGCACACACTCTCGCCGTCTGACATGGAGCGCCTACTCGCGGCTCCGAGCGGCGGCGATGCTCTCGCTCTACGCGACCGCGCGATGTTGGAACTTTTTTACTCAAGCGGACTGCGCATCTCCGAACTCTGCGGACTCGTGCTGCAACAAGTTGATCTGGAGCACAATTTCGTGCGCGTGTTTGGCAAAGGCTCGAAAGAGCGCGTCGTGCCGCTCGGCGCGCAGGCGCGCCACGCCGTCGCCACCTATCTCACGGCGGCGCGCGCGCATTTCGTGAAGCGCCCCACGGGCAGCGAGCTCTTTCTCTCGGAGCGCGGCCGTGCCATTTCACGCAAGACGCTTTGGGCGCTCGTGAAGAAATATGCGGCGTCCGCCGGTTTGCCCGCGACCGTCAAACCGCACTTGTTGCGGCACTCTTTTGCCACGCATCTGCTGGGCGGCGGGGCGGATTTGCGCGCGATACAGGAAATGCTCGGCCACGCCAGTATCGGCACCACGCAGATTTACACCGCCGTGGAATCGTCACGCCTGCTCGACCAACACGCGAAACACCACCCGCGCAATCGCGCGGTGAAACCCTGAGCGAACGGGCGAGGGTGGTGCTCGCAGGATTTGCGTTGGCGGCCCGAGCGACGCGGCGCAGCCTGCCATGGAGCGCGCGCTGGGCAGTTTCGATTAAATGAACCGTGCGCCTTGTAGCTGCGACCTTGGGGTAACAAGCGATGCCAACCGACGCCAAACAAGTGCTGACAGAATTACTCGTGCTCTCGGCCCAACGAGACAGCGAGGCGGCGTTTCGCGACTTGTATGAGTTGTGGCACCACGACCTGCGTCGACTCGCCTTGGTGCGCGTCGAGCAACCACATGCAGCCGACGAAGTGATGGCGGAGGTGTGGCTAGCCATTGCGCGGGGCGTGCGCCGTCTCGATGACCCCGCGTGTTTCCCTCGCTGGGCGATGCGCATCGTAGAGCGCCGCGCCGTCGATTGGGTGCGCCGTCGTTGCACCGATCGTCAACACAGTGCGGTCGCAACTGCGGAGGTGGATCGGATTGCACCGGCGACGGAGGCGTCCATGGAGCCCACCGATGAAGTAGCGGCGTTGCGCAGCGCCGTGGCGGCGCTGCCCGCCGAATCGCGCGAACTGCTGCATTTGTTTTACGACGCCGGTCGCTCCGTCGCGGAGATCGCCGAAATTCTCGACGTTCCCGTCGGCACCGTCAAATCGCGCCTCTTTACCGTTCGCGAATCCCTGAAACAAAAACTCAACCAAGGAACACCATGAATAACCTCGATCAAAAAATCCAAGCCGCACTGCGCAGTGAAGGTGCCAGCGCCGAACTGCTCCATGAACCCAATCTCGCCGAGGAAGTGCTGACTGCTTTCCGCGGACGCAATCGCTTCTTCACGTTGTTCTATTTCGTGCTCAATCTGATCATCTTCGGCTTTGCCGTGTGGGCTTCGGTGCGATTTTACCATGCCGCCACGGTCTCGGCCCAGTTGCAGTGGGGCGCGCTGGCAGGCATGTTGATCATGGCGATGAGTTTCATGAAGATCTGGTTCTGGCTCGAAATGCATACGAACCGCATGTTGCGCGAACTGAAGCGCGTCGAACTCCTCCTCGTCACTCGCCGCGATCAATAAGTGCATCGCCGCGTGGAGATGGGCGAGCGCACCGGTTGACTAGGCGCTCAGCCCGCCGCCGCGCTTCGCGGCCAGTTTCACCAACTTCATCGCGGCGGGCAGATTCAGGTCTTCGAGTCGCTTGAAGTTGATGCAACTGCGTCCGGTGCGGACTTTGCCCAACTTGGTCTTGTGTTGGTCAATGAGGTAACCGTGTTCGTCGCAGCAGCAAATGTAGAGCGAGAGATAGCTCTTGTTGCTCGCCAGTCCGATAGTGAACCACGTGCCGACTTTCCCGTCGGCGAAGGTGTAGGGAAACTCACCGTAACTGAGCACGGGTTTTCCCATCATGTCGCGCATTTTGGGTTTCAATTTTGGCGCCGCTTGCCGAATCGCACCGTCCAGCACCGTGAGCGCGAGGCGCCGCTCTTCGGGTAGGCCGGCGAGATAGGAGCGGGGAGTGAGTTTAGCGGTGGTCATGAGAGGGCAGGGAATGAGAGGTTTCGGGCAAATGTAGGCTTCCCCTTTTCTTCATGCTGCACCTACCTTGGTAAACATGACCGAGCACCAAATCCATGTTGAAAACGTTCAGAGTGCGGCTGCCAAGATTCGCGCCGCGTGCGGTGAATTGAACCCGAAGGTCGCTATCGTGCTTGGCTCGGGTTTGGGCGGACTCGCGGCGCGCCTCGAAAATCCCGTCGCGCTCTCCTACGGCGATTTGCCCGGCTTCCCCGTGCTCACGGTCGCGGGGCATGCGGGCAAACTGATTGTCGGCACACTTGCTGGCGTGCCCGTCATCGTGCTGAACGGACGCAAACATTTCTACGAGACGAGCGATGCCTATCCGCTCAAGACCATGGTTCGCGCGCTGCGCGTCGCGGGCATTGAAACACTTTTCCTATCCAACGCGGCCGGCAGTTTGCGGGCACAAATTGGCGTCAGCGAACTGATGTTGATTACGGACCACATTAACTTCCTCGGCTTGAATCCGCTGGTCGGTCCGAACGATGAAGATTTCGGTCCGCGCTTCGTGCCGATGAGCGATGCATGGGATCCGACTTTGAGTGCGGCGGTGACGAGCGCGGCACAGGCCGAGGGAATCACGTTGCACCGCGGCGTTTACGTGGCGTTTCGCGGACCGTCGTTTGAAACGCCGGCAGAGATTCGCATGGCGCAAGGGTGGGGCGCCGACGCGGTCGGTATGTCGAGCGTGCCGGAATGCATTTTGGCGCGCCATTGCGGCATGCGCGTGGTGGGCGTTTCCTGCATCACCAACATGGGCGCGGGACTCTCGGACGAAAATCTCTCGCATGCGCACACGCTGGCAAATGCGGCAAATGGTGCCGGAGACTTCGAACGCCTTGTGATTGCCGCCGTGCGCGCGTTTTGAGCGCGGCACCTACCAGTTGATGACGGTGGCACCGAGCGCGAGGAAGACCATGCCCGCGCCGATCAACCAAACCATCAGCCACGCGATCCAGCGCAACCACGTGACAAACGAGATCCGTGCGATGGCGAGTAAGCCCATCGTGATGCCGCTGGTGGGGATGATGAAATTGCAGAGGCCGTCGCCCAGTTGATACGCCAACACGGCCGCCTGTCGCGGCATGTGCAGTAAATCCGCCAGCGGCGCCATGATCGGCATCGTCAACGCCGCTTGGCCGCTGCCGCTGGGCACGAAGAAGTTCAGACAAAATTGCACCGCAAGCATGACTTGCACGGAGATCACCGGCGGGAGTCCACTCGCCGCCTGACTCATTGAATGCAACATCGTGTCGATGACTTTGCCCTCTTGCATGACGAGCAATACACTGCGGCTGAGGCCGATGATCAGCGCCGTCGCGACCATCTCGCGCGCGCCGAGACCGAACGCTTGCGCAGCGTCGTTGGGACGGATGCGCCCCAACACTGCGGCCACAAATCCGAGCGAGAGAAACAGCGCCGCGATTTCTTCGATATACCAGTCCCAGCGCGTTACACCGACGATCAGCATCACGATGCCCGCCAACAAAAGCACTAAGATCGCGATGCGGTTTGGGGTGAGTTTTTCCAGTTCAAGCTCGTTGGCGTCGATCGCCTTGTCATTGGCGAAGGGTGACAAACTGCGCGTCGGATCCTTTTCAAGCATCGCCGCGTAACGCATCACAAAAATGATGGAGATTCCGGTGAGCACGGCCCACATCACCATCCGGAATTGCCAGCCACTGAAAATCGGCAATTCGCTCAAACCTTGCGCGATGCCGACCGTAAACGGATTGAACGCCGCACCCGCAAAACCAACACCGGATCCGATAAATGGAATCGCGACGCCGACAATCGGGTCCCAGCCCATGCGCCGGGAAAGTGCTAACGTAATCAGCACAAAGACGAGCACTTCCTCCGCCATGCCGAACGTGTTTCCACCCAGCGAAAACGCGACCATCAGAACTGGGATCACCAGTCGTCGCCGCGCCGGATTATCCCCAGCGCAATGCACGAGCCAGTTGATGCCGGCCGCGATCGCGCCGGTCGCGTTAATCATCGCAAATGAACCTCCCACGATGAGCACGAACGCAATGATCAGCGCCGCATCTTTGTCCGTGAGTCCTTTGACGGGCGCCGTGAGAAAGCCGTGCCACGCCACCGGATTCGCCGCCACCGCTTCGTAGGTGCCCGCGACAACCACCGTGCGCGAACCGACTTTCGCACGCTGGAATTCGCCGGATGGCACGAACCAGGTGAGAATGACTGCACAAAGGAGGACGCCGAGGACGATCAACAAGGCGTCCGGCGCACGCATACCGGAGGGGGAATTCATAGCAAGGGGTGCGAGGAAAAAATGCGACCGAGCGATGATAGGCAAGGTGCGTTTTCATCGCCCCGGACGCCTCACGGCAACGTGACACTTGCCCTCGCCACTGAAACTGCGTTCATCACGTGTTGTCGTGACCCAAACCCGCGTCGAAATTGTCCAAGAGAATCTGCGTGCAGCTTTGGCGTCGGCACAAGCTGCGATAGATTTGTTGCCCATTGATGCGCCGCTTGTGCCGCAATCCACGCTCACCGTGCGCCGTGCCCGCGAATTGTTCGCCGACCAAGTGACGAGTCGCTTGCTTGACGTCGCCGCGCGTGAACTGCGCAAGACCAACCAATCTTTCTACACAATCTCCAGTGCGGGTCATGAGCAGAACGCGCTGATCGGGGCGCTACTGCGCGCGGACGATCCATGTTTTCTCCATTATCGCTCCGGCGGTTTGATGATGGCGCGGGCGCGCCTGCAGCCGGACTACGATCCAATTCTCGACGGAGTGCGTTCGTTCTGTGCGTCAGCCAATGACGCCATTTCCGGTGGACGGCACAAAGTTTGGGGTAACCGCGCGCTCTGGGTGCCGCCGCAGACCAGCACCATCGCGTCGCAATTGCCAAAAGCCTACGGGATGGCACACGCGTTGCGCCGCGTAAAACGGCTCGGTCTCACTAACGGACTCAAGAGCGATTCGATTGTGCTGTGCTCGTTTGGCGACGCGTCGGCGAATCACGCGACCGCACTCGCGGGCTTCAACGCCGTCCGCTACGCCGTGCGTCGTGGTGGAGATGCCCCGATCGTGTTTTTGTGTGAGGACAACGGCATCGGTATCTCGGTGGAAACTCCGCCGCATTGGATTCGCGATAATTTCAGTCACCAGCCGCATCTCGCCTACTACACGTTGTCCGGCACGATGGACGAGATGTGGGAAGGGGCGGCGGCCGCGATCACCCACTGCCGCACCACGCGACGCCCCGTTTTCATTCATTTGCACACCGTGCGGCTGTGGGGCCACGCCGGCACCGACGTCGAGACATCCTACCGCAGTGTTGCCGAAATTGAAGCCGTTGAAGCACGAGATCCTCTGCTCGCCAATGCGCGACGCTTAATCGAACTCGGCGCGGCCACGCCGGAGGAACTGCGGGAGATTGTCGCTGAGTTGCAGGCGCGGGTTAATGCGGCGTGCGAGCGAGTTTCGCGCGGAGCGCGACTCACCGCTGTGGCGGAGATCGTCCGCCCACTCGCACCGTATGATGAAGCGAAGATTCGCGCGACGGCTTTGGTGCAAGCGACTGCCGAGGTGCGCACGGCTCACTTTGGGGCTGTTTTGCCAGAGCAAAATGCGTCGCCGCTGAAACGCACGATGGCCGCGCACATCAACTCTGCGCTCGCCGACGAGATGTTGCGCTTTCCTGAAATCAATTTGTTCGGCGAAGATGTGGGCCGTAAAGGTGGAGTGTATGGCGTGACCGGTGGGCTGCAAAAGAAGTTCGGTTCGCACCGCTGCTTCGACACATTGCTCGACGAAACGATAATCCTCGGCCTCGCGCAGGGAGCGGGACTCGCGGGTTTGCTGCCAATTCCGGAGATTCAATATCTCGCCTATATCCACAACGCGCTCGATCAACTGCGCGGTGAAGCCTGCTCGCTGCAGTATTTTTCCAACGGCCAGTTTGCCAACCCGATGGTCGTGCGCGTGCAGGGGCTCGCTTATCAAAAGGGATTCGGCGGACATTTTCACAACGACAACTCTGTGGGCGCACTGCGCGATATTCCGGGTTTGCTTCTCGCGGTGCCGTCCCGTGGCGACGATGCGGCGAAGATGCTGCGCGGTCTCGTCGCGACGGCACGTGCCTGCGGTCGCGTGGCGGTTTTTCTCGAACCCATCGCGCTGTATCACGAACGCGATCTCCATGCCGATGGCGACAACGGCTGGCTGTTCGACTACCCGCCGCCCCAGGAGATGTTGCTGCCGGGAGACGTGGGCGTTTATCACGCGGCAGCGACGGATTTGCTGATCGTGAGTTACGGCAATGGTCTGCGGCTCTCATTGCGGGCGGCGCGACGTTTGGCAGAACAGGGATTGTCCGCGCGCGTGCTCGACGTGCGTTGGCTCAACCCGCTGCCGCTTGACGCAATTCGCGAACACGCCGCGCAGTGTCGCGCGGTGCTTGTTGCTGACGAATGTCGCGCGACTGGCGGCGGGATTGCCGACGCCGTAATCGCGGCGCTTGCCGAGCAAGGCTACGGAAAGCCGCTCGGCTCGGTGCGCGCGGTGGATTGTTACGTGCCGCTGGCCGCCGCTGCGCGCCTGCTGTTGATTTCCGAACAGGGCATCATCGACGCTGCGCTGAAACTGCGCCGGTGAACGCCGCGCCACTTACCGGCGCACGCGTAAGTGGAGGAAGTAGGCGATGACTTGGGCTTCTTGCAGGCGGGGCCATTTCGCCACGGTTTCGTCGTCCGGACGCGGCTCGGCAACGGCTTCGATGGTGAACCCAGCGGCAATCAGTAGATTGAACCACTCATTGAGCGGACGGTGAAAACGCGGCACGCGAAACGTCGGTTGGCGTTCGCGTGTGGCTTGTTGTTCAGTGGCGAAAATCCATTCGTCGATGCGGCCGCGTGCATCGATGAAGTAATCGCCCACTTCGATCGCGTAGGTGATGCGGTCCTCGTCGCGGCAAGTGCGGCGGTGCGGCGGATTGAAGCAGGGATGCAGAATGGAAAATTGCAGAAACCCGCCCGGTCGCAGCACACGATACGCCTCGGCTAGGACGCGCTCCGTTTCGGGAACGTCCATTAAACTCATGAAAGCGGTGGCGAAATCGAACGTGGCATCGGCGAATGGCAACTCGACGGCGCTCGCGACTTGATAAGTGATGCCGAGTGGCGCGCGCACTTCCTCGGCGTGGGAGTGGCGGATGAAGACCGACGAAATGTCGATCGCGTCCATTTTGGCGCAACGTTTGGCAACTTGGCGCGTGTTGTGCCCTTCGCCGCAACCGATATCGAGACCGTGTTTGCCTTCAATCGGCGGCATGATGGCCAGAAACGCCGGCGTGTTGAGGTGGTCGCGAAATACGTCGTGGCCGGCGCGCGCCAAGCGCGTCCACGCTTCGGCGTTGGCGTTCCAATATTCTCCAGCGGCTACGTGGTCCATTGGCGCAGCTTAATCACGTTCCGCGGCGAAAAGGCACTTCAAATTACAACGGGTTGCGCGCGGCTGGTGGCGAGTGCGCCACACGCTCGCTTACTTGCGTGGACGCAACTCGATCACTTGGCGAATGGCGGTGAGTAAGGCTTCTTCGCGGAATGGTTTGACCAGTTGGCCGCTGATACCGAGTGCGGCGAGTTGACCCAGAATCGCGTGGTCGGCCGGCGACGTGAGCATAATTACGGGGATATCTCGCAACGTGTCGTTGGAGCGCATCATCTCCAGCAATTCCAAACCGCCCATTACGGGCATGCTCACATCGAGCAACACGAGGTCGGGCAGCGCCTTCTCCATCGCGTAGAGTGCGTTGAAGCCGTTGGTTGATTCGGTGGTGTCGCACTCGAATGTGCTCAATACACGCTCGGCGAGCAGGCGCACGGCCTTGGCGTCATCGACGGTGAGAATTCGAAAACTCATGGAGTCACAATGTTCAACCGACCCATGTGCGGGCGTTGTAGAAGAGTTTCATCCACGGGGAATCTTCCGGCCAGTCACTTGGGGCCCAGCTCATGCACGCGGAACGGAAAACGCGTTCGGGATGTGGCATCATGATGGTCACGCGACCCGATGTGGTCGTGAGCGCCGTCATGCCAAACGGCGAGCCGTTGGGATTGAGCGGATAATGTTCGGTGATGGCGTGGTGGTTATCGACGAAACGCGCGGCGACCAAACCGGAGGCGTGACACGCGTTGGCGGCCGCGGGATCGGTAAATTCGGTGAATCCTTCACCATGCGCCACCGCGATCGGCAACACGGAGCCTTCCATTCCGGCGAGCAGCACGCTCGGACTCGGCTCGATGCGCACCGAGACGTAGCGCGACTCGTAGCGCTCGCTTTGATTCTGCACGAAGCGCGGCCAATGGTCGGAGCCGGGAATGATGGAGTGTAGATTGCTCATCATCTGACAGCCGTTACACACGCCGAGCGCGAAGGTGTCGGGACGCGCGAAGAACGCCGCAAATTCCGCGCGCGCGCGCTCGTTGAACAAAATGCTCTTGGCCCAGCCTTCCCCGGCGCCGAGCACATCGCCGTAACTGAACCCACCACACGCCGCGAGGCCGCGGAAATCGGCGAGCGACACGCGGCCACTGAGAATATCTGTCATGTGCACGTCGACGGCACGGAAGCCCGCGCGCGTGAAAGCGGCAGCCATCTCAACTTCGCCGTTGACGCCTTGTTCACGCAAAATGGCAACGGTGGGCCGCGCGGCGTCGGCTGAAACAATCGCCGGCTTCATCGCGTGCAGATCGAAATTCACGCGTGGCGTGAGGCCGGGGTTGGTGGCGTCGAGGCGGAGTTGATGTTCTTGCGCGGCGCACGCGGGATTATCGCGCAGCGTGGCCATGCGTTGCGTGACGTCGGACCACAACGCGCGGAGTTTGAATAGATTTTCCTCGATCAACACTTGGCTGTTTCGCGTCACGCGGAACGTGTGACTGGCGTTCAACGTGCCGATACGACTGACGCAGGTTTTGAGGCCGTGTTGGCGCAGCGTCAGGAAGACGGGATCGAAGTCGCTTTCACGCACTTGAATTACTGCACCCAACTCTTCGTTGAAGAGAGCCGAAAACGCTTCATGACGCGCGGGAATTTCGAGATCGACTCCGGTGTTTCCGGCGAAGGCCATTTCCGCGACGGTCGCGAAAAGTCCGCCGTCGGAACGATCATGGTAAGCGAGGAGTTTGCTATCGCGTCCGAGTTGCTGGATCGCGTTCCAGAAATTCTTCAAATCTTCGGGGCGATCCAAGTCGGGCGTGGTTTCGCCGAGTTGCGAGACGACCTGTGCAAGAATGGAACCGCCGAGACGGTGCTGTCCGCGACCGAGATCGATCAGGAGCAGCACGGTGTCGTCGAGTTGCTGCAGTTGCGGAGTTACAGTGCGGCGAATGTCAGCCACCGCCGCAAACGCGGAAACCACGAGCGAGATGGGCGCGGTTATGCGTTTGGATTTCGCGCCGTCCTGCCAGACCGTGCTCATGCTCATCGAATCTTTGCCCACGGGAATGGTGATGCCGAGGGCGGGGCAGAGTTCGAGTCCGACCGCTTGCACAGCCGCGTAGAGATCGGCGGCGTCGCCGGGGACGGCGGGCGCGGCCATCCAATTTGCACTCAAATTTACGCGCCCGAGTTCGCCAATTTGCGCGGCGGCGAGATTGGTCAGCGCTTCGCCGACAGCGAGACGCGCGGCAGCCGCGGAGTTGTTGAGGGCGACGGGCGCGCGCTCGCCGACGGCCATCGCTTCACCGGTAAACACATCATAGGCCGCCGCAGTCACGGCGCAGTCGGCTACGGGCACTTGCCATGGTCCGACCATCTGGTCGCGCGCAATAAGACCGCCGAGCGTGCGATCACCGATGGAAATGAGAAACGTTTTATCTGCGACCGTCGGATGCGAAAGCACGCGGCGCACCGCCTCCGCGAGTGTGATTCCGTCGAGATTCAGCGGCACTTGCGGTCGGGTCAGCGTCGATTCTTTGCGATGCATGCGCGGCGGTTTGCCGAGCAACACGTCGAGGGGGAGATCGATGGGCGTGTTCTTGAACAGCGGATCTTCGACGACGAGACGGCGCTCTGCGGTCGCTTCGCCGACGACCGCAAAGGGCGCGCGTTCGCGAAGGCAAAATTCAGAAAACGTCGCGAGACGGTCCGTCGGCACCGCGAGAACGTAGCGCTCTTGCGACTCGTTGCACCACAGTTCCAGTGGCGACATGCCGGGTTCGTCGCTCGGCAGTTTGCGCAAATCGAAGCGCCCGCCTCGGCCACCATCGTTGACGAGTTCGGGCAACGCGTTGGAGACGCCGCCCGCACCGACATCGTGAATAAAGGAAATCGGATTGTCGTCGCCGAGTGCCCAGCAGCGATCGATTACTTCCTGACAGCGGCGTTCCATTTCGGCGTTGTCGCGTTGCACGCTGGCAAAATCGAGATCTTCACTGCCGTGACCGCTCGCCATCGAACTCGCCGCGCCGCCGCCGAGGCCGATCAACATGGCGGGGCCGCCGAGCACGATCAATTTGTCGCCGGCGTTGATTTGCCCTTTTTGCACGTGGTCGGCGCGAATGTTGCCATAGCCGCCCGCGAGCATGATTGGCTTGTGGTAACCGCGCAGTTCCGGACCGCGCGCTCCGGGGACGGTTTGCTCAAAGGTGCGGAAGTAACCGTTGATGGCGGGGCGACCGAATTCGTTGTTGAACGCCGCGCCACCGAGCGGACCTTCGAGCATGATATCGAGCGCGGAGACGATGCGGCCGGGTTTGCCGTTGTCCTTCTCCCACGGTTGCACTGCGCCGGGCAGACGGAGATTGGAAACGGAAAAACCGACTAGGCCTGCTTTCGGTTTTGCGCCGCGTCCGGTGGCGCCCTCATCGCGGATTTCGCCGCCGGAACCGGTGGCGGCACCGGGGAAGGGTGAAATCGCGGTAGGATGATTGTGGGTTTCGACTTTGCAGAGGAGATGAATCTCTTCGTCGCTCGTCACGTAATCGTTCGTGCGCGGATCAGCGAAGAAGCGTCCGCCGCGCGAACCGGTGATGACGGCGGCGTTGTCCTTGTAGGCGGAGAGGATGCCGTCGGAGTGTTGCTCGTAGGTGTTTTTGATCATCTGGAACAGCGAGTGGGGCTTCGCGGCTCCATCGATTTCCCAGGAGGCATTAAAAATCTTGTGGCGGCAGTGTTCGGAGTTCGCCTGCGCAAACATCATTAACTCCACGTCGTGCGGATCGCGTCCGAGTTTGATGAACGCGGCGACGAGGTAATCGATTTCGTCTTCGGCGAGCGCGAGGCCGAGCGCGGTGTTGGCGTGGACGAGGGCGGCGCGACCTTCGGATAATACCGGCACGCTCGTAACGGGCCGCGGTGCTTCGTGGCGGAACAACACGGCGCAACTCTCGAGGTCGCCCAAGACGATTTGCGTCATACGATCATGTATGCGCGCTTGGAGTAGACGTAGTTGCGCCGGATCAAGAGCGGTGTCGGCGGACGCCAACGCGAATTGGTAAGCCACGACGCGTTCGATGCGCTCGATTTTGGAGAGGCCGCAAGTGCGCGCGATATCGGTGGCTTTGGACGACCATGGGGACAGCGTGCCGGGGCGCGGCGCCACAACTTGGAGCAATCCGGCAACTGGCACGGCGGCCCGACTTGGTCCGTAGGTGAGGAGCTTTTCGAGAATTGCGGACTCGTTGGCCGTTAACTCGCTGTTGCTCGCCACGACGTGGACGGAATCGGCGCTGAGCGCAGTGACGGGCAGACCGTCGCCGACGAGGTCCTGCAAGAGCTTTTGCAGGCGAAAGGAAGAGAGAGCTGGCGAGCCGCGGAAAATCAACATGACGTGGCAGGGTTGTCCCTGAACTGACAAGGCGCGTCAAGTAGCGGAACGGGCCCGACTCAGTCCTGGCGAGGTCGCAGGGTCGGTCTTATGGCGGAAAATCCGGAGAAAGCCGTTGACCAAACTTTCGGTGGCGCGGAATCTGCCGTTTTATCCGCTGCTTGATGACACAAACGAGGAGACCAACCGAGGCTTCCCACTCGTTGCTGCGGCGACGAGCCCGGGGTGGCGCGTGCCTGAAACGGTCGGTGTTAACGCCTTCCGCTCATGAGTGATTTTGTTTCCCACGAATGCGGTATCGCGCTGGTGCGGTTGAAGAAGCCGCTCGCTTATTATCAAGAGAAGTATGGCTCGCCGCTCTGGGGCCTTTACCAACTTTTTCTCCTGATGGAGAAACAGCACAACCGCGGCCAGGACGGCGCGGGCGTGGCTTGCGTGAAATTCGACATGTCGCCGGGCGAGCCCTACATGTTTCGCGAGCGCAACGTCGAGTCGAACCCGCTCGATAAGATTTTCCAGCCATTGGTCGGCCGCTACAATGAGCTGCTGGCCGCAGGCACGGTGCATCCGGAGTTTCCCGAGACGGTGAAGCGCCACTTTGATTTCTGCGGCGAACTCTACCTCGGTCACCTGCGCTACGGCACGTCCGGCGGTTACAATCTCAGCGCGTGCCACCCGTTTTTTCGGCGCAGTTCGTGGCCGACGCGCAATCTCGTGCTGGCGGGTAATTTTAACATGACCAACACTGCGGACCTCAACGCGACGTTGACCGCGACCGGCCAGCACCCGATTTTTGCGACGGACACGCAGGCGCTGCTGGAAATGCTCGGTCACGGTTTTGATGAGCATCATGAGGAGTTGTATCGGCAATTTAAGTCGCGCGGCCTTTCCGGCACGGAGATTTCGCATCGCATTGGACTCGAGCTCGATCCGGCGCGCGTTCTGCGCGGAGTTTCGGCGGAGTGGGATGGCGGTTACACGCTCATCGGCGCCCTGGGCAACGGTGACGCGTTTGTGACGCGCGACCCGAGTGGCATTCGTCCGTGTCACTGGTTTGAAGACGACGAAGTCGTCGCGTTCGCTTCCGAGCGGGCGCCGCTATGCACGGTGTTTCACCGTGCGCCTGAAGCAGTGCAGGAACTTGAGCCCGGGCACGTCGTCGTGGTGAAAAAAGACGGCACGGTGCGCTCCGAGCGCGTGAAACCATCCGGTCCGAAGGCGCAGTGTTCGTTTGAGCGCATCTATTTTTCGCGGGGCAACGATGCCGATATTTACCGCGAGCGCAAAGCGCTCGGGGCCGAGTTGGCGGATCCGATTTTGGCCGCGATAAACCGCGACCTGGAAAACACCATTTTCGGTTTCATTCCCAACACGGCGGAGGTCGCGTATTTCGGTTTAATGAGCGAACTGCGCATGCGTCGCCGCTCGGAGGTCAAACTGGCGCTGCTCGAAGCGGCGCGACTCGGCGAGTTGACGGAGGAGCTCGTCGATGAACTCATTTTGATCAACTGGCCGCGCGGCGAAAAGATCGTGAGCAAGGACGCAAAGTTGCGCACTTTCATCGGTCAGGAAAAGTGGCGCAATACGCTCGCCTCGCACGTTTACGATGTGAGCTATGGCATCGTGACGCCGAAAGACACGATCGTTTGCATCGACGATTCGATCGTGCGTGGCACGACTTTGCGTCGTTCGATTCTGAGAATCCTCAGTCGTCTGCAGCCGCGCAAAATCGTGGTCGCGTCGACGGCACCGCAGATTCGCTATCCGGACTGCTATGGCATCGACATGTCCGAGATTGGCAAGTTCATCGCGTTCGAGGCCGCGATCTCGCTGCTGAAAGAGCGCGGGCAATCCAGCGTGATCGAAGAGGTTTACCATGCATGCCGCGACTACGGCACGAGTCGTTCCCGCGAACCAATCAACCATGTGCGGAAGATCTACGATTCATTCACGGCCGAGGAGATTTCGCGGAAAATCACCGAACTCGTGACTCCGAGGAATGGCGAATGGAGCGGCGAGGTGGAGATTATTTATCAGTCACTCGAGAGCTTGCATCGTGCGTTACCGAATCATTCCGGCGATTGGTATTTCAGTGGGAAATATCCGACGCTCGGCGGCTACCGGGTGGTGAATCAGGCGTTCGTGAACTACTACGAAAAGGCGGATGGTCGAGCCTACTGAGAATCTTGTCATGTCGCTCTCTTACGAATCTTCCGGCGTTAATTACGAGCAGCTCGATGCGTTCAAGCGCGCCTGCCAACGCGCAGCTCGCACCACGGCCAGTGAGTTGACGGCGCACGGTTATGCCGAACCGGCAAGCACGCGCGGTGAAAGTGCCTACCTGATGGAGGCGACGGATCATTTCCTCGCTCATGTGGAGGAAGGTCTGGGCACAAAAAATCTTGTGGCTGATGCAGTGTTAGCGGAGCAGGGGAAGAATTTTTACCGCGAAATCTCCATCGATACCGTGGCGACAATTGTGAACGACCTGATCACCTGTGGCGCGCTGCCGGTGTCAGTCGCGATGCACGCCGCGGTGGGCGAATCGGAGTGGTTTGCGAATACGGCGCGGATGGAAGCATTGGTCGCCGGTTGGGCGGAAGGTTGCCGTCAGGCTGGGGCGGTGTGGGGCGGCGGTGAGACGCCGACATTGCGCGGACTCGTCGAACCGCAGGCGATTGTGTTGGCGGGATCGGCGGTCGGACGGATTGCGCCGAAATCGCTGCGCATCACCGGTGAAGTGCGCGAGGGCGATGCGATTATTTTTCTCGCGAGCTCCGGGGTGCAGACCAACGGACTATCACTCTGCCGGTTGATCGCGGAGAAGTTACCGCAAGGCTACGCCACGCCCATCGGGCACGGTGATTCGCGCAATTTCGGCGAAGCGCTGCTGGCGCCGTCGGTGATCTATGTGGCGTTTGTGCGCGAGTGTCAGCGCCGGGGCCTGAAATTGAATTACGTGTCGCACGTCACCGGACACGGTTGGCGAAAATTGATGCGGCTCGATGAGCCGTTCGTTTACGAGATCACGGAACCGCGCGAGCCGTTGCCGCTATTTCGCTTTTTAGAAGAAGCGGGACC
Organism: uncultured Opitutaceae bacterium; assembly: GCA_947085165.1. GTDB lineage: Bacteria > Verrucomicrobiota > Verrucomicrobiia > Opitutales > Opitutaceae > Didemnitutus. The sequence continues at coordinate 43,026 of CAMTVI010000033.1, forward strand.
GATTTCACGGCGCGAAATGTATGCGACGTTTAATCAAGGTATTGGTTTTGCCGCCTACGTGGATGCCGCGCTGGCTGAAGCAGTCGTAGCAGCGGCGGAAGCGACCGGTTACACAGCGTGGTGCGCGGGCACCGTGCGCAAAGACGGCCCGCGTAAAGCGGTCGTGATCCCTAGCCTCGATCTGGAGTTCGACGGCAGCACCTTGCAGGTGCGCTGAACGAGACGAATCAACCGCTCCGGTTCATCGTATCGAGGGGTGTCGCCGGAGTGATGATCGGCGATGGATTGGGCGACGGCTTAGTGTTCGAAGAGGATTGCTCCGGTGTTGGCTCGGTCTGCTTTTGTGTCTCGGTTGGGGATGAGCCCGCAGCGGTGTTGGAGGTTTGGCTCGCGGTGTTTTGTTGTTCTGTCGGGGTAAATGTTGTCGTCTGCGCCGCCTGCTGAATGGCTTGGGTGATGGCCGTATTGATAGCTTCGGTGGCCGAGGCGGAGATTGGCTGCGGAGTAGAAATAACCGCCGAAGTCACCACATTTGTAGTGGGGTTAATCTGCAATGTCGCGGTGACTTCCTGCCCTCCAGCCACAGCGACACCTTCGCCGCTAGTTTCAGTTGCCGTGCCGGTGCCGACTGTAGGAATCGTGCCGGTGAAAATAACGAGACCTTCTGCAGTGCTGAGTTGAAATTCAACTTGGCCGGCCGCGTCAAAACGCAGCACGATCCGGAAAGTGGTGCCGCGAATACCGGCGGCTCCAGCCGGAGTCTTGATGTCGTAGTGCGAGTTGGAGTTGAGCTTCTTCACGTTGCCAACCATTTCGCCATAGGCGAGCGACAGACGGGTTTTCGAGATGGTGGGTTCAGATGTGAGTTGGGCCACCGCGATATCGTCGGCGAGCGGATCCATCTTAAATTCTTCAATGGCCAAGCGACTGGTCTCTTCGAGTTTTACCGACGAACCGTTCATGAAAATCAGCACGACACTGGAACTGATTCCGGTAGAAATGATGTCAGTCTCAATCAGTGCTTGGCCTTCGGTGATTGGACGGGATTTGCCATCAGCGGATTTGACGGTGACGCTGCCCACCAGTTTCACCGCTTTGATGGCTCCAGCTTGAGTTTGCGCGCTGGAAATTACCGCTCCAATTCCCAAGGCTAGGGTGACGGCGAGAAGGCGGATATAGGTGAATCGTTGCATGTGGAGGTTTGTTACAAAACGAGTATGGAACTTATTTTAGAATTTACGAGACTGATATCCGGAGTTGGCGGTGCTGACACCATGGGCGGCTTTGCGTGAATTACGCAGGATTTCAATTGGAAATTTAGTCACCGAAGCACTCGAGGTATTTCACGCCGGTGCCGGTATTGAATAGCACAACTGATTCCTCCGAGCGAATGACGTTGTCGTGTCGCAACTGTTGCAGCGCCGCGTAGCACGCGCCGCCTTCGGGCGCGACAAACAGGCCTTCCGCAGAGCCAACTTCTCGCGTGGCTCGAATCATGTCGTCATCGCTCACGGCGAGCGCGCCGCCGCCCGATTTTCGCAAAATATCCAACATGATAAAATCGCCGATCGCCTTGGGCACGCGCAACCCGGAAGCGCGCGTGTGTGCGTCCAGGTGTTCCGCCGCGAATTTCAAGCCAGTGACAAAGGCGCGCACGATCGGTTGGCAGCCGGTCGCTTGCACGCAAAACATCCGCGGACGCTTCGCGCCGATCCAGCCCATGCGTTCCATCTCGTCGAACGCTTTCCACATCCCGACGAGTCCCGTGCCGCCGCCGGTCGGATAAATCACCACCTCGGGCAACGTCCAGTTGAGTTGCTCGGCCAGTTCGTAGCCGAGCGTCTTTTTGCCTTCGACGCGGTAAGGCTCCTTCAGCGTCGAGACGTCGAACCAGCCTTCGCTCGTTTTGCGCCGGGCTACTTCGGCACCGCAGTCAGTGATGAGCCCGTTGATCAACGTGACGTGCGCACCCATTTCGCGGCATTCGACGATGTTGGCGCGCGGGGTATCGACCGGCATGAAGAGATGCGCTTCCATGCCCGCTCGCGCTGCGTAGGCGGCGAGCGCACCGGCGGCATTGCCCGCGGAGGGCGCGGCGAGTTTGGTGAGACCGAATTGTTTCGCCATCGACACGGCGGCGGACATCCCGCGCGCTTTGAAACTGCCGGTGGGATTCTGTGACTCGTCTTTGATCCACAACGCGGCAACATTCACTTTCGCACCGAGTCGAGTGGCCGGGAGAAGTGGAGTGAAACCCTCGCCGAGCGTGACGATGTTGGCGTCGCTGAGGACTGGCATGACTTCCCGGTAGCGCCACAGGGAGGCAACGCGTCCGCGCAGCGCCTCCTTCGTCAAAGTTTGCGCCGCCGCCGCCAGATCATACGCAGGGTAGAGCGGCTTGCTGCAACACGGGCTGACATTCTGCGGCACGGTGGCGTCGTGCGCCGCTGAGCAGGCCGTGCAAACGAGGTGGGTGAGATGCACGGATGGAGCGGAGCAGAGTCCGCCGCGGGGGGGAAGCCCGAAGGCGAACACAGATTGCGCTATCATTTGGCTCAAATTGGGGTCAGGATGCATTTATGGAAAAACGCCCATTTACGGAACTAGGTCTCTCGCCTGAAATATTGAAGGCAGTGGACAAGATGGGATTTGAAGAAGCCTCGCCGATTCAAACGGCGGTGATTCCAATCGCTTTATCGGGTAAAGACATCGTCGGACAATCCGCCACGGGCTCCGGCAAGACAGCGGCGTTTGCGATTCCGGTGATCGAGAAAATCGACGTCACCAAGCGAGCCGTGCAAGCCCTCGTGTTGTGCCCGACGCGCGAACTGGCGGTGCAGGTGGCCGAGGAAGTCGGCAAACTCGGCTCGTTCAAACGCGGGTTGCTCGAAGTGCCGATTTACGGGGGTCAAAGTTACGATCGCCAATATCGGGCGCTGGCCGCCGGGGCGCAGGTCGTCATCGGCACGCCCGGTCGCGTGATGGATCACATGCAGCGCGGTTCATTGCGTCTCGATAATTTGAAGATCGTCGTGCTCGACGAAGCCGACCGCATGCTCGACATGGGTTTCCGTGACGACATCGAGCAGATTCTCAGTGCGGTGCCGGACACCCGCCAACTGCTTTTCTTCTCGGCGACGATGCCGCAACCGATTCAGGAAATGATCCGACGCTACAGTCGCGATCCCTCATGGGTGCGCATTGAGTCTCACGCCCAGAATGCGCCGCAGGTGGATCAAGTTTACCTCGAGGTCGACCGACGCTCCAAGATCGAGGCGCTGACGCGCTTGATCGACATCAACGATTTTCGCTACGGCATCATTTTTTGCAGCACCAAGATCATGGTGGATGAACTCGACGAGCACATGCATTCGCGCGGTTACGCCGTTGATCGTTTGCACGGCGATCTCAGCCAGATGCAACGTGACCGCGTGATGGAGAAGTTCCGTCGGCGTGGATTTGAGTTTCTCATCGCCACCGACGTGGCCGCGCGCGGTCTTGACGTCGACGATCTCGAAGTGGTGTTCAACTACGACCTGCCGAACGACGCCGAGGATTACACGCACCGCATCGGTCGCACCGGCCGCGCGGGCAAGAGCGGTCGCGCCATCACCTTTGTGTGCGGACGCGAAATCTACAAATTGGAGAGCATGGCGCGCTATGCGCGGCTCAACATCCGCCGCGAACGCATCCCGTCGATGAGCGAAGTGGAAGACGCGCGTATCGACGCCTTCAGCGAGAAGTTGCGGCGCACGTTGGATGAGAAGAAATTTGTCGCGCACGAACGCATTGTGGATCGCTTGTTGGAACAGGGCTACACCAGCACGGATATCGCTTCGGCCTTGATCCATCTGCTGCGCGGCGGTGCGGACGAAGCCTCGGCCCCTGCAGCCAAAGCCGACAAAGCGGCCAAAGTTGGGAAAGCGGAGGCACCGGGCGCAGCGCCAAAACCTGCGCGTTCACCAACTCCCGCCGCCGAACGCCCCAAGGCGAACACGACAGTGCCAGCGGCCTTCGCCAACGTCGCGAAATCCAAATATGTTTCCGCCGCCGCGGGAGAGAAATCGGCGCCAAAGAAACGCAACTACGAGCGCAAGCCGCGCACGGGCCGCGAGCCCGGTTTTGTGACGCTCGAATTTAATGTCGGCGCCGATCAATTGGTCACGCCCGCAGATCTCGTGGGTAAAATCGCCGGCGTGACGCGTCTACCCGCGAACATCGTGGGAGCGATTGATATCCACGCCTCGCACACGCACGTTGATGTGTTGGGTGATCACGCCGCAGTGATCGTGCGCAAGCTCGATGGTATTCGCCTGAAAGAAATCGAACTCAAACCGACGCTGCTCACGCAGGAGAGTTGAGGTCGCTTGGCGGAAGCATGAAAAAGCCGGTCAATTGTGACCGGCTTGGGTAGGGTGGTCGCGTGAGCGAACGGACGAGTGCTGGATTACGGCAGCAACTTGGCGAGCTCGTCCTCTAGCTCGCTGCCCGTCAAGTCACGCGCCACGATGCGACCGTTGGCATCGAGCAGGAAAGTCGCAGGGATCGCGGAGATACCATACTGACGGGAAAGTTTGTTCTCCCAGCCTTGGCCATCGAAGAATTGCACCCAGGTCATCTTGTGTTGCTCGAGAAAGGCGTCGAGCCGGGCGCGCTCTTTGTCGAGACTGATGCCGATGATTTCGAAACCCTTGGCGTGAAATTTCTCGTAAGCGGCAAGGACGTGGGGCAATTCGGCGACGCATGGTCCGCACCAGGTCGCCCAGAAATCGATCAATACGACTTTGCCCCGATAGGCGGCGAGGTCGAGCGGTTGTCCTTTGAGATCCACTTCCGCGAACGTCGGAAACTCGGCACCGATTTTCAGTGCTTCACCAACCTTGCGCGCAGCGAGCATGGGTTCGATCTCGCCGAGCAAGCCGGTTACTTCCGCTGCGATCTCGGTCTGGCCGAAATTGGCGACGAGCGCCTGCAACTGGCGTGCGCCTTCTTCGAAATCCTCGAAGACCTGCAGAAAAAGCATGGCCTTCATCAACGCGATGCGCGCGACGGCTTCGGTTTTTTGCTCGGCGTATTTGCTCAGCAACACGTCGAATTGTTTTAATTCCTCGGCCAACGTGACCGCGGTTTGCTCGCCGGTGCGCAATTTGTTGCCGACGGCCTCGATCAAGGCATCGAGTTCAACCTCGATCGGGTCGGTAGCAACCACCGTCGTCGCGGGTGCGACTTCGGTGGTTTGGGCGAAGACCGGAACAGCGGCCAATGCGATCAGAGCGAGCAGCGCGCGCAGAAAGGAGAGGTGGTGGATCATGGGAATAGTGCGGTATCGGAGCAGGACGAGTTGCGTTTGCAAGCCCGTGCTCGGGTGGCGCTGGCTCCGGTGACCGGCTGCTTGACAGTAATTAGCGCCCACCATAACCACAGTCCCATCATGCAAACCGCGCTCGATCAGCCGGTGCTGGTGTTGAACCGCCTCTGGCAGGCGGTGAATATCATTGGTGCGCGCCGCGCCTTCGCGCTACTGGCCCGCGGGCATGCGCAGGTCGTGCATCAGACCGAGGATAATTTCCGGACTTACTCGCTGCTCGATTGGGTGGACTTTTCTAGCTTCAATCCGCCGGTGGATGAACTGGAAGTTGTCCACACCGTGAATCGTTCGATCCGCCTGCCGCGCGTGGTGTTGCTCACGTTTTTCGACAAATTGCCCTGCAAGGAACTGAAGTTGACGCGCAACAATGTCTTCGAACGCGACAGCAATCGCTGCCAGTATTGCGGCAACGTCTTCGCGCGCGAGCAGCTCAATCTCGACCACGTCATTCCGCGGCACTATGGCGGCAAGACGACGTGGGAAAACATCGTGTGCTCGTGCATCAAGTGCAACTCGCGCAAGGCAAACCGACTGCCGCACGAAGCGCACATGCGCCTCACGCGCAAACCAGTGCGGCCAAAGTGGCGCCCCGTGATCACCCTCGTGCTCGGCAACCAACGCCACGAGAAGTGGAAGGACTTTCTCGACGTCGCCTATTGGAACGTCGAACTCGAGGAGTAAGGTTTCCGTGGGAGCGAGCTTGCTCGCGACTCAGTATATATTGTCGCGAGCAAGCTCGCTCCCACGAATCTACACTCGATAGTCTTCGCGCACCGGCGTGAAGACGCTAGCGGCGACGCGCGTGTTGGAGCCAACCAAGGCCGATAATCAACACGATCAGGCTGCCGAGGATCAGCGCACCGCGCACGCGCAACGGCACTCCGCGAAAGAGCAACAGCAACGCCATGCTGGCGAGAATCCATCCCACCATGACACTTGCGGCGACGAGGCGGGCGCGCACGAGTTCAGCGAAGTTGCGGAGTCGGCACGTTTAGCTGCGATAATCTTCCCGCACCGGCGTGAAGACGTCGATCAAGCGGCACGCAGTCAACGTCGTGCCACCATGCAAGGTATTGCCGGGAATCAGCGCCGACATCCCGGGTTCGAGAATGGTCGTCTCCTCACCGACGGTGAACTGAAACCGACCTTCGAGCACGTAGGTGAATTGCTCGTGGGGATGCTGGTGCAGCGGCACGACCGTCTGCGCGGCGAGTTCTACTTCACCGACCGTGCTCTGGTCGAGGTGCGCGTAGTGGCCGCGAATCGTGCCGTTGAAAATTACTTTGGCGGGAAGCTGACGGAGCGTAACAAAGGGCATGACGCGAAGGTGGCGCCGCCGCCGCGCGTTTTCGATGCAATTGCGCCGTGTGACGCAGAATCGGTGCAAGATCTGATCGAACGACAGCGACCACGAATGCACACCAGGTCAATCAACGCTGGGCGATGAGCGGAACTTTCACTGCAGCTACTTTAGAAAACGGTCAGTCGGCCGACTTGCCTTTCATTCGTGTCTCTTCGTGTCCATTCGTGGTTAAAACGAGCGGTTTTCCTCTGCGAAACTATCCCGATTACGCGTGACCACCATGCTTGGGCAGCGGCAGCGTTACGCGCATCGTCGTGCCGTTTTCGGAGGTGCCGACGAGTGAGAGATCACCGTGGTGGTCTTTCACGATGCGTTGCGCGATCGCGAGACCGAGTCCCGTGCCGCCGGCGCGTCCTGACAGAAACGATTCAAAAATACGCGGACGAATATCTTCCGGAATCCCCGTGCCCGAGTCGGCGAAATCGATGTGCACCGAACCTTCTTCCACCGTCGTCATCACGCCGAGCGTGCCTCCGTGTGGCATGGCTTGGAGTGCGTTCAACGCGAGATTGAGGAACACCTGTTGCAACTGGCCTTTGTTCACTTCGACATCGACCGGCCGCGGCGTCGGCACATAGCGGAGTTGCACACCGGATTGCGTGAGTTTGGCACGAAGCAAGTGCAGCGTGTCCTCCACGACCGCACTCAACTGCCAGCGCGAGTGCAGCGTGGACGGCGCGCGGGCAAACGAGAGCACGCGCGCGACGATGCCTTCCAGTTGCTCGATTTTTTCGGTGATAACTTCCAAATCGCGACGCCGCGGATCGCCTTCCGGAAAATCGATGCCGAGTGAACCGTGCAGCAGTTTAATCACGGTGAGCGGATTGCGAATTTCGTGGGCAATTTCTGCCGCGAGTAACCCGAGCGTGGTCAACGTTTGGTTCTTGCGCAGTGATTCCTCGGATTGGAACACGCGGGAGTAGAGGCGTGCGTTATGCAGGGCAACGGCGGCGAAACTCGCGAGAGCGGCGAGTAACCGTTTTTGCGCATCGGAAAAGCGGTGCGGGTGCGCCGTGAACACGGCGAGCACGCCCGCCGGTGCGCCATCGACGAGAAGCGGCGCCGCAAGCAAAGAGCACAGACTCGCGTCAGCGGGTAAATCGACCGCACCGTGGCCGCCGATGCCGTTGAGATCCTGGAATTCCACCACGCGACCGACGCGCAACGCGGTGGCGAGAAGTGAATGCGTCGCGGCAAACGGTTCGCGGCCGAGCGCCGTGTCGGAGAAGTTGAGTTCGCTGCTCCACGCTTGGAGTTCAAACATCAGCTGCGACGGATCGCAGGCGTGAAGTGTGCACAGGCGCGCGTCGAATAGACTGCGTCCACTGCGCGTGAGCGTCGCGAGCAGATCACCTTCGTCGAGACGGGCGACGAGTGAGTGGCCGAGTTCGACCAAGGTTTCCAATTGCGCCGATTCGCCTTGGAGGCGTTCGAGTTGCCAGCGGCGATGGAGCGTGCGGCTGGCTTCGAGCGCAAATCGCACCAGGCGCTGTAGGTCTACCTCCGTGAATGCGTCGGGATGATCGGCGTCGATGTTGATCACGCCGACCGCCTGTCCGCGGTAAAGGAGAGGAGCGGCAATTTCACAATACACCGCCGTGCGCGCCGCGATGTAGCGCGGGTCTTCGTTGACGTTGGGCACGAGCAACGGCTTGGCGTGCAACGTGACCCAACCGGTGATGCCTTGGCCGAGTTTGAGCGCGAAATTGCCGGTGTCGGGCGGGAGTCCTTGTTGCGAAGCGATTTCGAGGTAGCCGGTGTGGGGATTGAGCAGCGAGAGCGATCCGCTACTGGCTCCAAAAACGGCCAGCAACTCCGCCAACACGGCGGCTTCGGCGGCACGCGCTTCACCATCGCTGGAGGCGAGGGCGGCGATGCGGTAAAGCACCGCTAGGTCGCTGGAGGAAATGGCATCGGTCATCTCAAGGCCAAGAGATGGAGGCATTGCGACAGTTTGAGGAGCGAAATCTAACTCCGTGCGACAGCCGCGCCTAACAACGCATCTCGCAACGCGGTCAGGCGGGCGAGGTCCACGGGTCGCTCCTCGGCGGTTTCGAGGTCAAATTGATCGAAAGCGAGACCGCGCTCCGTGTGCACTCGTGCCGCCAAGAGATTGAAACCGTGCTCAGCAATGACGCGCCCCATGCGGTAAAGGAGACCGTAGCGGTCTTGCGCATGGATTTCGACGATGACGCGCGGCTGCGAGATTTCGAGATAGACGTCGACGATCGGCTCGCGAGTCGACTCGCCCATTGAGAATTGCTCAGCGCGCGAGTCGATGGCTGTGTTGAGATCCTGATTGGAAACGAGCGCGCTTTCCACGGCATGGGCGAATTCCGCGCGCGCGCCTTCCGGGTTAGTTTCCGGCGTGGCTACTTCGAAGCAGTCGATGGCGATGTGGTCGTTGCGCGTGGTGATGCGCGCCGAGAGGATGTTGAAACCCGCGACGCTGAGTGCCCCGGCCAATTTGTAGAATAACCCGGCGCGATCCCACGTCACCACATGCGCGACGTGATAGCCGCGTTCGTCCGCTTCGCGCCATTCAATCACCGGCCGCAGCGAGCCGAGCGAGTCGGCCCCGGAGATATTGTGGAGCAACCGATTGACCATCGCCAGATGCAGCGCCACATCCGACTCACCCGTTTGGGCAAAATAGCGGTCGGGAAGGAGGTTGAAATGCGCCGATATTTCGTCGGCACTCACTCCGGGAAGGGCTTGAGCGATGTGTTGCGGGCGGGTCACAGTTGATCGATGGTGCGGAATCCGTGCCAATTCCCGAGTCAAAACGCATCATTTTTCATTGGACGAGAAAGTTGAAAAAATTCCAGTTGACGGCGAAACGGGCGGTCTAATACTCCGCCATCTCTCGCGGGAGTAGCTCAGTTGGTAGAGCACCACCTTGCCAAGGTGGACGTCGAGAGTTCGAGTCTCTTCTCCCGCTCCATTTTCGATAAGCGCCTAGGAACGACACTAGGCGCTTTTTCGTGACTAGACGCGTCACTGTCAGGAGTTTGCGGGAGTTTGCTTGAGTGACCTGTTGCGACAGCAGACGACAGCAATAGCCCAGAAATGACCGCAGTTTGTGCTGCTATTTGTGCTGCACCTTGTGCTGCACGTTTCCCAATGCCGAATGAAGGCAGAAGCGCGGTTGCGTGGTCTAGTCCGAGTCTATCCGCGTCGGTGTAGACGCGCATTGTCAGCTTGAGGTCGCTATGCCGAGCGAGAGCCATGGCGACACGTGGAGCGACGCCGGAAGCGGATAGCAGAGTGATAAACGTATGCCGGAGCGCGTGCAGATCGATACGCCGTCCATTTGCGTCCTCAAAGGGAATGCCAGCCGCAGCAAGGTCTCGCTTGATTAGGTGAACACGCGGCACATGGCCCCGAAATGCCCAATCTGAGGGCTTAGAATCGATTGGCCGGTATTGTTTGAGGGCGTCGGCTAGCTCGGCTCTCAGTTCGTGCGTGGTGGCTTTCTTGTTCTTGGAAATGGAAGACGGCACGCGCAACAGAGGAGGGGAACACGTTAGATCAAAATCTTCCCACTTGAGACTGTTTAGCTCTGCTCGGCGCAGGCCAGTGTAAAGGGCGGTTAGGTAAACCATCGCACGGTGCAAAGGCGCGGAAGCAAGTAACCTTTCGATTTCTTCTAGCGAGAGTGCGCGACGAAATGCCTGCGAACTTCCGTTAGAAATCTTTCCCGCGTGCTTGAGCGGATTAGCGATGATGAGGCGATGACGCTCCATCCATTGCAAAAGACTGCACATCGCGCCAAGCAGATCGTTTAGAGTTTTCGCACCGAGTCCGCTTGCTGCCCTCCAATGGCAGAACGAGGAAGCGGTAATGTCGCGCACCATAACCCACCCGCAGCGCTTGCAGAGTTTTGGGATGCTGTTGCGGTATTTGCTGAGGGTATTCTTTGAGCGCCCCGTTGCTTGGAGGTCGGCCAAGAATGTTTTCAGGTGGTCGGCAATTGGTGTTTGCGCGGCATCCCGCATGAGTTTCGGCGCGATGATACCCGCGCCCTCTTGCTCAAGTTGCTTAATAGTCGCGGCAAGTTTCTGCTCGGCAACGCGCTTGTCCGTGACGTGAAGCGGAAAGTTGCGAGGCTTTAGCCATCCATCCAACTTCACGCGTGCCGACCAAAGGCGCGATCGCTTGCCGCGGTAGGTTGGTTGATAGAGAAAGCGAATCATGGATTCAGCCCTTGTGCCAAACGCCGCTTTTGCAATCGCGCTAGGTAGGCGTCCACATCCTCAGCGGCGACACGCGATGACCGTCCGATTTTCAATGGACTAGCAAACTCGCCACCAGCAATCAAACGCTCCAAAGTGCGCTTTGAAATCGCGAGTATTGCCGCCGCTTCCATGATGGTCAAAAGGCGGGGGCGCGTGCTGAGTGAATTTGCTGTTCCGTTCATTGGTGTTACTTCGGATCAAATCCCAAGCCCATCATCGTTTTGATGATCGCTTCTGCGTTTACCTGCTCCGCCATGCGCGCATGCGTCCGCCTGCTCGTCAGCGTTGAAGTCATTGCTTCAAGGCCGCGCTGAATCAAATAGCGTGCCGAATCGACTTCGGAATTCATGCTGAGCATGTCGCGCACTTCGCGGATTTGCTCTAGCTCAGCACCATGAAAACGAAACGTGACGCGGACGATTTCTTTTGAGCCGGACTTGAGGGCCTTGGGTTTCTTTGCCATGCGAGAAATGGCACTAATTGGCGCTTAAGAGTCAACATTAGACGCCAAGAATCATCATTTAGAACGTCAGGAAGCGTCAGGAAGCGACAACTTGGTTTGTCCGTCTAATTCAATCCCTCGTCATCATCGCCTATCACACAATTCGGCAGCTCTTTCAGGAACTCTGAAATTGTAAACGGCGTTCGAAGGAAGAAAAACGACCCGTTCAAGTCCTCTGTGAATGTCAGACTGAGAACGGTCATCGATTGTGCCGCCATCTGTTTAAAAATGCTCTTAACCGGTGTGTTGTCCTTAAACTTGATTTTGCGTGTCTCCGGTGTTGCTTGAGGTTTCGGTTCGCGCATCTCGACTCTACTGAGCGCCTCCATGACGGCATCGCGAATCTTCGCGTCTAGAATGACCAACAACATCGCATCGATAGCGTGGGCTAGGAATGCACGTTGCAATGGCCCCGCAACGACTGCGAAGACCATGACCGGTTGCATCGGCGTGCCTCTTTCTTCGAGCAAATCAATGCACCCCGCGATAAACTCCCCGCTTTCTCCGAGCGTCGTCTTTTCGGACATTGGCAGAATGGGAACCTGATACTGAGGCATCGTCGTCTAGGCTAGTTTGTGGGCGAGTTGCTCATTCAGAATGTCATCGACCGTCAACGGGATGATGGCTTTGTGCGAGCGTTTGAAAAATGCGTTGATTTCGGTGAGCGCATCCGAAATGAAATCAAAGGAGACGAAGAAACCCTTTTCGCAGTTCTCGCGCATCATGACGGCCTCGAAAGCATCAATGTCAGGCCGGCCAGCTTTGTCTTTTTGTTTAACCTGAATCGGGTAGAATTTCTCGACGGCGAGTCCTGGCAGATCGTCAGCTTTTGAGCGTGGGAAGTTAGTTGCTGCGGAGACGGGGAAAATGCGCCCATCAATGCCCATGTCTCCCACTTGGGTCTTGTTTGGAATTCCGCCGAGAGCAATGACTGCCCAATTTTCGAATTCAAACGGCGGCAAGATTCGCAGCTTGGCCGTAGTCCATGGCAAGTCTCGCACAACAAACCCTCGCGCCGCTTTCCACAGCGGTTCACTTTCCGGCAGGCCGCAAACATCGCGGAGCCGTTTCGCCATCACGCGGCAGGCAGTTGGCGAAATGTCGATGCCGATCCACTGGCGCTTTAGTTTTTGTGCGGCTACGAGTGCCGTTCCGCATCCGCAAAACGCGTCAAGAACGATGTCGTTTTCATTCGAACTTGCGGCAAGAATTCTTTCGAGCAACGCCAAGGGTTTCTGAGTTGGAAAGCCGAGCCGCTCATCACTGCCAGAAACGAGGGGCCCGATGTCATCCCAGAATGTTTGAAGCGGAATCCCCGGCATTTCATCTAGGTAATGCTTGAGCATAGGCATTCCGGTCGAGCGGTAATAGAGAAGTCCGGCTGCTGCCATTTTGTCCATCTTCTCTCGCGAATATGCCCAGTAACGTCCTTTGTAAGGTGTGACGGTTTGCCCGCTTGGAGTTGTCCAATCGTAAGAAACGTCACCACCTGATTTATTAGCCGTCAGATCCGAGACTCGAAAAAGACGACCATCGCTTTCCTTGTAGTGATAATTCTTGCGAATTGTAGTCTCAGAGAGAGGAGTAAACTGTGGATTCCAAGTCCATTTATCTCCGCCAGTATAAAAGAAAAGTGTGTCGTGGTTCGCCCCGTAGCGCTTCGAATCGCTGTGTGCACCGGTGCGCTTCCAAACAATTTCATTTTGAAAATTATTCTCTCCGAAAATTTGGTCGAGCATGACTTTCACATAGTGCGAGGCGTGCCAGTCGCAGTGGTAGTAGAATGAACCTGTTTTCTTGAGCACGCGGGCAAGTTCCACGCAGCGTGGGCGCATGTATTCGATGTAGGCTTTCGTGCTCTCGTGTCGGTCTTCGAAAGCGCGCTTCTCTTTGGTCTCACCCCAAAAAACCTCGTAATTGCGGTTCGAGTTAAATGGCGGGTCTATATAAATGAGGTCAACGCAAGCAGGCGGAAGCTTGCTTAGCTGTTCCAAATTGTCGCCGCAGTAAACAACCCGTGTGTCCACGAGCGCCGATGGTCTTGCGGCAGGTTTCGAAAGCACTTTCGGGTTCTTCCGGTTTCTTAGTGGGTCGGTGAGGACGGGAGCACGGGCAACAGGTTGAGTTTCCCGCAGTGAAAAAGAATTCGCGTCCGATAGTTGGCGAAGCGGCGGAAGCCGCGGGCATCGGCCTTGATCGCTTGGATGC
>CAMTVI010000034.1:0-12737 GCA_947085165.1 uncultured Opitutaceae bacterium
CTCAAACGGTCCACACACGTTTTATCCGGTCTGGTGTCCGCCGTGGCCGGAGCGGTTGCAACCGCTCCGGCCACCTCGGGGTTCTGTCCTGAGTTCATCATTAACGGACTTCCTGAGTCAAAAATGAACATACCATTTCACCGATAACACGGATGAAGGCGACGGTGGAGCCGCGCGCGTTTGCGGCGAAGTCGGTGACGTGCGAGCGCATTACCTGCTTTCGTGTCCTTCGTGTATTTCGTGGGGACCTCTGGGGGCCTTGATTATTTGCGCGCGCAGAAACGGAGTTGCGCGCGCGGGCAGAGTGCGAAATGCGTGTCGCATGACTTCTCCGTATCGTCCGCAACGCTGGCGCAAACTCGACTCGCGCACGGTGGCCAGCACGCGCATCTTCGACGTGGAGAGCGTGGATTTCCAGCATCCCGACCACGCCGCGCCGCGCGATTTTTTTGTCATCAACGCGCCGGATTGGGTCAACGTCGTCGCGCTCACGCCGCAGGATGAGTTGGTGCTGGTGCGCCAATTTCGTTTCGGCACGAACGATCTTTCACTCGAGACACCGGGCGGTGTGGTCGACGCGGGCGAGGATCCGCTGGTGACGGGCGTGCGCGAGTTGCGCGAGGAAACCGGTTTCGTCGGCACGTCGGCGCGCGTGCTCGCTGTGGTGCATCCGAATCCGGCGATGCAAAACAACCGTTGTCACATCGTGTTTGTTGACGGCGCGGTGCAGAGCGCACCGCTCGCGTGGGATCCAAATGAGGAATTCGAAATTCTCGTCGTTCCGGTGGCTGACGCGTTGGCGCGCGCGCGACGCGGGGAACTCACTCACGCGTTAGCGTTGAACGCGTTGTTTTATTTTCTGCCCGAGTGGGAAAAGCGCTGCGCGGCACGCGGGGGCGCATGACGGGCGCGCCGTTTGACATTGCCGGAGCGGCGACTTTACTCGGTCAGTTCCCATGGAAAGCGCCGTAACCACGCCCGCGTTTGCCAACTCACCGCTCGCGCTCGGCGCCGCGGATGGGCTGGGCTTGCCCGCGGCACTCGAAGCGGAAATTCGCGCGATCTACGGACACAGTCCGCTCTATGCGAAACGCTTTCCGCTGCACGACGGGCGGTTGCAATGGGCGTGTTACCACGAGTTGCCGGTGTTGACGAAACAGGAGATCGTCGCGCGCGGGCACACGGAATTTTTCGCAGACTATGCGGAAATCGAACGCGGTTTTGCGCAGAAAAAATTTGAATACGAACACACGTCGGGCACCACGAGCGGGCCGATGACGGTGGTGATGGAGGAAGGTTGGTGGGACGCGCAGACCCGTCGCGCCTATCTCGCACATCCGCACCTCGCCGACTATGTTGGGCGTCCGTATCGCAAGTGCGTGCTCGCGCCGGTCGGTTGCTCGAGCAACTTGTGTCCGTATGAGGATCATCCGTTTCCGCACCGCTATTTCGACGGCACGGTTTATCTGAATTTATCGAGCGATCCGTTTTCGTTTCCCGAGGGTGAGTGGGACCGCATCACGCGTGAGTTGCAGGCGGTGAAGCCGGAAGTGCTCGAAGGCGAGCCGATCTATCTGTCACTGCTGGCGCGCGCGCTGCGCAAGCGCGGGGTGAGGGTGCCGAGTGTGCGCACGATCATTCTCACTTACGGCAAAGCGAGTCTGCAGCACAGCCGTCGATTGGCGGAAACGTTTCCCGGCGCGACGCAGGTAGATCTCTACGGTTCGACCGAGGCCGGTTACTTGTTTGTCGGCGATGCGTTTCAGGACAACCTGCGCGTGATCGACGGCAACGCGTTCATCGAACTCGTGCCGTGGCGAGCATCGGATCCGGAAGCATTTCAGATTCAAGTGACGACGCGCGATCGCGTGGCGATGCCCCTGCTGCGTTACCACACCGGCGACATCGTGCGGCGCACGCCGACGGGTTACCGCATTCTCGGCCGCGAAAAAGAGCTGCACACCCGCGCGGACGGCACGGTGGTGTCGGCGTTTGAAATCGACGCGGCGATGCCGGCGGAGTTCACCTGCTGGCATTGGAGTCTGGTCGGCGTGTCGGAGAATCGCTGGGAATTGCAATACGTCGCGGATCACGGCGCACCGGCGGGACTCGACGTGGCGCTGGCGCAGGTGTTGGGCGACGGCGCGCGCGTGAATTTGTTTCGCCGGAAATTTATTCAGCCGGCTGCGAGCGGAAAATTCGCCTTGCTCAAGCCGCTTGCGTCGTAACTCGCGCCGAGGAGCGCGAACTTAAGTTCAAGCCGCGGCGCGGTTGGAACGATAACGACGCACGCCGAGCCAGAGGCCGCCGATTAACAACAGGATCGCGCCGTAAGTGGAGGGCTCAGGAACCGGACGGGAAATTTGCGCGCCGAAGCCGGCGAAGTCCACGTTGCCCCATGTGTTCGAGTCGGTGTTGGTCGGGTAATAGGTATCGTTTTTCCAACTGACCATTTGCGAGGTGTTGGTGAACGAAACGTCGCCCGCCATGAGCGAGTAACCGTAGATGGTTTGACCGACGGACAGGCCGAGATCGGCGAACGGAATCAAGATGCCGACGAGATAAAGATCGCTGCTGTTGTAGGAGCCGGAATTGGAGTCGAGCGCGGACATTGATTGCCCACTGGCGATATTGTCGCCGTTGGTCGTGGTGGAGCGGAGGTAGCGCGCGTTGGTGCCGGTCGGTGTATCGACGCCGGGGCCGTGCGTGTTGGGCTGGATGAGCAAACCGGTGTTGGCGTAGGCGGTCGGGGCGTTGGACGAGCCATGGACTGAACCGACGGAGGTGTAGGCGGCGATGCGGAAGCCGTCGCCGAAATTGTTCGGATTTTCCAAATCAAAGAACACGAGCGCGTCGCCCGCTTGCACGGTGTAGCCGCCGGCGAAATAGAAATCGATGCGCTCGATGTTGGTCGTGAGCGAAGTCGAGCCGCCGGTGTTGGCGAAGGGATTGCGCAGACCTTGCGTGAGGTCGCTGCTCATCATCACTTCGCCCATCGTCGGCGTGGTGTCGCCCTTGCCGATGACGGTCGCTGACGTATCGCCCAACGATGAATACTGGTAGTAAGTCGTGGAATTATTGGGGCTGTCGGTGTAAGGATTGCGGCGGAAGAAAACGTCGCTCGCGACGGGACCGTTCGGTGTGTAATCACCGAGCGATGAACCAATCGTCGCCACCGGCGTGAATTGATTCAGGTATGTGATGTTACCGGCGGTGCGGTTCGTCGTATCGACCATCGTGCCGTAAGTGACGTTGGTCACTGCCACTTGAGCGCGGAGCGCAACCGTCGCGAAAATCGCTGCAAATCCCCAGGCCAAGCTGCGCACCAACGCAGAGGCGAGAGAGAGATGGCAAGGGCGATTCATGGTGGTGTTTTTACTGGCCCAAAAGGCCCAGTCAACGAAATAGGTAATTTACCCCATGGGAAACAGGGTAATTAATGAAGCGGTTTGTTGTGCCGTGTCGGATTGGTCGTGATTCCGCTTCATTTTTAGTTACAACGACCTGTCTTAACGCTTTTTAAGCAGAATCCGTGAACGCCGACGAAATCCCCTCACGCCCTTGGATCGTGGCATTGGCATGGCTTCGCGAGAGTCAGAGGCGCATGTGGCTCGTGGGGCTTCTGGCGGGTGGCGTGGTGTTAGTTGGCGTTGCGGCGGCGTGGTATTGGCAGGGGGCGGAAGCGCGTAATCTGGAGCGCGCGTGGCGTCTGTGCGAAGCGGAGAATCTACGCGGCGCGCAATTGCTGTTCGAGCAAACGGTGCAGGTTAACCCAAAGAGTCAGCGCGCGCGGGTGGCGTTGGCGGAATTTTGGGACCGCGTTGGCTCGCCGGGAGCGTTGGCGCGGTGGGACGAGGCGTTGGCGCTGAATCCGGCCAATGGGGCAATCCGCGCACAGCTCGTGACGTCGGCGCTGCGGCACGGCGAGATCGAACGGGCGCGGCGGGCGTTTGTGGAATTTGCCGCAGATGCGCAGGGCACGGAGGAATTCCACCGCTTGGGCGCGGCGCTCGCGATGATCGAAGGCAACCGCGACGAGGTGCGAAGGCATTTGGCGGCGCTGGTCAAGCTCGCGCCGGACAATCCGCGATATCACTACAATCTGGCGTCGCATGGCTTGAGCGGCGAGGCGGCGACGGTGGCGGAAAGCCGCCGCGTGCTCGAAGAGCTGGCGCGCGGCGAACCGCTGCGGCTGCGTGCGACCTTGGATTTGATGGTCGATGCCGATCGACGTTGGCAGGGCTCGGCGGATTCGGAAACTTTGTTGGCGGCACGGCTCTTCGATGGCGCGGCGGCGGTGCAATTGCGGGCGAAAATCCAGTCGGGCCGCCCACGTCTTGTGGCGCATATGAAATCGCAACGCGATCCTGACCCGAGCGACGCGGCGATGCTGTTGTTGTGGCTGAAGGGGCAGGATCGCGCGCGCGAAGCACTGGAGTGGCTGGCGGGATTGCCGCCGTCGGTGCGCATGCATCCGTTGGTGTTGGCGGCCAAGGTGGAATGCGCGCTCGCCATCCGCGATTGGAAGGAACTGGAGGCGGCACTGCGGCAAGGCGCATGGGGCGTCGTGTCGGTGCCGGTGTTGCGCGGTGCGTTTGCGTTTCGCGAAAACCCCGTGGTGCGCGCGAATTCATGGCGGAGCCTGATTGAGGCGGGGCAGGACTCGCGGCAGGATTTGCGCGTGCTCTATCGGCTGGCGGATTTGTGGCAATTTCCGGCGGAAGGCGAGCGCGTGCTCACGACCTTGGTCCGGCTTTATCCCACGGAACGCTGGGCGTGGGAAAAATTACAGGAGATCCTCCTCGCGCGCGGCGAGAGCCTCGAATTATGGCGGCACTACGAACGTTGGATCAACGTGGCACCGGGCGATGAACAGGTGGTCACAGAGCGGCTGGTGCTCGCCTTTTTGATCGGGCGCTCGACGCGCGAATTGCGCGCCGCCGCCAATGAAGCCTTTGTGCAGAATCCGCGCGAGCCGGCGCAAGCGGTGTTGCGCGCGCTGGTGTTGCGGTCGGAAGGGAAGGCCGCCCAAGCCTGCGCGTTGCTCGACAGCATGGCGCTGCTGCACGCGCAACAACCGCGCTTCGCGCTCGTGCACGGTGTGCTGTTGGCCGAGACCGGACGCGGTGCGGCGGCGACGGAATTGTTGAAACTCGTGCGCGAACCGCTCCTGCCCGAAGAGCGCGAACTGTTGAACCACGCACGTCGACTCGCTGCGCGTTGAGCTTCGGCCGCGGCGCGGCGGCACGGCCGACTTCTTTTCGGGGTTAGGCTCCCTTATAAGCAGTCGGCATTTTTTCGCGCCCCAGTCGCAGCCTTTACATCGTGACCGGACGTTGGTTGGGTTTCGCCCTGTTGGCGCTCGACCCCTTCACGCCAGCGAACTGACAAAATCCGCGATGAACCTACTTGGCTCGCTCTTCACCTCGTCCATTGGCAGAAAATTTCTGATGGCGGCAACCGGACTCGTCTTGTTCGGTTTCGTCACGGGACACTTGGTCGGCAATATGCAGATCTTTCTCCCGCCGGAGAAAATCAACACCTACGGGCATCTGCTTGAATCGCTCGGAGTCGGGCTCTGGGCCGTGCGGCTCTTCTTGCTCGCCTGTGTGCTCGTGCACATCTGGCTGGCAATCCAACTCACATTGGAAAACCGCACCGCGCGCCCGCAAGGCTACGGCGTCAACCACATCAACCGCGCTACGCTCGCCTCGCGCATCATGGCGCGCACCGGCATCGTCGTGCTGGCGTTTCTCATTTTCCACATCGCGCATTACACCGCCCGCGTGTGGAACCCCGAATGGAGCGAACCCACCTACGCGTTGGCCGATGGCACGATGGTGCGCGACGTTTACGCGATGATGGTGGCGGGTTTCAGCAACGTTCCGGTTTCCATCTTCTACATCGTGGCGGTCGGGTTGCTCAGCTACCACCTCGCCCACGGCATCGTCAGCATGGTGCAAACCTTCGGGTTGAAGAACGAAAAATGGACGCGGTGCCTCGAGCGTTTCGCCGTCGGTTATTGCTGGGTCTATTTCCTCCTCAACGCCGCCATCCCGCTCGCCGTGCTCGGCTACGTGCCGTTCCTCAGCGGCCTGATCCAACGCTAACTTTCTCCTGCCATGGCCACACTTGATTCCAAGACTCCCTCCGGCCCGCTCGCCGACAAATGGCGCAAGCACAAGACGGAGATCAAACTCGTCAATCCCGCTAACAAGCGGAAATACGAAGTCATCGTCGTCGGCGCCGGTCTCGCCGGTGGCTCCGCCGCCGCCACGCTGGCCGAACTCGGCTACAAGGTGAAATGCTTCGTGTTTCACGACAGCCCGCGCCGCGCGCACTCCATCGCCGCGCAAGGTGGCATCAACGCTGCCAAGAATTACCAGAACGACGGCGATAGCGTGCACCGCCTCTTCTACGACACGCTCAAGGGCGGCGATTACCGCGCTCGCGAAGCCAACGTCCACCGCCTCGCCGAAGTCTCCGTCAACATCATCGACCAATGCGCCGCGCAAGGCGTCCCCTTTGCGCGCGAATACGGCGGCCTCCTCGCCAATCGCTCCTTCGGCGGCGCGCAAGTCTCGCGCACCTTTTACGCGCGCGGTCAGACCGGCCAGCAGTTGCTCCTCGGCGCTTACAGTGCGCTCTCGCGCATGATCGGCGCGGGCGGCGTGGAGATGCACAACAACTCCGAAATGCTCGATGTCGTGCTCGTCGACGGCCACGCCAAGGGCGTCATCATCCGCAATCTCAACACGGGCGAAATCACGCGCCACACGGCCGACGCCGTCATTCTCGCCACCGGCGGTTACGGCAACGTCTTCAATCTCTCCACTTACGCGCGCGGCTCCAACGTCACCGCCGCGTGGCGCGCCTACAAGCGCGGCGCGTGCTTCGCCAATCCCTGCTACACGCAGATTCACCCGACCTGCATTCCGGTTAGCGGCGAATACCAATCGAAACTCACGTTGATGTCGGAATCACTCCGCAACGACGGCCGCATTTGGGTGCCGAAAAAAGCCGACGACCGTCGCAAGGATCCCAACACGATCGCGGAAGCCGACCGTGATTACTACCTCGAGCGCATGTATCCGAGCTTCGGCAATCTCGCGCCGCGTGACATCGCGTCGCGCGCCGCCAAGCGCGTGTGCGACGAAGGTCGCGGCGCGGGCGAGTCCGGTCTCGGCGTTTATCTCGATTTCTCCGACGCCATCAACCGCCTCGGCGAAAACGGCGTGCGCGAACGCTACGGCAACCTCTTCGATATTTACCACGAGATCACCAACGAGTCGGGCTACAAGACGCCGATGCGCATCTTCCCCGCGGTGCATTACACCATGGGCGGCCTCTGGGTGGACTATAACCTGATGTCCAACATCCCCGGACTCTTCGTGCTCGGCGAAGCCAACTTCTCCGACCACGGCGCCAACCGCCTCGGCGCCTCCGCGTTGATGCAAGGTCTCGCCGACGGTTACTTCGTCATCCCTTACACGATCGGCGATTACCTCGCCGGTCAAAAACCCGGTTCGCGCCCTGCGACGGATCGCGCCGAGTTCACGCAAGCCGAGCAAAACGTCACCGCGATGACCAAGCGTTTCCTCGACAACAAGGGCAAGGAACCCGTCAGCGCGTTCCACAAACGCCTCGGCAAAATCATGTGGGACCACTGCGGCATGGCGCGCACGAAGGAAGGGCTTGAACAGGCGTTGCAAAAAATTCCCGCACTCCGCGAGGAATTCTGGGCCAACGTCCGCGTGCCCGGCTCCGCCGCCACGCTCAACCAATCGCTCGAACAAGCGGGCCGCGTGGCCGACTTTTTCGAACTCGGCGAACTCATGTGCCGCGACGCGCTCACCCGCGAGGAAAGCTGCGGCGGCCACTTCCGCGAGGAACACCAATATCCCGATGGCGAGTGCAAGCGCGACGATGAGAACTTCGGGCACGTCGCCGCCTGGGAATTCCAGGGCGCCGACAAAATGCCGCTGCGCAACGTCGAGGCACTCAACTACGAGTTCACCAAGATGAGCGTGAGGTCTTACAAGTAAGACCCCGCAAATTACGAAGGACGAATTACGGATTACGATTTCAACGGGCCGCAATCTCCATGAACAAACACGAGCTCATCCAGCGGACCCAAACCTACGCCTTGCGCGTAGTGAAGGCGGTGCAAGCACTGCCACGTGACGAAATTTCCACCGTTCTCGGCAAACAATTGCTCCGTTCCGGCACCTCCGTCGGAGCCAACTACCGTGCCGCCTGCCGGGCCAAATCGACCGCTGACTTCGTGAACAAGCTCAAGATCGTCGAGGAGGAGTGCGACGAGTCCATTTATTGGATGGAATTGCTCGTAGCCGCCGGTTCGCTCTCTCGTCGTCGCCTTGAAGCGCTGCTTGATGAAAGCGACGAGCTTCTCTCCACCTTTGTTTCAGCTATCAAAACCACCCACCGCTCCCGGGCCGCGTAATTCGTAATTCTGAAATCGTAAATTCCTCTCATGGTTGCCGAACACTCTCCCAAAAAACTTTTCTCCGTCACCCTCCGCGTCTGGCGCCAGGCCAGCACCAAGGAAGCGGGCCGCTTCGTCGATTACCCGTCGTCAAACGTCAGCCCCGACATGTCGTTCCTCGAATTGCTCGACGTCCTCAACGACGAGTTGACCATCAAGGGCGAGGAACCGATCGCGTTTGCCCACGACTGCCGCGAAGGCATCTGCGGCACGTGTTCGTGCACGATCAACGGTAAGCCGCACGGTCCGGGCAAAGGCATCGCCACTTGCCAGACTTACATGCGCAGCTTTCAGGAAGGCGACGTCATCGTCGTCGAACCGTTCCGCGCCACGGCATTTCCGATTATCAAGGATCTCGTCACCGAACGCGCGGCCTTCGACAAGATTCAGCAAGCGGGCGGATTCATCTCCGTGCGCACCGGTGCCGCGCCGGATGCTAACAGCATTCCGGTGCCGAAGGAAGATGCCGACCTCGCGATGGACGCCGCGCAATGCATCGGTTGCGGCGCTTGCGTGGCCGCGTGCAAAAACGCCAGCGCGATGCTCTTCGTTGCCGCAAAGGTATCGCAGTTCGCGCTGCTCCCGCAGGGTCAGCCGGAACGGGACCGCCGTGTGCTCGCCATGGTTTCGACGATGGACTCGCTCGGCTTCGGCAGTTGCACCAACCAATACGAGTGCAGCGCCGTGTGCCCGAAAACGATTTCGCACGACTTCATCGCGCGCCTGAATCGCGACTACGTCAGCGCGCTCATCAAGACGACCTTCAAGCCGACTTCCAATGCCGGCGCTGGCGGCGCGGGCTGAGTCGTTTTCACAACACGAATTTTCCGACGGCACGGTGCAAACGGTGCCGTCTTTTTTGCGCCGATTGCAGAGGAGAAAATGCGGCGGCGGCATCGCGATGCGGAATTGTCTGCAACTTTTCCGGTTGGGCTGGGTTTTCCCAGTATCAACCAATCCACCATTATGAAAACCGCACTTATCTCCACCATCGCCGCCACCCTCCTTGGGTTTGTCGCGCTCGCGAGCGGAATCCACTTCGCCGCTCCCGATCTCATCGCCCTGCTCTTCGCCGCCAATCTCGTGGCGTGGACCATTGAGCAATACAGCCGCACGCCACTTGCGCTCACCCTTGCCCGTCCCATTCGCCTTCCGGTAACTCTCGGAGTCCGTCACTCCGCGAAGCAAGCCGGCCGGCTTGCCGCCTAACGGCGAAAGGTTTTTGGGCAGCGGTGCTGGTGCAAACCGGCACCGCTTTTTTATTGGCAGTTAGAAATAGGTGGCGCGCTGGTCGCGCCGCGTCGCGCGGCGAGAGCGCAACCTACTTCTCTTTCCGAATCCGATAGTCGGCTCCGTTTACTTCACGACGACCGTGCCGCTGCCCTGCAGCTTAATGTCGCGCGTGTTGTCGCCGTAGAGGCGCATCTCCAGTTTCGATTCGATGCGATATGCCCCGGCGCCGCGCGCCACGTTACTGGCACCTTTTACCGCGCCGACGTGTTCGGCGATAGTTTGCGGTGCCACGCCGATCGGCTGCGTAATCTTCAGCGTGCCAACTGTGCGCCCATCGACGATCAGCTTGTGCTCGGCGCTCACGATGTTGAACGCGACCAGGGTGGGATTGCCGATCCGCACCGTCGCCGTCACCGAGCCGTCACTGCTGTTTTCCAACGACGTGAGTTCGACGTTGAGTCCGGTCAGCGTATTCTGGCTGTTGCAACTAGTGAGCAGACCGAGCGCGACGCAGGTCAGGAGAAGAGACAGGACAATTTGCTTCATGGAGAGCCACTGTGAGCGGCAGTCGCCGCTGGCGGCAAGGCCTTACTCTTTGGCTTCTTTCTTCTTTCCGCCGCCGCTTTTCCCGCCGAGTTCGAACTGAGCGATCGCCCCGACCGCCGCCAGCGCGATGATCGCGGGAAACATCCAGCTGTTGTTCTCAATCAGCGCGGGAATCTGCTGCGGCTGGCGATAATAGAAAACCCAGTCGATCTGACTGGTGAAAAACGACAGCGCCAGCACCGCGCGAAACGAACCGAGCAGCGCCGTGGCGAGCGTGATGAGCACGCGTTGCAACTTGAGCGCCGCAAACCCGCCGACCAAACCGGCGATGACCGCCGCGAGCACCGCCACCATGTGGTCGAAGTGTGCCAGCAGCAGCAGCGCCAGCGTCGCACCAAACCCGAATCCGGCGAAAAACACTGCCGTCAGATAGAGCAGGAACGCCAATCCCGCACCGAGCAACGCGCCCGCGAGGAGCGCCGCGAGTTCGATGTTGGAGCCGAGCCCGAGCGCCAGTGCGCCCGCCTGGCCGAGCAACGCGCCCGTCACCGCGCCGAGCAACGCGATGGTGACCTTAAAAATCCGGTAGCCGAAAAAGCAATCGAGCAGCCCCCACGTGAGGGCGGCGACGGAGATCCAAGGATAGAGTTCAGGCTCGAATTGCACCGCGGCAGGCAAGCCGTCCGCCGCCGCCGGCGCAACTTAGTTTCCGAGGAACAACGGCGTCACCGAATACCGCTTCTGCGACGGCGCGCAGTGCTTCCTGCGCACGGACGGCAACGGCGCCGCCATCGACTGGACCGTCTGGGGCCCGACGCCCGATGAAGTCATCGCCCGCAACGTCAGCGGCGCCTGGCAATTCTACCATCAGGACCAGATCAACAGCGTCTACGCCGTCACCGGCGCCGCTGGCAGCGTCCTCGAACGCTACCTCTACGACCCCTTCGGCCTGCCCGACGTGCGCGACGCAAACTGGGGCTCCCTCGGAACCAACACCGTGATCGGGAATCCGTGGCTCTTCGCCGGCCAGGAGTGGCGCGGCGATCTAAGTCTCTCCAACTACAAGGCTCGCTGGTATCAGCCGACGCTCGGCCGCTTCCTGCAGAACGACCCGATCCGGTTCGATGCGGGGGATATCAATTTGTATCGGTATTGCTTCAACGATCCGGTTAACCGGAGTGATCCGAGTGGGCAATTCGCACCAGCGATAGCAGTAGCGGTGCCTGCGTTCGGTTTGGTAGTCGCGATCGCATACGTCACTGCCTCTCCTGAGGGCCGTGCAACTGCAGAACAAGCGGGGCGTGCAATCAAAAGCGCCGTCGATGACCTAGGTGAGGAACTGGAAGGAGAATTTGACCGGATTCTAAAAAACAGAGATAAGAAAACAGATCGTAGAAACTCCGACAATCCTCTTAAAAACCGCGAAAAAGCACAGAAAGAACGTCGCGCTAAACCCGATGATCCTGAAGAAGCTGAACGGGTGAAAAATGAAAATCACGAAATCAAAAAATCGCGCGGCCAAGGGGGAAGGGGAGATGCAACAAAGACGGACGAAGACCTCGAAAAAGCACTGCCACCCACAAAGCCGAAACCCGACAATGATAAGTCTAAAGGGCCGCAAGAAAAGTGACATGAAAGCGCGACGTAACAATCAGGCAATTTCCTCTCTCGTTCAGGTCTTTGCCGAAGGCAAATACGCCGAATTTATTGCGGCGATTTCCGGCGTTGACCCAAAGCTGGCGCGGAATCCACGTCTGTTGCTCGCGCAGGGGCACGCTTACTACGAACTCGATAAATTCCAAAATGCAGTGGCCTGCTACACTCAAGTTATTCGACTAAAACTGTCCCGCAAAATCAAGCGAGAGGCGATATACAATCGAGCGCTCGCACATAGAGAATTACAACAAGATGAGCGCGCCCTAAAGGACTTCTTCTCGGCAGGCGTAGAATATGCGAAAAGCCGATGCTTTATCGGCGAACTACTTTACTTTACTTCTCAAAGAAAGAAATTCCGCCTAGTCGAAGCAAGTCGACATCTTTCGGTGTGGCTTAGGAAGCGGCCAGATGATCATTACAGCAGATATTGGCTAGGAGCGTGCTACAATCAACTGAACAAACCACATCTTGCCCTTAAGCATATGATCAAATGTTTAGATGCGGGATATTTCACAAACAACACGATCGAAGGCACCGTTACCGAACTTTGGGGTTCGATGACTACACTAGAAATCGAAGATTTGGTTGTTAAAAAAGCACAAAAAAGCGGAGTTTGTATCGATGATGTGCGTTCTATGTTGGCACATGCATTGGAGGTATGAACCGGCAGGATAGGTAACACTTGGACCGGGGTGATGGGTGACACATACGGCAGTGATGCCGTGGAAAGAAGTCACCCCAATGGAAGAGATCATTCGCTTTGTGACGCTCGCGAACAGCGGGCGTTTTACCGTGA
>CAMTVI010000035.1:0-31512 GCA_947085165.1 uncultured Opitutaceae bacterium
ATCAGGAAAGGGAGGAAGCAAAGCCCCCTCCCTTAAACCCTCCCCTTAAATTTACTCCTCGCTTCAGCAACCCAACCAGCACCTACATCAAAGTGTCACCCATCACCCCGGATCGTTTGTAACCTATCACCGGATCATACCATGAATCAACGGCCTGAAGGCAAAAGGGGTCAGGTTTTAAAGATTAATATTCCCTCTCCGCGGTATGATCTGGGGAGATAGGTAACAGACATGGGTTACACTATCGGGGAGGCTAAGTTCGGTTCGCTGCTATTGCCTGCTCGTTCGTGGGGGTGGCGTGCTTGTGCTCTTCGTTTCGGATCTCTTCGAGCAATTGGCTGACGCCTTTTAGATGGGCCGTAACCTCGGTGACGATTTCTTTGAGGCGCACGGTGGAGAGGGCGACGCCGCGGAGGATGGAGGGATCAAATGGCAGGGGGACATTTCCGTGCGGGGAGCGGACGCAGGTGCGAACCCATTTGGCGGTGTGTAAAAGTGTCGCGAGCTGGGTGTGGGCTGCGGTGGCGCGGGGCAGATATTGCCAGCGAACCGGTTCGGAAATCACCACGGGAAATTCCCAATGACGCAGCAGGGCGGCACCGACTTCGGCGTTGTGAAAGCCGAGTTTGGTGCGTTCGTCTTCACAGGTTTCAAGCGGATATCCTTTGGTGACGAATTTGAATTTGGCTTGGGTCCGGCCTACCCAGTCATCAATGGCGGTTAAGCCCACTCCATAAAAAAGTCCGACGGTGTAGGCGATATCGCGGTCGATGTTGAAGCGGTCGGCGAGGTGTTCGGCGGCGACGGCGCAGGCAATCGAATTTTCCCAAAGTTCGTCAGGTTCCATGCCGTAGGAAACGAGTGGGCGCACCAAAACTTGCGAGGCGACGGCGTGAGCGACGAGTTCGTAGATTTGATCGTAACCGACGCGGCCAACGGCTTCTTCGACGGTGTAGCAGCGGAGGCCTTGGCTGTAGTAGGCGCTGTTGCCGACTTGGAGCACGCGCGCCGCCATCCCTGGATCGAGGCGCACGAGATTGACTACTTCGCTGATCGTGGAATTTCCGTCGCTGAGTAATCGTTTGAGCTTGGGCAAAACCCGCGGGGCCGATGGGAGGCTGTGCAACTGTCGCACGATCTCATCGGGAGTCGTTCGGGGTGAATTAATCGCAGCAAATCTGACGGTCACAACTACTCATCGGCACGATGACAAAAACCTTTTGCACAAATCAAATGCTGCCGCGCACGAGTGCAGCCCAGCCTTGCCATTCCGGAAAGAACTCAGCGGTGCCGTTCGTAAATTTTTTGCAACATCGTCGGCGGCACAGCGGGAGCTTGGCTGGCGGAGGGACGGACGCTACTCAGGCTGAAGCGGAGCAGGAGTTGCTCGTTTTCCTTGTCCAATTGCAAAATCTGCAAAACGCGTGAGCGGGCCTTGTCCAGAGCTTGGCGCAACGCGAGGCGGTCGGCGTCGGTGCCGGCGGTAGAGCGGAGGGCGGCCAGAGTCTCGTCGAGGCGTGTCGAGAGGGCGCGTTTGCGTTCGATCAGTGAGGGATCGGGTGTGCGTTGGTGCTGTTGCAGGAAGCGATTTTCCTCGAGGGCCAACTCGTGCAGTTCGTCACAAAGTTGTTGGTGGAGCTGCAGGGCTTGCAGGGGCGTCATGGGCGGTGGGGAAAAATTCGAAAGTGGGCGTGCCGTCAGGGGAGGCGGGGAAAAACGCGTTGAGCTTTTGTTCGGTCTGGTCGAGCCAGATCATGTTGTTGATACGCCAGGCCGACATTTTGGCGAGATCGTTCAGTTCCACGTTATTGGTGGCGGGTGCTTCATCGACGATTTTTTGGTAGGCTTCGCGCGCGCGGTCGAGGGCGCGGAGGCGTTCGTAGCAGAGGCCGACTTGGTAGAGCACGGGCAGGCGCCACGAGGGATCGGGAGCCAAGCTGAGGAGGCGTTGGTAGATGGTGAGCGCGTTGGTCGTCTCGCCGCTGTGGAAAAATTCATTGGCCAATTGGTTGCCGGTGCGGCGTTGCCAATACGACCAGCGTTTGGGGTCGGCTTTCGACTGCGCTTGTTCGCCGCGCAGTAATTCCATGGTTACATAGAGTGCCTCGTCGGTGCGGTTGAGTTGACGGAGGGTGGTGGCGAGCAGGTGGCGGGCTTCGGGGACGTGCTCATCATTGGGCCACTGGAGGAGATAAGCATGCATCGCGCGGATGGATCCCAACTGATCGCCGGCGAGCAACATGGAGTAGGAGGATTTGAAATGCGCCCGGGCGCGATCGACCGGCGCGAGATCCAACAGACGGAGACGAGAGAAGAATTTGCCGGCTTCGACGAAGTTGCCGGACTCGAAGTAGGTTTCCGCGATTTCGAACTGCGCAGTTCTGGCCAGTAGTTGGTAATGGTCGAAGCTGTCGGTGGGCAGTTTCAGCGTGGAATTGATCACGCTGTAGAAGCGATTGACGGCGAGGCGATGAGCGCCCATCGCGCGCAAGGTGCGGCCGAGATCGAGGTAGACATCGGGCACGCGTTCGTCTTCGGGGAATTCCTTGAGGAATTTTTCGAAGATGGCAGCGGCTTTGGTGAAACTGCCTTGGCGGCGAAACATGCGTGCGTAGCCAATCAGGCCCATTTGGTGTTCGGCGCGTTTGGAGAGGGGCGAGTGCAGGATTTGGCGATAGGCAATCTCCGCCGCGGAATAGTCACCGCGGTCGGTGAGGTTTCCGGCTAGTTTTAACAAGCTTTCAACTTCAGGCGAAATGTCGCTCGCGTTTTCGTTTTGGCCGGTGGCATTGGCGGGTGCGACCGCTGCAGGGGTCGGCTCTGTCCCATGTCCGTGCAACACTGCCGAAAGGCAGACGAGGAGAACAGTCGAGAGGCGAACACTGAAGCGGGGATGGTTCATAATTGCCGATAACTAGCCGAACTGGGCGGGATTGTGCCCGGGGTTGGTGCAGTGGGAGCGGCCGGCACGATTACCGTGACGTCGCTGCTCAGATTGCTCGTGCCCGGAAAGATGAAGAAGGGCAGGAAATCCTCGGCGCGCACACGCGGACGAGTTTCGTCCGGGATAATGGGTGCCAAAGTTTTTTCCGTAACGACCTGAGTTGCCGTCGCTGTCTTGCTGGGCACTGATGTATCTAGCACCGTGGGTGCCAAATCGGGCAAGGGCAGCTCGGGGATGGGTTGAGGAGTATCGGCAACGACAATCTCGAGATGAGGTTGCGGCGGTGCTCCGGCGGCGGGCCGACCGGTAAGATCGGGCGGAGGAACTGGTTCGCTGAAACGGAGGCTTGGTGCTCCGGTAATGGCCAGATAGGCTCGCGTTCCAGTATCTCGCGAGGGGCGTGAGGCGGCAGATGGTGCTGTAATTGCCACCCCGGGGAAGAGAGCGAGCACTAGGCGTAGTCCAGCCCAGCGCGCTCCTGCCGGAGGCGGCTGATTTGCGCGTTGATTCATTTGTTTTGCAACGGTCCATGGTGTTGGATCGGTCTGATTCGCCGTCCGCCTTAATCGGGTTCCTTCGGCGGAACTTTAGGGCCAATCGCGTGGAACCCCAAATTGTGACCCGCTTTGCGCAACTCCGTGACGGTGCGCCGATTGGTATTATGCACGAACGAGCAACGTGCGCAAAATCCGGCCCAGTTCGTCGAGCGCGTAAGGCTTCTTGAGGAAGTGCTTTTGGCCGAGCCGCTCAAACTCCGCGCGGGCCTCGGACGTCAAATGCCCGGTGATAATCAACACGGGCAATTCCGGATTGGCCACTTTGATGACTTTGTAAACTTCGATGCCGCTGGCGCCGGGCATGTTCAAATCGAGCAAGACGACGTCGTAGCCGTGTGGGCTCGTGGCAATCCGGTCGATGGCCTCCAAACCGTCCGAGGCGCTCTCGATTTTGTAACCCTTGCGGGTTAACGCCGCTTCGAGCAGGTAGCGCAACGGTGCTTCGTCGTCGACGATCAGCACGGATTCAGTGCCACCGGGAAAATCGCTTTGTTTGAGCGCCGCAGGCAGAGCCACCGAGTTTTCGGCGAGCGGCAGGTAGACCTTGAACGTGGTGCCTTGGCCCAATTCGCTCTCTACTTCGATGGTGCCTTCGTGGCTGGTCACGATGCCATAAACGACCGCGAGGCCGAGGCCGGTGCCTTTGTTGACTGCTTTGGTGGTAAAAAATGGTTCGAAAATTCGCGCGCGCACCTCGGCACTCATCCCTGTTCCCGTGTCGGTGAATGCCAAGCAGGCGTAGGGGCGGCCTTTGACGAGTGAGCTGGGCACGGCCGCCCCTTCGACTTGCGTCGTGGTGATCGAGAGGGTGCCGCCCCCGTCCATCGCGTCGCGAGCGTTGAGACTGAGGTTGAGAATGACTTGGTGCAGCTGATTTTGGTCGGCCAACAGGGGCGGCAAGTTCTCGGCGAACGAATAATTGAATGAGATATTGCGCGGAAAAGTCTCAGCCAGCAGCGAAACGAGTTCACGCACCAGTTGATTGAGATCGACGGGTGCGAATTTCACATCGGCTTTGCGGCTGAAGGTCAGAATCTGACGCACCAAAGCGCTCGCCCGCTGCGTCGCTTTCTGGATTTCGCGCATGCACTTGGCCACTAACGCTGCGTCGCCGGGATTGAGCATCGCGAACTCCGCGTAACCATTCATCACCGCGATGATATTGTTGAAGTCATGCGCGATGCCGCCGGCGAGCGTGCCGAGGCTCTCCATTTTCTGCGCCTGCCGCAGCTGATCTTCCAGAGTGCGCCGGCTGGTGATGTCCTCGCGCATACAAAGGAGGTTGGAAATCGCCCCTTGCGAATTGCGCATGCAGGAGACTTGCACGGATTCCCACACTTTCTTGCCGTCGGGGCGTTCGCGCATCAATTCGCCACGCCATTCGCGGCCGCTTTGCACGGTTTCCCAAAATTGTTGGTAGGAGTGCTCGTCGGGATGCCCTTCCCGCAGCACGCGCACGTCGTCGTCGAGCAAGTGCTCGAGGGTGTAGCCGGTGGCTTCGGTGAACTTGGCGTTCACATATTGGACGTTGCCCGAGGCATCGGTGATGACGATGGCGACGGGTGATTGCTCGACGGCGCCGGAGAGTTTGAAATTCCGCTCTTCGGCGAGGTGCTGGCGGGTGATGTCGTGTCCCACGGAGCGGGCGCCGTAGGGGCGTTTTTCCGCGTTGAGCAGAACGGTCTCTTCCCACGCAATCCAGCGCCAACCTTGCGGTGTGAGCCAGCGGCTTTCGAACGCGGCGCAATGAGGCTCGCGAATGAGATCGGCATTGGCGTTTTGGAGGGCGGACGAGTCGTCCAGATGCAGCAACGTCGCCACGCTCCGCTCGGCCAAATCACTCAGCGAGAAACCAAATTTGCGCGCAAAGGTTTGGTTGCCAGCAAGGATGCGGCCCTCCCAATCGCGGCAATAGACCAGCGCGGCACTGGAAGCCCAGGCTCCCAGCAACTCCTCCGGAGGCAGGAGGCTTTTAACCTCCCCAGCTACGACGCTAGACTCAGCATGCATGGAGAGATTTATCGGTCCGCCAGTAGTCCAACTTGAGCCACGAAAAGGACGCACGTGGTTAAACAAGGCCGTTCAACATCTCGGGGAGTCGTTGGAGAGCATTTTCGATCGAGGCGCGGGCGAGGGTGGATTCGTGTCCGTCGTCGCCGTAGAGTATGCGCCAGCCATCGAGCGCCAACCAGCTATCACGTTCGACTGGGGCCACATTTTCAAAACCACCGGATATTCCGGCGTGGCGCACCAAGTGGTCGGCGACTTGGGCGGCGGCGGCGAATAGTTGATGACGCGGCGCGCGGTCTGGCTCGCAGTGATAGCGCACAGCAAAAGTGATTTCTTCGGAAACTTGGTGTTTTTGCAGATAGCACGCCCCGATCTGGGCGTGGTCCCATCCAATCAATTCACGTTCCAGTGCACAGACATCTGCTGGGGTGTTCACCTTCGTGTTGGTGATTTGCACGAGTTCATTGGGGAACGAGTAGGCCATCACGACTTTGCCGACGTTGTGCAGTAAACCGACCAGGTAGTCGGTATCGTCGTCGATCGCGACCGGTGTCGCGCGGAGAATTTCGCGGGTCAGAATCGCTGACGCGATGCTGTGGGCCCAGAGATCCTTCCAGGGCAACGGTGTCGAAAGGGTGCCTTGGAGTTTTTCCATATCCTCGATGACCGGCGTCGCCAGTGACAATTCACGGATTTGCCGCAGACCGAGGAAGAAGACGGCTTCCTCGATGTTGTTCACGCGTGCCGAAAGACCGAAATAGACGGAGTTCACCATGCGCAGCAGGCGGGCGGAGAGCGAAGGATCGCGCCGGATGATTTCGGCGATTTGCGAAGTCAAACTCTGCTCCGACTGCACGAGCGCGCTGAGCGCTTCGTTGTTGATTTGGAGCGAGGCGAGCTTGGGGCACGCATTGATGCGACGCCGGATCTCTTGATCATCAAGCACAGCACCAACAGGCAACGGAGGGGGAGGAGACATAGTATAGTAACAACGTTAGACGACACGCTTTGCGCAAAGCCTAGTGGATTGAGTTTCACATCGGTTGCCGGACTCCCGACTTTAGACTTTTCCCTCAAGAGTTTGGCGGGCAGTCCGATTGGGCTGGTAGCGAATCTCCTTAAGCGGACCGACCCCGGCCCGAGGGATTTGCATTACCGTATGCCACTCCTCGCAGCTCTCTGTTTTTGGGTTCAGCGGTTGCGCGCTGTTCATCTGTATGAATGCCGCATCGCTTGAAGCTGACCTCCGCCGAGCTACGCAGCTCATGGCAGCGGGGAAATTTGCCGAAGCCGACGGCGTAGTGGAGCGCCTGCTCAGATTGGCTCCGCGCTCGATTGACGTGCTTTTCACCGCCGGCTCGAACGCCATGGCTCTCGGTAATCACGAGTCTGCCGAAACCTTGCTGGCCCGCGCCGTGGAACGCGATCCGCGGGCCATTAAGTGTGTGATCCAACTCGCAGTCGTTTGGGCAAAACTTGGCCAATTGGACAAGGCGGACCGTGCGCTTACCGAAGTGACTGAAAAACGACCGGAGTGCGTCGACGCGTGGCGCACCTTGGGTGACCTTAAGACCATGCAGGGGCTGCACGCCGAGGCGCTGCTTTGCCGCCAGCGCACTGCGTCCGGCAATCCGCGCGACGCGCTCGCACTGCAGAAATTAGGCGAAAGCCTTTTCAGCGAAAAACGATTCGCGGAGGCCCTGGCCGTGGAAGATCAAGCACTCGCAATCGATCCGAAGCTGGCCAGCGCGCATTGCGTTAAGGGAATGGCGCTGGGCAATCTGTATTGCTTCGCCGAATCCGTGGCGGCGTTTAAGCGCGCCATCGAATTGGATCCGAACTACCTCGAACCACGCCAGTATCGCCTGATGAATTTGCTCTACCTCAGCGGCATCAAGCGCGAAGCTTTGTTTGAGGAACATCGGGGATTCGGTCGCATCCTCCAGCCGGAAAAACCCCGTCAATTCACGGCTGACGCTGATCCGCAGCGCAAAATCCGGCTGGCGATTTCCTCGCCTGATTTGCGGTCGCACGCCGTCGCTTTTTTCATCGAACCGATTTTGGCCCACCTCGACCGCGAGCGTTTCGAAATCATCCTCTATCACGACCACCGCAAAGTGGATGGCATTTCCGAACGGCTCCGCACCTACTCCACGCTCTGGCGTAATTTCGTCGATTGCAGCGATGATGAAGTCGAAGCTACGATTCTCGCGGATGCGCCCGATCTCCTCGTCGAGTTGGCCGGCCACACCGCCTATAATCGATTGCGCGTCTTTGCGCGCCGCGTGGCGCCGGTGCAGATGACCTACCTCGGATACCCTGATACCACTGGCGTGCCCGCGATCGATTACCGGTTGGTCGATGCGATTTCCGATCCTGTCGGTGAAGCAGACGCCTTCGCGACGGAAAAGCTTTTACGCTTCTCCACCACCGCATGGTGCTACCAGCCGCCAGCCGACGCACCCGAGCCAGTGCGGGAGCCGGAGGAGTCGTGGGCCACCGTGACATTCGGCTGTTTCAATAATTTTGCGAAGATCTCCAACGAGTTGTTTCTGATCTGGTGCTGTTTGCTGCGCTGCGTGCCGCAAGCTCGTTTGGTGTTGAAGCCATCCGGTGCTTTTAACTTCAAAAATACCGAAAAGCTGCTCGCTGCCTTCGAGGCGCAAAAAATCGCCCGCCATCGCATCGAACTTCTCCAGCACACCCTTTCGGTATCGGAGCACTTGGCGCTCTATCGCAACATCGATATCGCGCTCGATGCCTATCCTTACCACGGCACGACGACCACCTGCGAGGCGTTGTGGATGGGCGTGCCAGTCGTCAGCCTCCGCGGAGATCGCCATTCGGCGCGGGTTGGAGCAAGTTTGCTGACTGCCGTCGGTCATCCGGAGTGGATTGCTGAGTCGCGGGAAGATTATATCCGCAAAGCCGCCGCCCTGGCGAACGATCACGCTCAACTTGCGGCGCTGCGCACCACTTTGCGTTCGGACATGAAACGCAGCGCGTTGCTCGATCATGAGGGCCAGGCAAAACGCTTCGGCGACACATTGATCGCAGCGTGGCAGACCCACTGCGAACGAGTGGCGTCGCTCGCATGCGCGACGGTTTGAGTATCGCCGTCGGCAATTTCTGCCGATTGGCGTGATGGCACGGATTTTGGCGAAATCCGGTGCGGCAAAAAAATTCGTAAACAACCAGCGTCAAGTAACATGGAACCCCCTGCCGCGCGCTGGCATGCGAACTGCGATCGCGCATGTGAACACCTATCGTGTCCATGTGCCCCCTATGTTTCTCCTCCACCGTGCCGCTCGCGATTGCGCGCACGGCCATGGTGCAGCGAGTCGATCCGCGGGCGGACCACGTCGCGGCAGCCAGACTCAATTTCACCGGACCAAACTGATGCGCGTGCTTTTCTCGACTGTTTCCCGGGCCGACTACATGGCGCCGCCGCGTTTAAGCAGCGAGCAAGTCAATTGCGGGCCGGAATGGCCTGAGCGCAGTGAGCACGGACGTATCGTGTCGTTGAACACGCC
Organism: uncultured Opitutaceae bacterium; assembly: GCA_947085165.1. Lineage (GTDB taxonomy): Bacteria > Verrucomicrobiota > Verrucomicrobiia > Opitutales > Opitutaceae > Didemnitutus. Next base: position 9,045 of record CAMTVI010000035.1, read on the forward strand.
GCCCGGTGAATACGATTTGGCGGCCATCGCGGCGAAATTGCCCGCCCCGCAGCAACCCGAGTTGGTGGTCTGCTTGGTGGATGCGAGTTGGCGCAACCTCCCGCGGAATCTTGGCGCGTTCACCTGTCCCAAAATCCTCTTGATTGCCGACACGCATCACATGGGTTCGCCGCTGCTCGGCATGTTTCGCTACGTCGTAGCGGAGTCGTTTGATCGGCTGATTTTTCTCTATGATCGTCACCACGCCGCCTTTTTCATGGCGGCTGGCCTGCCCAATGTGCATTGGCTGCCGGGTCTGACTTTTCCATGGCGCGACGCTCAACTAACTGGGAAAAATGCGATTGCTCAGGCGCGTATTTCGCGAATTGGAATGGTAGGGCAAGCAGGCAAGTATCATCCGCGACGCAAACGATTGCTGGAGGCGATGGTTGCGGCGCGTTTGCCCGTCGTGGCGGCTCCCATTCCTCAAACGGAAGCGCTCAATTTCTACCGCAGCTCTTTGATTGGATTTAACGCCAGTTTGAATGGCGATTTCAATTTGCGCGTGCTCGAAATCCTCGCGAGTGGCGCGCTTTTGTTAACCGATCGCTTGAGCAGCAGCGCCGGGCTCACCGCCCTGTTTGCCGAGGGCCAGGAACTCGTCACCTACGGCAGTGAAGACGAATTACTGGAACGCGTCCGCTATTTTCTCGACCGGCCCGCGGAAGCACGCGCGATTGGAGAGCGCGGACGCGGGCGGTTTCTGGAGTTGTTTTCGGAGGGGCGCCGCGCTGCAACGTGGCAGGCACTCATGGCGCACGGGGAAGATGCGCCGGAGTTCGCCTTCAGTGCGGCCGAGCGCAGTCAGGTGTTTTTTGGCGGTGGTGACGCGGGCACGGATCACCTGATTCGGGCGCTCACGGTCTATGAAGGCGTGCAGGAAATGCATCGCCAGTTGGAGAAGGTCACGCTGGCGGTTGATGAAACGGTGTCGCCGGATGCGACCGCGATTTTTGCGACATTGCCGCGATTGACAATAAATTCGGTGCCCGACGCACATTTGGAAAACGCCGCTGATTTCGTGATTTTCGGTAAACAGAACGTTGCCAACGTAGCGACCGGCCCGACGGAGAAGCTCTGGTGTTGGGATGCCGTCGACTCCGATCTGGCGGAATTGCGCGAGCGATTGGGGCAGACGGGATTCGTTCCGGCGAGTGATGATTTGGCGGTGTTCTGCTATGAACCGCCTGAACACGGAGAGGGTGCGGCCGAGTTGGCTGAGGCCACCGCGTCTTTGCAACGTGGCGAACAAGCACGGGCTTTTCAGCTAGCTAAGTTGGCGTTGCAGAAAGCACCTCATTCGGTGCCCGCGATGATTCTCCTTGGTGACGTGGCGCTGAAGGCACAACAGCCAGCCATGGCGGAATCGATGTATCGCGCCGCGTTATCCGCCAAGCCGAACGACGAAAACCTGACGCACAAAATTAACTTGGCGCTCGTCTGGCAAAAAAAAGATTTAGAAGGAAGCGGTCCGGCGCAAGCGAGGGCGCTGCTTACATTCGCGCGCGAACAGGAAAAATGCCGAAACCGCACCGCGGCCGTAGCCTTGTTGGAACAGGTTGAGGCACTCGCGCCGACTGAGGCCGAATCGCAATTGCAGCTCGGAAGCTTGTTCAAGCGTTGTGGCGCGATTCCGCGGGCGAATCGCTGGCATCGCTTGAGCATGGGCTTAACGGAGTCGCGAGAAACATTTGCTCCCGCTGACCGCCCGGTGCGCGTCGCCTTTCTTGCACAGCATCCGCAGGGGTGGACGAGCCTCGAAAGCGTGTGGCGCACTTTGGCGAACGATCCGGCGTTCGAGGTTTCGGTCATCGCCGCGCCCTACCTGCATCCGTATCCGCCCGAGGGTGGCACGGAAGCGATCTACGGTTTTCTGCAAAAAGCCGGTGTCGCTTTCACGCGCTGGGATGCGCGTCCGCTCAAACGTGGATTTGCCGACATTATTTTTGTGCAAAATCCTTACGACGTGACGCGGCCGCCGGCACTGTGCACCGCCGCGTTGTGGAAGCTTGTCCCGCGTCTCGCCTATGTGCCGTATGGCTTGGAAATCGGCGGCGGCCAGACCAACGCCGGCTACCAATTTGATTTACCGTTACAACGTCACGCGTGGGCGATTTTCGCCCGCTCCAATCGGCATCGCGCGATGTTCGAGCGCCATTGCTCGGCGGGAGCGGAACACGTCCATGTGACTGGGCATCCGCGACTCGATATCCTGCAAGACCTCGAGTGCGCACCTCCTGACGCGGAGTTCGTCGAGATCGCGCACGGCCGCAAAATCGTTTTCTGGAATCCGCAGTTCGACATTCGGCCCGCCGGGGACGGCTTTTCCACCTTCCTCATCTGGCAGGAATTTTTCCTGCGCGAATTTGCCCGGCGTCAGGACCTGGCGTTCGTCATTCGTCCACACCCGCTGTTCTTCGGCACATTGCAGGCGCGCAAACTTTGGACCACTGCCCAAGTGGACGATTTCCTCGCGCGCGTCGCTGCGGCGGGAAATGTGTTGATCGATCGCCGGGCGTCCTACCTGCCGGTCTTCGCCGCCTCGTCGGCCATGCTCTCTGACGCCTCCACGTTTTTGTTGGAATATGCGGCCACCGGCAAACCGCTGCTCTATCTGCGCAACCCGAACGGACCGCAATTGAACGAGGACGGCAGTTTTGTGGAGCAACATTGCGGCACCGCGCCAAACGAAGCGGCGGTGCAATCGTTTCTTGATGACGTCGCCGCTGGGCGTGATCCCAACCAGGCCGTGCGCATGGCCGCCTACGGCGAGATCATGCACCAACCTGCGGGTGGCATCGGGCAGGCGATCAAAGCGGTGATTCTGGAACAGTTGGCGCGGGAACATCGCGCCGGCGCGTCTGGTGAGGGCGGATCCGCCAACGCTGTCGAATCTGTTGCATTCGCCCACGTTTAATCTCCATGCGCTACACCGGCATCACCCACACAATTAGTTACGAGGCGACCTTGGATTTTTTCGAGGCCCGCGGCCGGCAGGCTTCAACGGAGTCCTTGGAAACGGCGACGATGTATCAAGACCGCGAATTGGCGATGCGGCGTGATCGCTGCGAGCAGGCGATCGTCACGCCGTTGCTCGCGGTGCAGTTAGCTGATCGGTTGCTTGATATCGGTTGCGGTGCGGGACGTTGGGCCGCGGCGCTGGAGGGAGCATATGCCGATTACCTCGGCATAGATTTCAGCGCAGAATTGTTGAAACTCGCAGAGGCTCGAAGCATCAAGGATACGCAATTTCAGCGACTCGGCGCTCAGGAGATTTCTGCCGCGACATTGCGGCACGCGGGACCGTTCGATGTCTTCATTTGCTCAGGAATCCTGATCTATCTGAACGACGACGATGTGACGAAACTGGCGAGCCAGATGACCGCGCTGGCGGCACCCGGAGCGCGCGTCTACCTGCGCGAGCCGATGGCGGTGGTGGGCGGTCGCCTCACGCTCGATCGTTTTCAATCGGAGGAGTTGAAGAGCACCTACAGCGCGATCTACCGCACGCCGGAACAAGTGCACGAACTCTTTGGCGCGCCGCTGCGCGCGGCGGGTTTTCGCTGCGTCACCGAGCAATCCCTTTATCCGCCCGAGTTGTGCAACCGGAAGGAAACCGAACAACAAATCCAACTTTGGCTACGCCACGCATGAAACCCAACACCGCCTTCTGTTTCGATCTCGATGGCACCGTGACCAAGCTGGAAGTGCTGCCGGTCATTGCGGCCGAACTCGGTTTGACTGAGGAGATCGGCTTCCTCACGCAGTTGACGATACGCGGACAGATTCCCTTCGAGATGTCCTTTCGCCTGCGCTGCCGGCTACTGGCGGAAATCGAAGTCGATACGGTTTCGCGCATTGTCGAACAGGTGCCGATGGACGAAACGATCGCCCAATTTATTCGCGATCACCGCGAGCAATGTTACGTGGTCACCGGCAATCTCGATGTGTGGGTGCGCCGACTCGCCGACAGTCTCGGCTGCGGCATGTATTCTTCGAAAGCCGAGACGCGCGCCAATGGCCGACTCGGGGCGCTGACTTCGGTGCTGCGCAAGAGTAGCGCGGTGCGCGAATTGCGCGATCAATATGAACGCGTCGTGTGCATCGGTGAAGGCTTCAATGACCTGCCGATGTTTGAAGAGGCCGACATCGGCATCGCCTACGGTGGCGTGCACCCGCCCGCGCGCGAAGTCATGGACAACTCCGACTACATCGTCGGCCGAGGAGACACTTTATGCAGACTGCTCAACACGTTGTAATCGCCGCCGCCGGACTAGGCTCGCGCCTGGGCCACGGCAAACCGAAATGTTTGGTCGAAGTCGCGGGCCGCTCGATTCTCGAGTGGCAGCTCGATTTGATGCGCGACGTGCCGGACGTGCGTGTCGTGGTGGGTTATCTCGAGCATGAGGTGATCGAAGCGGCTTTCAAAATCCGCAGCGACATCACGATTGTGCGCAATCCTGCTTACCGAACGACGACCACGCAACAAAGCTACTGGCTCGGCTCGCGCTACCTCACAGAATCGTGCGTTTACCTCGACGGTGATATTATTTTCGAGCGCGCAAGTTTTCAGGCTTTTTTGCGATCCGCGGCGACCCAAGCCCCGCTCATCGGGGTCACGGAAGCAAAGACAGAACAAGCGGTCTTCGCGGCGACCGAAGCGAGCGGTGATGAAGGCGGATTGAGTGTCACAGGGTTCAGCCGCACCGAGCGCTCGCTGTGGGAGTGGGCGAACGTCGCGTGCTTGCCACCAGGCATGCTGGAAGAGAATGGGCGCGACGTTTTCTCCCGCCTCGCGCTTCATACTCCGTTGCCTGCGCAGGCCGTCGTCTGCTGCGAGGTCGATACCGAAAGCGACCTGACCCAAGCCCGCGAATTCGTGGTCCGCTTGCAACAACAGCGCGAACCAACCCGCAGCGTCGCCTGATTTTCTTCTCACTCGTCCCCTCGTCACCGCAGGATGTTCATCACTGACCCCACTAACTACGGCCCCAAGGTGGAGGCGAAAAGGAACCCGCTCGCTTTGACGAAGTTCGACCGCGAGATCGGACGGCTCCACGTCGCGCGCTGAACCAGGACCGAATGACCATGCGCCGGGTTCGTATCTGCTATTTCGATCAGTGGGCCGGGGCGCTGGAACCGGTTTCGGCCTATCTGGCGCGATTGCCGACGATGGACTTGCGTCCATTGGTGGCAAATCCCCTTGATGAGGCACTGCTGTGCAAGGCGCGGTTGGATTGTGATTGGTATGCGGCCAACGCGCGTTGTTTCGCCGCGATGCGCCAACCTGGTATTGAATTTTTGCCAGCGTGGATCACCGGCCGGAAAGGGGTGCTCGATCTGGGCCGTGCGCCCCGCGAACCCGGGGAGGAGCGCTGGTTGATCACGATGGCTCATCAGCCTCAGTCTCTCGGCGATCTGGCCGGCAAGGTGTTTGCGGTTTTGGCGAAAATGAACGTCCGGCATTTGTTCTATGCGTTTGATGAGGCGAGCCGCAATATGCCGTGCTTCAACTCAATCGCCCCTTACCTTGATGTGTTGATTCATGATGAATCGCCATTGGCGCCGGAAGGGCGCGCCTATTTGCGCCCCGGTTGTGTGACGCAGCATCGAAGCTGGGTGGCCAATTTCGTGCCCCACGAAAGTGATTTCAATCCTGAGCCGGAGGGAAAGATCTACTTTCTCGGTTCACAAATGGGACTCACGCTCCATCGCCGACGTCAGCTCGATTTTTTGCGGACACGTTTCAAAGACTGTCTCGTCGCCAGTCATGACCACTCAACTCCCGTGGAGGCCCGCCTCATGCTCAACCGTTTCAAGGTTGGGCTTTGCCCCGAGGGCAGGATGTTTGCTTCGCCGGCCATGAGTGCGACGCACACCGACCGGCCATTTTGGTCAGGCTGCCTGGGCATGGTGCCGGTGAGCGAAGATTCGCGCGACGGCGGGCGTCTCGAGAAACTCAATGAGGCCAATTTAATCGTGCGCTACGGGCATGGGAATCTGGAATCACTGGCACTAGCCTGTGAACGCGCGCTGGCGATGAGCGCGGCGGAACGCCAGCTGATCTACGATCATTTCAATGCACGTGAGACAGTGGGCACGGTCGTGGCGGAGGCGTTAGCCTGCGCCTGAATGTTTGAACTGGGTCAATTGGAGGAGGGCCACTCTCCGCCAATTGACGCTGCCTCCATTAGCATTCGCGATTCGCCATCGCGGCGCACGCAACTTCGAATTGGCGCGTGAAAAACTCGGTCGCGCACAGTGGACTCGCGTGAAATTGTTCGCGGAGGCGACCGCGCAAATCAGAGAGGGCGGGCAAATCTTGCGCGGCGGCGCGCGCGCGCGCCACATAGTCGTCGGTGGAAGAGGTGATCCAATCGGCGAGTCCGGCGTGGGTGAGCAAACTCGCGCCGACACGACCGGCGTGGGTTGCGCCCGCGAGAGTGACGAGCGGCACGCCCATCCACAGAGCTTCGCACGTGGTCGTGGTGCCGTTGTAGGGAAACGGATCCAGCGCGATGTCGATTGAGTGATAGAGACTGAGGTGGTCGAACACGGATTGCTTCTCGCTGAGCAACGTGACGCGCGCGGTGCCGACACCACCGCGTGCGAACGCAGTGTGGAGACGCTCAGCGACCCACGGGTCACCGAGACTGCGCGATTTCAAAATAAGTCGCGCATTGGGTAACGCGCACAAAAGGCGCGCCCACGTGGCGATCACGATGGGAGTAACTTTAGCGATGTTGTTGAGACAGCCGAAGGTGACGTGCCCCGCCGTTAGCGCCGGCAGCGGGTTGATCGACGGGGTGTGCTCTTCGGGGCGATAGCAGGAGAAGTTGGCTGGCAGGCGCACGAGTTTCTCCGAGTGGAATTTCTCGGTGGCGCCGACCGGATCGGCGATGGCGTCGGTGATGCGGTAGTCGATGGCGTCGAGACCGGTGGTGTTGGGGTAGCCAATCCACGTGGCTTGAACGGGGGCAGGGCGGCGCGCCATGACGAGGAGGCGATGCCCGGCGGTATGGCCTGCGAGGTCGATGAGCAGATCGAGGTCGTCGCCGCGAATGACTGCGGCCGCGTCGTCGTCGCTCAAGCGAGCAATATCGCGCCAGTGTTCGGCGAATTGTTGCAGTCGCGCGGTGACGGTGTCGGGGGAAAGGACGTTGGCGTAGCAGAAAATTTCCACGCGTGCGCGGTCGTGCGCGGCGAGCACCGGTTCAAAGAAATAGGCGACGGCGTGGTGCGCAAAGTCGGGCGAGAGATAACCGATGCGCAAGCGGCGCTTGGCCGGTGGTGGTGTGACGGGGGCCGCGGTCGGCGGTGTGAGTGAAGCGGCGTGTTGTTCGTGCCAGCGTCGATGCTCTGCGAAAGTGGGGGCTGGCTCGGCGTCGGCGAGGTAATTGAGCGCGAAGAGCAGATTGCTGTGCGTGGTGGCGACGGCGCGTGCGGCGAGCGCGGAGCGGTAACACGGAATAGCTTCTTCCGGTGTCCCAGCGGCTTTGTAGAGACGACCGAGGTTGTCGAGGGCCGCGAAATAATTGGGTCGAGCGCGCGTGGCGGCGGTGAGCGCTTCGTGGGCGGCGGAGAGTTGGCCGACGGCAAGGAGCGCGGTGCCGAGGGTATTGAGCACTTCGGGGCGATCGGGCTCGGCGGCGAGCGCGTGGCGAAAATGCGCGATGGCGTCATGCGGCGAATTGGTTTCGAGCAGGGCCACGCCAAGGTTGTAAAGGCCGGACGCGGACCGCGGCGCGACTTTAAGGAATTTGCGATAGAGAGGAATCGCTTCGGCGTAGCGGCCGAGGGATTTGAGGAGGTTGGCTTCCTGAAGAACGGCGTCCGCGAGGGTGGAGTCGAGTTGCTGAGCGTGGCGCAGGGCGGTGAGGGCCGCGTCGGTTTCGCCGAGGGCGCGGTGCGCGACGCCGAGCTGCAGCCAGTGGCGAGCGTTGGTCGGCTCGGCAGTGGTGGCGTGAGAGAAATGTTCGACTGCTTGCGCGGGCTGGGCATGGCGTTGGTGAATCAAGCCGAGCAGATGGTGAATCGCGGCGGGAGCAGGTGATCGGGGCAGGAGTTGCAGGCACATTGCTGCGGCTTCCGCCAGTTGGCCTCGCCGGAAATATTCCACAGCGAGCGCGAGGGTGGCTGGGCGTGCAGTCATCGGGCGTCGACTAAGTGGGGCGGGCGAAGGGGATTCAATGCCGAAGCGCGAGACGGGTAGGCAACAAAAAGGCCCCGGGATTGGACCGAGGCCTTCTCGCGACTCGAGGGATAAGCTCAAGTCCGCCGTATGTTGCGCAGTGATCGGTGGCTCGCCTGGTAGCCCGGCCGCCCTTGCGGGCGACCGGGTGGTTGGCGAATCAGAGCAACCACTATGCTTTACCAGTTTAGCCGATCAGACGCAGGGCGGCCTGCGGGCTCTGATTGGCTTGGGCGAGCATCGCAGTCCCGGCTTGGACCATGATGTTCCAGCGTGCGAGCTGGGTGGATTCCTGTGCGATATCCACGTCAGCGATGCGGCTGTTGGCAGCTTCGAGGTTGGCTTTGTTGACGGCGGAGAATTCCGCAGCGAACTGCAAGCGGCTGACTTCGCTGCCGTTGGCAGCGCGGTCGGTCGCGAGCGCCTGAATGGCCGTCTTGAGTTCGTCCACCGTGGCAGTCGAGAGGCCGGAGGGGAACGCAGTAGAGCGGTCGCCGAGGCTGATGCTGGTGCCGTCGCCCGTCGAGATGTCGATCGACCCAAACAGCGCGATGCCGTTGAACGTTTCGCCACCGAGGTCGGTGAGCTGGCTGTCCAACGCTTCAAGTTCGACGTCGTAGTTGGCGGTATCATCCGTCGTCTTCGTCGTATCGAGCTTGAGGGTGGCCAGTTCGCTCATGCGATCCAAGATCTTGGCGGCGACTTTGTAGGCACCGTCTTGGGCGTTGAGGAACGAGACACCGTTGGCGATGTTGTTCTGATAGGCACCCATCCGGCGAGCCGTGGCCGACAGTTTCATGGAAACCGCGAGACCGCCTGCATCGTCAGAGGAGCTATTGATTTTCGAACCGCTCGACAAGCGGTTGAGGCTCTTGGAGAGCTGAGCGTTCGAGGCAGCGAGGTTGTTCGCTGCGTTGGACGCCGAGTAGTTGGTATTGATAACGACTGACATGGTATCTGTCCTTGATAAGTGCGACATCCGTTGTCGCCACGTGACCGAGGGAGACAGCTCCGGTCCGCGCTGTTCAAGGCGTGTGCCTCAAATTGGGCCTGCGCAGGAGCGCAGAAAAATTGTCAGAAACCGGAACGTGACAGTGTCACGCAAAGGCGGGGCGGTGGTAGGCGGCGAAGTCGGCCCAGCCGACTTCGCGCCGATCACGCTTAGCCTTGGATGAGGCGCAGGGCGGCCTGCGGGCTTTGGTTGGCTTGAGCGAGCATCGCCGTGCCAGCTTGAACCATGATGTTCCAGCGGGCGAGTTGCGTGGATTCGTGGGCGATGTCCACGTCGATGATGCGGCTGTTGGCGGCTTCGAGGTTCGCTTTGTTGACGATCGAGAATTCGGCGGCGAACTGGAGGCGGCTGACTTCGCTGCCGTTGGCAGCGCGGTCGGTCGCGAGCCCTTGGATGGCCGTTTTCAGCTCATCGACGGTGGCGGTCGAGAGGCTCGCGGGGAACGTCGCGGAGCGCTCACCGAGAGAGATGCTGGTGCCGTCGCCGGTTGCGACTTCGATGGAACCGAACAACGCGATGCCATTGAAAGTCTCACCACCGAGGTCGGTGAGTTGGCTGTCCAACGCTGCGAGTTCGACGTCGTAGTTGGCGGTATCATCCGTCGTCTTCGTGGTATCGAGCTTGAGGGTGGCCAGTTCGCTCATGCGATCCAAGATCTTGGCGGCGACTTTGTAGGCACCGTCTTGGGCGTTGAGGAACGAGACACCGTTGGCGATGTTGTTTTGGTAGGCGCCCATGCGGCGGGCGGTGGCCGACAGTTTCATGGAAACTGCGAGGCCGCCGGCATCGTCTGCAGGGCTGGTGATCTTCGATCCGCTCGACAAACGATTGAGGCTCTTGGAGAGCTGGGCGTTGGAGGCGGCGAGGTTGTTCGCAGCGTTAGCCGCCGCGTAGTTGGTATTGATAACGACTGACATGGTAATCTTCCTTGATTTTGAGCTTGCGACGTCCGTGTCGCATTCGGCTCCGGGTGAAACGACCCCGGTGCAGGTCGGCCTTGTTTCTGATTCGCGGCAAATGAAGTAACGGCGCGGTTTGCGAAAAGATTTAGCGCGACTGCGCACAAATATTTTTTCCGTTGGCGCCCCAGCCGAGGACAGTGGTCAGTGCTTTCATTCGGGTTTTTTACCAGAAATTCAGGCCGGAAAATTCGTCGATAATGTTTTCAAATGGCATTCCTCGATTTAACTTTTTCGGGTTATGGCCGATAAAGGTGTGGGGCATTATCGCTCCAATTCTTATGGCTGGCTTACAACTCTCAGGACTCGCTTCAGGATTCGATTGGAAGTCCCTTGTGGACAACATTATAGATCTCGAGCGCACGCCGATCAATCGGATCGAGGCAGACAAGCGGACCAATACCGCGCGCTCCACGGCGATCAGCGATTTGAGCGCCCGGTTGGCAACCCTGAAGAACGCGACTTCGGGACTGCAGCAGGCGAATCTCTTTTCCAGTCGCAAGACCACCTCGTCCGCGACAACCGGTGCGTGGACAGCCACAGGTGCGGCCGGCAGCGCGCCTGGTTCTTACAAGATTGCCGTCGCCCAATTGGCGACAGTGGCCCGCCGCGTCGGAGTTTCCGATATCGGAGTCGGACTAAACGACTCGAGCGATGTCTCGGGACTCACAATTGCTAACCTCCGCACGGGCACGCCGGTGACGGCGGGGACCTTCAGCGTGAACGGCGCCAAGGTGACCATTGCGCTAACCGATTCGTTGCAGGATGTCTTTGCGGCCATCAGCACGGCGACCGGCGGGGACGTGACAGCTGCCTACAACGAAGTCACCGATAAGATTACGCTGACTAGTGGCAGTCTCGCCGAAATCACGCTCGGCGCGGCCAATGACACCAGTAACATCCTGGGCGTTCTGAAGCTGGCTAATAATGCCTCCAGCTCGATCACCAGTTCCGGTGCACTCGGGGCGTTGAAGACTTCGTCCACGATTGCCAGCGCCGGCCTCCGCGCTGCCATCACGGCAGTCGACGTCGATGGCGCCGGCACCTTTTCGATCAACGGCGTCGCGATCGGCTACAACGTCAATACCGACACACTTTCCGCGGTCATCAAGCGCATCAACCAATCCACCGCCGGCGTCACCGCCAGCTACGATTCGGCCAGCGATCGGATGCTGTTGACCAACAATACGACGGGCGACGTGGGTATCGCGGTGAGTGAAGGTGCGGGTGGTCTGCTCGGGGCACTCGGGCTGGGTAGTGGCGCGGCGCTCACTCGCGGCAAGGACGCGCTCTTCACCCTCAATGATGGCAGCACGCGCAGCAGTCGGAGTAATACGCTAACCGCGGCGGCGCACGGCATCACGGGCTTGTCCGTCACCGCGACGGCCGAGGAAACCCAGACCATTACCATCGCCTCCGACACCGAAGCGATGGACGCCAAGATCAAAGAATTTCTCACCGCCTACAATGCGGTGCAAAATTTTATTGAGGACAAAACCAAGACTACGGCGACGGGCACCAAAGTCACCACCTCGGTATTGAGCAACAATCGCGAAGTGCAGGGGTGGGCCCGCGAGCTCCGCGCCCTTTCGTTCGGGGCCGTGTCCGGAGCGACGAGCACGATCAATCGACTCGATCACCTTGGAATCACCACCACAGGCATAGGTCTTACCCTTTCGATTACCGACGAAACCAAATTCAACAACGCGCTGCGCGACAAACCCACCGAGGTGGAGGCGATGTTTCAGGCGAGCTCCACCGGATTTGCAGCCAAATTTGTTGCCACGATCGACCGCCTCAGCACCTCCAGCAAAACCCAGGTGACGCAACTGGCGCGCACGAACACAGATCTTGACCGTCAAGTAGTCGACTTGGAGCGCCACCTAGAGACGAGACGCGAATTGATGACCTCGGCCTTCATCAAGATGGAAGAGGCGCAATCCAACTTGCAGCAGCAAGGCAGCGCCCTGACCAACGCCTTCTTCAAGAACAGCACGAAATAAAATATCCCTTTGTCACGAGCTGAGACCGGATTTGCCCCGTCGCATTAATCCGCCGATCTGCCACCGAACTACCCAATCTCCCATGCTCCATCTCGCACGCTCCCACCGAGTAGGTGCCAATTTTCAAAACTTCAGCTATCTGCGTCACCTCTGGAATAATGGCGCGCGGATGCTACCAGTTCTCCTGCTCGGCATACTCGTCGGTTGCGAAACAACCTCGACGACGGATCAAGAGGTTCACTCCGGCCCGTTCTACACGCCGCGCAACTTCTCCGGCGAACGCGCACTGCCGGTCGATTTCCGGCGCGTGCTCGTGTTGCCGCTAAGTGTCGGCCGCGTGGCCCCCCCGGAAACGGGCAAGACGCTCGATCCGCTTCTGCTCGCGGCACTGCAGGAACAACAACGTTTTGAAGTGGTGGCCCTTTCCCGTGAAGAATGCCTTTGGTGGTTTGGCCGGGAGGAATTCACTTCCACCGAAGCGCTGCCTCACGGCTTTTTCGATAAACTCGCGGCGCGTTACGCCATCGATGGGGTTCTCTTTGTCGATCTGACGCATTACCGAGCCGACCGCCCGCAAGCGATCGGGCTCCGTGCTAAATTGGCCACGATCCGCGAAATCCGACTCATTTGGAATTTCGACGAAATAATCTCCGCCGACAATCCGGCAGTCGCGAACAGCGTGCGCCGACAATTCCTCAAAACCGACCGCGGCAACCAACCGATGGACTTGAGCTTGGCCGCGTTGCGTAGTCCCAGTCGCTTCGCCGCGTTCGCGGCCGGCGAGATGTTTCGCACGCTTCCCCCACGGTAGCCTTCATCAATGCTTTACCAATTCCTGATTAAAGAAATCACGGTTTAGGTCGATTATAGCCCTATCAACCAACGGCGTTCCCTGTAGCAACAGTCAGCGGCAGACCGTATCACCCAACGCTGAGAAAATGATTAATTCGACTTCATCTTCAGACCGAACAATCCGCGCCGACGCTGTGGCGCCGGTTCAACAAAAGCCCGTCGTGCGCGGTCCGGGATCCGACCAGTTTTCGGCTTCCCATTCCGCCACGCTCCGAGCCGCACTCGCGGCTCAACCAGAGATTAGGCCCGAAGTCGTCGCGCGCGGCAAAGCGCTCGCGGCCGACCCGTCCTACCCACCGCTCGAAGTGCTGCGTCACGTAGCGTCGGCAGTGATTAACTCTCCCGATCACTCCGAAGATTTGTCCTGAGCGCGACCATGGTTGCCCAAGACTACGCGCGCACCTACCGCGCCAATTCGGTTCTCACGGCCAGCCCCGGCCAGTTGGTGCTCATGCTTTACGATGGTGCACTGCGGAATTTAAGTAACGTGCGTGAGGCGTTTTCCCGTTCTACGGATGACGTGCGCCGGATCGAAGTGATCAATCAGCAGTTGATCAAGGCGCAGAATATTCTCGTGGAACTCCAGGGCACGCTCAACCACGAGGCCGGCGGAGAATTCTCCCGCACGATGGAACGACTCTACGATTATTACATCCGTCGACTGACCGAAGCGAATATGCGCAAGGATGTCGAACCGGTGATTGAAGTTGAGCGCCTGTTGCGCGATGTGCGCGATGCGTGGGCCGAGATGCTCACGCAACAAGGCTCCAGCGGCCCATCCGGGATGCGGGGTGTCGCCTGATGGCAACGTCGTTGCAAACTGCTCACCGCTTGTTGACCGCGCTGGATGATTTGGCTCAGCAGGAGCACTTGCACTTGCAAGCAGAGGAGTGGGTCGAAGCGGTGGAATTAACCGAACGGGCCGCTCCGATCGTCACTGAATTGTGTCGCTTGGCGGACGAACCCGCAGTCGCAGCACTGCGACCCCGGGTGGCATCCGTCATTGCGCGACGCCAGGCCAGCATGGACGGACTCGATTCGCATATTGTGCGTGCGCAAGCGGAACTCCAACGCCTCGGTGAGGCGCGGCGTCGCTTGGCATGTGTGGCTCCGGCGTATCACGCGGGATTGGAGCGGGTGAGTGAGTCGCGTTTGAATACGGCGGCTTAAGCGGCCAGCAAAAAGGCGCGAGCTGTGCTCGCGCCGCAAATTTTATCCCAAAGGTGAAACTAGCTCAGCCCGTAGCGACCAATTTTTCGTTTTCGTGTTCAACGGTGCTGACTAAGGAAGCTGGAGGACCGCCCATCCACTCGGCGGCAATTTTGCGCGCTTCGCTGGTCCAATTGACATTCGGCCGTGTGAAAATCTGCCGCACGATGTGACTTTCCGAACCGCACCACGACAACGTCGCTTTGAGGCAGGCAGTGCCGTCGGCTAGTTCGTAGCCTTGCAAGAGCACCGAGCCGCGCAGGGTGGCACCGTCCGCGGTTCGCACTCCGAGATTGAGACGGGCGAGTCCAAGGTGGTAGTTCACGGTCCGGGTGGTTTCCCAAGCGCCGTCATCTGGCGAGGGATCGTCCGCCGCGAGGGAGTTATCGATGTCGGAGAGGAAGGAGAGCAATCGAGTATGCATGCAGGAGGGAGACAATACGCCTTAGCCATCTCATCGGTCGCATTTCGGGAAACTTTAATAAATTTTTGCACAAAGTTTTCTCGCAGGAAAAGCCGAGGCCGAGTGCTATTACATGAGTATGAGTGACGCTCTGCTTTCTAAGTCCGCCGCCGATGCCAGCGATGTCGCTCTCGTGCGCCGTGATGCGGTGTTGGTCATAGAGGACAATGAGACAATCGCAGGTTTACTGACGACGTTGATGCGGCTCTTGGGGTTGCGCGTGTATTGGGCGGCGAGTGGGGCGTTGGCGGAGAAGATTTTTGCCCAACATCGGGAGGAGATAATCGTGGCACTCACTGATTGTCGTCTGCCGGACGGCGACGGCCGCGAAGTTTGCCTTAAATTGCGCGAGGCCGCACCGAATCTGCCGGTGCTGGTAATGAGCGGGAGCGTCTCGGGGAGGGGAGTGGATCCGCTGCCGCATAGTCGGCTGGTGGCCTATTTGCCCAAGCCTTATGCGCCTACCGAAGTGCTCAATTTGGTGCGCCAGTTAGTCATGGCCAGCGGGAGCAAGGTGGCATTGCTCGCCCCGAACTTCACCTGAATGTCTCGCGTGCGAGGTTGGCTTTGCATTCCGTCGTAACCGTCTGCACCATGGGCAGCTAATCGATGTCTTTTGAAAAAGTCCTTATCGTAGAAGATGAGCCGATTGTGCGGAGTCTCCAAACGGAGATTTTCACTCGTCGGAAATTTGCAGTTTCTGTAGCTGAAACATTGGCGCAGGCGGAGGCATTGATTTGTAAGGAGTCGTTCGATCTGGTCATGCTCGATATCCGGCTGCCGGATGGAGATGGACAGCATTTTCTGGAGCGATTGGCGACGTTGCCCGATCGCCCGTTGGTGGTGATGGTGACGGGTTATGGCTCGATTGAGTCCGCCGTGGCGTGCATGCGGGCGGGGGCCTTTGATTATGTGCTGAAACCATTCACGCCGTCGCAGATCGATATCATTATCAAAAAGGGGCAGACCTACCGTCAGTTGCTGCAGGTTAATAAACTCCTGAGCGACCAACAGGGCGAAGATGAGGGCTCCATCGTGGGCAAATGTCCGGTCATGCTACGGCTGAGCCAATTGATCGAGCGCGTGGCGCCGACGGATGCGACGGTGTTGATCACCGGTGAAAACGGCACGGGTAAAGAGATGGTCGCCCGCGAACTTTATCGCCGGAGCCCGCGACGCCAGCACCCGTTCATTCGCGTGAATTGCGCGGCGATCTCGGAGAACTTGATTGAGAGCGAATTTTTCGGTCACGAACGCGGCGCGTTCACTGGGGCGACCGACCGGCGCGAAGGTCGTTTTGAGTTAGCGAATCAAGGCACGCTGTTGCTGGACGAGGTGAGCGAAATCCCGGCGAATCTGCAGGCGAAGTTGCTGCGGGTGTTGCAAGAGCGGGAGTTCGAACGCGTGGGCGGCAATCGCACGATCAAGGTCAACGTGCGCATCATCGCGACTTCGAATCGCGATTTGCTCAGCTATGTGGAGAAGGGCGCGTTCCGGCAGGATTTGTATTATCGCTTGAATGTTTTTCCGGTGCATGTGCCGCCGCTCCGCGAGCGCTTGGAGGATATTCTGCCTCTGGCCGAGCATTTTCTAGCCCGGCTCTCCCGCAAGTTGGGCATCAAGGTGACTGGCTTTTCCGAGTCGGCGATCAGGGCAATGCAGGCGTATCGGTGGCCGGGCAATGTCCGCGAATTGCAGAATACGATCGAGCGCGCGGTGATTCTTTCCGAGGAAGGCCGGTCGGTTTCCGCCGCGGCGCTAGGGCTGCCCACGGTGGGCGGACTCTTCTCGTCGGGCGAGGCGTTACTCAATTCCGGTTTTCCGTTCACCACGGCGGCGGCGGATTCGACGAAGGACGTGCCGATGTCGCTCGCGAGCAGGGATGAAGCACCCAAGGTGCAAACGATTGCCGCGATGGAAAAACAGGCGATTCGCGAGGCTTTGCAACACACCGAGGGCAATCGCACCAAGGCGGCCGAGTTGCTGGGCATCTCCATCCGCACTCTCCGCAACAAATTGCAGGAATATCGCGAGGCAGGCGAACCGGTCGAAGTCGGGACAACCGAATCGGACTAGTCGGGGAGACTCGTTTGGGCGTGGAGAGCGGAGCGTGATGAATTCCGCTTCGTTACCGGAGGCCTTGTGCCGATAGGAGGGCATGGCTGAAACCACCCGTTGGAGCTGAATCTGTAAATATTTGCGTAAAGTCCCAGGGCACTCGCGCCGATACCAATACATTCAGAACAGGTAAGTTGAGCCACCTAACCATGCCCGCCACTCAGGTAATTACCGAAAGTCTTATTCGTGAAAACATCCATCGTGCCATTGCCGATGTGTTGAAAACGATGCTGGGGCGTGATTGCGAAATCACTACGGCGGCGACGCAGGGCACTCTGCCCGCCAGCCAGATCCGAGGGACCGATGAGGCAAGCAGCCCGCAAGTTGTCGGAACGGTCGGTTTTATCGGAGATATCAACGGCCTGATTTACCTCTATTTTCCTCTTCGGTTTGCCGAGATCTGCACCGGCCAATTACTCGGCTTAGATGAAGCCGAACTCGCCCAATCGAGTGATGAAATCGTCAATGATGCGATCGGCGAGTTGACCAACATGAGCGTGGGCAGCTTCAAAAACAAACTTTGTGACGCCGGCTACCCGTGCATGTTGACGATCCCCTCGATTTTGCGGGGTGCGAATTTCTGCGTCGAGCCGATCAGCTCCGCCCAACGCTACATTTACAGCTTCGATAGCAACGGCCACCGCATCGTCGCCGACATCCTCGTTAAGTGCGTCGATTAACTCAAAAATTTGTTCACCATGCGCCATAAGATCCTAACCGTAGATGATTCCAAAACCGTCCGCATAATCGTGCGAAAAGCCTTCAAGGCTTTTGATTGCGAAATCTTGGAGGCAGCCAACGGCGTCGAGGGACTGGCCCTGGCGGCCAAGGGATCACCTACGCTCATTCTTCTCGATGTCACGATGCCAGTGATGGACGGCGTCGAGATGCTCGCGAAGCTCAAGGCGGATCCAGCATTGAAAGGAATTCCCGTGATGATGCTCACCGCCGAAGGCGGCCGCGACAACGTCCTGAAAATCGCCAAGATGGGCATTCGCGACTACATCGTGAAACCCTTCAAAGAGGAAACTCTCGTGGAGAAAGCGGGCCGGATCATCGAATTGCGCTCGCTCGCCGACGCGCCGAGCAAGGTGCGGTCCATCCTCGATCCGGCCACGTTGCTCATCGTCGAAGATAAACCGGCGATTGTGCAACAGATCCAGGACGGCTTGAAGCACACGCCGTGGAAAGTGCACGGTGTCACAACGCAGGGCGAAGCGGCGGATTTTTGCACCAAGACTCCACCGGACTTGATCATGATTTCCCTTTCGCTCGAGAATGACGCGGCGTTGACTCTCTTCCGTTTGGTGCGCACCAATCCGAAGACGAAATTCACTCCCGTGTTTGCGCTGGTGGTGAAAACCGAAACGGCTCCGCAACAGGCCGCGCAGGCGGCGGGATTTACCGCGATAGTCACCAAGCCGATCGACCTGATCGATCTGGAGGCCCGCATTGCCAAAGCGATGAATCTCGATACTTCTCATCGCTACTTCTCGGTCGACGGTAATTGCACCGTGATGCAACTCCCGGAGAGCTGCACGCAATCGGTGATTGCCGAAATCTCCACTTACATGAAGGGGAAATTGGCCGCCTCAGTCGATGCCGGCCACAACAAGGCGATTATTGATGTGCACAAACTCAAGGCCCTGCACATGGGCGTGATCAAACTTTTGCTGCAAGCGATGCAGACCTGCCGCGAACTCGGTGTGCGCTACGTCCTCGTGGGCAACCCGCAGATTGTCGCGGAGTGCCGGGGCTTCGAAGACACCCGCTCCTGGAATTTTCAAAACAGCAGTGAAGAAGCCAAAGACCATTTGAGTCGCGCCCCGGCGCTCGCGGAATCCGTCTAGCGCTGCGGCCGAATAAATTGATCCTGCGCACGAGCCGAGAACTCGGCTCGTGCCATTGCATGCTTGCAGAGTTTCACAGCGGAAAATGCGGGCTCTCCGCTCCGCATGCGACGAGTCCGAAGGGCTGCGTTTGAACTGCGAGCTAACTACGCAACCCGCCTCGCTTCGTGCGGGCAGCGCCCGCCGTTAAGAGCGCAAGGACGTGGCGACGGCGTGGGCGAGTTCTTCGACCGTCGGGGGCTTTCGCAACACTGCGGTGATGCCGCATTGTTCAAGTTCCAATTGGCGCGCGTGATCGATGAAGCCGGAAATTACCAACACCGGAATCGCGGGTCGCAGCAGGCGCACGCGGCGCCCGAATTCCGCGCCGGTTAATCCGGGCATCGCGAAGTCAGTCAGCACCAGATCGTATTCCGTGGGGCATTCGGCAAAGCGGATGAGCGCAACCTCTGGATGATCGAAGTGTTCCACGCGGTAGCCCAAGTGTTCCAACAGTGAGGCGATCGCCGTGCGGCCGACGTTTTCGTCGTCCACGAAGAGGATGCGCTCGCCGTTGCCGCGAATGAGTTCTCGTTCGGTGGCTGCATCCGGCAGCTTGGTTTCCAGCGTCGGCAAATAGATCTCAATGGTCGTGCCTTCTCCGATGGCGCTGCGGGCAATGATGGCGCCGCCGTGGGAGCGCACGATGCCGTGCACCACCGCGAGGCCGAGGCCGGTGCCTTTGCCGGCCGGTTTGGTGGTGAAGAAGGGATCGAACATCCGTTCCAACGTCGCTTCATTCATGCCGCAGCCGTCGTCCGCCACGCTGAGGCGCACGACTGGGCCGCGCGGCAAGTCGGGTTGCGCCGCTTGCATCTCATCGGTGACAAACGTCGGCTCCACGCGCACCGTAATGACCCCGCCGCTGCTGGGCAGGGCCTGCCACGCGTTGGTGCCGAGATTCATGATGAGTTGGTGTAGTTGCGTGCCGTCAGCGAGCACCGCTGGACAATCCGCAGCAAAGATTTGCTCGATGCGCACCATCGGCGGCAGGGTGGAGCGGAGTAAGCGCAACGCTTCATCGGTCACGGCGCTGGGACTGATTGCGGTTCGCTCACCTTCATTCTGGCGGGAGAAGGTCAGAATCTGTTGCACTAGATTACGTGCGCGCATGCTGGCGGTGGCGATATTGTCCAACCACTCCCGCGCGGGGTGCGACTTTGCCACTTCCATTTGCGCGAGTTCGATGAATCCGAGTATGCCGGTAAGCAGGTTGTTGAAATCGTGGGCGATGCCACCGGCCAACGTGCCGAGCGATTCGATTTTTTGCGACTGCCGCAGATGGGACTCGGCTTTGCGCTGCGCGGTGAGGTCGCGTAAGAACGCGCTGAAGTGGGGCCGCCCGTTAATTGTTACCGGCGTGATGGTGAACTCGATGGGAAACTCGTGTCCGTCGTGATGCAGCGCCATCAGGTCGACGCGGCGATTGAAGAGAGTGTTTTCCCGATGCGTGAACAGACGGGCGAGGGTTTGGTTATTATGCCAATTTGGTCGCGCAGGCAGGATGAGATCGGTGACGTGTTGCCCGAGTGCTTGTTGGCTGTTCCAGCCGAAGATTGCCTTCGCCTGCGGATTCCAACCTCCGATCAGTCCGGTGGCATCGAGCGTGATAACGGCGTCAAGTGCGGTATCGATGATCTGCCGATTGCGTTCTTCGCTTTCGCGGAGCGCGGACTCGGCGATGGTGCGTTCGGTCACGTCTTGGAGGACGCCGTGCATGCCCACGATGTTGCCGGCGGCATCGTGCTTTGGTTCACCCTGGTCGCGGATTTCCCGCACCGAGCCATCGGGGCGCACCACCCGGTAACTCAGGGAGAAACGCGCGCGTTGCGTAAAAGCCTCATCGACGACCTGTCGGAAGTGCAGCATGTCGTCGGGATGAATCAGCGATTCGAAGCGGGCTCGATCTATGACCTCCGCTTGCGCTTCAAGGCCGAAAATCCGGTAGGTTTCATCTGACCAACGTTCGATTCCCTTGCCGGGCGTGAAGAGAAATTCCCAATGGCCGACGTGGGCGAGGCTTTGTGCAGTGCGCAGGCGGTGTTCGCTTTCCTTGAGTTCTTGCATGCGCGCCTCGGCGACATGCACCGCATCGTCGTAAATAGCGGAATTATGCAAAACGAGCGCCGCGAGCTGCGCGATGAGTTGGCCTTTCTGGATGTCGTTGCGACTAAAAACATGACCCGGCGTTTTGCGCGCGAGGCCGAGGATGCCGAGACATTCGCCGCCATGGAGAATCGGAATGATGGCGACGGCGCGCATCGCGAGCTCGGTGTAATTGGGCCGCGCCTCGGCTAGTGCAGAGTAGTCTTCCACGATAACCGGTTCGCGCGAGTCAACCGATCGCCAAGAAATGACCGATTCACTGCGGGTGCCGCGATTACCGAGCAGACTCGGTGGCGGACCGAAATAGGCGCTGGTGACGAGGGTATCGCCATCGATAAGCGATAGCTCCACGTGGGGCGTGTCGAGTAAGGCGGAGGTGCGTTCCGCGATCGCTTGGAGCAGCGCGGATTTTTCGCGACGATTCAGTAGATCAAGCGTGGTCGCGTTGAGCGCGGTATAGAAAGCGACCTGTTGGCTGATGGTGGTTTCGGATTCTTTTTGGCGCGTGATGTCGGTGATGACACCGTCCCACACGAGGTCACCGTTGGCTTCGCGGCGCGGTTGCGAACGAAAACTCAGCCACTTGATCCGTCCGTCCGGCATCAGGATGCGGGCTTCGTGGTGGAAGGGTGTCTCGTTGGCGCGGGCCGTCCTTCCGGCCTCCTCCATCGCCGGTAAATCTTCCGGTAGAATCTGCCGATCGAGCCAGGTGGAGTCCGCCAGTATCTCCGTCGGCGCCACGCCGAAGATAGTGCGGAAGCCGCCGCCGAGAAACGCAAACTCCGCTTTGTCGCCTTCGTGCTGCACGAATTGGTAGAGCGCGCCCTCGGGGAAATTATCACTGACCGATCGCAACTGCGCCTCGCCGCGCGCGGCCTCCGCGGAGTGTTCGAGCACTTTCTGTTCGAGTTGCTCGATGGAAAACGCGCTTGATTGCAACGTGTCGAGCGCGTCGTTGAAGGCGCGGCCGACCGCACCCAATTCGTCGTTGCGCACGTAGTGAAACCTCGCGCCGCTGCGCACGCCTTGGCGCACTTTCAACGCTTCCACCTCCATGTCGCGCAGGGGCTGCACGATGTCGCGGTGCAGCACAACAGCTCCGACGATCAACAGCAGCACAAACACCGCCGAGGCAACCACAGTGCGTTGGCGGGCATGGGCGAAGTCGGCCAAACCGGCGTCGTAATCGGCTTCGAGTGCCGCGTAGAAGGTGCGACTGAGATTCTCGATCGCTGCCGTCAGTTCACCACTGAGGTGCGGCAACAGCATGCGTTCGGCGTAGGCGTGCACTTGGGGTGACAGGCCTCCGCCAAGTTGCGTGTAATCGGCCCACAAATGATCGAAGGCTCGCACCTCATTGCTAACAGCGTCGATAGCCGACAGACGGGCGGGTGGCGCCTTCCGCGCCGTGTTCGCCAGGGCGACCTGCAAGCGGTTGCGGAAGTCGTTGGCGATTTTGAGATGCGCCGCCCACGAGTCGGGCGTATCGGTATGATCCGGTGATAGGTTACAAATGATCCGGGGTGATGGGTGACACTTTGATGTAGGTGCTGGTTGGGTTGCTGAAGCGAGGAGTAAATTTAAGGGGAGGGTTTAAGGGAGGGGGCTTTGCTTCCTCCCTTTCCTG
>CAMTVI010000036.1:0-20907 GCA_947085165.1 uncultured Opitutaceae bacterium
AACGGTAGAGCACCTGTTTTGTAAACAGGCGGTTGCGGGTTCAAATCCAGTCACCGGCTCCATTAACTCGGAGGTTCATACCTGCCGCAGGCGCACACATTCTCTTTCCACTGCCTGGTGGTGTAATGGTAGCACAGCAGACTCTGACTCTGCTTGTCTAGGTTCGAGTCCTAGCCGGGCAGCCATTCAAAAAATTCCTCCAGTGAAATCAGGAAAGTGAATTGACAGTGTAAAGTGATTCCCAATCAAATCAGGTTTAGTCGCACACCTCTTGCCCTGTTACGCTTCATGCCCTCACCCCTTTTCGCTCCGCCGCGCTGGCGAAGCGCAGAGTGCTTTGGGTCAGAGTTCCCCCAGTGGCGCGGCTTAAGTCCCTGTAACTAATTACCTCTGATTTTCACTACCGGCTAACTCTTAATCCTACTAAAATCGCATTATGATTACTGCACACCTGCCCCTGGCGTTTATGATGAACTTGACTCCGATGGAGCTCTTCAAGTTTGGCGGGCCCATCATGTGGCCGATCTTACTGATCTCGCTCCTTGCCGTCACCGTCATCGTTGAGCGTCTGATCTTCATTTTCCGTGAAAACTCCCAACGCGATGCCGCTGCCGTTGAGCGCATGATGGAGAAGGTTGAGTCGCGCGACATCGAAGGCGCCATGCAGATCGGCAAGAAAAGCAACGATTTCGTCGCCCGCATTTTGGTCTATGCTCTCTCGCATCGCGAACAGTCGCTCTCCAATGCGATCGTGCGCGCTGCCAATCAAGAGCTCACACGTTACCAGCAGGGTTTGACCATTCTCGACACCGTCATCACCGCGGCCCTCTTGCTCGGACTTCTCGGCACGGTTACCGGCATGATGGAAACGTTCGGCGCCCTCGGTGAGGGTGGCGATATTGCCGCCAATGCTTCGCGCGTTATGGCCGGCGTCGGTGAGGCGCTTATCGCGGTTATGGTCGGCTTGACCGTGACTGTCGTTACGCTGCTGCCCTTCAATTATCTCACTTCTCGCCTCGAGCAGGCCCGTCATGAAGTCGAAGACGCCGCTAATGCGTTGCGTCTCATCGTCGACAAGCGCGCTGGTCAAGAAACCACCGCAAATCACTAAGCCTTGGGTCTCGCACCCTTGGACTCATCGACTGGCAACCTTACTAACTCTTAAATAACATGCACGGAGGAGGCGGCAACAACGCGGGGGGCACGAAAAAAGCCCGGATCGAGATCATCCCGATGATCGACATCATTTTCTTCCTCCTCGCGACATTCATTCTCTTCACGCTTTCACTGAATAAATCGGACGGCATTAATGTGCAGTTGCCCTCCTCCGAGACCAGCGAACCGCGTGATCCCGCCGGCACGGTGACAGTCTCAGTGACTGACGAGGGAACCATCGCATGGAATCGAGACCTTGTGACGCTCGATGAGTTTTTAGTTCGCCTTCAACAATATCGGCAGCAGGAGCCGGATGGCCGTGTCTTGATCAACGGTGATGAGCGGGCCTTTTTCGCGCAGGCGATTTACGTCTTCGATGAAGCCCGCAAAGCCGGCTTCACCAAAGTGTTCATCGAGACGCGCATGAGGCAAAACTAAACCCGCCGCCTAATAAAGCGTCGGATCGCCCGTTACCTCTTCGGAGCCAACCTCCAAATTCTCTCTCATGCAACTTAAGCTCAGGCCAATGAAAAAAGCTCGGATCGAGATCATTCCCATGATCGACATCATCTTTTTTCTATTGGCCACGTTTGTCCTTTTTACTCTGTCGCTCAATCGCATCCAATCCATCCCGGTCGACCTCCCGACGGGCGTTCCTCCCCGAGGCAACACGAAGCCCGAGGAGCCTACCACCATTCAAGTATCAGAACAGGGTGCGGTTTATTGGAATCGCGAACTTATCGACATGGGCGAATTGCCTTCGCGCATCGCGCATTACAAAACACAGACCGAAGACCCTAAAATTCTCGTCGCGGGTGATGAAAAAGCCCGCTTCGGTGCCACTGTCCTTGTCCTGGATGAGATTCGCAAGGCGGGCATCCAAAAATTCTCGGTCGAAACCCGCACCCGCCCCACGGGCAAATAAGGCGATCCATGAACAAAGACCTTATTATCGGATTTGTGGTAGCGGTCAGTCTTCACGCCACGTTGCTGCTGGGCTTTAATCAAGAAGCCCCCAAAAAAGCCAAGGTTGTGGAAGAAAAAGTGCCGCTCATCCAGATGGAGATGCCGGAACTTGAGCCCGAACCGGAAGACGTCGTCGAAGAACTAGTAGACGATGCGCCAATGAACCAACTCGCGCCGCCGAGTTTGGTGGATGTTCCTTCGGTATCCGTCACCGCATTTACCCAGCCTCTTCAACCACCACCACCACCCGGCCTTACGGCTGCAAAGGGCTCTATCACGATCCCTGTGCACAAACCGGGCACCAAGCTCGGTCAAGGCATGAAGGACTTGTTTGACGTCGCTAATCTCGACCAGCCACCAGTCTTGCGCGTGCCGGTTTCGCCGAATTATCCCTTCGAAATGCGCCGCGCCGGCATTAGCGGCGAAGTGCTCGTCGAATACATTGTCGATTCAAATGGTCGCGTCAGCCAAGCTCAGGTCGTGCGCTCATCGCAACGCGAGTTTGAGCAACCCGCGATGCAGGCAGTGTTGAAATGGCAGTTCCGTCCCGGCCGTAAGGGTGGGCGATCGGTCAACACCCGAGTGCAGCAGGTCATAACCTTCAATCTCAACGAAGATTAAGCCCATGTTTTTCATTTTTACCCGCGTGCGTCAGTTTGGGCTAGTTGCCCTCGCGATTTTCACCGCGACGGTCGCCTCCGCCCAGTCCCGTGACTATTCGCTTATCGAGTCGACCAGCGAATTTCTTGGCACCACTTACAAGACTGCGGTTGAAGCCAAAAATTTCGATGCGGCACTCGCAGGAATCAATGCCCAAATCGCCAAGCTTTCCGATCCATCCGGTTACGATGCGGCAGTCTTGAATCAATTCAAGGCGCAGGTGCTTTTGCAAAAGGGCTCCTTTACCGAATCGATCGTTCCCTTGGAAACAGCGCTCCGGTTATCCGACGCCAAATCGCCGTCCTTTTTCGAAGAACGCGCCATTTTGGAGACGGTGTATTTTCTTTCGCAGCTTTATTTCCAAGAAGCGACCTCCTCGAAGAATCCCGCCCATGTGAAGCGCAGCTACGAACTCTCTGAGAGTTACATCAAGCGCTGGATTAGCATGAACAAAAAGCCGAATCCGGAAGTGATGCTTTTCTACGCTTCGTTGCTCTATAATCGTGCCACCCAAGATGGCGATAATCCCGACCTGGTCTCCATTGGGAAAGCGCTTGAGGTCGTTGATGACGGCTTGCGGATGTCGACACACCCGAAGGATCACCTCTACATCCTGAAGTTGGTTTGCTTGCAGCATTTAGGACGCAATGCGGAGGCGATCGAACTGCTCGAGCTGTTGGTCGCGCAAACGCCGACCAGTCGTAATTATTGGCAACAGTTAGTGGCACTCTACCTCGGTCAAGGCCAGGATATCCGCGCGATCCTCGCTTTCGAGCGTGGCCAAGCCAACGGCTTCATGATCGGTCCGAAGGACAACTACAACTTGGTTGGTATCCACTTCAATATCGGACAATACGAGCGGGCCGCAGAACTGTTGGAGAAAGGCTTGGCTGATGGCACGATCGAAAGCGAAGAGAAGAACTGGGAGTTGCTCGCCTACTCCTATCAACAGCTCAACCGCGACTTTAAGGCGATTGATACGCTGAAGCGTGCTTCCAAGGTTTTCCCTGCCTCCGGCCAATTGGAATACCTGATTGCGCAAAATTACTACACGATGGAAAAGATGGCCGAGGCGCTGCCGCACTTGCAAGAAGCCGTCCGCCGGGGCGGTGGAAACCGGCCGCATCAAACTTACCTCTTTCTCGCTTTTGTAGCTTACGATTTGAAAAAATTTGATGTCGCCTTGAAAGCTGCGGAAGACGCTATCGCCACCGAAGACGGCAAGGCCGAAGGCGAACGCATGAAGCAATCAATTCTCGACGTTATTCGCGAGCGCGACGCAAAACTCCAGAAGTCCTAACTTCCTAATCTCTCTGCCCAATGAATAAAATCTACCTTTTTCTCCCGATCCTCGGCTTGGCGATCTTCGCCGGATTCTTCATGCAATTTAACAAGGATCATGAGGCAAGATTGGCTAAAGTAGCAGCTGATGCCGAACAAGTGCGCAAAGATAAGGCCCTCGCCGAAGTCGCCGCGCGCGAACAAGCAATCAAGTCGGCCATTGAAGCTCAAGAAAGGCGCAAACAGGAACGCGACGAACGTGATCGCGTCGAAGAGGCTAAGAAAAAGGCCCGCCAAGCAGCTGAAGACCAACGGGAGCGAGCCCACGCCGACCGTAAGCGCCTGAAGGACCAATCAGAACGCCTGAAGAAAGAAGTCGAGGGGGTTAAACTTGAAGTCGAGAAACTCACGGCCGAGCGCAAGGCGCATAACGATGAAAAAGCGTTTCTCGCAACCTACGTCAAACAGGCGGAGGCCAATGTTAAATACTACTACAACCTGCTCGACAAACTTGCCGCTGCTGAAGCCGCCCGCGCCGCCGCCGCCGCTGCGGAAGCTGCCGCCAAGAAAAGCTAACTCGAACATTCTCCCGTCACATGAACAAATTTTATCTCATCGTCCCCTTCGTTCTCCTCGGCACATTTGTGTTCTTCTACAAAGGCGCGCTGAAGGAAATGGAGGCTCGGGACCTTATCAAGCAGCAGCAAATCGCCGCGGTCCAAGCGGCGGAAGATATCCGCCGCGCCGATCTCGAGCGCCGTGCTTCTGAAGATGCGAGAAAACGCCAGGAACAACGTGATGCCGAAGAACGCGCCAAAGAGGAAAAGAAATTGCGCGAATACAAAGACATCATGACTCAACTTAGCAAAGAAACCGACGGATTTGTGGCCGATGCCGACGCTCATCAGCGGGACATCAATGCGCTTGAGCTCCGCCTTAGTGAACTGCGCGCCTTAAAGGAAACGACCAACCGCGAAACATTCCAGATCGCGAAGGAAGTTGAATTGGCCAAGATCAACCGTCGTAACGCCGAACTCGAAATCCAGCGCATGGTTGACATGGTCGCGCAACGTTTGGGCGCAAGCTCACTCGCGCAGATGCCGCCTCCGCCGGCTCCCAAGAAGTAATTTTCTACCGGACTATTGATCAGCCGCGTCGTAAGGCGCGGCTTTTTTGTGCGCTGAATCGGCGTGGGGTAATGAGCAATTTGAGCGCACAAAAAATCTGCTTGCTTCAGATTCGTGAAAACTTCTCAGTGACCGCTCATGAGTAAGTCGGGGCGTAGCTTAGCCTGGTAGAGCGCTACGTTCGGGACGTAGAGGTCGTGAGTTCGAATCTCACCGCCCCGACCATTTTAATGCTCCGAAACACGCCCCATGTTTCGTCGCGCACAAATCAGCCGAGCCCGTTGCGCAGACACCAGCGCACCAACGTCGGCACATCGTGCAGGTCGAGTTTGGCGAGAATGCGTGCCCGGTGTTTTTCTACCGTGCGGGTGCTGAGTTCAAGTTCGGAGGCGATTTGCTTCGAGACCAGTCCGCGCGCGACCAGCCGCACGACTTCCTGTTCGCGATCGGACAGCGCGTTCGCTCCCAAGCGCGGCAAGTTTGGCTCCAACGCCAGCGTTGGCACGGGGGGCGGCACCGTCGCGGAAAAAAACATTCCGCCTTCGAGCACGCATTGCACCGCGCGATCGA
This sequence comes from uncultured Opitutaceae bacterium, assembly GCA_947085165.1. GTDB lineage: Bacteria > Verrucomicrobiota > Verrucomicrobiia > Opitutales > Opitutaceae > Didemnitutus. Next base: position 5,760 of record CAMTVI010000036.1, read on the forward strand.
TTTGTTCGAGCGGGGAGTTCTTGTCGACGAAACCCGCGACGCCAAGCGAGACCAGTTCGGCGGGCAACTGCGCTTCCGGGTGGGCGGTGAGCACCACGACGCGCGTGTTGAGATTGTGGCGGCGCAATTCGCGCACGATGTCCCGGCCATCCATGTCGCGCAGGTAGAGATCGGCGATGAGCAAATCAGGCGGCGAGGCGAGACAAGCGGCGAGGGCTTCCTTGCCGTTGGAAAAGTCGCGCAGTTCAGTGGGCTGGAAACGGCGGAGGAGGGATTCCCGCAGGAGTTCGCGAAACGTGGCCGTATCGTCGACGAGCACGAAGCGAAGGTTGGCGGGAATGGTTTGGGGCATGGCAGCTTTGAGCACACCTAAGTTAGACCCGCTCGCAAGGCTGCATTCTTTACGTAGAATTACGCCCGATTTCCGCCGTGCTTTCCCCCTAGGTGTCTCTCAGGATCACTGCTACACTGCTCTCGTTGCCACGCCCCCACTTCTATTTGCTTTTCGTTTCGTAGGGTTTGAACCTGCTTTGGTTCCCCTGCGGCGATTTGTCTCATTTTCACACCTAACCCCGATCAAGAAACTACACACTATGAAATTACACACCCGAACGACGCTCTACGCTCTTGTGCTGGCTCTGGCCGCACCAACCTCGTTCCTTCACGCGCAAACTGCCCCTGCTGCTCCCGCTACCACCGAAGAGGACCAACCAGTCAAACTCGAAGCCTTCGCCGTCACGGGATCCAACATTCGCCGCCTCGATGAAGAGACGACGCTACCAGTTACCGTGTTGGATAAGGATGATTTGGCGTCTTTTGCGGCGCCGACGCCGGCTGAATTACTCCAAATGTTGCCCAATGGCGGCGTGCTCTCGCTGACGGAAACCAATGTCCTCGGTGCCGACGCTCGCGGTGACAACACCTCGCTCAATTTACGCGGTATCGGCTCGGGCAGCACCCTCGTGCTGGTCAACGGTCGCCGCATGGCGCCGCATCCTATCAGCCAATCGGAAGGCGGCGTGCCGTCGCTCGCGGTGAATGTGAACCAACTTCCCGTCGGTGCGGTGGAACGCATTGAAATCCTCCGTGACGGCGCCTCGGCCATTTATGGTGCTGACGCTGCAGCTGGCGTGGTCAACACGATCCTAAGCCGCGACTACCAAGGCTACCGCGCGTCATTCCGTGGCAGCATCACCGAACACGGCGGCGCGGACGACATGCGCTTCACCCTATCGGGTGGCGAATTTTTCAACCAAGGCCGCACGCACGTCCTCTCGATGATCGACTTCTACAATCGTGGGTTCCTCGGCACGAAAGACCGCTGGTTCTCCAAGGATTCCGATATTCGCCGCTCCTACGACCTGCCGCCCCCATGGAATGGCGTGCCGCTCGTGGTGGGCACGTCGACGATTCGCGACAACGATTTTGACAATCGCTCGAGCGCGTCAGTTTACGGCAACTTCATCCGCGGCACTTTCGATGTGAACGGTAATTTTGTCGGTTCTCGCCCCACGACCAATCGCGGCATCACGACGTCGACGACGCCTTCAACATCACTGACGGCTTCCAGCGCCGGTATCTTCTTCATGGTGCCGTTGGCTGCTGGTGGCACGGGTTTCCGCCAAACCACGCCGTCACGCAACTGGGACAGCGTGGAAAAAGACTACTACTACAATCTCAACGACCACCGCACGATTCTCCCACGCACGACCCGCGTGAATTACTACGGCGCGGTTAATCACGAGATCAACGATAAGCTCAGCGCCTTCGGCGAATTCGCCTATTACCGCGCTGAGTCGTGGCTCACTCGCGATCCCGCCGGCACGGATGGCACCGACGATTTCAATCTCTACGTCGGTCGGGACAATCCATGGAATCCCTTCGGTTCGCGTTATTACCACACCACCGGTTTGGCTAACACCGACGGCACCTTGCGTGCGATCGGCGCGCCCTCTGATGTCCTCATTGCAGGCAGCACAGGTGTGCGTCCGCGTGAATTTAAACCTAAAGAAGTGAATGTGCTCTCGCAGTCCTTCCGTGGCGTGGCCGGTCTGCGCGGTCAGGCTTTCAAGGATTTCCAGTGGGAATCGGCGGCGATGTATTCGACTGCGATCACCCGCGATGAGGAGAGCTGGAATATCCGCCACAGCCTCTTCCAAAATGCACTCCTCCGCACCGATCCCTCCGCTTTCAATCCCTTCGGTTTCAACTTCAAGGTCGTCGAGCTTACCCCCGGCACCGCTACCACTCGCGTGATTCAAATCGATCAGCCCTACACGAATCCCGATACCGTCGTCGCGCCGCTCTATGATACCTTCATCCGTGAAGGTCGCACCGAGTTGGCCACGTGGGATGCCAAAATGAACGGCACGCTCGCGGAAATTATGGGTGTTAGAATCAGCATGGCGGCCGGCGTCGAGGCGCGTTTCGAGTCCTACAGCGACTGGCGCCCGGAGTATCACGGCCTGAATCCGACCGGATTCCTCGTCAACGCACCGTTCTTCCCGGCGGTGGACAACGATTTCATCGGCCTGAGTCCGAACAATAATCTCTCGTCGGATCGCAATATTGTTTCTGGCTTCGCCGAGTTGCTCTTCCCGTTGGTCCGGAAACAACAAAAGATCCCGTTGTTTGATTTGCTGGAGTTCAGCGTCGCCGGTCGCTACGAGCGCTACTCCGATTTCGGCGATACCTTCAAGCCGAAGTATTCCATGGCGTGGCGTCCCTTCAACAGCATCCTCGTCCGCGCCTCGTATAACGAGTCGTTCCGCGCGCCGAATCTCGTGCAGACCAACACCTCGCCGTTGCAACGTTCGGTCAGTGGCGTCTCCGATCCCTATCGCTTTACCGTCACGAGCATCATCACCGACGGAAGCGTGAGCCGCACCGTCTTTCGGGTGGGCAATGATCAACTCCAACCGGAACTCACCAACACCAAGACCATCGGCTTTGCGTTCGAAGTTCCCAAGTTGAAAGGCTTAACTATCACCGTCGATTGGTGGAATTTGGAACAGCGTCAAGTCATCGATAACTTGACCGCCACCGGTCAATTGACGCGCGACCAGACGCTCCTTGATGCGCTCACGCAGGCGGCGATCGCCGGCGGAGCGAATGCCAATACGCTCGACCTCGGTTCCGGCACGCCGGCCTACCAAGGCAATACCAAGGTTAATCGCGCGGTCGTCACGCAAGCCGATATCGACGCGTTTACGCTCTACAACTCGACGCGTGCTCCTTCGGCGCACCGCGCACCAGTCGGTCGGGTGCTCTCCGTGGTCGATGACTACCTGAATATTGCGAGTCGCGAACTCGAAGGCTACGACATGGCGATTTCCTACCGCACGCCGAAGTTCTCCTTTGGCCAACTCACGCTCCGCGCCAGCGCGACCTACATGACCCAGTTTGACGAAGTCGCCGATGAATTCTCGGAAACGGAAACGGTTCTTGCGGAAGACGGCCGCGCCAAGCTGCGCGGCAACGCCAGCCTCACCTGGCGCCTTGGCAAGTGGTCGGCCGGCTGGTTGACCGAATACTACGGTGGTTTCATGGATCCGGGTGGTGCCACCACGCAGGCCGTTTACGAAGCCCTCGGCATGCCGGAGTATATCCGCGTATTCAACGATATCGGTGCCGTTGTGCGTTACCGTTGGTGGATCGAAGAAACCTATCAGCACAACGTCTACGTTGAGCACCGCTTCGGTAAGCAATCGAACTTCCAGAACAACCTCACGGTTCGTTTTGGGGTGAGCAATGTGCTTGATACGAATCCGTCGATTGCCGACGAGTCCCGCGGTTATCAAGGCGGCACGATCGGTGCGAAAGGCCGCACCTACTACATGAACCTCACGAAGAGCTTCTGAGGTATTCTCTCTCCAACCGGGGTGACCGCAAGGCGCCCCGGTTTTTTTATGCCATTACTCAGATTAGCTGACGAATACTCCTAGGCCTAATGAAAACATTCTTCACCGTTTGGTTGACCGTTTCTCTGCTGCTGGTCGCCACTGCTCAGCCCGTCAAAATTGAGCCGGTTACCGCGCCTCATGGCATGGTCGTCGCCGCGCATCCCGAAGCTGCACAAATCGGCGTCGATGTGCTGCGGGCGGGCGGCAACGCGATCGATGCGGCTGTCGCCGTCTCCCTCGCGCTCGGTGTGGCCGAGCCCTACGGCTCGGGCCTCGGCGGCAAATTGATGTTGCTCTACTACGAGGCAAAAACCGGCCGCACCTATGCCGTGGATGGCATGGACCAAGCGAGTTATGCCGTCGATCCAGTCGCGTATCGCGCGCTCGGCGACCGCGCGCGTTATGATGGGTGGAGTGCCGTCTGCGTGCCCGGTCTGGCTGCAGCGCTCCAGCTCGCGCATCAACAATGGGGCGTGAAACCGTGGGCGGAGAATGTGCGCCCGACCACCGAGTTGGCCCAACGCGGCTTCCTCGTCTTGCCGCGAACGCGGGATTTTTTCGAAGAGCGGCTCGATAAATTGCAAAGCGGCGACGCTGATCTTGCGCGCCTCTATTTGCCCGGCGGCGCTTTACCCGTCGCCGGCACGCGTCTCGCGAATCCAGATCTTGCCGACACGTTGGATGTGTTGGCGCGCGAAGGTGCCGACGGCTTCTATCGCGGGTCGATTGCCGCGGCGATAGTGGCGGCGTCTAATGCGGGCGGCGGACTGCTAACACTCGACGATTTCGCGCGCTATGAGGCGCGCATCTCCGAGCCACTCGCCATCGATTTTCGCGGCTACCGTTTGCTGAGCGGTCCTCCGCCGACGGCTGGCGGCTCGCTCTTCCTGACCATTCTCAAGGCGTTGGAAGTTGAAGAAATGAAACCGCCGCTGCGCACGGTGGAGAATCTCGATTTGGTCGGCCGCATTTGGCGGGTCGTGCAACCCGCGGTGCAACGCACTATCGCGGATTCGGCGGAATCGCGCCGGGCCTTTGCGACGATGACGAGTCCCGCGGGCATCGCGCGCATCCGCGAGCAAGCGGGCGCGAGCAAAGCGCGCGGACGCGAAACGACCTGGGTGGCCGAGCCGGAATCCATTCACGCCTCGACGACACATTTCGCCGTCGTCGATGCCGAAGGTAACATCGTCTGCGCGACCCAATCACAGAGTCTTCATTTTGGCGCGGCAGTGGTCGCGGCAGGCATCGTGATGAACAACACGATGAGCAACTTCGCCTTCAACGAGGCGAAGAATCCCAATCTCCTCGCGCCGGGCCGTCGCCCGCGCAGCACCATCTCGCCGACGATTGTTTTGCGCGACGGGAAACCGATTTTGGCGATCGGGATTCCGGGAGCGGCGCGCATTCCCACGGGTGTGCTGCAAGGATTGATCGATTACCTGATGTTTGACCGACCGCTCGAAGCCGCCATTGGCGACACGCGCGTGCATTGGTTCAATCCGACTCAAAAGGACACGTCCGATGCGATCGAAGCTGAAGACACGTTGCCGAAGGACGTCGTGAACGGCCTGCGCGCGCTCGGTTGGCAGGTGAATTTAAAAGAGCCCGCCGGCACAGGCCGCCAATACGGCGGACTCAACGCCATCACGCTCAACCCCGACGGCTCGCGCACCGGTTATCCTGATCCTCGCCGCACCAACGCGGCGGTGGGATATTGAGGAAGCGGGTCAGCTTCGCCTCAGGCTTTGAAGGTGAAATTGGCCGCGGAGACTTCGCCGCGACCGGCGACGACGGTGTATTGGGCGATTTTTTTCGCCACGCCTTTGCCACTGCCGTCGGCATCGAAGAAAATTTCTCCCGTCGTGCGGTTGACGATGATCTTCGTGTTTTTCGTAGTCGCCGTCTCGGAAAAGGAAATATTCGCCGCACTGATCTTTTTGAACAGCGAGGTCTTGAGCACGATCTTGTCGTCGATGGCGTCGAAGCGGGAGATCGAGTTGAAATTGCCGGTCTTGAACGCGCTGTTGAGCGTGACGGTTTCCGCGACGTCGTCGGCGTTGGAGAGCGTGACGGAGTTGATCTGGCTGCCGTAGGCGAGGGCGACGTTGTTGTTGCCGGAGTGGACGGTGCTTTCGGTGGGGCCGGTTTTGTTGATGTTGGAAAACGCGCCGGCGTTGAGATCGACATCGCTGCCGTGGCGGAGATTGGTCAGGTCGATGCGGTCGGCGCCGGTGTTGGACCAGAGTGTGCGCAGTGCTTTTTCGTTGGCGGCGAAGTTGAAGACACCGTCGGTCGCCGTGCTGGAGTTGGCTTTCGTGCCGTAGAGATACTGGAGGGCCGCGACATCGTAGAGCATCGCGGAGGAGGCGTTCGCGCCGCGCGTGCTGTTATTGGCGTTGTAGGACATCATCGAGAACTGATGATTGTCTTCCGCCGTTGGCAGGTAGGGGCCCGGGGTGCCGCCGCCACCGGCGTTGTAGTTGCCCGGATGTTTTAAGCCGAGTGTATGGCCGATTTCGTGCAGCACGGTCGTGTAGCCGTAACCGCCTTCCTGCATGCCAGGGGCAGAGTTGGTGGCTGCATTGTGCGCGAGGAAGAGGAAGGCCTTGTCTTTGACGCCGCTGGCGTTGGGCGGATTTGCGTAGCCGGCCGAACCGGTTTGCTGATTGGAGCCGAGGTTGATGTTGCCCGTGCCGTTGCCGGCGACTTCGCGGAAAGTGACGTTGATGATCTTGCTGTAGTAATCGAAGGCGCGGCGCACGGCGTCTTTTTGCGCGTCGGTCATTTCGCGAAAATCAGTCATGCTCTGACCTTCCGGCGCGCTGGAGAGGAAATTGTAGGTAAGCTCGGTCGCCGAACTGCCGCTGGCCAGCGCTTTGGCCTTCGGCGAAACCTGCTGCGTGCCTTTGAGCGGAGAAGAATCGGCGTTGTGCCACCACTGATTCGTGCCGCCGGCAACCAGGGCGTCGATGCGGGTGTCGCCGCTCTTGGTCGGCAACAGGGCTTTGGAGTTGATCTCCACTTGATCGAGACTGGACGCGAGCTTCAGCGATTGGGGAGACGAGAAAACGAGTTGGTAATTACCAGATTTGGCGACGCTGAAGCCGTTGACCATTTTGACCGCGGTCTTCTTGCCCTTCGCGTCAACCAGCGACACCGACGGACCGCCGCTCGGGTAATGGAGATTGAACGAGTATTTTTGCCCCGCCTTAAGGGAAAGATTCAAGGACAGCCGCGTGGCGTATTGCGATAAACCGGCGTCGCCGACGCGCGCCACCGAAGTGAACGCCGTCGAAGGCGAAGGCCCGAACGCGAGACTGGCGCTTTGGTTGAAGTCCGGGAGAAATCCGGCAGTTGGACTTGAAGCCGACTGCGGCGTCGCAGTCGGCGCTGTGTTTAGCGCGATCATGGGTCCATCCTTGGAGTGGGTCGCTGGGAAGCTGGGTGATTGGAGCGCGGGTCATCCGTGAGCACGCGCGACAGGTTGATCGGCGCATTCGGGCGAAACTGTAGCGCGAATCGAGCCGCTGGGATGGAGACGCGCGCAAAAAACGCCGCCCGCACTGGATGAATGCGGGCGGCGGCGGGAAAATCGCGTCAGTGCCTTACTCGCGCCAGAGTTGCAGCGAGCGCAGGTAATTGCCGCGTTCGTAAGCTTCGGGATCGGGGCAGTTCTTCAGACTAAGCGCGCCGCGCATTTCGGAAACGGAGTTATACTCGAACTTTGCCATCCACGCTTTCAGCTCTTCGGTGATCGTGCCGAGGCGGTCGGGGCCGTCGCGCAGGAGGGCGGCCACCACCTGGATGGCATCCGCACCCGCCAGCAGCGCTTTCACCACCTCCGCGCCGGAATGCACGCCACCGGAACACGCCATGCTGAGTTTCACTTGATCGCGCATCAGCGCCAGCGCGCGCAAACGCACGCGCACGTCCTCCGGACTCGACAGCCCGAGTCGCGGCAACACGTCGAAGGTCTCGATGTCGATTTCGGGTTGGAAAATGCGATTGAACAACACGACGCCGTTGATGCCCGCATCCTCGAGTTGGCCGACGAGATGGACGATCGACGTGTAGAAGTGCGAGAGTTTGACCGCGATGGGGATTTGCACGGCGGTGCGCACACCGCGGGCGATGTCGATGACACGTTGCTCAACCACCGCGCTCGATTCGGAACGGCGGGTCGCGAGGAAGTAGGTGTTCAACTCGATCGCATCCGCGCCGGCTTGCTCCATGAGTTGCGCGTAGTTGACCCACGTGCCGATTTGCGTGCCGTTAAGCGACGCGATGACGGGCAGGTCGGTCGCGGCTTTGATCGCCGAGATGCGGCTCAGGTATTCGTCCGGCCCGAGCAAGTAGTCCTGCCCTTGCGGGAAGAACGACGTGGCTTCGGCAAACGTGTCCTGCCAGCGATCGATGTGACGCGACACCGCGATGGAGTTGCCCTCGATTTGTTCGGCGAACAGCGAGTGCAACACGATGGCGGAAGCGCCCGCGTCTTCGAGTCGGCGAATGTTGTCGAGTCGATTGGCGAGCGGCGATGCGCCCGGCATCAACGGCGATTTGAGTTTCAGGCCGAGGTAGGTGGTGGAAAGGTCCATAGTGCCTCCTTATTGCGTCGGTTTGGTTTCGTTGGCAGGTGTGGCTCCGTCGGACGGTGGCGTAGGCGGCGCGGGCGGCTTCGGCGGCTGACCGTTGGCGGCGAGTTGCTGATAATTGGCCACGCGTTTATCGACGGCCTTCTGCCCGAGCTCACCGAGGGCGGCGGCGCGTTCCGGGTTCGTCTTGTAGAGCACTTGGTAACGCAGCTCGTTGCGCGTGTAGTCCTTCAACTTGATCTTGGGCGGCGGCGAATCGAGCGTCGTGATCGGCAGGTTCTTCTCCTTGCGCATCGGGTCGTGCCGGAAGAGCGGCCAGTGACCGCTGTCCACCGCGAGCTTTTGTTGATCGAGCCCGTTGGCCAACGAGTAGCCGTGCGCGATGCAATGCGAGTAGGCGATGATCAACGACGGTCCGGGATGCGCCTCGGCTTCCACGAAGGCTTGCACGGTCTGGCTGTCCTTCGCGCCGAAGGCCACGCGCGCCACGTAAACGTGACCGTAGCTGGCGGCCATCATCGCGAGGTCCTTCTTGTCGGTGTCCTTGCCCGCGGCGCTGAATTTCGCGACCGCACCGAGCGGCGTGGACTTCGAGCGTTGGCCGCCGGTGTTGGAATACACTTCGGTGTCGAGCACGAGGATGTTGACCTTGCGTCCGCTGGCGAGGACGTGGTCGAGGCCGCCGAACCCGATGTCGTAGGCCCAACCGTCACCGCCGACGATCCACACGCTCTTCTTCACCAAGTAATCCGCGAGTTCGAGCAGGCGTTGCGCGCGTTCGTCGCTGGTGAGCGAGGGCAACAGCGTCTTGAGCACCGCGACTTGCGCGCGGGCCGTGGCGATGGCGGCATCGCCGACTTGCGGCGTGTCGATGCCCGCGACGACATCGGCGGGAAGTTGCGGCGCGAGTTCGTGCAGGAGTTGCAACGATTGGACGGCGAGTTGATCGACACCGGCGCGGATGCCGAGGCCGTATTCGGCGTTGTCTTCGAAGAGCGAGTTCGACCACGCCGGTCCGCGTCCTTCGCGGTTGGCCGTGTAAGGCGTCGTCGGCAGATTGCCGCCGTAGATCGAGGAGCAACCCGTGGCGTTGGCGATGAGCAGGCGGTCACCGTAAAGCTGCGTGAGCAACTTGATGTAGGGCGTCTCGCCGCAACCCGTGCACGCGCCGGAGAATTCGAACATCGGTTCGCGGAACTGCGTGCCCTTCACCGTATCTTGCAACAACGCGGCGGGCGCGGGCGGCAGGTTGAGGAAGAACTCGAAGTTGGCGCGCTCCTGTTCGATCAACGGTTCGATCGGCACCATCATGAGTGCCTTGCGCTTCAAATCGCTCTTGTCGCGCGCCGGGCAAACTTTGTGGCACAACGTGCAACCGGTGCAGTCTTCCGGCGCGACTTGAATCGTGTAGCGGTGATTCGGCACGTCGTTGCTGCGGAGCTTGACGCTCTGGAATGTCTCGGGCGCATCGGCGACGGCGGCGTCCGGGAAAGCGGCGCAACGAATCGCGGCGTGCGGGCACACCAGGACGCACTTGTTGCACTGAATGCAGAGCGACGGATCCCACGTGGGGATTTCGAGCGCGATGCTGCGCTTTTCCCACTTCGTCGTGGCGACCGGCCACGTGCCATCCGGCGGAAACGCGCTGACGGGTAGATCGTCGCCTTTGTTGGCCAACATCATCGAGGTGACGCGTTGCACAAAATCCGGCGCGCTTTGCGCGACCACCGGCGGACGCGCGAACTTCGCGGTCACTGCACCGGGCAGGACGACTTCGTGCATCGCGGCGAGCGCGGCATCGACGGCGGCCTCGTTCTTGGCGACGACGGCGTCACCTTTCTTGCCGTAGGTTTTCTTGATCGCGTATTTGATCGCGGCAATCGCTTCGTCGCGCGGCAACACACCCGAGAGCGCGAAGAAGCACGTCTGCATCACCGTGTTGATCTGCCCGCCCATGCCGGCATCGCGCGCCACACTGAACGCGTCGATCGCGTAAACCTTGAGCTTCAACTCGAGCACGCGTTCCTGCACTTCGCGCGGGAAGCGGTCCCACACTTTGTCGGCGGGCGTCGCGACGTTGATCAGCAACGTGCCGCCGGGCCGCGCCTGACCGAGCACTTCCATGCGCTCGATAAACGGGAAATGATGCACCGCAACAAAGCTGGCGCGACTGATCAGGTAGGGCGCGCGAATCGGCTTCGGGCCGAAACGCAAATGCGAGACGGTCATCGCGCCGCTCTTCTTGGAATCGTAAACGAAGAAACCTTGCGCGTGCAGATCGGTGCCTTCGCCGATGATCTTGATGGAATTCTTGTTGGCGCCCACCGTGCCGTCAGCGCCGAGTCCGTAGAACACCGCGCGGCGCGTCTCGTCGGTTTCGAGATCGAACTCCGGATCGTAGGGCAGGGAGAGTTTGGTGATGTCGTCGTTGATGCCGATGGTGAAGCGCTTCAACGGCGCGTCCGTCGCGAGGTGATCGAAGACCGCCTTGGCCATCGCGGGCGTGAATTCCTTGGAACCCAAACCGTAGCGACCACCGATGAGTTTCACGCTGCTGCCGCTCTCGAACAACGTCGTCGCCACATCGAGGAACAGCGGTTCGCCGATTGCGCCCGGCTCCTTCGTGCGATCGAGCACCGCGATTTTGCGCACCGACTTCGGCAACGCCGCCAGCAACGCCGCCGGATCGAGCGGACGGAAGAGCCGAACTTTCAACACACCGGTGCGTTCACCCTGCGCGTTGAGCCACTCGGCCGTTTCCGCCACCGTTTCGGCACCCGAGCCCATGATGACCACCACGCGGTCCGCTTCGGGATGACCTTCGTAATCGAACAACTTGTAAGCACGCCCCGTGCGCACGGCGAAGGAGTCGAACAATTCCTGCACGGCCGCCGGCACGGCGTCGTAGTAGGCGTTGGCGGCTTCGCGCGCTTGGAAAAACACATCCGGATTCTGCGCCGTGCCGCGAATCGTCGGCCGGTCGGGCGTGAGCGCTTGTTTGCGAAACGCCTCGATGCCACCGGGCGGCAGCAACGCGCGCAAATCGTCGTCGGAGAGCAGTTGAATCTTCTGCACTTCGTGCGAGGTGCGGAAACCGTCGAAGAAGTGAATGAACGGCACGCGCGTGCGCAGCGTCGCCGCGTGGGCGATGGCGGCGAAATCCTGCGATTCCTGCACCGACGTGGCGCACAACATCGCGACACCCGTCTGGCGGCACGCCATCACATCGCCGTGGTCGCAGAAAATCGACAGCGCATGCGTGGCGAGTGAGCGCGCCGTGACGTGCAACACAAACGGATGCAGTTCGCCCGCGATCTTGTAGAGATTCGGGATCATCAACAGGAGGCCCTGCGACGCCGTAAACGAACTCGCCAGCGCCCCCGCCTGCAACGCGCCGTGCAACGCGCCCGCCGCGCCACCCTCGGATTGCATCTGAATCACTTCCGGCACGTGGTTCCACAAATTGGTGCGCTGTTGCGCCGACCATTCATCGACCCACTCACCCATGGGTGAGGAAGGCGTGATCGGGTAGATCGCGAAAAGTTCGCTCAAGCGGAACGCGACGGTGGCGACCGCTTCGTTGGCATCGAGCGTGGCTGTCTGGGGGACTGGGCGTGAGATCATAGTGGAGGGCGTGGTTGTGCCGCCTCTATTTTTACCCGCCGAGGCCCGATGCGACTCCGCATCATTTGTGCATTGGTGCGCATGACCGCACCGCGCTACGTCATCGCGCCACTCCTTGCGCTCCGCCGGCCCGCAATTGCTACGAAACTCCGCAGAGTTCGACCTGAATTGTGCGCAACTAAGGCTTGGGTGCGCCCACCCAAGACCAAGTTGCGCGCACCCATGTCTCAAATGTGCAGACTCATGTCTCAAATGTGCAGACTCATGTCTCAAATGCGCACACTCATGTCTCAAATGTGCGCAGCCGTGACCAAGCTGCGCGCACCCGTGAACCAAATGTGCGCACCCACGAACGAACTATGCGCATTTCACGGGCAATTTCGCCTCAGAAACAGGTGGAATTGAGGAAAAACAGCCCAATATTGCTCAAAAACCGTCATTTCCGGCGGAAACAGGCGAAAAGGAGCGGGTAGCCGCGTAAACAGGCCTCCGGCCTGACGCGGCTTTATCAATCAACACCTGCCGCGTAAACAGGCCGGTGGCCTGACGCGGCTTTGTCCATCGTCGCGAAGTCGCGGGTAGGTAGGTCGGAGCCGCGTCGGCGCAGCCGTTTACGCGGAGGAGCCGCGTCGGCGCAGCCGTTTACGCGGAGGAGCCGCGTCGGCGCAGCCGTTTACGCGGAATCAGTCATCGAAACTTTGGCCACGCTGTGGGTATTTTGCGAAGTGGTGGCGGCATTGCTTCGCGAGGAATTTTCGCCCAAGCCCGCTCTTGAGAAACTCTTCACGTCCCCGAGCGTCGATTTCCAGCCGATAAGCCTCGTAGTAGATCAATTCCCAGGGCCCTCGATGTGCGGTGGCTTGCGATTGCCCTGCCCGGTGTTGCTGAAGCCGCCGCCGCAAATCAGTTGAGAACCCGATATACAAACCGGCGTCCGACACTGACTGCAGCACGTAAACATAAAACATTTTCATGATAATTTAGCCGCGTAAACAGGCCGGTGGCCTGACGCGGCTTTGTCCATCGTCGCGAAGTCGCGGGTAGGTAGGTCGGAGCCGCGTCGGCGCAGCCGTTTACGCGTCGGAGCCGCGTCGGCGCAGCCGTTTACGCGGAATCCAACGGACTGCGCACGCCGATCCCCGGCTTCTTCATCACGTGCGTGTAGATCTGCGTGGTCTCGACGCTCGAGTGTCCGAGTAACTCCTGCACCGTGCGGATATCCGTCCCCGCCTCCAACAGATGCGTCGCAAACGAATGCCGCAACACGTGCGGCGTGACGCGTTTGTTGATCCTTGCTTTCGCCGCCGCGCCGCGCACCGCATTTTGAAACGCCCCGTCCAACGTGTGATGTCGCCGCACGATACCAGTCTCCGAGTCGCGACTCGCCTCCCGCGACGGAAACAGCCACTGCCATTCCCACCGCTCGCCCGCCCGTTTGAACTTCTTCTCCAAACCATCGGGCAACCACACCGCCGGCAACCCGCGCGCCCGATCTTCCTCGTGCAATTTGCGCAGCGTCTCCAGTTGCCGCCCCAGCGCCTCCACCAATGTCTCCGGGATCACCGTGACGCGATCCTTGTCGCCTTTGCCCCCGCGCACCGTCAACTGCCGCCGCTCGAGATCGACGTGCTGCACCCGCAGTCGCAATAACTCCATCAATCGGATACCGGAGCCATACGCCAGTTCGGCCATCAACCGCGTCGTTCCCTCCAATTCATTGAATAACCGCCGACACTCTTCCGGCGTCAACACCGTCGGCACTCGCTCCCGCTGCACGGCACGCTTGAAATCTAGCTTTCCCAAATCCCGCTTCAACGCCTCCTGCATCAGAAACACCAATGCGTTGAGCGCCTGTCGCTGGCTCGACGCACTCGCCCGCGTGCGCACTGCCAGATCGGTCAAAAACGCTCCGACCTCCTCCGGCCCCGCTGCAAACGGCGTCTTCGGCGCAATGAAATCCGCAAACCGCCGTCCCCAACTCCGGTAAGTTTCCTCCGTTCGCCACAGAAACCCACGCACCCGCGATGCCTTGATCAACTCGCGCTCCCACGCCTCGCCGCCCAAATCCTTCACTGCCGGTGGCGGCTCCATCGGACGCAAGCCGGACTGCCCACTCTCTCTCACTCGTGGCACGAATTCACGATGCCGCTTCGCTAGCTTCGCCGCGCCATGCACCGGCGCCGTCCCCGAGCGCGCCGCACCCGCCATGCGAAAAAACCAGCGTAACGCCTCTCGCATCGGCCCCACTGCCACCGACTCGCGCGCTGCCAGATATTGTTTAACCAATGCTACCGTCGCCGGGGCACGACTCGTCTTACAGTGCTTGAGAAAGGAAATGATCTCGCGCTCGTAAGCCGACTTGGTGCCCGGAGGCAACGCGGCCTCGGACAACACCGTTTTCCATTCCGGAAATGACACAGGCTGATTTTCCATACACTTGGCCCGTGTAAAAACGAGTTGAGCTTTACGCGGGTAAAAATCAACCTCGTAAAGCTCAACCCACGATTTTCAAATGTTGACCTCCAACTATTTAGTGTCCCTCATCCCCTCACGGGCCCTAACCTTGCAAAGCTCAACTCAGTTGAGGTGAATATACTGTTCGGCCCTCCCGATATGGCCCGCAGAGTTTTCCCATACCACTCCATCGAGTCGTCCACGAAGTCCGACCACATTTTGTTATCAAGAAACCAGATGGCCGCCAGAGGCCACCCGACGATGATGAAAAGAAGAAGGCACGGCAGCGAAAGCACCGCCACCGTCATTCCGAGAAGATGCCGAACCAGTCGCCACAGCGCAACGCCGGGGCTTGGTCCTTTGGCGAATGTCGTTTCAGCAGGATTTTGTTTCATGGTTTTCAAAAGGTTTAGCACGCCGGCTCCCCGGCGTGGCTGATCTCAAACGTTGATCTAGCTGCGTGCATGCAAGTGGAAAAATAGATAACTTGTCCGCGGCGTGGGTAGCGGCGGTTTTAAGCTCCAACTGGTGAGCGCAGCAAAAGACAGGGACCGGGCACGATACAGGAGT
>CAMTVI010000037.1:0-13545 GCA_947085165.1 uncultured Opitutaceae bacterium
AGTCTGAGTAGCCATCCACGCAGAATGGGGCCTGCTCGCTCCGACCGAACTCAAAATGCGTCACACCCTCTGCGGTCGGCAATCCACTGAATCGTTTTATGTTACAGAACTTCATTAACCGTTATTCCGGACAGCCGTGATTTGGCATTCCTGTTATGGCCGGTTTCGTCGATGTCGGCCCAAAGGGTTGATGGTGCTAAGCCTTTTTGGTCGGCAAGGTAGGTTTTCTTTATGAGTCTATCACCAGTGGAGGAGAACACGATTTCTCCACTGTCGATCATCTCTTGCATGGTAGATTCTTTCCATCGCCAGCCATTGGGCGGCGGGGAAATTTGGCTACCGGATGGGCTGATGACGTTATATCTCAAATTGGGCCGTGGATTTGGAGATGAAAGATTGCCGGAAAACCATGGTCCGCGTGGGTCCTTATCCGGATTTTTATAATGCGCGTCAGTCTCTTCGTTGCGTGGAAGGAGACCAGATAGCCAACCGGGTGATCTTGAATATACGACCGTGTGATTGTGATCTACAGAGAAGGTTTTGGCGTCGTTATTGGATGAGTCGGACGAGCGCCAAATCACATCGGCCACAAATTTATCTGAGCCAAAAATCTCATCCATGATGAAACGCAAGGAATGGACCTCGTTATCATCTAGGCTGACCCAGATCGACCCATCCTCGCGCAGAAACTCTCGGAGGAGTTTCAGCCGGGGATACATCATGCAGAGCCACTTGTCGTGGCGGGAGAGGTCCTCGGCTTCCTTGCCCACGACTTTGCCGAGCCAGGCTTTGATCTCGGGGGAGTTGACGTTGTCGTTGTAAACCCAGCCCTCGTTGCCGGTGTTGTAGGGCGGGTCGATGTAGATGCATTTCACCTGCCCGGCGTAGTAGGGCAGCAGGGCCTTGAGCGCCGTGAGGTTGTCGCCCTCGACGATGAGGTTGCCGGAATCGGCCGGCCCGCAACCCAGCTCCGGCACGTCGCGCAGGAGGTGGTAGGGCACTTCCTGATGGTGGTTGACGACGGCTTGCTTGCCGATCCAGTCGAGCGTGGGCATGGGGACTCAGGTAAGGCGGAAGGGAACGGCGTGTCCAGCCCACCGGTGGCTCGGCTCAGAAATCCTCCAACCGAAATTTCGGCTTAATGTTTCTGACGTGTTCAATCCGCCCGTCGGTGTGGACACGATAGATACCATGCACAGCCCCTGCGGTGATCAATGCCGCCAGTTTGGGCAAAACAGCCAGCACCAGCGGCACCCTCCGTTCCCGATCCACGTGCGAAAGGGCGTAAAGAATGAAGGTGTGGGCGGGCGCGGTGCCGAATAGTGAACGCTCGGGCTCCTTGCGGGCAATGTTGCGGTCGCAGGTCAGGATAACCCAACCACGCTGTGCCACGCTCCGGATCCAGAACGGGTCCTGGGTGTCCTGCGCAAAATGGTCGCCATGCAGTTCGATCCGATAGCCAAGAGGTCGCAACGCCTCAGCCAGCAACCGGCCGCCCGTGTCGCGGTCGACGAAGAAAACCGGTGCCTCAGGCGGCCGTGCGGGCGGACCAGCGGATGGCTTCTTGGATTTCTTCGGGCTTGGCTCCATAGTCCGCCGAGAGTTCCTCGATGGGCTCTCCGGCAAAGAAACGATCGGCAATAATCTCCGTCTTGACCCCCAGACGCTCTAGGCAGGGTTTGCCGAAGGCGATTGTGGGATCGATCATGATATGCCGTGGTTCGTAGAGTTGGCCCGTAGCAGTGTAGAAAAAGGGATGTAAGCGGGAGGCGAAGCCGTCATCGCCGTAGTCGATGCGGTGCAGGTATTGCGCGAGGATCGTGGCGGAAACGTTCTGGCCGCGTTCGGACAGTGAGATGAGTCGGTCCTCAACTTTGAGAAGCAGGTGCTCGGTATCGTGGAAGAACTCTTTCGACGCTAGGAGATCGAGGTTGCCCATGCTTTCGCGCAGATAGGCCAGTGCGTCCCGAACCCGGTGCATGGGGATATGATACCGTTTGCGAATACCCTGAACGACGTGGGCTTGAACCAGATTTTGGAAAGAAAGGGCGTCTTGAGCTGCAGGAACCAGTAGATTGGGTGAACGGCGCGGGCCATCCTTGGTCGGATAAGAACGCCCCTTGAACCACGAGCGCAGCGTAGCCGGATGCGCGCCGATGCAGCGGGCTGCATCGGTCATGCTGTAGGCGGGCATGGTGCGAGGGTCCATGTGAGCAGATTACCCAGCGAACAGGCTGATGCAAGGCCGCAGACGGTTGGGGCAAACTTACGCGCCGATCGGGTGCCAGGTGGTTTTGAATTCCACGAAGTCGCGGATCTCGTAGAGGCCTTCGGCTTTGGCGGAATACCAGTCGGTCTTCTCTTCCGCTTTCGTGAGTTTCACGCGTTTCACGCTGTCGGCGGCGCCGAGTTTGAGCGTCTTGCGCTCTTCGGCGTTGGCCACGCCGGCGATGGCGCGCAAGTGCGTGTGCGTCGCAAACGTGGGCACCATCTCTTTGCGGAAACCGGTGAGCAGATTGACCACGCCGCCGGGCAGATCGCTCGTCGCGAGCATTTCGCCGAGCACGATGGCCGGATACGGCTGCGTCGAGGACGCGAGTGCGATGACGGTGTTGCCGCTGGTGATGGCGGGCGCGAAGAGCGAGACGAGTGCGAGCAACGGCGCCTCATCGGGCGCGAGCAGGCCGATGATGCCCATCGATTCGGTGACGGTGAAATTGAAGTGCGGCGACGCGACGGGATTCACGTTGCCGAGCACTTGTTCGTATTTGTCGGCCCAGCCCGCGTAGTAAACGAGGCGGTCGATCGTCGCGGCGATTTCCTTGGCCGCGGCGGCTTTCGAAGCGCCGCCGAGCATGAGAGCGTCGGCCATGTCGGCTTGGCGCGCTTCGATCATTTCGCCGAGGCGGTAGATGATCTGGCCGCGGTTGTAGGCGGTGCGCTTAGCCCAACCCGGGCCCGCTTTGGCGGCGGCTTCCACGGCGTTGCGTAAATCCTTACGCGTGCACTGCGGGATGTTGGCGAAGAACTCGCCCTTGGCGTCGTTGAGCGGAAACGTGCGACCGCTCTCGGAGCGGATAAAAGCACCACCGACGTAGACTTTGGGCGTTTTGGTAACGGGCAGACGGGTCATGGTGATTCGAATGGGTTCAGATTCCTGGGGGCGCGGAGGGGGAATGGCTCAAACTCCAACATCCAAGTCCCAAGGAAGCTTCTGGATTCCACGTTTTGAACCACAGAGACACGGAGTCGCGGAGGAACGCGTGAAATCTTGGTGTCTCTGTGCCTTGGTGGTTCATGTCGTCTTGGGGATCTGTGTCGGGTGTTTCTCTTGGAGCTTGGTGGTTGGTGCTTGGAGCTTCCGCCGCCTCAAGCGGCGGCCTCGTCCTGCAGGTGGGTTTTCTCCTGATATTTCTTCGCCACCAGTGCAAAGATGATGGAAGCGAGGACCGCGAGAACGGTGAAGAACAAGTAGTAATCGGCGCCCGTGAGTTTCACGGTGCCGTCGGCATTCTGGATGAAGTAATTCACGAACGCCGTGACGAGGTTGCCCGCCGAAATGGACAACAGGTAGAGGGACATCATCACCGACTTCATGCGCGCCGGTGCCTGAGTGTAGGCAAATTCCAGTGCGGTGATCGATACCATCACCTCGGCCGCGGTGAGCAGGGCGTAGGCGGGGAGTTGCCAACCGATGTTGACGACGAATCCGGCCACGAGGCGCGACTCAATCCACGCGCTGATCAGAAATGAGATGCCCGCCACAAAGATTCCGAGTCCGATCTTGCGCAAGGGAGTGAGCGGAAACACGCGACTAATC
Organism: uncultured Opitutaceae bacterium; assembly: GCA_947085165.1. Lineage (GTDB taxonomy): Bacteria > Verrucomicrobiota > Verrucomicrobiia > Opitutales > Opitutaceae > Didemnitutus. Next base: position 3,821 of record CAMTVI010000037.1, read on the forward strand.
GCCGGGTAGATACCATATTGAAACAGGGGAATGAAAAACAGGACCATGATCGCATTCACGGCCTGCACTTGCGACGGCAGCCACGTAATGCCGGCAAAATGCAAATCCATCTTCGTCGCCTGCAGCACCCAACGCCCACCGCTCTGATCCCAGAGCGACCAGAAGATGGCCACGAAGGCGAAGATGATGGCGAGCTTACCGATCGCCGCCCAGCCCTCGCGGTTGAAATTGTCGCGAATGAATGACTTTCCGGCCGGAGGGATATGCACGAATTTACGCCGTCCCGCCCAGAAGATGATCGTCGCAATCAGCATCAAAATGCCCGGAATGCCGAACGCCAGATTCGGGCTGTAATTTTCCAGCACCCACGGAATGAGCAGAATCGAGAAAAAGGAACCAAAGTTGATGGCGAAATAGAACCAGCCAAACGCGCGCGAAATCAGGTGCTGATTGGTCTGGCCGAATTGATCGCCGACGTTGGCAGAGACGCAGGGTTTAATGCCGCCCGCTCCGAGCGCAATAAGCGCAAGACCGATGCCCAGTCCGAGTCGAGTGTCGTCCACCGCGAGGGCCAAGTGTCCCGCGCAGTAAACAATCGAGAGCCAGAAAATCGTCCGGTATTTGCCCCAGAACGCATCGGCGAGCAGCGCGCCAAAAATTGGGAGGAAATAATTGGTCGCGAGGAACAGGTGATACCACGTGCTCGCCTCGGCATCGTTCATCGTCGCCAGTTCGCCGTTCGAGTTGCGCAAGTATTGCGTCATGAACACGACGAGAATCGCGCGCATGCCGTAAAAGCTGAAGCGCTCCGCCATTTCATTACCGATGATGTAGGGAATGCCCGGAGGCATCTTGTCGGTCTTGAGCGGAGCAGTTAAAAGTGGGGTGTCGGCCATGTTATGGGGAGTTAACGGAGGGTGAGAAAAAGGAGTGCGGCGATAAGGAGAACAGCAGTGGCAATCAACCACGGCGCAAGCGAGCGCCTAACGGGCATCGGCGGGTAACTGCGCGCCTTGTCAAAAGCGGATTGCGGCAAATTGAGTCCGTCGTAGCGCGTAGTGTCCTCATCCCAACCCGAACGTTCGTCCGCGCCGCAACCCGGGCACGCCTTCGCGGTGCGCGGCACCGATTCGCCGCAGACAGGACAAGTGGAGGGAGGAGTTTGTTGGGCAGACATGGGCAGCGAACGAAATGAGGGGGGCGTTGCTCAGACCAACTTGCAGTAATCGAGCAGGCCTTGGCGGCCGCCTTCGCGACCGAAACCGGATTCCTTGTAACCGCCAAAGGGCGACGTCGGGTCGAATTTGTTGTAGGTGTTAGCCCAGACGACACCCGCTTTGAGTTCGGTGGACATCTTGAGAATGCGCGAGCCCTTGTCAGTCCACACGCCGGCGCTGAGTCCGTAGGCGGTGTTGTTCGCTTTCTCGACGGCTTCATCGAGCGTGCGGAACGTCAACACGCTGAGCACGGGGCCGAAAATTTCCTCGCGGGCGATGCGGTGACTCATCGATACGCCGGAGAAAATCGTCGGGCGGTAATAGAATCCCTTCGTCGGCAACTTGCACGACGGCTGGAAAATCTCCGCGCCTTCCTTCACGCCGGCGGCCACCAGCGTTTCGATGCGCTTGAGTTGCTCGCGTGAGTTGATGGCACCGATGTCAGTGTTTTTGTCCATCGGATCGCCGACCCGCAACGTGCGGAGGCGGGTCTTGAGTTTGGCGAGGAACGTCGCGGCAATCGGCTCGTGCACGAGCAGGCGCGAACCGGCGCAGCACACGTGGCCTTGGTTGAAAAAGATGCCGTTGATCACGCCTTCGACCGCCTGGTCGATCGGGGCGTCGTCGAACACGATGTTCGCCGCCTTGCCGCCGAGTTCCATCGTCATCTTCTTATCCGTGCCCGCGAGCGAGCGCATGATGATCTTGCCAACTTCGGTCGAGCCGGTGAACGCCACTTTGGCGGCGGTCGGGTGACCCATCACGGCCGCGCCGGTGTCGCCGAAACCCGTGACGATGTTGATCACACCGGCGGGCAGGCCGGCGTCCTGGAAAATCTCCGCGAGCTTCAACGCCGTGATCGACGTCGTCTCGGCAGGTTTGATCACGATGCAATTGCCCATCGCGAGCGCGGGCGCGAGTTTCCACGCAAGCATGAGCAGCGGGAAATTCCACGGGATAACCTGTCCCACCACCCCGAGCGGCGCGACGCTGCGACCGGGAGCAACGTAGTCGAGTTTGTCGGCCCAACCGGCGTGATAGAAAAAATGCGCGGCGGCCATCGGCACGTCGAAATCGCGCGCTTCCTTGATCGGCTTGCCGCCGTCCATCGTCTCGGCGACGGCGAACTCGCGGGCACGATCCTGCAGCAGGCGCGCGATGCGGAAGATATACTTCGCGCGTTCGCGGCCGGGCATTTTGCCCCACGTGGTGTCGAACGCTTTCTTGGCGGCGGCGTAGGCGGCATCGACGTCGGCCGCGTTGGCTTGCGCGATCTCGGCGATTTTCTGTTCGTTGGCCGGATTGATCGCGTCGAAATATTTGCCGCCGGACGGCGCGACGAATTTGCCGCCGATGAAGAGATCGTAGCGCGCCTTGAGTTTCGGGTCGGCGGTTTCGGGGGCGGGATCGAATTCCCAGAGGTCGCCGAAAATGAGTTCGGGCGACGGACGGCCTTGGGCGCGGTTGGCGGGGCGTTTGGCTTTTTTCTCAGTCAGAGTGGGCATGGCGAAAGTGGTTCGAGTCGGGCGGCGAGGAGGAAGCGGGAGTTAGTAACTCTCGGCGGCTTCACTGAAGTAGTAAGGGGCTTGGTAAGCGCCGGTCTTTTCTTTTTCGAGTTGGCGGAGCAAATCGTTCAACAGCGACGAAGCACCGAAGCGGTAGCGCGTGTTGTTGAGCCACTCGTCGCCGAGCGTTTCCTTTACCGCGATGAGAAATTGCAGCGCCTGCTTCGCGGTGCGGATGCCGCCGGCGGGTTTCATCGCGATCGGCGTGCCGGTTTCGAGATAGAAATCGCGGATCGCTTCAATCATCACCTGATTATTGCCCAGCGTGGCGTTGAGCGAAGTCTTGCCGGTGCTGGTCTTGATAAAATCATTCGGGCGCAACACGCGCATGGCGAGGAAGGACGCGGCGCGGATGTTGTCGTAGGTTTCGAGTTCGCTGACTTCGAGAATGACTTTGAGCGTCGCCGCTCCGCAGGCTTGGACGACAGCGGCAATCTCATCCTGCACGAGCGCAAAATCGCCGGAGAGAAACGCGCCGCGATTGATCACCATGTCGATTTCGTCCGCGCCATCGCCGACGGCGGCGTGCACTTCGGCGAGACGGGTTTTGAGCGGGGCTTGGCCCGACGGGAACGCCGTCGCCACCGACGCGATGCGCACGGCGGTGTCCTGCCCGAGGGCACGACGGGCGTGTTTCACCATCGCTGGATAAACGCAGACGGCGGCGACTTGCGGCGTGTCGGGATCGTCGTGCGGGCTCAGCGCTTTTTGGCAAAGCGATTGGACTTTGCCGGGAGTGTCTTTGCCTTCGAGCGTGGTGAGATCGACCATCGTGACCGCCAACTTGAGGCCCTTGACCTTGGAGGCTTTCTTGATGCTGCGCGTCGTGTATTTCGCCACGCGCTCCTCAATTCCAACCTGATCCACGGTGCCGATTTCGTTGAACAAACGCCGGAATGCGGCATTGCCTGAGAGTGACATGATTTCGTTACTATCCGTGGCTTCTCCGCTGAAAACAATGGCAAAGTCGGCTGGAGCCGCCGCGATTTTGCTCGGCCTGACCGCGTGCGCGCTCGGCGGAAACCCGGCGCCGTTTGCCGGACCCTTTGACGCCGGCCTGATGAGCGAACCCCAGAGTCGCGAAGCCAGCGGTTTGGTCGCCTCGCGCCTCGCGCCGAATCTCCTCTGGACCAACGACGATAGCGGCGGACAACCGGTGCTCTACGCACTCGACGCCACCACCGGCGCGCGGCGGGGACGCCTGCGTATCGATGGTGTGCGCAACATCGATTGGGAAGACCTCGCCGCCTTCGAACTCGACGGGCGCGCTTGGTTGCTCATTGCCGACGTCGGCGACAATCTCGCGCGGCGCGCTTCGGTCTGGTTGCACGTCGTGCCGGAGCCCGATCCGACGACGCTCGCGGCCGACACCGAGATCACGGTGCGGCCCGCCTACTCCATTCAATTCACCTACGAGGACCTCGCGCGCGATTGCGAGGCCGTCGCCGTCGACGCGGCGAGTCGCACGATTTATTTGCTCACCAAACGCGAGTCCACGCCGCGCCTCTATGCGTTGCCGTTGCAACCGGCCAACGGACTCGTGGTGGCGCGCCGCGTGGGTGAGGTGCCGCATTTGCCGCAACCCTCCACGCTGCAACGCGCCATCGCCCTGCCCGCGCAAGCCTTTCGCGGCCAACCCACCGCACTCGACTTTGCGACCGACGGGTCGGCGGCCATCGTGTTGACCTACGGCGACACGCTGCTCTTTCCGCGCGAGTCGGGTGAATCGTGGGCCGCCGCGCTGGCGCGTGAACCGCTGCGACTGCCTGCACATCACCTGCCGCAGGCGGAGGCCGCCTGTTTCTCGAGCGATGGCGGCGCGATCTTCGTTTGCTCCGAACGCACGTTGCGCCTGCTGCGTTACCGCCGCGATTCTGCCGCGCGCTAAGTCGTGCGGAGTGCAGCGCCGCCAAACTTGCGCGCGCGACGCACTCGTGATTCCCTGCCGCCGTGTCCGACACCGCACCTTCCCCTTCTTCCGACGCCACGCCATCCACGCCGCAAGGCGAACTCGTCATTCGCACGCTCGCGATGCCCGCTGACACTAATCCCGCCGGTGACATTTTCGGCGGCTGGCTCTTGGGGCAAATGGATCTCGGTGCCGCCATCATCGCCAAAGGCGTGGCTCGTTGCCGCGTCACCACCGTGGCGCTCGATAGCATGGCGTTTCTCAATCCGGTTTCGGTTGGCGACATCGTTGATTGCTACGCGCGGCTCCTCAGCGTCGGTCGCACCTCGATGAAGATCGACGTCGAGGCATGGGTCCAACGCGGCACCGACGGCAAATTGTTGCGCGTCACCGAAGGCATTTTCACCTACGTCGCGCTCGACGAGAAAGGCCGTCCTCAACCGGTGAAACGCTCATGATTACGCTCTCAACTATTCTCCGCCGGGCGCTTTTTGTGATCGGCGTATTTCCCCTCGTTGGATCCGCCTTCGCGCAAGGTGAGACGCTGGCTGATGGACTCATCCGCGCTGTCCTACGGACCGACGAAGCCCGAATCTACACCATGATCGCGCCCGACGCCGGTGCGCTCGACGATATTCTCGCGCCTGATTGCATTTACGTGCATTCCAACGGACGCACCCAAACCAAAGCTCAGTTGCTCGATGACTTGCGGACGGGAGCATTCAAATACACCGAGATTCGCTACACGTCACAGCCCCTGGTGCGCCTTTACGGCAGCACTACCGCAATTATCACCGGCACCACGCAGATCGAAGTGAAGTCCGGCGAGAACGAACCGGTTAAACTGACGCTGTTGGTCACCGTCGTTTACGTTGCGCAAGGCGGACGGTGGCAACTCGCCTCCTACCAATCCACGCGCGCCGCACAGTAGGCTTGCGCCGGAGCGAGTCGTGGCTTTCGTGCGCGTTCGCCAGTCTTTCAATTTCCACGCATGAACCTCCTCGTTATCTCCGCCAGTCTCAATCCCGAGAGTAACAGCCGCCTGCTCGCCCGCGCCGCCGAGAGCGCGCTCGCCACTGCGGGCCACACCGTCGCGTTCGCTGATTTGCGTGAGCTCGCCTTGCCGCCCTGCGACGGCGCAGCTGCCTACGGCCATCCGCATACGGCGCGCGCTCACGCACTCGTGACTGCCGCCACGGGTATCGTTATCGCGACGCCAGTCTATAATTACGACGTCAACGCGTCGGTGAAAAATCTGATCGAACTCACCGGGCGCGCTTGGGAAGGCAAAATTGTCGGTTTCGCCTGCGCCGCGGGTGGCACGTCGAGTTACATGTCGATCATGGGGCTCGCCAACAGCCTGATGTTGGACTTCCGCTGCACGATTGTGCCGCGCTTCGTCTATGCGACCGAAGCCGACTTCGCCGGTGACGCCATCGCTAACGTCACGCTCGCCCAACGCACCGAGGAGCTCGCCCTCACCGTCGCCCGTTACGCGCAAGCGCTGCAAATTTGAGCGGAAAACAGTGGAATTTAAACCACTGAGACAGACCAACTCACTCGTCGCGCCAGTTGACCCGCGCGAGTTGTGCGCGCATCGTTCGCCGCTTGTCCCTCGATCCTAAAGCAGCTTCCACCATGCGCGGCGCGATTGCCGCGACTGCCGGATTTCTCTTTTGGGGCATCGTGCCCATTTACTGGAAGCAGATGCAGGCGGTGCCGGCGCAGGAGTTGATCACGCATCGCATCACCTGGTCGCTCGTATTGCTCCTCGGTGTGCTCGCGTGGAAGAAGGAGTTTCACACGCTGCGGCCGGCATTCGCGAGTTGGCGCGCATTTGGCATTAACGCGCTCAGCAGCGTCGTGCTCTCGATCAACTGGCTCGTCTACGTGTGGGCGGTCAACCACGGGCACATCATCGAATCGAGTCTGGGCTACTTTCTCACACCACTCGGCAACGTCGCGCTCGGCTACCTGTTTCTTCACGAGCGCCTCCGCGTGTTGCAATGGACCGCCATCGGCTTCGCGGCGCTCGGCGTGTTGTTGTTGCTGGTCGGCGTCGGTCACGTGCCGTGGATAGCGTTGACGCTCGCGGCGACGTGGTCGTGTTACGGCATCTTGAAGAAGAAATCCGCGCTCGGCTCCGTGGCCGGCCTGACGGTCGAGACATTGATTCTCCTGCCCGCGGCCATCGCCGCGCTGCTGTGGTGGCATCACACCGGCGAAGGCGCACTTGGTCGCGTCGATGCGTGGATGCACGTGCTCGTGCTTAGCGTCGGCGTGATTACGGCGATCCCACTACTGCTCTTCGCCTATGGCGCGCAACGCATCCGGCTCGCGACGCTGGGTTTGCTGCAATTCCTCGCGCCCACTGTGCAATTTCTCATCGGCGTTTATTGGTATCGCGAACCATTCGACTCCGCTCGTTTGGCGGCGTTTTCCCTGATTTGGTGCGGCTTGATTCTCTATTCCGCCGACAGTTTCTGGTCGCAACGCAAACGGCTCTTTCGCTGACTGCCGCGATGTCGCGCTGCGGAATTTCCGTCCTGCTCCTACTCGTCACGTTGCTGACACCGACATTGTCGGTCGCAAAAGTTGATGCCGCCACGCCTCTGCCGAAAACGGAACCTCGCTTTATGGAAAATCACGCCGCCTTCCTCGCTCGCGCCCAGGCTGGTCCGATCGGGCTATTGTTTCTCGGAGATTCCATCACCGCCAATTGGAAAAATGCGCCGGAAATTTGGAAAAAACATTTTGGCGCGCACGCGCCTGCCAATTTTGGCATCAGCGGCGACGCGACGCAAAACGTGCTGTGGCGGGTCGAAAATGGTGAGCTCGACGGCATCGCCCCGCGCGTTGTCGTTTTGCTGATTGGCACCAATAACACAGCGGTCCACACGGCGCCGGAAATCTCTGCCGCTATCGGAAAAATCGTGGGCCACATTCGCGCCAAATTGCCGGAATCCAAAGTGCTCTTGCTGGCAATTTTTCCGCGGGGGCCGCGCGTTAACCGCGATGGCACTCCCGATGCATGGGAGAAGCGCATGGAAGTGATTCGCGCCGTCAACGCTACTTTGCCGCAACTTGCCGACGGCGAGCACGTGCACTGGCTCGACATCGGTCACCACTTTCTCGCCGCCGACGGGACGATTCTCGCGGCGTTGCTGCCCGATCAATTGCACCTCTCGTCGGCTGGTTATCAGGTGTGGGCGGAGGCGATGCAGCCGACACTCGACGCGTTACTTCGTTGACGACACCGGTGGTCCTTCGCGGCCGAAGTCGACCAATTCCATTTCAAAGATGAGCGTCGCACGTTTCGGAATGCGTGGAGGATGACCACGCGTGCCGTAGCCGAGTTCGTAGGGCACGATCAAAATCCATTTCTCGCCCTTGCGCATGCGCAAAATGGCTTGGTCCCAGCCGTCGATTAAATCACCGCGACCGATGCGCGCGATGAACGGATCAGCGGGATCCTGCGACTGATCGAATACGCTACCGTCGAGCAGTTCTCCTTTGTAAAGGACCTTAACAAACATGCCCGCCTCGGGCTGCGGTCCGTTGCGATCTCCTTCCTTAACGACGATATAGCGCAGGCCACTGGTGGTTTTCTGTGCATTGGGCCAGCGTTGCTCGACGATATCCAAATCCTCGGGCGGCAATTTCTCGCGTTGCGCATGCAGAGCGGCGGCGCCGAACAGCGCGCAGAATGTGAACAACAGGGCGAAACGACTACGGAAAAGGAGGCTCATTTCTTCTTGGGTTGGGTGGGCGGAGGAATGACGCGAAAGGTGACGGGGGGGATCGCACTCGTCGAGGCTGCATCACTAGCCGGCAAATCGTCGGTTTTAAGCACGGGGATCGCGCTAGTCGGGCGTGCAGCGGGAGGCGTGACGGTAGCTTTGGTTGCCAGGGGCGTTGCAACGGGAGCAGCGCCGACAGTCGGCAAGGTGGTTTGCACGCTTGGCATCGCGGGCGCGTGGGCGAAGCCGCGTTCGAGCAACTCCATGACTTTGAAATCGCGCATCTTCGACGTCTCGCTGCCGAGCGTCACCGCGATGAGTCGACGGCCGTTACGTTCGGCAGTGGCGGAGAGCGAAAAACCGCCCGCGGAAAAATATCCTGTCTTCAGGCCATCGCAGCCGGCGAACTTACCGAGGAGATGGTTGTGGCTGCGCATCTCAAACGACGTCGCGGATTGCTCGCGGAGCATGCGGACTTTGATCGAGCTGTAGGCGAGCACGCGGTCGTGCTGGATGAGGTGACGCGACAACAACGCCAAATCGCGGGCCGTGGAAACATCGGGCTCCTGACCGCGAGACGGTGGCAAACCGTGAGGCGACGTGAAGCGGGTCTGCGCCATGCCTAGTTCGCGCGCTTTTTCATTCATCAACGCCACAAAAGCTTCGCGCGATCCGCCGACATGGACGGCAAGCGCGACGGCGGCGTCGTTGGCGGACGAAACGATCAGCGCGACGAGCAGATCGTCGATGCTAAAGACTTCCCCGTGCTTCAGGTAAACTTGCGAACCTCCCGTGCGTGCAGCTTCGGCGGATACCGTGACTGGGGCTTCGAGCGAGAGTTGCCCGGCGACGACGCGATCCATCACCACGGCGAACGTCATCAACTTTGTCACGCTTGCTGGATAAGCGACGACGTCGGCCCCATCTTCGAACAACACCTGTCCGGTGTCCGCATCGACGACGATCGCGCCGACGTAAGGATTGCGGGATATTTTTTCGAGCGCGCCAGCGCTCAGCACGATAGCGAAAAAAGTAAGCGCGGCCGCGAGCCGGCGGAGAAATTGCATGTCCCGCCAACGCATCGCGCCACGACCAGTCGCGCAATGAAATTTCCGCAAAAAATCCGCGCGGGCACGACGAAACCGGGCAAAAATAACCACGGATTAGCTGTGTTGCGAGGCAAGCATTACTTCGGATGGGCGCACGATCTGGTTCAGATGAACCAGGAGCTTGCGCATGACGGCGGTGATGGCGACGCGGTGGCCTTTGCCGCGGGCGCGGAGCTGGCGATAGA
>CAMTVI010000038.1:0-38755 GCA_947085165.1 uncultured Opitutaceae bacterium
AAGCGGGTGAACAGCACCGAAGTCGTTGCTGTAACAGGACGATTCAGGAGCAGAGGGTATCCCCTCTGCGGGGAGGGGTGTGGGGAGGCCCGCTAGAGGTCAAAAGATGTCCAATCCACTGCCAGAAAGGCCCACCATTTTCTTCCGCATCGGAATGAACGCGGCTCTGCCGCGAATGCGGATTCATTCATTAGTTGCCGTCAATGGGGTCGCGGCTAAAGATGGCCGCGTATGCACAAAGTCACTCTGCCGGCATACATTCACGCCGAAGGACTACCGTCTTTTCTCGGGCTGATCGGTCAGTCGATTTCCGACAAGGATATTGTCGTGGATTTTGGGCCGCTTAGACGTGTGTCGCCGGCTGGCATGGTGTCGCTCGTTGCAACCGTGAAGCGTTGGCAGCGTGAAGGGCATCGCGTCTTTTTCGACAACATGGAAGCCTGTGCGATCACCGGCTATCTGCAGCGCATGGACCTATTCAACACCTGCGGCCTCAAGTTGCCGGAGAAGTTTGTGCGCCACGAGTCCGCTGGGCGGTTTGTGCCGGTAAGAAAGCTCGAATACCCAGTCGAGAATCTTGGGAACGAAATGGCGGCCTGCGTTGCACCTGGAGGTGATGATCTCGGCCATCCGATGGAGTCACTCTACGATCTGACGTGGTATGTCCTGACCGAGGTGGCCAACAACACCAGGCAGCACAGCGGTGGCCTCGGTTTTGCCTCCGCGCAAGTCATCAGCTCGACCGGCCTCGTGCGGATTGCAATCGCGGACAACGGCAAGGGGATCCTCCAGAGTTTTCGTGACGCCGGCTTTGGCTGGGCGCGCAATCTCGACGATGCTGGTGCCATCAACCGAGCCTTGGAGCCATTTGTCTCCAGCAAAGGGAGTCCGACAAACGAGGGCGTCGGTCTTACTTTGGTGGCGGGTTTGGCGCGGCAAACCAAGGCATGGCTGCTGATTGTAAGCGGCAAAGCCAGACTCACCATGGGCAACAACGGTAACATTCGCTCTGAAGCGCTGCCCAATGGGGCCGAATATAAAGGAACATTGCTGGCCATGACCATCCCTCAGAAGACCGTGAAGGACTTTGCCGCGCTGCTTACTGTGGCCAAGTCGGAGGCTGGACTCTTGCGTTCGCCAGGTCTAACGGGTAACTTTGAAACATGAGCATGGAACTGTCCTTGGCCGCCGATTTCGGATCGCAACTCGCAGACGGCGAGCGTGCGGCCAGCTATCGCATGACCCGGATTGAGCCCTATCTCGGAATGGGCGAGTTGATCGTGCTCGATTTTTCAGGCGTCAGAAGTGCCAACAGTTCCTTCGTGAATGCGCTGATTGCCGGAATCGTGGAGCAACACGGGCCGGCCGTGCTGAAAAAGGTGAGTTTCAAAGGATGCAACCCTATGATTCGCGTCTTGGTTGAGGCCGCCATCTCGCTGGGCCTGAGAAAGTGCAGCGGCAAGGTTGATGCCTAGACCCAGGGTGAGGTCGGGTTGAGGCAGCCGAAAATTTGACGGACAGTGCGGCGCCGAATCGTCGCGATGTCCACTCCGCGCTGAGCTACGCGCTCACGCCAGCTTCGCCGGCCGGCCGCTTTCGGCGGCGGCGTAGAGAGCGTTGACGGGGGCGACGGCTTTGCGGCTTCGCGTCCGGCGATTGCCAGCGGCGCGCCGGTGCGGATCGCCGCGACCACGTTGCCGATTTTCCGCCGGTGTCCTTCGATGGAAATCGCCCCCGGATTTGCGGAACCGGAGCCGAGCGCATCTTCGTTGCCGCCGGCGCGAATGACGGTGTCCTCCGGCAACGCCTCCAGAAAATCCCAACGCGTGATCCGGTCGTCCTCGAGCGCGATCGAACCTTGCTCGCCGCACAACTCGATGCGCCGCGCCCAGCCGCGCCCAGCCGGGCCACGCCGCCGTGGTGGCCGTGATCGTGCCGAGCGCACCGTTGACAAAACGCAGGGCCGCACTCGCCGTGTTTTGTAGGCGCAGACTTCCTCCGGCAGACCCGCGAACTACTGCAACAGATCGAGCCCGTGAATCGCCTGATTGATCACCGCCGCGCCGCCGTCCAGCGCGAGCATCCCTTTCCAACCGGTGTAGTAGGACGCAGGCCGGTGCCACTTGATATCCGCGCTGGCGAGCACGAGCCGCCCGAGACGACCCGCGGCGACGGCGGCCTTCATGCATTGCGCGCCGACTCCGAATCGGGCTTGGAAAACCGGCGCGAACAACACGCCCGCTGCTTCCGCCGCCGCGATCATCCATCCGGTCGGCCCGCGCGGTGGCGATTTCCATCGGTTTTTCGTCAATCACGTGTCGCCCGGCTTGGATGGCCGCTAATGCCGGTTCGAGATGCGCGCCGCTCGGCGTGGTGATGCACACTACTTGGATTTCCGGGTGGTTGACGAGCTCCGCCACCTGATCGGTTGAAAATGCCGCACCGTGTTTCTCCGCCAGCGCGGCCGCATTTGCGGCGGTGCGCATGGAGACACCGACCAACCGTGCGCCCGGTGTGCGCGCAATCGCTTGCGCGTGGTAAGCGGCAATCATCCCGCTGACAACGATGCCGAACCCGATGGCGTCCGTGGTCGATGAACGCATGCGTCGCACGCTGGCACCGAACCCGCCCGAGCTGAAGACGAAAGGAAAGTAGTTGCCGAGTGCCAAACTCATACCAGTCAACGAACCAAGCCGGGCGACACGTTTCCAAATTTCGCCACGATTTGACGGATTGAACGAGGCTGACAGAGGCGATTCAACGCGGTTCCGATTCAATCGAACACTCGATACTACCCTCGGGGAAACCTCTGCCGTCAGGCAGAACCAATCTGGAGAACAAAGTGGTGAGACGCCTGACCTTTTCATCACTACTCGAGTGGGGGCAGAAATGCAGATCCGTTCCCGGAACCGCTAGCGATCGGAAAGGCCTACCCGTTGCGCGGTTGAGAAAAGCTGTCGCAGGCGTTCTCGAAAGTGGGTAGCGAACCACCGGTAACTCGGTCAACTGCTGCTTCATCGATTTGCCAAAAGCCCCGATGAGTTCGACAAGCAATCTAACGACAATGTCGGATGCGGGCCCACCAAGTAGTATCTGGGTCTCGCGGTCCACATCCAGCGCGCCCCAATCAATTGCGATCTTTAAACCTCCCGCGGTCATTGCTGATCCATTCTCTCCCGTATCTCTGCCCAATGTCCTATGGCCAACGGGAGCTTCGTCTCTCGTGTCGCCCTCAATTGCATCAATGAGTTGCTGGTTAGGGGCCGCATAAATTCGGCCAAGGTATTCTTGAAAATTTGGGGCGAGGCGCTGCATTTCCCCACGGTCCGTGTGGCACTCTGGGCAAATCAACACACCGTTTTGGAGAGTCGTGGGACCACCAGCCGTGTGCTCGATGACGTGATGAACCGTCGCATCACGGAAAGGGACTTTGCGCTCGGGGCGCATGCAATTCGGGTTCTGGCAGATTCCCCGGTCGCGGTTCCAAATTACTTCTTTTTCGAGCGGATCAAATAGGCGCTGGGGATCGAGAGGTATGAGCCGGATTTTAGCATACACTTGCGCTAGCAGAAACGAATGCCGGATGCGGATGACATCGGCCGTGTCCGAGCCAGACCCAGATAACAGTCTGCCGAAGCGGTCGTAGTGGGGCCGTGATTCGTGCGTCTCCCGATAGTGAAGCTGTGCGTTTGCGACCTCCTTTTTAAATGCGAGAAACGCTTCGACTACGTCATCCCGCCAGACGGGCGAGTATCTTCCTTCGTTTAAGGAGTCTACCAGTAGGGCGAGGTGAAAGGCCCAAAGGAAAGACATGGGCTTCCCTTCCCGTAAGGTCTCGAATCCTGGTAGCTGTGCGACGAGGTCAAGCACCCGGCCCACCCGGAGCGCGGCCGGATCGGCGTCGTCCAAGACGAGATTATCTAAGTAGAAGTCGTTAATCGTCGCTCCTTTTAGGTCAACGAAGTCCACCGCTGCGCGCTCGCGGACCATGATTGTCATCGCTAATCCAGCAAAGAATTTTCGGGTTTCAGCGAGTCCATCCACGTAGTGAACGCCATCGTCCACTGACAGACCACGAGAACGAGGGAAGAGATTGAAAAACCGCTTCGGATTGGAGAGCGAATGCCCAGGCTTACCTGCGTGACGAATGACAAAGTTGGTAAAGTCACCGGGCCATGCGTCTCGCTTTTCTTGGGCAGTCAACGGCGTTCCCGCTTGAAGGCGGATGAATAAGTCGCGAACCTCGTTCGGATTGTCCGCCGTCATTTCGATCACCAGCAGTTCACGCCCGAGGAGCCTCTCTTTTTCTTCAGAGGTGAGGTCTTCAAATTTCTTTCCGGTCCAGGGAGGCAGCGCTGTTGTGCCGGGAGGGAGGACGGAACCCGGTTTTGCTTTCTTCGGGTCCGGCAAAGCAAATTCATTCTGCCTGTAACCAATGATGGCATCAAGACGCTGCTGTCCATCGACGATCCACGCGGTCTTTTCAACTCCGCCAGTGTAATTATTGGACCGCTCCTCCAAGTGAACGTAGAATAGCGGGATTTGATAACCGCGAAGCAGCGAGTCGATGAGTCCTTGTTTCTGAGGCAACTTCCACACCGTGCCGCGCTGATACTCGGGCTTCGGACGCAATTCATTTGCCAACCGCGCGTCAGCGAGACTTTTCAGCGAGCGCTTTACAAGTTCCGTCTTCATTTTGGGTTAGACTGGGTTTACCCCGGCTTGGCGGGGCGGTTCGGGGTGATTCTGTTCGGTCGGGATTCAAAGGTGATTGGGGTCAAACAGTCAAACTGGAGTGAATCTTGGTGCGGAAGTAGTATTCTCAATGCAGTTGAAGTTCGCGGTTTGCCTGTCGGTCGCGGTGGGCGATAGGACGCAGATGCGGGGGCAGATTCAGAATGGTGATCAGCGAGAGATCTTTACCTGCCATGTCGCGGGCGAAAACAAACACGTGTTCTCCGTAGACGCGCCCAAAGTATCTGCCGCTGTCATTGGCAACCGATGCTAGATATCGGCGGAGGGCGGGACTGCTGTCTTCCGGGGAAATTCCAACGTAGATCACCCTTTCCAACATGCGTTCAAGAGTGCGTTGCTTCCAACCGGTGCGCATCTTGGCGCGAAGAGCAGCGTGGGAAGTGATGTGGATACTAATCATCGAGCAATTTGACTCTGGGGTGGTCGATGTGGGCCCGATAATGGAATCTTGGAATTCCGTTCTCGGACGCCGTTGGATTGTCTCATGAAAAAGCAGATTTCAGCGGTGTTGAAGACAGTTATTAAATGGTTGGCTTCCGAACGTTTTCGAGCCTGTCAGAATTTCGTCCGCCACAGGGGGAATTCCGTGTCGATTTCGTCAAGGAGCCGGCCAATTTGATTATGAATTTTGTAAATTTCGGCGATTAGCAATGAGGCTTCCCTATGGATGCTAACAGGCAGCCCGGCCAAGAATTGCTCCTCGGCTTGAGTAGTGTTGAGCGATGCGGCGAAGATTGATGTCAGGAGCAATTTAACGGCCGCTGATATTTCGGCGGCCGTCTTTCCGCACAGCGTTTGCATGCTATTCTCGACGGCAGACCAAGATTCGATGGTGCCCCTCAATGCTATGGCAAGCTTGCGCCCAAGGGGCAGAGTCCCGCGGGGCTTCGCCTTTGTGCTGGAAATCAACCAAGCATGGAAATCTATCATGCGCGTTTCAGCGTCCAGCAGTGACATCGGGTAATTGCGGCTTATCAAGTATGCGCAGTAGTCGAATTCAAGGATCGCCGTTTGCGACTTCGCAGCGGAGTTGCAAATGTTGTCGAGCGGAGCCGAATTATTGCATGCTACAGATGTGTCGTCCATAGATGGCTGAAGAATATGCCGCGTGGCTACTGGAACTTGTTCGGCGTCATCCCACGCGACAAAGGCGGTGAAGCGACAAAGGAGGCCGGAGGCCTCTGAGAGACCGACCGCTTGGCGCGTGTCGGAGCGGGCAGAAAGCATGGCCAAACGCGCCTTTGCCCACTGAAGCCATGGCGTGGGGTCGGAAACGGGAGCGGGATTAAATTCCAAGCGTATTGGTGAAACAGTGTCACGAATTGCATCCAGAAAGAGTGGAGGTGGAATGCCCGGCTTCGTTGAGCGGACGCTGAGGTAAACCACCTGGTTTGTGTAGAGGTTTGGAATTGCGCTCGCGGCCGGCTCCCAGCCCGGAGAAATCTGACAGCCGGTCACCACGGGTTTATGAAGCGCAATCCCGGCTTCGGTAACTGCGCCGGATACATCCTCATGAGGTTGGAGGGCGCGGAAGGTTCCTCCCTGCTGGCGAACCAGTTCGATCAAAAGGGCATCGTTGAGCCGCGCATCAATACCGAAGCAATGAATTGGAATCTTGGGATAGTTTTGCAGCAGGCCGGGGATTGCTGCATCGTTACCGATTTGAGCGTCCGTGATCAGCACAAGGGCGGCAGGGCGGTCTTGAGAAAAACGATCAGTTTGGGCGAGCACGTGTTTTATCGCGGGTGCGAGTTCCGTCCCACCGGCAACGCCAAGTCGACTGAGATTAAGGAACGAGCTATCAGCCATGAGCTCCGTGGCGGCAACCGGCTCGGAGCCGAAGTCCTGATAATCGGACTCGAAAAGGGTAACCCATGCGCGGTCATTAGGGCCCAGTTGGCGGACACAGCTGTGCAAAGCCTCAACCGCCTTTGTCCAGTTTGGACCCTCCATGCTGCCAGAGCGATCGATCAAGAAATAGAAATCCTGGCCAGGGTCAGCAGGGTTCTTGGTGGTGCTTGGGGCGCGCAGTTCTAGCAATGCGTAGTGGTGACCCTGGTGGGCGGAGATCCAGCCTCGCGGCAAAATGGTGTCCGGAATAGGCTCGGACCAGCGCAGCGCGATTGTGCCGGCGGGAATCTCCCCTCCTTTGGCTAGGGCTACGTGGATTTCCGAGTCGGACCGTTCGGTCTGAATGGCGTGCGAAACACATCTTACAGCACCATCGACGGAATGGAGTTCGATCGTTCCGGCAAGTTCGACGAAGGCGGCATCAGGATGCAAGGAGTCGATGAGGGGCGGATTTAGACGAGAAGCGTCGGGGACCTGATCGGTGTCGTCGATAATGCCAGTCCCGCGATTTGAGCGCAGCAGTCTCTTTCCGGGGATGTAGCGTTCGCCGGGGGACAGGGGCAAATCGAGCGATACGTTTCTCCCTGTCTGTCGCAACGGCTGGAGGTAGCTGAATTTCACCTCGATAATGTCCTGAGGCTGGACGTTGCCCAGACTCAGAGTGAACAGGTTTTCGCGCTCCGACTCTACGAGGAGCGTGCGGTGCCCTTCGGACTTCGCCTGCTTTGCAAGCTCGCGAGCCTTTTCCTTCTCCTCGATTCGGGCGCGGATCGTGCGATCATTGATCACCGCTTCGCATTGGGATACCGCCCCATCGGCGGGCAGGGGGAATACATACTCGCAATCGAAGGGGGCATCATTCTCCTGCCGATAGATTTGTGTGAGTTCAACCTGTGCGATGCCGCCCCGGGCAATGAAGCTGTAGCGCACCGACTTCAGAGGCAGGACGGTGCGTGCGAGTTCCGGGAGAACATTCGAAAGGGGCAGGAGTCCGAAGCGGACCGGATACTCGGTCGAGTTTAACATGGTATTAATCGTTAGTCGGTTTTTGTGGTTGATCCGCAGGGCCAGCCGGCATCGGCCAGCACTGTTTGGAGTTGAAGAACAAGGGCCTGTGGAAGCGGGCGCCCCTGGCGCGAAATCAGAAGGAGGTCAGTGGCGAGGGGAACTACGCCCCAGTGCTCACTCGGGGTGAGTGGAGCCATGGGATCGGCGGCTTTGCTTAAATGGAGCGCGACCTCAGCAACGAACTTACGTAACTCTGCTTCGCTTTTTCCATACAGGTGCTCATGGATGCGCCGAAGTGGAATCCCTTGGGCCTGATAGATGCGAATCGCAAGCAACTGAAGACGGTGCTTCTCGGTGAAACTTCTGAGGTAGGTGCCGGGCGCGGCGTCAAGCAGACCGAGCGTGCGGTAGTATCGAATTGTGCGCTCCGACATTTGCTCGGCGGCTTGGCCGTTGGCCGGCGCAACACGATGATCGTCGCACCATGCCTGGACGTTACTGGATAGTTCTTCGAGCGTGTATTCGGACTTCACGCAATCATCAATAACAGTAACAGTGTTACTGTCAAGCTGTGTTTATGAGACTGCTCTGGGGTTCTGTCGCGCAGGCGAACCAGCGGCGGTTGGTAGGCTTACCGTTTGCTGCTGAATCCTAGCCCGCGCACTCTTTCGCGGTATAGGCAGTGTTGCGTGCTCTCACGTGGTCGGAACGACGTAGGCGTAGCGGTAAAACGTGCAAGCGGCGAAGGGGACGGTGGCGGTGCAGAGGCCGTTGCTGGTGGGGATCACGGTCGTGACTGCCGTCCAATTTGTCAGGTCGGTGGAGGACTGGAGTTGATAGGAAAATCCGGCGACGGCGCGGCCGGAAATCGTCGCGGTGCCGTTGTCGTTGGCCTGGATGCTCGCGGTTTCGGGGGCGAAGACGACGGCGGTCAACTGTCCTTGCGCGGTGAACGGGTCCGACCATTTCGCCTCGGTGTAAACGGCGTTGCCGGTCAACGTGCGCAGAAACGCCACGAGGTTGTCCTTCTGCGTTTGCGTGAGGCCGAGATTTTGCACGCCGCCGGGGCGGCGGAGGCGGTTGTCGAGATTGGCGTTGTCGCCGGGGATCGCGTTGTAGTGGTCGATGACTCGCGCGAGTGTCGCAAAACTGCCGTCGTGCATGAATGCGCCGTTGGTTTGTCCGTCGGGGCGCAGGAGGTCGCGCAAGGTCGGCGAGCGCGTGTTGGTCAAATCCGTGCCGCCGCCGATGGCGGTAATGACGCCGTTATTGCGACTGTTGCGATCGATGTCGAAGCCCGGTGGCACGTGGCAGACCGCGCAACCCGCGCCGCCCGGAGGTCCGGTGAGAAACAACTGTTTGCCCGCGTTTTCCGCGGCAGTGAAGTTGGAAAAATTGGGGACATCCGCACCCGCGAGGGCGCGGCCCGTGTCGTAGCGTGAATCGAACGATTGGATGCTGCGCACGAATTGCGCGAGGGCGCGCTGCAGGCGCGTCTCGGTGATGCCGGCGGTGCCAAACGTCAGCGCGAAGAGCACGCGATATTCGGCGATGGCGCTGAGTTTCGTGACGAGTGCGGCGAAGGTGGGACTACCGTTCAGGCCGCTGAAACCCATCTCAACGTGATCTTGAATCGGTTGCGTCGTCTGCGCTTCGAGGGTGGCGGCGCGTTCGTCCCAGAAAAAGCGCGGCTCTTCGGAGAAGCGCGCGTTGATGAGCCGCATCGAGTGGCGGCCGGTCGTGCCGGCGACACCCGTGCTGGCGACGGCGGTGTCGCTGAAGGCGCGTTCCTGTTGGTGGCAGGACGCGCAGGAGATCGTGTCGTTGGTCGAGAGGCGCTTGTCGTAGAACAGCACGCGCCCGAGCGTCGCGCCCGCATCACCCAGCGGATTGGTCGTCGTGTTATCGAGCGTGATGTAGGTCGGGCGCGGCTGGTTGGCGTAGTTAGCCAACGCGGTAAGGTCGATCACGCCATCTCCGGCGTGCACGACGCCGGCGAGGCAGGTGCCAACCAAGCTTGCGAGAACCAGACGTGGGAAAGTGCTGCGCATGACAGTTTCGATGACTTTGGCGGTTAGAGGAGGCAACGAACTTTACCGCCGCTTAATGAAACTAACCGTTGCTTAACGATTCTCGGCGACGACGCGTCGGTAGAGCGATTCGTATAGCGGCACGATTGTCGCTGCCGAAAAATTCGCGCGCGCGTGCACGCGGCCCGTCTCGCCCATCCCGCGCCGTCGCGCCGGATCGAGGAGCAACGTCGCCGCCGACTCGGCCAATGCCGCGGTGTCACCGAACGGCACCAGCAAACCGGTTGCGCCGGAGCGCGACACTTCGGTCATGCCGCCGACGGCGAAAGCGACACTTGGACAACCGACGCTCATCAATTCGAGCACGCTCAGGCAAAAACTTTCCGCTTCGGAACTGAACAGGCCGAGATCGGCCGCTTGCAGATAGTCTTCGATCTCCGTGACGCGCTCGCGGATCACCACGTGCGCGCTCAGTCCGCGTCGCGCGACTTCCGCCGCGAACGGCGCCGAGTCCGCGCCGGCGAGCACGGCGAGCTTGAACGGCACGCGTCCCACCAGCCGCGCGACGGTGTCGAGCAGGAGATCGGTGCGCTTCAACGGCCGCAGATTCGACAAGTGCAGCAGCAGCGCTTCGCCGTCGCGCAGGCCGAGTTCGGCGCGCACGGCCTCGCGCGTGCGCGTGGCGGCGTGCGGCTCGAAGAAATTATGAATCACCTCGATCGGTCGTTGCACGCCGAGCAGGCGCACGGTCTCGCGTTGGAGAAAGCTGGAGACGGTCGTGATCGCGTCGGAATTTTCCAACGCGTGCCGGATCGCCGGACCGTAACCCGGGTCGCGCCCGAGCAACATCGTGTCAGTGCCGTGCAGTGTCGTGATGATGCGCAGGCGGTGTTCCTCGTGCAGCATGGCGCGCGCGAGCACGGCGGCGGTCGCGTGCGGCACGGCGTAATGCACGTGCAACAAATCGAGCGAGTGCTCGCGGCAGACTTCGGCCATCTTCACCGACAGCGGCAGCGTGTAGTCGGGATACTTGAAGAGATCGTAGCTGCTGACTTTGACCGGATGAAAAAACACGCGTGGCCCTTCCGGCATGCGGAACGGGCGCTCGTAGCTGATGAAATGGATTTCGTGGCCGCGCGCGGCGAGTTCTTCACCGAGTTCGGACGCGAGAATGCCGCTGCCCCCGACGGACGGATAGCAAGTGATGGCGAGACGCAGAGGACGGTCGGCCATCGCTTAGTGGCGGCGCGCTCCGCGCGAGATGTCGGAGAGCGAGTGAAACACGAGCGGGTCATTCGGGTAGAGCAATTGCGCGTGGCCCACGCCGGCGTCGAGACCGTGCATGCGGGCGCGGGTGAGTTGCAACTCGACGTAGTTGCGCGTGCGCAGTTGCGACGCGTGCGCCTCCATCGACGCTTTCCATGCCGCCATCACGGGCGCGGGCGAGATGTCGATGACGACCGGCGACGTGCCCGCGGGCATGGCGCTGGGCGAGACGGCGTAGAAAAACAACTGACTGACCGCGTGCGGTGTTTGCTGTTTGAGTTCGGCGACGTTGCCGTAGCGCGCGAGCCGGGTGGCGTCGCGCACGAGCAGGCCGAGGCGCCAGTGATCGGGGTGTTGATTTTGTTCGGTGGACGGCGCGAGCACCATCGTCGGGCGCACGGTGCGGATGATGCGCGCGAGCGCGAGCGCGTGAGCACTGCGGACTTCGAGGTGCGAATCGCCGTCGAGTTCGAGAAATTGCACTGACGCGCCGAGAAGTTTCGCAGCGGCCTCGGCTTCGCGCGCTCGTTCGGCCGGCGTGCCGTTGGTGCCGGCTTCGCCGCGCGAGCAGACGACGAATTGCGCGGGACGTCCCGCCTGAGTTTCGCGGGCGACAATACCGCCGACACCGAACTCGATGTCGTCGGGATGCGCACCGAACGCGAGCAGCGGTGCGCTAGTGGGGGAACTCGATGAAGGCTTCATCTGCTTGGTCGATGGGTTCGCGAGGAACGAAGGTGATTTCGGGGGAGTCGGCGGAGTTGAGATAGGCCTGTTCGCCGGCCCCGGCGATGTAATGCGTGCAGTGAATCACGGATTGCATCCAACGCAACCGAGTGTCGCGCGCCGGGCTGATTTGTTCCGCCGTGATCGGCTGCACGGGCAATGCGAGGTAACTGTCACCGCCTTCGTGGAGTTGCGGACGACCGTCGATCAAGCGCGCGCGCACAATTTCGCCTTCGTGCGGCACATCGACGAAATAATCGTCCACCGCACACGCTGCCCGGCGCACGGCCGGACCGCCGGAGCGCACGACGCGAATGCCGTCGAGCAATCCCTGCGCGCGATACATGGCGAGGCAGAAATCGGCGACGTTCGATGCCTGCACGGCGCGAAACGCCGCGACTGCGGCGGGAGACGCGTAGGCGCCGAGTTGGCGCGCGGTGTGCGCCTGCCAGTCGGGCATGAGGCGCTTGAGGAACAGCGGCGAGAACTTGCGCTGGAGCTTGTTGGCGAAGGTGAAGTTGAGTGTCTGCGGTGCGCCGGTGGTATGGTGGCGGAGCGTGGTCTGGGTTTCGCGCGGGTCGTGGTCGGCGTCGTGGAAGAAGAACACGATCTCGCCGCCGAGTTCGCGCTGGAGGCGGCGCGCCGTCTGAAATTTCGCGAACAGGAACCGCCGCGGGAAAAATCCGCAGGGTTGCTGACCGAAACAGATGACGGGCTCACTCATGGGTTGCGCGGCTGGGCGGCACGTTGCGCGAAGTGGAACAGCAAACTGAGCACCACGCAGAGCGCGCAACCGATGAAGTTATACCACAAGTAGCCGATGCTAAGGTTGCGATAGAGCAGAATCACGACGGTCTGCGCCACGATCGCGGACCAAAACACCGCCGTGCCGCCGATGCGCTTCAGGAAAAACGCGACGAGGAACATGCCGAGCACGACGCCGTAGAAGATGGAGCCGAGAATGTTGACCGCTTCGATGAGGTTGTCGGCGAAGCGCGCGAAAAGCGCGAAGCCGACCGCGATGACGCCCCAGAGCGCGGTGAAGGTGCGCGACATGCGCAGGTAGTGGCCGTCGTTTTCGTTCGGGCGGATGACGTGGCGGTAGAGATCGACGGTGGTGGTGCCGCCGAGCGCGTTGAGTTCGGAGGCAGTAGACGAAAGCGCCGCCGCAAAAATCACCGCGATGAGCAAACCGATCAATCCGTGCGGGAGTTGCTGGAGCACGAAGGTGATAAAGACGTAGTCGGAGTCCTTCGTCTTGAGCCGCGAATCAGCGCGCAACAACGCCGCCTTGGTTTCGGTGCGGATCGCCTGGCTCTCGACGTGATGTTGCTGCACGAGGGCGTGACGTTCCTCTGTGAGCGCGGTATCACCGGCGTCGCGCGCGGTGAGCCACGCGCGGAGCGAGGCCTGTTTCGCGGTGTGATTGTCGTTGAAACGCGTTTCGAGCGCGCGCAATTCCGGACCGGCGGCCTGTTGCACATGGTGGCGCCACGCGGCCTCGTTGAAAAACACGGGCGGAGGCGCGAACTGATAAAACACGAACACCATTACGCCGAGCAGCAGAATGAAAAACTGCATCGGGATTTTCAGGACGGCGTTAAACATCAGTCCCATGCGGCTCTCGCGCAGTGAGCGACCGGTGAGGTAGCGTTGCACCTGCGATTGGTCGGTGCCGAAATACGAAAGCGAGAGAAAGAACCCGCCGAGCAAACCGCTCCACACCGTGTAGCGCTGGTCGGGATTGAAGGAGAAGCTGATCGCGTCGAGCCGACCGAGGTGTTCCGCGACCACGAAGGCATTGAACAACGAGATGTCCTCGGGGATTTTCATCAGCACGACAACGAACGCCGCGACCATGCCGCCGAAGATGACCGCCATCTGGTGGCGCTGCGTGAGATTCACCGCGACGCTGCCGCCGCTCACGGTGTAAACAATCACGAGCGCACCGGTTGCGAGAATAGTCACATCGAGCCGCCAGCCGAGCACCGTGGAGAGAATAATCGCCGGCGCGTAGATGGTGATGCCCGCCGCAAGTCCGCGCTGAAGGAGAAAGAGCAGTGCGCCGAGCAAACGTGTTTTGCTGTCGAAGCGTTTACCGAGGTATTCGTAGGCGGTGTAGACGTTGAGACGGCGGTAGATTGGCAGAAAGACAGCGCAGATCAGAATCAGCGCGAACGGCATGCCGAAATAGTTCTGCACGAAACCGAGGCCGCTGTCGTAGGCCTGGCCGGGCGTGGAGAGAAACGTGATTGCGCTCGCCTGCGTCGCCATCACTGAAAGTCCGATCGTGCCCCAGCCCTGCGTGCGGTCGCCCTTCAGGTAGGTTTCAAATTTCTGTTGATGGCGCGTCTGCCAATACCCGTAGCCCGCGATGCCGAGCATCGTCGTGAGCAACACCAGATAATCGAGTGTGCTCATGCGAAGAAGCGCGGCAGCAGCGCGAACACGACGACGTAGATCACGAAGCACACGGCGACGAAGGTGTAAACGCCGCCCCACGTGCGCAGACGCGGCAGGCCGGTGGTCTCCGCTTCGGAGTCGGTGTCAGATGAATCTTGAGGCGGGCGCGGAGGAATCATTTGCCGAGGGAAACGAGATTGGCGAGCAGACGGTAGGAGCCGGGCACGCCGGCAGGAATTTGCCGAAACAACGCCAGACTCGTGTAAACGTAGTAGCCGCGACCGTGACGCGCGATGAGCACACTGCTGCGCAACGGCGCTTCGCCCGGATCGTTGAACGCGAGCGGCGCAACGAATTGTGTCTCATCCCACGAACTCGGAAAATACGCGCCGCGCTCCTGCACCCAACCGGCGAAATCAGCGGGACCGAGTTGATTCGGCGTGGTCAACGCGGGGTGATCCGGCAACAGAAACGTGAATGGCGAATTCTCGTCAGTGACGCGCAACTGCGGCGCGGAGCCTTCGAGTGAGAGCGCGTAGGGCGCGAGCGTCGTCGTGCGCAAACGGTTTGGGCGATTGTATTGCGCGACGACGGTGCCGCCGGATTCCACCCACGCGAATAGTCCGGGCAGCGCGGCGGCGAGGTCTTCGCGCTCGTTGAACGCACGCACGCCGATGACGACCGCATCGAGTCCGGCGAGTCCTTCCGGCGTAAGCTCAGCGGCGGACAACACGCGCACGGTCGCGCCGATTTGCTCGAGTCCGCTGGCGACAGCATCACCCGCGCCGGGTAAAAAACCGATGTGCAACGCGCGGTTCGCCACGGCGAAATTCGCCACGCGCACCCGCGCGGCGGGCTGCAACAATTGCGGCGGCAAGTGCGCGTAACGCAGCTCCTGTCGCTGAGCGGCATAGGTGCGGCCCACGACGGTGGCGCTCGCCGCGATCGTGCCGGCGCCGGGAATTTCGGAGGCAGTGAAGTTGAACGTAACCGCCATTGGCTCACCCGCCGCGAGCGCGCTCAAGTGGTGCGCGGTCGGCTCGGCGCGCCAACCGGAGGGGACTTTGAGTTGCACGATGCCGTCGACGAGAGCGCGCGCGGCAGTGACCGTGACAGTGATGGATTTTTGCGCGCCGGGGGCGAAGACGTAAGTCTCCGCAGCGAAGCCGAGCGAGAGCGGTGGAATCACCGCGAGCGGCACAGATTGGTGGCGCGCTTCGTCACGCACCGTGAACGCGTGACCGTTGATCGTAAAAAGATGTTCGACGGGCAGCACGGGTGGGTTTTCCGCGAGGCCGATCAGTGCGACGTCATCGACGCGCGAAATCCCGGCTGCGCCTTCGGCGCGCAACCAATAGGGTTGCGAGAGCGGTGTTTCGGCGGGCAGCACGACCGTGGTCGAGCCGGTGAGCGCGTCGCTGGCGCCGAGACGGATGTCAGTGCGAATTTCCGCGAGCGCAAGTTGCGGCGCGCGCAGACCGAGGTAGCGCACCTCAACTTCTCCCGGTGCGCTGCGCACGGTGTAGTTGAGTTGCAGCGATTCGCCGGGGACGGCGTCGCGTTGGGCGACAGAAGTTTCAACGTGCAAACCGAGACAGGCTTGGAGAATCGCGTCGAGTTGCGCGCGCTTGGCGTCGAGCAGCGCGTCCGCTGGCAGCGCGGCGAGGCGTGTGCGAATCGCGAGCAACGCAGGAACGGAGGAGGCGGGTTGCTCGACCGAAAACTCGGCGAGGGCAGCCGCGGCGAGGGCATCGATGTCGCCACCGCCGGACACGCGCGCCCATGTGGTGTCGATGCCATCCATGATGTCTGTGGCGAGTTCGTCGCCGGCGAGGAGCATGAAAGATTGGACGTTGGCGCCGGTGTTGGCGCGACTGGCGAAACCGCCGAGGCTTTGGGTTTTGTGCATGGCGCGGCTGCGGCCGGCGATGGCACCGAGGGCCTCGCCGGTCACGGGATCGGTGCCGCTGATGTCGAGTTTGATCACGGTGCCGTTGAGTGCGGTGTTGGTGGCGATGCGGAAGGAATTCCAGAGCACGCGGCGCGGTTGCCAAACGGAGAGGCCCTGCGCGAGTTGCTCGGGGAAGGCGGTCGGATCGCCCGCGAGCTGAAATGCTTCGACGGCGATAATGCCCGACGCGGTGTGATGGCCGTGACCACCGCTGCCGGGCGGAATCGGAAAACGCGTCACGATGACGTCGGGGCGAAATTGGCGAATGATCCGCACGACGTCGCCGAGCACTTCGCGGCGATCCCAGAAAGCGAGCGTCTCTTCGGCAGATTTGGAGTAACCGAAATCAATCGCGCGCGTGAAGAACTGTTGCCCGCCGTCGAGTTGGCGCGCAGCGAGCAATTCCTGAGTGCGGAGCACGCCGAGTTTCGCGTCGAAGTCGCTGCCGAGTTCGTTTTGCCCGCCGTCGCCGCGCGTGAGCGAGAGATAGGCGGTGCGATAGCCGCGACTGCGTGAGAGCCAGGTGATAAGCTCGGTGTTCTCGTCGTCGGGATGTGCGGCGATGTGCAGCACGGTGCCGGTGGTGCGAAAGCTCTGCAGCTCATGCGCGATGGTAGCGGGCGACAGCGGTGGCGCGGCGACGGCGCAGAGAGGAGCTAACACGGAGGCGAGGGAAACAAGGGCGCGGCGCGGTGAGAGTAGAGACATGAACGCTGAGAGGTGAACCTGCGGTCGCGGAGTTGCGCCGGAGTGAAGTGGGTAAGACGCGCGCCGGAGGGAAGCGTTTCCGACGCGCGGGAGAGAAACGTTAATCGAGGCTGGCGATCAGGGCTTGGTTCAAGCGCAGGTATTCGTCGCGCAACGCGCCTTCGCGTTTCTGGGCGAGTTCCATCGAGGCGTGCGCAGCGGCGCGGGCGCCGTCCTTGTCGCCCATTTTGGCGAGCAGAAGTCCCTTGCGGTAAATCATCCAGAAAGCGTTCGGTTGTTCGGCGAGGCCGGCGTTCATCCACGCAAGGGCCTGGGCGAGATCGATTTCGTTTTCGAAATAAAACATGGCCGACGCGAAGTAGGGTTTCTTCGGCTCGTCGGACGCCATGGCAGCGGCGATTTGTGGGGCGAGGATGCCCTTGGTGTCGATGGCGATGTTGACGGACACGAGCGTTTTCTCCCACGCGAGGTTCAGCGTCGCGGAATCATCGCGCAGGTCGCCGAAGGAAATGGTGAACGTCTCGACGGGCGTGCTCAACGCGACCGGCGTGGCCGTGGCGCGGGCGACGTCGTTTTCGGCTTTGTAAGCGTAGTTGCCCCATTGGGAGAGATTCTGGTGCACGATAACGGTCCAGGAATCGGTGCCGGGAATGGTGAAGAGTTCGTAGGTGCCGGCGGGGACGGCGGCGCCGTTGAGCGTCACGTCGGTGCTGAAAGTGATCTTCGTCGCGCTGTTCGCGCCGGTGCGCCAGACTTGGTCGTAGGGCACGAGGCTACCGAAGACCTGGCGGCCCTTCGCGCTGGGACGGGCGTAAGTGATCTCGATGTCGGTGATGCCGACGCGTTGCTTGAGGGTGGCGGCGGGGCTGGGCGCGGGGAAAACGAGCGGCGCGGCAGTTTGGGCGCTGACAATGGTGGCGAGGCAAAGCGCGCCGAGCAGGGCGAGCGAGGAACGAAGCAGTGGTCGGATCATAGAGTTCGCGGGGTTAAGGGAAGTGTTCAGCCTAGCCAGTTGCCGCGAAAGGACAAGCCACGCATTCGCTGGCCGCGGGCGGTGGATTAATTCTGCTCACGCGGGGCGATTGGCGAAGTGTTATCTCGGCACGCGCGGTCGCGTCGGTTGACGCTGCCGCAATTGGCGGTGTAACTGTAGGAAAATAACTCCCAATCCGGCCCCGTGCCGTGTCGTTCATGTCTTCCTCTGTTCAAGCTCCTCCACCGAAAACCGACGAAAATCGCTCTGTCATCGATATGTCGAAAATGAGCGAGGGCCAACGCGCCGCGCTCCAAGTCACCGAGGCCGCGCGCGAGTCGCACGACGATATCAGTTTCGTCGCACACTTGTTCATGGGCCGCTGGCGTCCGGAAAAACTTTATCCGGTCAATGAAGTCGACGCCGTGGAAAAGACGCGCGCGGACGCGTTCATCGCAGAGCTGTCGGCATTTTTGCGCGCCAAGGTTGATGCAGAGATGATCGACCGCACAGGCGAGATTCCGGACGAAGTGATGGCCGGACTCGCGCGCCTTGGCTGCTACGGGATCAAAGTGCCGCAGCAATACGGCGGGCTCGGCTTCTCGCAGACGACGTATTGCCGCGTTTGCCAACTGCTCGCGAGCCACTGCACGAACACGTTCGCGCATCTCTCGATTCACCAGTCGGTCGGCGTGCCGCAGCCGTTGATGCTGTTCGGCACGGAGGAGCAGAAGCAAAAATTCCTGCCGCGCGTCGCGGGCGGGGAGATTTCGGCGTTTGCGTTGACGGAGGCGGGCGTCGGCTCGGATCCGGCACGCATGACGACCAAGGCCACGCCAACCGAAGACGGAGAAGCGTTCCTGTTGAACGGCGAAAAACTCTGGTGCTCCAACGGCACGCGTGCGGGATTACTGATTGTCGCGGCGCAGACGCCGCCGAAAGTCGTCAACGGCAAGCCGCGCACCCAGATCACGACGTTTGTGGTCGAGGCCAAGGCGCCCGGCGTGGAAGTCGTGTGTCGCAGTCAATTCATGGGGCATCGCGCGATCTACAACGGCGTGATGCGTTTCACCAACGTGCGCGTGCCACGCGCCAACATTGTCGGCGGGGAAGGCCGCGGTTTGAAGGTCGCGCTCACGACGCTGAATGCCGGCCGACTTTCCATTCCGGCGGCGAGTATCGGCGTGGCAAAGCGGTCGTTGCAGATCGCGCGCGAGTGGGGAGGCGAGCGCATCCAGTGGGGCGTGCCGATTGGACAACACGCAGCGGTGGCGGAGAAGATTCGCCGGATTGCGGCGCATGCGTTTGCGATGGAGGCGATGTTGCTCGTGACCTCGCGTATCGTCGATCGCGACAAGCAGGCGGACATCCGCCTCGAAGCGGCGATGTGCAAAATGTGGGGCACGGAGAAGGCGTGGATGTGCCTCGATGATGTGATGCAGATTCGCGGTGGGCGCGGTTACGAGACCGAGCAATCGCTCATCGAACGCGGTGAGAAACCGTATCCGGTGGAACGCCTCATGCGCGATAATCGTGTGACGACGATCTTCGAGGGTTCGTCGGAAATCATGCGTTTGTTCATCATGCGCGAGGCGCTCGATCCGCATCTGACGGTCGCGGGCATCGCGCTGAATTCCGAGCGTCCGTGGGGCGAGCGCCTCGCGTCGGCGCTGAAGTCGGCCGGCTTTTATCTCTGGTGGTATCCGAAGCAATGGCTGCCGTTTGGCGGCGCGGTGCCGGCGGATATGCATCCACATCTCGCGGATCACTTCGGCGAAATCGCCGGTTGGTCACGCAAGTTGGCGCGGACGCTGTTTCATCAGATGATCAAATTCGGCGTGAGTCTCGAAAAGCGGCAGGTGTTACTCGGTCGTATCGCCGACATTGGCAGCGATCTGTTCGCGATCGCGGCGACGTGTGTTTACGCGCAGAAGTTGCTCAAGGAAGGCGAGCCGGAGGCCAAGGTTTTTGCGCTGGTCGATGATTTCCGCGCGCAGGCGTTGTTGCGCATCCGGCAGAACTTCGACGGCGTGTCGCGCAATGCCGACCAAAGCGGCTACGACCTCGCGCAAGGGGTGATCAAGGGCGACCACCAGTGGGTGGAGCGCGGGATTCTCTGAGCGTCGCGCAAACGCGCTCGGTTTAACTTCAGCCCGCCGTCGTGGCGGGCTTTTTTGGGGACGGAGTGGGTGCGCTTAACCTGTAAGCGCGGCGAGCGCGGCGAGTTGCTGGGCGCGACGTTCCTCTTTGTTGCGCAGATGCGAGGGGACGATGCGGTCGGTGCAATCGGAAATGCTGCATCGCTCGCAGGTGTCGCCGACGATTTGCACGGGTAACGCGGGGTCATTCCAGAAGTTGACGGTCTTCTTGAGGGCGTCGTTGACGAGGAAGCCGAGCGTCACGCACGAATTCATCCCTGGTTCGAGCGAGTGCGGGTGCGCGAGCGAAATGCTAAAGTAGTCGTCGTTCGTGGCGTAGAAGCGGGAGCGTTGGCCGCCGGGGACGGTGGGGACGGCGGTGGTGGATTTGGCCTGGAGTTGTTCGAGTTCGAGGAGGGAGCGGAGCGAAACCCAGCGGCGACAGTAGTGTTCGTTGACGCCGATGCTGTGCGACGCGTGCATGCGTTGGTAATGCAGTTCCTTGCCGATGCGCACGTCGGGCGTGCCGCGACGGTGGTCGAAGCGCACGAAATACATCTGCTCGAGGCCGAAAAAGTGCGGCACGATCTGCGAGAGACGGTGGAAGAACATCTCCGGCGTGGCCTGGTAACGGCGCTTGATGGCGACGAGGGCGGCGCCGTCCCACGTGGTGCGGGCGAAGAATTGCCTTAGGTCGTTGACGAGGAGCTGGCGATCGAGGAGCAGCGCGCCGGCGAAGTAGGAGGCGCGGAAATTGTTCAGCAACTGGTCGAACGATTCGACTTTGATGAGCGGGGACGTGGTGACGGTTTCTCCGAGGCCGAGTTCGCGATAGCCGATCTCGCGGGCGAGGAGGAAGGCTTTTTGCCAGCCGCCGAGTTGCGGATTGAGGAGGAGGCGCGGGTGGGCGGTATCGCCGGCGAGCGTGATGGCGCGCAGGCCG
Source organism: uncultured Opitutaceae bacterium (assembly GCA_947085165.1). Lineage (GTDB taxonomy): Bacteria > Verrucomicrobiota > Verrucomicrobiia > Opitutales > Opitutaceae > Didemnitutus. The sequence continues at coordinate 20,753 of CAMTVI010000038.1, forward strand.
GTTAGCTCCGGTGAGGAGGCAAGCGTGGTTTCGTCGAAGGTGTAGCCGTGGGCATCCGCGAGGTGTGCCCGGAGGCGGGTGAGGTCGGGCGAGGGGCGGCGGGCCCACTCGTGTCGCTGGCGGAATTTTTCCGCGGCGAGTTCGATGTCTTCGAAGTAATTTTTGTTCTGCTCCACGTAGGAGCGCATCGCGGCGAGGAGGAGATGCTCGACAGTGACGTCGAAGCGGTGGGCGATTTTAACGAAGGTGTCGAAGAGCGCGCTGATCTTGTCCGGTGAGGCGGCCATCATTTCCAGAAGGCCGATCGGCGTGAGGCCGAAGACTTCGAGGGGAATCTCTTCGAGGATGCCGGATTTGAGAACGCCGGAGAGCGGGTGGAGTTTTTCGCCGAGTTGGAGCGAAACGAGTTCGTCGTAGGTGGTGCCGAGGGCTTTCGCGAGGGAGAGGATTTTCTCGGGCTTCGGGTATTTTTTGCCCTTCTCGATTTCGTTGAGATAGGAAATGGCGAGGTTGGCGCGGCCTGCGACTTCCTTGAGCGATTGGCCCTTTTGTTTGCGCAGTTGGTTAAGCTTCAGTCCGAGGATGAAGCGCAGGTTTTGCTCCGTCGGCGGCGGGCGGTTGCCGGAAGAGTCGGGCGGAGTATCGGGTGAATGTGGCATGAGCAGCGAGGCGGGCCTCAGGTGTCGATGAAGAGGTCGGGGAAGAGTTTATCGGCGAAGGCGGGATCGTTGGCGTAGCGCAGGAAGTCGGTCGTGCCGCGCTTGCGCAGGAAGTCTTCGTCGAGCAGGCACTGGCCGTTGAGGGAGTTGTCGGTGGTGGTGAGGATGGCGAGCGCGGCGTCTGCCATAATGTCGACCGTGCGGCTGAGCGGCAGGAGTTTTGCGCCGACGGCGAACTCGATGGCGGCGGTGGCGATAGTGGTGCGCGGCCAGAGCGTGGTGACAGAGATGTTGTCCTTGGCAAATTCGCCCGCCATGCCGAGCGCGAGGAGCGTCATGCCGTATTTGGAGAGCGTGTAGGGCGCATAGGGAGCGAGCCAACGCGGCTTCAGGTTGATCGGCGGAGAGAGGCTGATGATGTGTCCGCCGCCGGCTTTGCGGAGGAGGGGCAGGGCGCACTTGGCGCAGAGGAAAAGCGCCCGGGAGTTGACTCCCTGCATCAGATCAAAGCGGTTGATCGGCGTGTCGGCGACGGAGGTGAGGGAAATTGCGCCGGCGTTGTTCACGAGCGCGTCGAGCCGGCCGAATTTGGCGTCGATGGCGGCGAAGGCTGCCTGAACTTGGTTTTCTTCGCGCACATCGAGTTGCAACGGGAGGGCTTTTACGCCGAGCGCGCGCACTTCGTCGGCGACGGTGTGAATCGTGCCTGGAAGTTTCGGATGCGGCTCGGCTGTTTTGGCGGCAATGACGATGTGGGCACCGGCGCGGGCGGCGGCGAGGGCGATGGCGCGACCGATGCCGCGGGAGGCACCGGTGATGAGAATGACTTTGTTGGAGAGGGGAGTGTTCATGGTGCGAAAACGACGTCGTTCATAGGTTGTTCGTGAGCCCCGCGGCGCTTGATGTGCACCGTGAGCGTGAAGCGGGCGGAAACCGCACCGTCCGCGTCAGCAAGAGTGAGTTGAAAGTCGCGATCAATTTTGGAGTGGGCGACGAGCGCGGCGCGGATTTCGTCGAGCTCGGCTTGGCTGACGCGAGCGTGGGCGAAGAGGTCGCTGCGGCCCGGGCGCTTGAAGTCGATGCGCGCCGTTTTCATCCACACGTGAAAATCGCGTCCGAGATGCGAGGCGATCATGACGGCGTGCAGCGGATCGACCGCAGCATACATGGAGCCGCCGTAGATGGTGCCGTGGAGATTGCGCGTCGCGCGATTGAGCGGCAGCATTACCACGATCTCGCGCAGGTCCTCCGCGATGCGGATGACGCGCGCACCGGAGTGGCGGTAGGCGGGGTAATAATTAAAGCGCCAACGCAGCCATTTGATTTTCCAAGACTCGGACATGTAGAGGTGTTTCGCGGGGTAAAGACGAACGCTCCTAGCGAATCCGTCGCGCCAACTTCGTCAACGGCGAAATTTCGCTTGCGAAACTTAATCCAGTCTTCATGTTGGCTTTGCAAACTACCCTGGTGTGCTCTCCGCCGCCTGTTCTGCTATGTTTTCCTCCAAACTGACTACCCACTGGCATTCGCTTGATCGTGCGGAAGCGCGCAAGTTGCAGGGCCAAAAATTGCACCGCTACCTCCGCGACTGCGTCCTTCCGTTCTCCAAGCATTATCAGGCGATATTTCGTGAAGCCGGCATTACGGCTGACGACATCCGCAGCGTTGATGATTTGGCGAAAATCCCCTTCACCTCGAAAGAGGACCTGCTGCCCACGCCGGAGAATCCGCGCAAGTCACTCGAATTCGTTCTTATTCCCGATCCGAAGGTATTGGCGCGGCGACCGGGTGTGATTTGGCGCGCGCTGACGCGCGGCAAAGCCCGCGTGCAAGAGGAACTCGACCGCGAATGGCGTCCGACCTTCATGACTGCCACCACAGGGCGTTCGACGGAGTCGGTGGCGTTTCTTTATACGCAACACGACATCAAGCACCTCGGCATCGGCGCCGGCCGCATCGCCGACATGGGCGGCCGCACGCGCGAGGATCGGATGCTGAACATGTTTCCGTTCGCGCCGCATCTGGCGTTTTGGTATATGTATTACTCCGGAATCGACCGGAATATTTTCTGCCTCTCCACCGGCGGTGGCAAAGTGATGGGCACGGAAGGCAACCTGCGCGCCATCCAGAAGATCCGTCCGCAGGTCATCACGGGCATGCCGACGTTCATTTACCACGTCCTCAGCGAAGCGGTGAACGAAGGCCTGCGCCTCGAAGGAATCAACTGTGTGTTGCTCGGCGGCGAAAAAGTCGCTGACGGCACACGGCACAAACTCGCCGATCTCTGCACCCAGCTTGGCTCGCCCAACGTCGACGTCGTTTCGACCTACGGTTTTACCGAATCGAAACTCGCGTGGTCGGAGTGTCCGTTTCCGACCAATGACGTTTCGCCCGGTTACCATCTTTTCCCCGACCTCGGCATCTTCGAAGTCATCGATCCCGAAACCGGCAAGGTGCTGCCTGACGGCGTGGGCGGCGAAATCGTTTACACGCCGCTCGAACAGCGCGGCACGGTCGTGTTGCGTTATCGCACCGGCGACCAAATCGAAAACGGCATCACCTACGAGCCATGTCCATGCTGCGGCAAACGCATGCCACGCCTGATGGGCCGCATCTCTCGCGTGTCCGATTTCCGTTCGATGCGCTTCCAGAAAATCAAGGGCACGATCATGGATTTCAACGAACTCGAGCACGCGCTCGACGACGTGAAGGGCATCGGCTCGTGGCAGATCGAATTGCGCAAAGCCAACAACGACCCGCACGAACTCGACGAAATCCACTTGCACGTCACCCAAGTGGGCGACGTGAGCGAGAAAGACCTCGAGACCGCGTTGATCAATATGCTCCACTCGCAATTTGAAGTGCGGCCCAACTCGATTTCGTTCGAGTCCCCGGAAAAGATGCGCGAGCTGCAGAAGGTCGGCGTCGCGCTCAAGGAGCAGAAAGTTCTCGATAACCGTCCCAGCACCGCCAAGCCGAAGCCAGCGGCGGACAACACCAAGTTGCAGGAAACCAAAGCATGAAAGCCCCCCTCTACATCGTTGATGGTGTGCGCACGCCCTTTGCCAAAATGGGCACGACACTCGCCGGTTGTCAGGCTGACGAACTCGGTCGCACCGCCGTCGCCGCGCTCCTCGCGCGCACCGGCGTCGATCCCGCGCTAATCGACGAAGTGGTTTTCGGCTGCGTGGGCAATCCTGCCGAAGCGGCCAACGTCGGTCGCGTCATCGCGTTGCGCGCCGGCGTGCCGGAGTCCGTGCCCGCCATCACGGTTTCGCGCAATTGCGCGTCCGGTTTCGAAGCGATTACGCAGGCGGCAGACAAAGCCGCTGCGGGCCGCGGTGATATCTTCCTCGTTGGCGGTGCCGAGAGTATGAGCAATTACCCGCTGATCTACAATGAGCGGGCCGTGAAGAAATTTACCGCGCTCTCCCGCGCCAAATCGCTCGGGCAAAAACTTTCAGCGTTCGCGGCGTTTCGCCCGGTCGACTTTTTCAAACCGAAAATCGCTCTGATGCTCGGGCTGACCGATCCAGTGTGCGGTTTGGGCATGGGCCAAACGGCGGAGTTGCTCGCGCGTGATTGGATGCTGACGCGCGAACAGCAGGACGAATTTGCGATGAACTCGCACCGCAAAGCCGAAGCGGCGCGCGGCAAGATGAAGGACGAAATCACGCCGGTCTATCCGCGCAACGGCCGCGAGGCGGCTGCGGTGGAAGAGGACAACGGCGTGCGCGATGGTCAGACGATGGAAGCGCTCGGCAAGCTGCGTGCGGTGTTCGACAAACGCGGTGGCACGGTCACGGCGGGCAACGCTTCGCAAATCACCGACGGTGCGTGCGCGCTCCTCGTGATGACCGAAGCAGGTTTGAAACGCACCGGTTTGAAACCGCTCGGCCTGCTCACGGGTTTTGCCTACGCCGGATGTGAACCCGCCCGCATGGGCCTCGGTCCGGTTTACGCGATCGCAAAGGCGGAAAAGCAAACCGGCCTCGGCATCAAAGACGCGGACCTCATCGAAATCAACGAAGCCTTCGCCGCGCAGGTGATGGCGTGTTGCGGCGCGGCGGCGTCCGCAGAATTCGCGCGCAAGCATCTCGGACGCGACACGGCACTCGGTGAAATTTCCGCGACCAAACTCAACGTCAACGGCGGCGCGATTGCACTCGGCCACCCAGTCGGCGCTTCCGGTGCGCGTCTCGCACTCACGGCGCTAAAAGAACTTCACCGCACCGGCGGCAAGCGTGCGCTTGTCTCGCTCTGCGTCGGCGGCGGCCAAGGCGGCGCGCTGTGGCTCGAAACTGTCTGATCCTGTTATTGCCATGAATATTTCCCTCTCCTTCGACGCGGCCGGATTGGCCACGCTCACCTTCGACCGGCCAAATTCCTCGGCTAATGTCTTCGATCTGCCCACGCTCGCGGAGTTGGACGCGCACCTCGCCACGATCGAGTCGCGCGCCGACGCCACCGGCGTGCTGTTGGTCAGCGCCAAAGCAAAAATCTTCGTCGCCGGTGCGGATTTGAATTCCTTCGTCGGCGCGACCGCTGAGCAACTCGCCAACATCGTCGATCAGGGTCATCGCATTTTCGGTCGCTTGGAAAATCTCAAGATTCCCACCGTGGCGGCGGTAAACGGCGTGTGTCTCGGCGGCGGTTGCGAACTGGTGCTGGCGTGCGACTGGCGCGTCGGCTCGCTCGATAAATCGACCAAGATTGGCCTGCCCGAAACCCAACTGGGAATACTGCCCGCGTGGGGCGGTTCAGTGCGGCTGGCGCGCTTGATTGGGTTGCCGCAAGCGCTCGGCATTATTCTCGCGGGAAAACAACTCGTTGCGCAGCAGGCTCAGAAAATCGGTTTGTTCGATGAAATCACTCATCCCGAATACCTCGTGGCCACGGCGCGCAAATTTTTGTCGCGCGGCAAACGGCGCACCAAGGCCGCGGGCGGATTGATGAACTCCGTGGCGATGAGACCGATCATCACCATGCAAGCGCGCAAGGGTGTGATGGCGAAGACGCGCGGACATTATCCCGCGCCACTCAAGGCGCTCGACGTCGTCGTGGGCGCGATGGGCCAGCCGCTCGCCAAAGGGCTCGCGCTCGAACGCGCCGCCGTGCTCGAACTCGCGCAGACTTCCGCCAGCCGTAATCTCATGAGTATTTTCTTTCTGCAAGAGCGGGCCAAGAAACTCAAAATCCCGGGTGTCGAAAACGCCGGACGTCCGGTGAAACGCGTGGCCGTCGTCGGTGCCGGGGTGATGGGCGCGGGCATTGCGCAATGGACGAGTTCGCGCGGCTACCCGACCGTGTTGAAAGACATCGCGCCGGAGGCGCTCGCGAAGGGACTGAAAACGGCGGAGAAAATTTACGCGGGCGCAGTGAAGCGCCGCAAGATGACCTTGGCCGAAGCGACGGCGGCGTTTGATCGCATCACCGCGACGCACGTTGATGTGCCGCTCACGAATGTGGATTTGGTGATCGAAGCCGCAGTCGAGAAACTCGAGTTGAAGCAAAAGATTTTTCAACAACTCGAAGCGCGCACCGCGGAGCATACCGTGTTGGCGACCAATACGTCGGCGCTGTCGATCGATGCGATTGCGGGCGGGCTGAAAGATCCGAGCCGCGTGGTGGGTATCCATTTCTTCAATCCCGTGAATCGCATGCAGCTCGTGGAAGTCGTGCGCGGCGCACGCACATCGGATGCGGCGCTCGATACGGCGCTCACGTTCGTCAAGGCGATCGGCAAGCTGCCGGTGCTCGTCAACGACAGCCCCGGCTTTCTCGTGAATCGCATTTTGTTGCCCTACATGGTCGAGGCCGTGCGCATTTTCAATGAAGGCATCGACGTGAACCGGCTCGACCGACTCATGCTCGATTTCGGCATGCCGATGGGACCGGCGCGCTTGAGCGATGAGGTCGGCCTCGACGTCGCGCAACACGTCGCGGTGGATTTGCAAAATCGCCTGCCGAAACCGGTGCCGATCAACGACACGTTGGTGCGCATGATCGACAAAGGTTGGTTCGGCAAGAAGTCGGGCACGGGCTTCTACGTGTTTCCGAAAGAAAAGGGCGCGAAGGAACAACCGAATCCCGCGCTTGCCGAATTGCAGACGAGCGGCAAGGCGCAGCAACAGAGCGACGCGACGTTGGTTGATCGTATGGTGCTGGTGATGATCAACGAAGCCGCGCGCTGTCTGGAAGAAGGCGTGGTCGACGCGCCCGAGGATGTGGATTTCGGGATGATTTTTGGCACGGGCTGGGCGCCGTTCCGCGGCGGTCCGCTCCGTTACGCTGATACGCTCGGTTCCGCCGAGATCGTGAAACGCCTTGAGCGACTACAAGCCGAGGTCGCGCCGTATTTCGAGCCGTGCGCCAAATTGCGCGAGATGGCTCGGACTGACGCACGATTTTATTCCACCACTTAGCACCGCGAGCAGACAGCACTTGTCGGCCCGCCCAACTCCTCCACGCCATGGGCACCGAAAAGAAAATTCCCGCCGTCAAGCGCGGCGCGCTCGAACAAACCGTCCGAACCGAATCGGCGAGCGTCATCGATACGTCGCAGATGAGCGCCGAACAGGCGGCCGCACTCGAACTCACGGAAGCCGCGCGCGCAGTGACGGATTACCGCAGTTACGCGGGCGATCTGTTCATGGGGCGTTTTAATCTCTCGCAGATTTATCCGTATCCCGAACAAACCGCCGAGGACGTCGCGGCGGGGCAACCATTCTTAACCGAGCTCGAACGCATCCTGCGCGAGGAAGTCGATCCCGACGAAATCGACGCCACGGGCGAGATTCCGCAACCGGTGATTGATCAGTTGGCGAAGCTCGGCGCGTTTGGCATCAAGATCGACAAGGAATACGGCGGTCTTGGGCTCTCGCAGACCAATTACGCGTATGCGGCGATGTTGCTCGGCAGCGTCGATGGCAGTCTCACCGCGCTCGTGTCGGCACACCAATCGATTGGGGTGCCGCAACCGTTGAAACTTTTCGGCACCGAGGCGCAGAAGAAGAAATATTTGCCGCGCGTGGCGGCCGGAGAAATTTCGGCCTTCGCGCTGACGGAAGACGGTGTTGGCTCCGATCCCGCCCAGATGGCGACTCGCGCGGAGCCGAGTGCGGACGGCACTCATTTTGTGCTCAACGGCGAAAAACTGTGGTGCACCAACGGCACGCGCGCTGGCGTGATCGTGGTGATGGCGCGCACGCCGGACAAAATCGTGCACGGCAAACCGCGGAATCAAATTTCGGCTTTCATCGTGGAAATGGATTCGCCCGGCGTCGAAGTAGTAACCCGTTGCCACTTCATGGGACTGCGCGCGCTCTACAACGGCGTGATTCGTTTCACCAACGTCAAGGTGCCCGCAGAAAACATCATCGGTGGTGAGGGGCGGGGCTTGAAGGTCGCGCTAACGACACTCAACACGGGACGGCTGACGATTCCGGCGGGTTGCGCGGGATTCATGAAGCTCTGTCTCGGTTTCGTGCGCGAGTGGGGCGTGGAGCGTAAGCAGTGGGGACAATCCGTCGGTCGACACGCGGCGTTGTCCGACAAGATCGCGCGACTCGCGGCGAATTTGTTCGTCGGTGAATCGATGGTATTTCTCACGTCGGCGCTGGTCGATAGTGATGATGCGGATATCCGGATCGAGGCGGCGATGTGCAAGATGTGGAGTTCGGAAGCGGCGTGGCGCGCGATCGACGAGACGATGCAGATTCGCGGCGGACGCGGATACGAAACCGCGGCGTCGTTGAAATCGCGCGGAGAAAAACCGGTGCCGGTTGAACGCATGATGCGCGACAGTCGTATTAATCTGATTTTTGAAGGCTCTTCGGAGATCATGCGGTTGTTCCTGGCGCGCGAAGCGTTGGATCCGCATTTGAAAATTTCCGGCGCCGTGCTCGATACGCGCAAACCGATCGGGTTGCGAGCGCGCGCCGCGTTGAAGGCGGGTTTGTTTTACGGACCGTGGTATCTCGGACTCGCGGTGCCGTCTGGCGGTGTGCCGGCGGATTTCACGCCGGAATTTAAATCCGCGCTGCGCTACGTCGAGCGCACGAGTCGTCGCCTGGCGCGCACGCTGTTTCACGCGATGGTGTTCGTCGGACCGTCGTTGGAGAAACGACAACTCACCCTCGGTCGCATCGTGGATATCGGCACGGAGCTGTTTGCGATCACGGCGACGGTGTTGCGGGCCGATGCGATGTTGAAGCGTGGGGCGCAGGAATACGGACGCGACGAGTTGTTACACTTGGTGGATTTCGCGGTGACCGACGCGAAGGCGCGCATCGCGCAGCAATTCGGCGGGTTGCGCCGCAATCACGATGCGAAGGGTTATCGCTTGGCGGGCGAGATCCTCGACGGCAAACACCGCGGCCTCGAAGAGGGAATCGTCAAGTCGCCTGCAGGCCCGCAATGAGCGGGAGGTCCGCCGCTGCGAGATCGTAATTGGCCAGTTCGTCGGGGCGCACCCACGCGAGCGCGACGTGTTCGTGCGGATGCGGTTCGTGCGAATCCGGCGCGAGTGTGCACAGAAATGGAATCATCCGGATGACGACGCGACCGTAGTCGTGCTCAAACGGTGGCAGGGCGCGGCGAACCAAGATGGTGCAACCGAGTTCCTCACGAATTTCCCGCACGATGGCGGCATTGGCGTCTTCGCCCGCCTCGACTTTGCCGCCGGCGAATTCCCATTTGAGCGGGAGGAGTTTGTTGGGCGGACGTTGCGCGATGAGGACGCGGCCATCGCGTTCGATGATGGCGCAGACGACTGGCACAGGGGAATTCACGAAACGGACGAAAACAGGAAAGCGGTGCAGCACAATCTCGTGAATACAACAGGGGCGCCGCTGCGGGTTGGTTGTTGGGCGAAATGACTTGTAAAACGCAGGAACAGGCGGCGAATGGCGGTCAAGATTTGGCGCGGAGAGCCGATGACGAGGCCAGCAGTATGAAAGCGTCATTCCAAGCGGTGGTGCGCCGTTGGTGGTTGCTCCTTTGGGGAGGGCGCGGAGCCGTGTCGGTAGCACAACCACGCGCGCAGGTGTTTTCCCGTCCTTCGACGCCAATCCAAGTGCCGGTCGAGGAGCCCAAGTCTATCGCGCAAGCACCTCAACCAACGGACAATCTGGAGATGGAGGCGAAGGCGGCGTTGGCGGAAATTGTCATGCGTCCCGTGGTCGAGCCATCTTTCGTGGGAACGCCGGATGACGAGCAGATTGCGCAGCGGCGAACGCAGACCATGGCGGCGTTGGCGCAATTGAAGCAGATTCCGGCGTTGCAGTCGTTGGCGCAGGGATTTTTGCAGGCTGCCTCGCGCACGGATGTCGATTTGGACGAGGTCGTGGATGCGATCGGCAAAGATCCCGCGTTGTGTGTGCGCGTATCGCGGATGGCGAATTCGGCGGCAATCGGTTCGGAGAAGCACATCGATGATTTGACCCACGCGGTGCAGATGCTGGGGCTGATTCGCGTGCGCACCTTGGCGAGGGCGCTTTACACTTTGCGCGATTCGCGCTCCATCGCGCCAGGGTTTGATTGGCGGCACTTGTGGGTGCACGCGTTGGCGACGGCGACGTTGGCCGAAGAATTGGAGCGGAGACTCGGGTTGCCGGGGGATACGTTGCTTTATTTGTCGGCGTTGTTGCACGACGTCGGTAAGATCGTGTTGTCCGTGGGCTGTCCGGATGATTACGCATCGGTGATGGTCGCCGCGTGGAATCGGACGTGGTCGTTGGACGATTTGGAGCGGATGCAACTCGGCATGTCGCATCGCGAGGCGGGCGAATATTATCTGGAGCGCAGTGGTTTGCCCGCGGCGGTGGTGAGTTGCGCGTTGCATCACCATGAACCGTCGCGCGCGCCCGAAGAACACCGTCAGCAGGTAGCGGTGGTGGCGTTGGCCAATTTCCTGAGCAAAGCCTACGGTCTCGGCTTTAGTGGCTCGACGCTCGGGCTGGATGGACAAGACGATTTTGTCGAACTCGCCGCGTGGACCGTGTTGGAGGAATCGACGGGCCGTAAATTCGACCGTGAGGGCATCGAGGCGGAGATACAGGCCGTGATTCCGGAGATCAAAATGGAACTGCGAGGCTTGAAAGAGACGGCGGCGTAGCAAGCGGTGCAACTTTCGCGAAGGAGCGGTGTTTTTTGGAGCATGAAGACTTTCGTCAAAATACTCCTGCTCGCGGCGCTCGTGTTGATTGCGATCAAGTTGAGCCCGCTGTTCTTCGTCGCGCTGGTGGCCGGGCTTCTGGCCGCTGTGGTGCTCGGGTCGGTGGGGTTGTCGGTTGTGGCCGTGCTGGCGGCGATCTTGCTCGGACTGGCCGTGGCGCTCGCGCCCATCTGGATTCCGGTGCTGCTGATCATCGGCCTGGTTAATCTCTTCCGCGGCAATCGGAGCGCGTCGCCCGTGCCGCCAGTCGCGGCTTGAGGGCAAAGAAAAGCGGCGGCCCGTGCAGGACCGCCGCTTGGGATATGGCCAGAAGAATGATTTAGCCGATCAACTCGGCGACGAAAGCGCGCTCTTCCACGAGTTCCTTGTTGGTCGCGGCAAGTTTGGACTGCGCAAAGGCATCCATCGAGTAACCGGTGATAACTTCGTAGGCACCCGGCGTCGTGGTGCGAACCGGCATGCCCGCCCAGACATTGGCGTCGAAGCCGTAGGCTCCGTTGGACTTCACGGCGATGGAGTGGATCGCGCCCGGCGTCACGAGATCGCGCACGTGATCCACGAGGGCGTTGGCGGCGGAAGCGGCCGAAGAGGCGCCGCGAGCAGCGATGATTGCCGCGCCGCGCTTGCCGACGGTTTCGCAGAATGGTCCCTGCAACCATGCGGAGTCGGTAATAACATCTGTCGCGGCCTTGCCGTCGATACTGGCGTGGGCAAACGCGGGGAACATCGACGGACTGTGGTTGCCGTAGATGAAGATGTCTTTAACCGCGGTCAGATCGACACCGGCTTTCTTGGCGAGTTGGGTCTGCGCGCGATTTTGGTCGAGGCGCACCATTGCGGTGAAACGATCCGCAGGCAGGCGTTTGGCCTGGGAAGCGGCGATCATGCAATTGGTGTTGGCGGGATTGCCCACGACGGCGATGCGCGCGTCATCCGCGGCGACCGCGTCGATGATTTTGCCCTGACCAATGAAGATGCGTCCGTTGTCCTTGAGGAGATCGGCGCGTTCCATGCCCGGACCGCGCGGCTTGGCACCGATGAGCAAGCACCAGTTGGCGTCCTTGAAACCGACATTGGCGTCGTCGGTCATCACGATGCCCTTGAGCAACGGGAACGCACAGTCATCGAGTTCCATCGCCACGCCTTCGAGTGCCTTCATCGCTTTCTCGATCGGAGCCTCGATCAATTGCAATATCACCGGTTGGTCGGGGCCAAACATGGCGCCAGAGGCGATGCGGAAGAGGAGAGCGTAACCGATCTGGCCGGCGGCGCCGGTTACTGCGACACGAAGAGGTGCTTTCATAGGGTAGGCCGAGCTAATCAGGCTCCGGCGGAAGCGCACGACGGAATTTCTCCGAGTCGTCCTTTTTAGCGCATCAAATGCCCCAGATTAACGCGACCCGTGGTCCTCTGGAATTTGGGCAAAGAAAAGGCGGGCCGCCTACCCCTAAGCGGCCCGCCATTGCTTTCTTAGTTACCCCAAAACTCCCGCTAGGCGGGAGAAGCGAAAAGTTAGATTGCACAATAGGTAGGTTGTTCCGAAGTTTCGTCAACTCCATCGACTTTTCCTGATAACCAATTCTTGTGTCAGTCGTGCAAAGCTTCGAATAACGCCCTGTTGTGATGTCTGATTTAGTGTTTACAATTAACGAGTTGCGTAACGCATCAGCCGTGTTGCGAATTAGCGGTCCTGATGCTAATACCTTTCTTAACGGCCAATTCACCCAAGAATTAAGATTTTTTTCAGGCCATTTTGCCTACGGACTTTGGCTGAATCAGAAAGGAAAAGTGCTCGCAGATAGCTTTGTGTTGCGGGTGGGGGACAACGAAAGCCTCGTTTTTAGCCCGCGCACGGACGCCGCGGCACTGCGCGAACGCATTGAGGCTTACTTAATTGCGGACGAAGTCGACGTGGTCGACGAAACCAATCGGTGGGTAGCGCTGGGAATCTTCGGCGAAGGTTCCGCGGCGGCCGTCACGAAACTTGGTGCACCAGATGTTTCGGTGGACGGACATTTCACGTCGGTGGAAGGGGCTTATTTATTCGCGGGACGTTTTACCCGCGCGGAAAATTTCTGGCTGTTGGCTCCGCGAGACTCGCTCGCGGTGTGGCAACAGAAACTCGTCTGCAGTGGTGCGCGGGAAATTTCGTTCAAGGCCGCCGAAATCGCCCGGATCCGCGACGCGATTCCGGCGGTGCCCGACGACATTGGCGCGGGCGACCTGCCAGCGGAAGGCGGCTTGGATGCCGATGCGATTTCCTACACGAAGGGCTGCTACCTCGGTCAAGAAGTGATGGCGCGTTTGAAAAATCTCGGCCAAGTGCGTCGTCGCCTGCACTTGCTGCGCGGAACAGGCGAGGCGCCCGCACCCCGCACCGCGCTGTATCAAGGAGAGCAGCGCGTCGGCGAGTTGCGCAGCGTGGCGGCGACTTCCGAAGGATTCATGGCGTTGGCGATGCTCTCGCTCGTCACGTTCGACGCCGCGCGCGGTTTAAGTTTGGCTGCGCAACAACCGCCGATTGCGCACGTTGTTCCGCATGGATGAGCTGACACAACTCACGCAACTGTGCGAACGTTTCGGTGCGCCGACGCATGCGCAGGCCGAGGTGATGGCGCGACAACTCATGAAGCGCGCCGATCAACTCGCCATGGAGCGCAACCTCACGCGCGAAGCGGCGATGCAGCATCTACTTTCTGTCCTCACTCACGCGCGGCGAGGTGAAGTTCCGCCGGGTTTCGCGCCGCCGTCGTCAAAATAGAAAACGCACGCTGTCGAAGTAACCATCGACCCACGGCTGCAGCACGAAGAAATAGAGCAACGCGCCCGCGCCCAACATCGGCCCGAAACTGATGTGCACGCCGAGGCCGACGCGTTCCACCGTTTGGCCATCGGGCGTCTCGAGTCGCGCGCCGGGAGCCGCGCGGCCGAAAAGTTTTTGGGAGATCGCCGCGATCAGGAACCAAATGCAGCCGATGATCGCACCACCGAACATCGCAAACACCGCGCCTTGCCAGCCGACGAAGGCCCCGAGTGCGCCGAGAAATTTCACGTCGCCGAACCCCATCGCTTCCTTGCGCAAAATTGCTTCCGCTACCAACGCAATCCACAGCACGACACCAGAACCGACAAACACGCCGAGCACGGCGTCGAGTCCGGAGCGCAGACTCGCAATAAAAAATACTTCGTGCGCGTGGTCGTGCAACGCCGGCAACAACAGCGACACTCCCACGCCCAGCACCGCGCCTCCGATCGTGAACGAATCGGGAATGATCATGTGATCGAGATCGATGAACGTCGCGCCGAGCACGAGAAACACGAGCACCATGCCCGCGAGCGCTTTGCCCGCCGGAAACGACAACCAACACGCAAGGAACAGCAACGCGGTGACCAATTCGATCACCGGATAGCGCGCACTAAAAGCGCGGCCGCAGCACCGCGCGCGTCCGCGCAGCAGCAGCCAACTCAAAACGGGAATGTTGTCGTGCCATTTCACCGGTTGGCCGCAGGCGCAATGCGAGCCGGGCCGCACGATCGATTCACCCTTCGGAAGGCGATAAATACAGACGTTGAGAAAACTTCCGACGCACGCGCCGAAAAGAAAAACGCAGGCGGGAAAAAACCACGGATATGCCGCGGCGATTTCTTGGGTAGCGGCGATCACGTTGATTTGGCGGCGAGTGAAGCGCGCGCGGTTTGGGCCATGGTTGCAACGGGGACGGCGCGGCCCGTCCACAACGCAAGGGAGCGAGCGCCTTGGTGCACGAGCATCGAGAGCCCGTTCGCGTTGGCGATCCCGAGTGCGGTCGCTTGGCGCAGCAATGCGGTGACGGGTGGATTGTAGATCATGTCGTAAACGTGCGACGGTCGCGGCAAGCGCCGCAAATCCACCGGCGCAGGATCGTCGGGTTTCAAGCCGAGGCTCGTGGCGTTGATCACGAGCGCGCCTTCGGGCAAATCAGCCGGGATCTCACCCTCGGCGCAGCCGCGCAACGGCACGTCGTGCGCATGCGCGGAAAGTTGCGCGATCAACGGGTCAAGTCGCTCGCGACTGCGATTGAAAATCCACAATGAGCGCACACCGAGCGCGAGACACTGCGCCGCCGCGGCGCGCGCGGCACCACCAGCTCCGAGCAAGATGACATCGCGACCGGGCAATGTGACTTGCAAATCGGTTTGCAGGGCGTCGGCCAGGCCGCCGCCGTCGGTATTCGAGGCGCGCCAACCCGTCGGCGTGCGCACGAGCGTGTTGCCCGCGCTCGCGGCACGCGTGAAATCATCGGCGGTTTCGACGTGTTGCAACACCGCTTCCTTGTGCGGCACGGTGATGTTGACGCCGACAAATCCCTTGGCGTGCAACAGCGTGAGCGCGCGTGCGAGGTCGGCGGGTCCGACGGAAAATTTTTGGTAACGCCAGTGCTCGTAGCGCGTATCGTCTTTCGCGAGCACTGAGAGCGCTGCGTTGTGCATCGCGGGGCTGAGCGAGTGCGAAACCGGATAGCCGAGCAGGCCGAGTCCCACGGTGTCGCCCGGCCACGCGGCGAGTTCGTTGAGAGTAGAAAGAAGAGAGTCGGGGCCGGACATGGCGAATCTCGGGACGGCGCTCAGGAACTGGCGTGACGGTCGTAGGCCGCGTCGAACTCATTCACGAAACTGGTGAACAATTTCGCGTTGGCGTGATCCTCCGCCGCGAGGAAATGCCGCGCGAGATTCCGGCAAGCGCGGCACAGCACTTCGCGCACGGGCGTCGGTGCGAGATCCGCGAGTTGCGGCGTGTGACCGAGCGAGCGAATGCGTTCGAACACATCTTCCGGCGTGAGCAACATCCCAGCGTTGAACGGATCGACGAAGAACGGTCCCAGCGGTCCGTAGCCGCCGACCAAAAAATGTCCGGGCACGCCCACTGGTTCGAGTTCCACGCCGGTCCGTTCGGCGACGAAGAGATAAACCATCGAAAGCGAAATCGGAATGCCCATGCGGCGCAGCAACACTTGATCGATCGCGCTATTTTGCGGATCGGCGTAATCCTCGTGGTTGCCGCGCAGACCGTATTCGTCGAACAACACGCGATTCAACACCGCGCATTGCTCTTTCAACGACGCCGTCTTGGTCATGAGTTTGCGCGCACGGGTGGCAAATGCGTCGAGTTGGGTGCAGACGGCGGCAACGTCGAGCTGGGGATTGAGCGTGCGACCCAGCAGCAGCGCGCCGGTTTCCAGTTCGTAGTTTTGCGATTGGATGAAGCCGCGAAACTCCGCCACCGGATCACTGAAGCGCAACTCGCGTTGGAACCACACGGCGCTTGTCGCAATCGTCGGATCCTCGCTCTGGGCGGCTTCCTGGAGGACGGCGCGACCCGCTTCGCCGAGGCGAGTGAAGTGCGCGAGCAACGCGTGCCGCACCGTGGGCGACGCGTCATCGATCAACGCCATCAGCGCGGATTTTTCGGCGGTCGTGAGTTGCGGAGCTTCCACAGACACGAGGGAAGTCGAATCGACTGCCGTGGCAACGCGGAATCGGTCGCGCCGCCGCCGGAATGAGTCAGGCGCGCGACCCGAACAACGCTGTGCCGACGCGAATCAACGTGCTGCCTTCGGCAATCGCTTCGGTAAAATCGCCCGTCATGCCCATGGAAAGCTCGCGTAGCGGCACGCCAAAGGCCGGCGCGAGACGTTCGCGGAGTTCGCGTAGATTGGCAAATGTGCGGCGGGCAAGATTGCTGGTTTCGCCGGGCGTCGCACCGAGCGGTGCGATGGCCATGAGGCCGTCCACGCGCAACGACGCCTGGCCTAGCGCACATTCCAGTATAGCGTCGGCCTCGGTCAGTTCGGCGCCAAACTTGGCCGGATCGTGGCCCGAGTTGAATTGGAGCAGGACGGGTAGCGTGCGTCCGAGTTCAGCCGCGGCGCGGTTGAGGCGTTCGAGGAGCTTGGTGCTATCCACCGACTGGATGCGATCGAAGTGCGTCGCGGCGAATTTGGCTTTGTTGGATTGGAGATGGCCGATCAATTCCCAGCGCAACGGTGCAGTGACCGCAGGGCGTTTCTCCATCGCTTCCTGCACGCGATTCTCCCCGACGGCGCCCAAACCGTAGCGCGCCACATAAGCTGCAGCAGCGGCCGGCTGGGTCTTGGTGACGGGCATTAGCACAACTTCAGTGGGGTCGCGCCCCACCGCGGCGCATGCCTCAGCCATCAGCTTGCGCAAGTTATCGGCGCGTTCACTGAAGGTCTCGAAATCGATAAACATTTATGAGAGGCTCTTTTAGGTTGGATTGCCGATTAGGAATCTTTATACCGATTCTCGAAAAGCGACGCTATGCAAATCGAAAACTTTAAGATTTTTGCGGACTTGGTGGAAACGAAGAGCTTCTCCAAAGCCGCGAAGCTGAACGGGATCACGCAGTCTGCTGTCAGCCAGCAGGCGCGCTCAATGGAGCGCAATTTCAAGACGCTGATGATCGACCGCTCGCAAAAGCAGTTCAATCTCACGCGCGAAGGCCAACGCATCTACGATGCGGCGAAGGAAATTTTGCACGTTTACGAGAAGCTGCAGAGTGAGTTGCAGGAGATGAAGAAGGTAATCAGCGGCACGATCCGCATCTCGACCATCTACTCCATCGGTCTGCACGAGCTGCCGCCTTACATTAAGAAGTTTCTGCACGATTACCCGTCGGTCAACGTGCGCATTGAGTATCGGCGCTCGAATCTCGTTTACGAAGACATCCTGCACAACTCCGTCGATTTCGGCCTCGTGGCGTTTCCGCAAAAATTACGGCAGATTGAGAATATCGCGTTTCGCAACGACCGCCTCGTTCTCATCACGCATCCGAATCACGCCTTGGCCAAGTGCACGGAGGTCGAACTCAAGACGCTCGCGGGCCAGAAGTTCATCGGCTTCGATCCGGACATTCCGACGCGCAAGGCGGTCGATCAAATTTTCCGAGACAACAAGCTCGAGATTACGCCGGTGATGGAATTCGACAATATCGAGACAGTGAAACGCGCGGTCGAAATCGATCATGGTATCGCCATCGTGCCGCAAGCGACCGTGTTGCAAGAGATGCGCCAAGGCACGCTCGTTGCGGTGCCGTTCAAGAGTAAGGAGTTCACGCGTCCGCTCGCGATTCTGCACCGCAAAGGCCGCGTGTTGACCCCGGCGATGAAG
>CAMTVI010000039.1:0-24045 GCA_947085165.1 uncultured Opitutaceae bacterium
ACCGACGTCTTCGTCGTCTTGATCGGATTGTATTGGTAGTGCGGCGGCGAGGCTGGGCAGGCGAGATTGTAGATTTGTTCGACCTCGAACTTGAACGGATCGATCACGTCGTGCCGCACGAATTCGAACATCGGATTGCCGGGCAGATGCGCGAGATTGGCCTTCGATCCGGTAAACAGGTTGTCGAGGCAGATGAACTCGTGGCCGTCGGCCAGCAAGCGGTCGCACAAGTGACTGCCGAGGAAGCCGGCACCGCCGGTGACGAGAATGCGCATGAGAAAATTGATAGTGAGGGGGAAGGGCTTGGCGAGCTGCAGCAGCTCATCGCCCGAGAATGCCTCCTGCCATTTGCGCTGCGAAAAAATCAGGCCCCGCCACTCTCACGGCGTTGGTCACCACGGTCGTCACGCCGAACCAGAGCGGATGTTGTCCGCCTCGACGCGCGGCCTTGATGGCGAGTGATAACCCCGTTCGGCGGCGCAGCCCCCTCTGCCGGCGAGCCCAAGAGCCAAGGAATATCATACTCTAGAATTCAACTGCTGCTCGGTCACATTTACATTGAGGGCTTCCCCGCTCCCTGTTTTACCTTCGACCCGGATGCTGCCCCTCACCGTCGAATCTCCCGTCTCTGGCGTCTCGTCATTCGATGACGATGCCTGGGACGACCTCCTGAACTACATTGAGGAGAAGCGCGTCATCCCGATCGTCGGCCCGGAGCTCTGCCTCATTCAGACCGAGGCGGGATCAGAGAATCTCTACTCGTGGCTCGCTCGTTCGTTGGCGACGCGCCTCAACCATCCCGTCGACCCCACTGCGCCACCCCCGACGCTCAACGACGTCGTCGTCCGCCATCTCTCGGGCCGCGGCCGCCGCGAGGATCTGTATGCGCGCATCCGCACCATCATGCGCGAGTCGACCTTCGCGCCTCCCGCCGCGCTGGTGAAACTCGCCGAGATCACCGACTTCGATCTCTACCTCAGCACAACCTTCGATTCGCTGCTGGAGGACGCGCTCAATGCCGCCCGCTTCGGCGGCGCGCGCTCCACCGACGTCGTAGCCTACACGCCGAGCAAGCTCGTCGATCTGCCGTCCTCGCGCGAAAAATTACTGCGCCCGCTCGTCTATCACCTCATGGGGCGGCTCTCCGCGTCGCCAACCTACGTGATTTCCGACGAGGACGTGTTGGAGTGCGTCTGCGCGTTGCAAACCGCCCACTATACACCGCAGAAGCTGTTCAACGAGCTCGAGCAAAACCACCTGCTCTTCATCGGCGGTGGCTTCTCTGACTGGCTGACGCGCCTCTTTCTGCGGCTGGCCAAGCGGCGGCGGCTTTCCGATCCGCGCGATGTCGGTGAAGTGCTCGCCTACTCACGGGCGGCCGACGAGCCGGGGCTCGTGTTCTTCCTCCAGCAAGTCAGCAGCCGCACGCGACTCTTCACCGGCGGCGCGGCCGCTTTTGTCGATGAACTGCACCGACGCTGGATGGCGCGGCGCGGGCCAGTCGCGGCCGCGGCTACGAGCCGGTCGGTCGTCGCCGCCGATGAACCCGGCCGTTTCCTAGCGCCGACCGGTGAGATGGCGGATCGCGCGATCTTCATCAGCTACGCCCGCGAAGACCTCGCCGCGGTGCAACAACTGAAGGCTGGACTGGATGCCGCGGGCCTCAACGCGTGGTTCGACCTGCAGCAACTGGACAGCGGCGACGACTTCGCGCGCAAGATCCGCGGCAATATCGCTCGCTGCGGCTATTTCATCCCCGTCATTTCCGCCACCACCCAAAGTCGGTTCGAAGGCTGGTTCCGCCGCGAGTGGAACTGGGCCGTGGACCGCACCGAAGGCATGGTGGCCGGTGCGCGTTTCATTCTGCCCGTGTGTATCGACGATACGCCGGAAAAAAGCGCGCTCGTGCCCGAGCAATTTCTAAGAGCGCACTGGACGCGGCTCCCGGGCGGCGTGGTCACGCCGGAAGTGGCTGCGAAGCTCAAGGAACTTGTGGGTGTCCAGCGGCCATAGCGGGTCTCTGTCGAAAACACTCAACGCTTAACTTTTAACGTATTACGCTCAAGTGGACAAAACCGAATCCAACTCCGAAGATCGGCATTTAAACGTTAAGCGTTCAGCGTTGAGCGTTGAGCGTTCGGCCTTGGAGGCGGACAATCCCTGGCCGGGCCTCGCCACGTTCACCGAGGAGCAAGTCGCATATTTTCACGGGCGCGATGATGAGATCGACGACCTCACCCAACTCGCCCGCTTGCGCGCGCTCGTGGTCCTCTTCGGCCAGTCCGGACTCGGAAAATCCTCGCTGCTCCAAGCCGGCGTTTTCCCCCGACTCCGCGCGAACGGATTCTGCCCGATCTACATCCGCCTCGACCACGCCGAGTCCGCACCGTCGCCGACGGATCAAATCAAGGCCCTGCTCCTCTCCGAGACGACCAAGGTCGGCACGTGGACCAAATCGGGCACAGCGAAGCCCGGCGAGACCCTCTGGGAATTGTTTCACCATCGCGATGACCGGCTGATTGACGCCGGCGGGCGCGCGATCATCCCGGTGCTCGTCTTCGATCAGTTCGAGGAACTCTTCACGCTGGGGGCCGCCGCGGGCGCCCGTCGCGACCGCGCGGTGGCATTCATGAGCGAACTCGCGGAGCTGGTCGAAAACCGGCCCTCCGAGCAACTGGTGGCGCGCCTCGAGGGTTCGGCCGATGAACTGGAGGCGTTTGATTTCAGCCGCGCCGACTACCGCGTGGTCATCACGCTGCGCGAGGATTACTTGCCGGAACTCGAAGGCCTCAAGACAATCATGCCGGCGATGATGGCGAACCGCATGCGGCTCGCGCGCATGACCGGCACCCAAGCACTTCAAGCCGTCGTCCAACCCGGCGCGGGGCTCGTGACCGAGGACGTGGCGTGCAAAATTGTAGAATTTGTCGCCGGGGCGCGGGGTGGCTCGATCGAGCGGCTGGCCGAGCTGAACGTCGAACCCGCCCTGCTGTCCGTCGTCTGCCGCGAGCTCAACGAGCGCCGCCGCACGCTCGGCCAAGCGCAGATCACGGCCGACCTCGTCTCCGGCAATCGCCAGGAAATTCTCACCGATTTCTACGACCGCAGCGTGAACGATCTCCCGGCGGGCATGCGCTCGTTCGTCGAAGATCGCCTGCTCACGAAATCCGGCTTCCGCGACAACCTCGCGCTCGAGAGCGCGCTCGAGTTCCCCGAGGTCACGCAACCGCTCATCGACACGCTCGTCGCCCGCCGGCTTCTCCGCCTCGAGGACCGCGCCGGCATCCAGCGCGTGGAGCTGACCCACGACGTGCTGGCCGAGGTCGTCCGCAATGCCCGCGATGCGCGCCTGCACCGCACCTCCGTCGAGAAAGCTCAGCACCTCGAGCGGCTCGCTCTTGCCACCGCGCTCCGGCAAGCCCGCCGCCAACGCTGGATGATCGCCGGATTGGCCCTCGCAGTCGCCGGTTTGTGCGTCGGCGCATTCTTTGGCCTCCGCGCCCAGCGCCGCGCCGCGGAGCTGGCCGGTCAGGCGGAACTGGCCACCGGTTCTCGCCTGCTCGACGAGGGCCAGACCGGCGACGGTCTCGCCTACCTCGTCGCCGCGGCCCGCCGTGATCAGGGCCACAGCGTGGCCGCCACGCGACTCATCTCCACGCTGACCGCGCACAATTTCCTGTTGCCCGTCGGTGCGACGCTCAAGCTGCCCTCGCCCGCCACCCAGGTGCAACTCCTCGCCGACGGCCGCTCCGCGTTGCTCCTCTGCGAGGACAGCCGCGTGCGCGTGCTTGACCTCGGGGAGTGGAAGATCACCCGCGAATTTTCGTTCGACCAAAAATTCCAGCCGGGTGGTCTCCGCGTTGCCGCGAAGAATCCCAGCGTGTTCGCCGTCGCGTTCATCGACGGCACCGTGCAGGTCTGCGACACCGCCACCGGACGTCCGCAGGGGAAACCTATCACCCCGCCCAACCTCGCGAAGGCGAGCCAAGCAAATTGGGCTGACCTAGGGACCTGGCGGACACATTTCGCATTCAGCCCGGACGGACGTTGGTTGGCGACGAATCGAGGAACGGCCGCCGTGTTCGACGCCACCACCGGAGAGGAACGCTTCCACGGTGAACATCTTAACCTCGCCTTGGGCGGTGTCCGGACGACTTGGAATCCCTTTAGCCCCGACAGCAGTCGCATCGGCCTTTCTTTCTGGGATATTCCAGAGTTAGGGGAGGACACCAAATACCTAAGTTCTGCTTCGATGTTGCTGTCAGTCCCCGATGGAAAGGAATTGGCCGCTCGGCGATTTGAAACCCCGTCCGATGTTAACTTTGCGAATAACTTTAGTGCTGACGGCACGCGCGTGCTGATGGTCGGATATGGCTCTCCGGGAAACCTACCCGCCGGTATCACCCGATCTTCTCTGGCCGTGGTCTGCGATGCTACCACCCTTCTGCCGCTCGGGCCGGCGATTCTGTTCACCAACCCCTCCGGCCCGAATGAATTTCTGCTGACTCCGGACGGCAACCGGGTCATTTTCAATCTGTCAGGCGAGCGCGCCGCCCGGGTTTACGACGCCAAGACCGGCCAGCTCGCATTTCCCGAACTGCCCCACGGCGCCAGCTCCACCGGCATCGGAATCAGCGACGACAGCGCCAGCTACGCGACCAACTCGATCGACGGCCAGATTCGGCTCTGGGATTTGCGGACGGGGGCGCTCTTCGCCGAATCCACGTTCAAACTCGACCGCCGCGGCACCGCCGCCCTCTCGCGCGACGGCCGGACCGTGTTCGCGTTTTCCCCGACCGGCGCGGCCTACCGGCTTGAGGTCTCCCGTGGCCCGGCGGCGCCGTTGGTGCTGCCGCGTCCGCAGGGCGTCTCGTTTGGCGTCAGTCTTGCGGAAAAGTCGCCAGCGCGTGTCCTCTATTTTTCGAACACGGCGACCGCGATGTTCGACGTCGCGGCGGGTCGGCAGATCGACGGGGGCTTTACCCTGCCGCAGAGAATTTTGGGTTCCAGCCGCCGTCCCGACGATTCGACGGTGCGGTCCGGCGATGTGTGGATCGCCCGCACCGCCGCCGCCGGGCGAACCCTCTGGAGGTGGGGTAAAAGCGGCGCGCCACAAGAAACCACGCTGGTCGATCCTATGCCGAGCAGGCAGGGTATCAACCTGACGCTCAGTCAAAATCGGCACCTTGCCGCGATTCTCGATCTAGGTGACACGAGTGGTTCGGCAAAAGAGAGGCTGTCGAACATCGACCTTTGGGATCTTCGCACCGGGAAGAAAATCATCGGGATCAACGCCGGTGCCGTGGTTTCAATATTGCGATTTGAGACCACCGATTTCAGTTCCGACGACCAGCGGTTTGTGGTGCGCGAAAATGCGGACGACGGGGCGCTGCGCGTTTACGGGATTCGCGACGGGAAACTCCTGTTCCAACTCACTGCGGAGGGCAGCGCCACAATTCTGGCGGCGCGCTTTACCCGCGATGGCACCCGTCTGCTGACGGGCAACGCGTGGGGCACGCTGCAGATTTGGGACGGGGTTACGGGCAAGCTGCTGCAGTCGATCCAGGCGCACCGCTACGGACTCGAGCGCATCGAATTTTCTCCCGACGGCCACTACTATGCCACCAGCTCGACCGATGGCACGGCGCAGGTGCGCGACGCCGCGACGCACGAACCGATCGGGGCGCCACTCATGCACCCCGTCGCCGTAAACCGGGTGCAATTCAGCCCCGACGGCACCCGCGTCGCGACTTCGACCACGGCTGGCGACGTTCGCGTATGGGACCTGCGCACCGGCCTGCCGCTGAACGACCCGTTCAAGCACGCCGTCGGCAACAATCCCAATCTGGACTTCAGCGCCGACGGCCGGTTCGTGCTGACCTACTTTGCGCACGGCGACACGCGGGCGACGCGCCTGTGGGCCGCTCCGCCGACCGGCCCGGCCGGACCAGCACCGTCGTGGCTGCTGCGGCTCGCCACCATCTGCGCCGGCCGGCGGCTGAACGAATCCGCCAAGGTCGTGGGTGCACTGGAGGAATTCGACCGCTTCGACGAACTCCGCCGAGAAATCGCCGCGCTCCCGGACAGCGCTCCCTACGCCGCGTGGGGCAAATGGTTCCTCTCCACCGATGCGGCGCGCTCGATCGCGCCTCATTTCACCGTCACGCCCGCCGACGCGAAAAAGCTCGCCGACACTCTGGCCGCCGTAAAGGCACCCGCCGCGCCGCCGGCTGCGACCCCCGCCGCCCCGACCCCCGCGCCGCCACCGAAGCCGTGAGGCGCCAGCCACGCTGGAGAGCTTTACCCGTCAGCTGCCCGCCTCATAGCGCGCAATCCACGCGCGGCTCCACGAGCCGTAGTCGCCGGCCTCGATGTGCGCCCGCGCCTGCGCCATCAGGTCGAGGTAGAAATGCAAATTGTGCAGCGAGAGCAGCGTGCACGCCAGAATCTCGTTGGCGGTCACGAGGTGGCGCAAATAGGCGCGCGAAAAGTGCCGGCAGGTGTAATTGTCGAGTCCGTCCACCAGCGGCGCCGGATCCGTGCGATAACGCTCATTGCGCAAGTTGATCAGTCCGTCGGGCGTGAAGGCCGCGCCGTTGCGCGCCACGCGCGTCGGGTGCACGCAGTCAAACATGTCCACGCCGAGCGCGATCATCTTCAAGAGCTGCGGCGGCGTGCCGAGCCCCATTGTGTAACGCGGTTTGTCCGCGGGCAAAAACGGCGTCGTCGCGCCGACTTGCTTCAACATCTCCGGCTCCGGCTCACCCACGCTCACGCCGCCCACGGCATAGCCGGGCAAATCCAGCGCGGCGAGCGACTCTGCTGCTTCGCGACGCAAATCGTCGAACGTCGAACCTTGCGCGATCGCGAAGACGTGATGCCCGGCCGCGAGAAAGCCATTGTCGGTCGCGATTTGCTGACACTCCTTCGCCCAACGCAGACTGCGATCGACGGCGCGGCGACATTCGTCGCGCGTGCAAGGCCACGGCGGACACTCATCAATCACCATCGCGATGTCCGAGCCGAGGTTGGCTTGAATCGTCATCACTTCGCGTGGCCCGAGAAACAATTTTGCGCCGTCGATGTGCGACTGGAAGGCGATGCCGTCCTCGCGGATCTCGCGGAGCTTCGCCAAACTGAACGCCTGAAAGCCGCCGCTGTCGGTGAGGATCGGGCCGTCCCAGCCCATGAATTGGTGCAGCCCGCCGAGCTCGCGCACGAGTTCGGAGCCCGGACGCAAGTTGAGATGGTAGGTGTTGCCGAGAATCACTTGCGCGCCCGTCTCGCGAATCTGCGCGGGCGTCAGCGACTTCACCGTGCCCTGCGTGCCAACCGGCATGAAGATCGGCGTCTCGATCACGCCGTGGCGTGTGCGCAGTCGTCCGCGGCGCGCGGCGGTCGCGGTATCGGTTTTGAGAAGAATGAAATGGTCCGGCATCGGTGGCGTTGGGTGTCGCGTCGGAGCGCCGCCAGCGCCTCTTGCGCCCTTGGTGCGTCGGTCCGAAATGACGCGCCTACCTTACCCGTGCGCTTGACCCCCCTGTCAAATACCGAGTATGCCCGACTCGTGCTGCTCGTCATCGACAACTACGATTCGTTCACGTTCAACTTGGTCCAGTATTTCGGCCAACTGGGCGTGAACATGCGGATTTTTCGCAACGACGAGATCACCGCCGCCGAGGCCGGGGCGCTCAACCCCGACCGCGTCCTCCTCTCCCCCGGCCCCTGCACGCCCAATGAAGCCGGCATCTGCCTCGAGCTGTTTCGCACGTTCGGCGGTCGCAAACCGATCTTCGGCGTCTGCCTCGGCCATCAGGCCATGGGCCAATTCTTCGGGGGCAAAGTCGTGCGCGCCGATCGGCTCATGCACGGCAAACGCTCGCCGATTTTGCATCGTGGCACCGACGTCTTCGCCGGTCTCCCGACACCCTTCCAAGCCGCCCGTTACCACTCGCTGTTGGTGGAGCGCGCTTCCCTGCCCGACTGCTTGGAAATCACCGCCGAAACCGCCGAAGGTGAAATCATGGGTCTGCGCCACAAACAAATGCCGATTTGGGGTGTCCAATTTCATCCCGAGTCCATCGCCACCGACAACGGCATGCAGATACTCCAGAATTTCCTCGCCCTCAACTAGCCGCTCCGAAACTTGCGCCGCACACGAATCCAGCCTGTGTCCCACTCCTTTCGTGTTTTTCGTGTATTTCGTGGTGGCTCTGCCTCATAAAGATTTCCCATGCGTTGCCCCAAGTGCACCTCCATTGAGGACAAAGTGATCGACTCGCGCATCGCGCGCGACGGCAACACCATCCGCCGCCGCCGCGAGTGTCTCGAATGCGGTTATCGCTTCACGACCAACGAAGGGCTCGTCCGCGACAACCTCATCGTCGTCAAACGCGACGGCCGCACCGAACCCTTCACGCGCGACAAGCTTGTCGCCGCCGTGCGCGCCGCGTGTCACAAACGCCCGTTCGATGGCGAACAAATCTACATGCTGGTCGAGGACGTGATCGATGCCCTCGAAGCCGAATTTGAAAACCAAGTGCCGACGCGCGCCATCGGCGAGCACGTGATGCAGCGCCTGCGCAAGATGGACCAAGTCGCCTACGTCCGCTTCGCCAGTGTTTACAAAGAGTTCCGCGACGTCACTGAATTCGTCGACGAGATCACCAGCCTCGGTCCCGAGTTCGCCGACTCCGCCGCGAAACCGAAGAAGTAAACATCCCCGTGGCATTTTACTAGACCCACGCCATGCCAGCAAAAGCTCATCCGATTCCTGTAGCTGCGAGCGCCAGCGAGTGGTCACTCGTCCGCTCGCTGGCGCTCGCAGCTACACCAACCAAGCCGAAGCAAGCATCGGGATATCGGACACACTGCGAATGACCCGCACCGCTCAACTCCATCGGTTGCACTTTCTCAACGCGCTCTTTGCGCCGCTCACCGGCCACGACCTCTATCTCGCCGCGCAAATCGACGCCGCGATCACCTCGAGTTTGGACGAAGCCCAGGAGCGCACACCCACGGATCCCGCGTTCGCCGCCGCCGCCGCGCAACTCTTCGCCAAGCTTTGCCACGCGCAACCGGCGCACGGTTTCTTTCACTGGGACGCCGCCGCTGACGACACCGGCGGCACGCCGCTCTTTGCCCGCGCGGGTTTGATGCAGGGCTTGAAGCAACTCGCGACTTTCACGGAAGCCACGCTCCTCGTTACCAATTTGCAGCAGGCGCACTGCCCCGAATCGAAGCGTTGGACCGAACGCCGCCGCCGCGACTACGACGAGACACTGGCGCTCTTGCGCGAACTCACCGCCAGTCGCACGAGGCGCAACGCGAATGTGCATCTGCTGTTTCTGTAACGCGGCTGCGTTGCGGCTCACAACCGAATCGAATTCTGCCTCCACCCGCCATGTCGAAAACCATTTTCCAACGCATCATCGACCGCGAAATCCCCGCCAAGATCGCGCACGAAGACGACCGGTGCATCGCGATTCACGACGTCAATCCGCAGGCACCGGTGCACGTGCTTGTAATTCCGAAACAGCACCTCGCCCGAGTTGGCACCGCTACGCCCGACGATACAGCCACGCTGGGACACTTGCTACTCACCGCCGCGGCCGTCGCCCGCCAACTTGGGCTCGCCGATTCCGGTTTCCGTCTCGTGATCAACAATGGTCGCGACGGAGGTGAAACCGTGCCGCATCTGCACGTGCACCTGCTCGGGGGGCGTCCGCTTAGCTGGCCTCCGGGTTGAGCCCCTCGCAGTCCCCGATCGTTCGGGATTCAAGTCAGGCACGCCAAACCAACTTGTAACGTATTACGTTACAAGTTCGCCACACCGCCAGCCCTCCGCGGAAGCAACCCCACTTGCTCGATCCAGTTTGTAATATAATACGTTACAAACCCTCAGTGCGAATCTGCACGCCACCGGTTTAACAAAAAGCCCGCGTCACAACGCAGGCTTTGCTTTTACCGAATTCACTCGGCGCGTTGAACTGAAGATTAGTTCAAATACTTCGCCCACCACGCGTGCATTTCGGCGTAGAAGTAGCGGCTGTTCTCTCCCTTGAGAATCCAATGATTCTCGTCGGGGAATACGATGAACTTGCTCGGCACTTGGAGACGTTGTTGCACGGCCCAGTTTTGGAGAGACTGGTTGAGCGGCACGCGGAAATCATTTTCGCCAATCGTGATCAGGATCGGCGACGTGAAGCCCGTTCCCTTGGCGTGATTGCCCGCTTGGTAGAGCGGACTTTGCTCCATCCACACCTTGCTCTCACCCCACGGCACTCCGCCGTTTTGCGTTTCGCGACTCCACATCACGTCACTCGTCGACCACTGCGACGCGAGGTCCATCAACCCGGCGTGCGAAAAGATGCAGCGGTAATGCGTGGTCGTCGCTTGCAGCCAATTTGCCAAGTGCCCGCCATAACTCGCGCCACCGGCAGCGAGTCGCGTGCCATCGACAAAATCGTAACGACGCACCGCTTCGGCGACGGCCTCGTTGATTTCGTCCGCCGGCGTTTTGAGTGGATCGAGTTTGATGCGCCGCGAGAATTCTTCGCCGAAACCAGTCGAGCCAGTGTAGTTGGTGAGCAAAATCACGTAGCCCGGACGCGCAAGCAGGTGGTAGTTCCAGCGAATCACAAACGAGTCGCGCCACATGCCGGCGAAGCCGCCGTGAATCACGGTGACGAGCGGATACTTTTTCGTCGGATCAAAGCCGGCCGGCTTGACGATCATGTTGTGCACATCACGGCCGCGCGAAGTCTTCAGCCAAAAATGTTCAATTGGCGCGAGGTCGAGTTGGCTCATGCGTTCCGTGTTGAAACTGGTCAACGCCTTCGGGCCGCCGTCAAAGCGATAAACTTCCGGTGGCATTGTCGTCGCATCCCACGTGCCGACCAAGGTCGTGCCACCCGCGCGGAGCGAGCCAATGCAACCGTCCTCCGCAGACGGCTCGGCGCGCACTTCGCCGCCGTTCACGCTTACCGAATAAAGTTTCTCCAACCCCGCGTGCTCGTAGGTGAAGTAGACACGGTCCGTTCCGTCGGGTAGCGCGTAACGCGACACCGCGCGATCCAAGCCTGGCGTCAGCAACGTGTGCACGCCACTAAGCGGCCAATCAAAGCGAACCAACCGGCCGGCATTGTAAACTTCTTCGTTGTTCGCCGTGAAAGTTGCGAACAGCACTTTGCCGTCAGCGGAAAATTCCAGTTGGCCGTAGTTGCCAATTGCGTTGTTCAGTTGCGTCGGCTCGCCACCGGCAATCGACACTTGGAAAATATGCGTATGGATGTCGGCGAATGCAGCTTGGTGACGGTTGCGCGAGGCGACGAAAATCACGCTGCCATCATCGGGTGCCCATTCAGCTTCAAGATTTTGGCCTTCGTCGCCCTGCGAGCCACCGTAGCCGGGCTCCTTGGCGAGTTGCGTGCCCGCGAGCAAATTGCGCGGTTTCGCACCGGCCTTCGCCGCCTGCACCCAAATGGACGCCTTGCGGTCGTCGAGCCACTTGTCCCAGAAGCGAATCGGGAAACCCTCGTAGCTCTTGGCGGTGTATTTGCGGTCCTTCCGTTCCTTCGCGGCCTTCTTGATCCCCTCTTCATCGTCCGCCTCGGGATAGACGTCGCTGATGAACATTAATTGGTCGCCCGCATTGTTCCACCTCGGCGAACGTGCGCCGAGTTGCAACGATGTGATGCGCTCCGCTTCGCCGCCTGTGGCGAGATTGAGCACATAAATCTGCGAAGCCTCGTCGCCCTCACGGCGTGTCGTGAACGCAATGCGCGTCGCATCGGTCGACCACGCCACGCCACCCTCGCCACCTTTCGTGAACGTCAATCGACGCGGCGCGGAATCATCCGTGAGCGACTTCAGCCAGAGGTCGGTCGATTGGTCCTTCGCGTCGTAGGCAGGATCGGTGACGGAAAACACCACCCACTTACCGTCGGGACTCGGCACCGCGCCACCGACGCGCTTTGCGAGCCACACGTCTTCGTGGGCGATGGGACGCTTCGCCAACTCGGCGGCAAAGAGGTCAAACGAAACAGCCAGCAGGGCCGTCAGCACAACAAACGGACGCAATAGTTTCATGGGGGGAAATCAGTTGAGGGGACCGAGCTCGAAGGTGCCGTCGGCGCGTTTTGAGACGAGCTTTTTCAACTCCAGCATCATCAACGTCGCCGCGATTTCCGACGTTGGCAATTTCGTCGCCGTCGCAAGTGCGTCGAGCCCGAGCATCGCGCCGCCACGCAGCACTTCGAGCACACGTTGTTCGGATTCGGTGAGTTCGCCTTGCAATTGCGCCAACACGCTTTGGCCGCCTGGTTCCTTGATGCCAACCGGCCGCAGTCCGTCCAAGTAGTTTAGTTCACTCAACAAATCATCAACGCCCGTCAGCAGTGTCGCGCCATCGCGAATCAATTGATGACAGCCTGCGCTACTTGGTTGATCGATCCGCCCCGGCACGGCGAAGAGCAACCGGCCTTGCTCGCCCGCGAAACGCGCCGTGATCATCGCGCCGCCGCTCACATCACTCTCCACCACGACGACCGCCTCGCTCATGCCGGACACGATGCGGTTGCGCATGGCGAAAGATTGCCGGTCGGCCTTGCGACCGAAGGGAAACTCCGAAAGCACGGCGCCCGTTTCCGCGATGCGGCGATAGAGGCCGAGATTCTCCGACGGATAAATAATATCAATGCCCGTGCCGAGCACCGCGACGGTGCGACCGTCCACCGAAAGCGCCCCTTCGTGCGCCGCGGTGTCGATGCCGCGCGCGAGACCACTGACGACGCAGAAGCCGAGTCGCGCGAGATCCGCCCCGAGTTTGCGCGCCACTGATTGGCCGTAGAGCGTCGTGCGCCGACTCCCGACGATGGCGATGCTTGGTTGCGCGCAATCGTAGTTACCCTGCCGATAGAGTCCGATGGGCGGATCGCTGATTTCCTGCAACAACCGCGGATAACCCGGCGCGCGGCGCGTGAGAAACGTCGCGCCCGCCTTCGCCAAACGCTCCTCTTCCCGGGTGAGATCGAAGTGTTGCGCCCAGGCGACGATGGCGGCGCTCGTTTCCGGTCCGACGCCGCGCACGCGTTCCAACTGCGCCCGCGGTGTGCGTAAAATCGCCACGGGGTCATCGCCGAATTCGGCCAGCAACCGATGCAGCGTGATCGGTCCGATGTTGGGCAGGTCGTTCAATATCATGAACGCCTGTTGTTCGTTGAGCTCAGGTTTTTCCATGGTCCGCGCAATGCAAGGCTGGTTGGAGATACTCCAACCACTGCGTCGTTTGCACGGCCACCTGGCCCTGATCGCGGGCGAGCAAATCTGCAGCGAGCCCATGCCAAACCACCCCGCGCGCGGCGGCGAGCCACAAATCACCGGGAGTTTGCGCCAGAAGTCCACCGATCAATCCGGCCAACAAATCCCCGCTCCCTCCACGCGCCAACACCGGCCCGCCCAAGAAACTCCACGACCGCCGCCCGTCCGCATGCACACACGTCGGATAACCTTTTTGCACGACCACTGCCTTCGATGGCAACGCGCCCAATCCGCCGAGTCGCGCCAGTTCCCCAGCATGCGGCGTCAACACCAACGGTCGGTCTGCCGCGGTCACGATCTCCGTGCGGATCGCATCCGCATCGAGCAGCAACGGGAGCGTGGTGCCTCGCACCAAGGCGGCGATTGCGGCCAGCGTCTCCGGCTCAGCCCCGAGTCCCGGCCCTACGACCAACGCGGTCGCGCGGGGCAAGTTTGCCAACAACTGCTCCACGCTCGCTCGCGTGAGTCCGCCGCTCGCCGATGGCGTCCATCCGATCCACATCGCTTCCGGAAATTTCGCCGCATATTCCGGCACGAGTTGCTCCGGCACAAACGCCGTCACCAAGCCAACTCCACTGCGCAACGCCGCCTGCACGCTCATCAGCACCGCGCCCGGATAACGGCTCGACCCACCGACGATCAACAAGTGGCCGAAAGTGCGCTTGTCGCACTGCGCCGGTCGCAACTGCGCCAGTGGTTGCAACAAACTTGGCAAGAGAACCGCATCGGCCTTGATCGCGAGCACGCTCTCATCTGCAAAAAATCCGAGATCTAAATAGCGCACACGTCCGACGAACGGCGCGGCACTCGGATCGATCAACGGTTGCTTCACAATTCCGGTGGCGTAAGTGAAGTCGGCGCGGAAAACAGTTTCACCACTGTCGCCGCCCAATCCACTCGGCAAATCCACTGCGGCACGGAGACGGATGCGCGGATGTGTGTTCACCCATGCGAGCAATTCCGACGTGGCGTCATCAAGCGGCGGGCGAAACTGAAAACCGAAGACGCCATCGAGGCACAGATCGAAGCTCGCGAACTCGCGCTTCAATTGCGCGAGAGTGATCAGTTGCAATCGCTCACCAGCCAGCGCGCACAAATTTGCGAGCGAACGCTGCGTGAGCGGCCGCAAGTTGTTCTCTTCAGTCGTGAGCACTAACGTTGCCGTCGCCGCAGGTCGCGTTTCCAGCAGCGCGTGCGCCGCCAACAGCGCATCGCCGCCATTGTGTCCCTTGCCCGCCAACACCAGGACGCTTGCCGCGTCGGGGAGACCGCCGATTTCGCGAAAATCGCTCAGCACGGCGCACGCAATTGCCCCGCCCGCCCGCTGCATCGCCGACCACTCGGCAGCTTCGTCGCGCAACAGGCGCGCCTCCCACATTTTGGCGTCGGCAGACGAGAGGAGCAGATGGACCCAACCCGCTTTCGCGGCGGACGTGCTCGCGATGGCAGATTGGTCGTTCATCGCTCAGGCGTGCCGCACGAGGGCGGCGACGGCCATCGCGTGGGAATCGATATGGGACAAACTCAGCCAGACGTGTGTGGCACCGACTTGGGCGAGGAGCGCGGTGGCTTTGGCGTCGAGGCGCACGAGCGGCTCCTTGCGTTCGCCATGATAGACCGAAACGGACGTCCAATCGAGGTGTGGCCCGATGCCGGTCGTGAAACATTTCGAAACGGCTTCCTTCGCGGCCCAACGCGCGGCGTAGTGTTTGTGCGGAAATTTCAGCGTGCTGCAGTAGGCTTGCTCTTCGTCGGTGAAGACGCGTTTAAGGAAACGCTCGCCGTGTTTCTCCAACACCTTGCGAATGCGTTCGGTTTCAATGAGGTCGCAACCGAGTCCGATTAGAATGCCGCCGGGAGGAAGGGAAATCATGGGGGAAGTTGGAAGTAGCGAGTAGCGGGGAGCGAGGAGTGAGTAGCCGGAGTCGGAGGCGGAAAAGACGAATGAAGTTGGCGGGAGTGACGAAAGGAGAGGAACGAGGAATGTTAAAGTTACCGGCGGGGCATGTGGTGTGATCAGTGGTTCGAATGTTACCGGCGTGATGCTCACTACCCGCTCCTCGCTACACGCTACTCAATTCCTAGTTCCCCGGATTCATCCGCGCCTTCATTTCGCGCACAGCTTCGGTGATGCCGGTGAAGAGTGCGCGGCTGATGATGCTGTGGCCGATGTTGAGTTCGTGCAGATGCGGGATGGTGCGCACTTCCGCGATGTTGACGTAATTGATGCCGTGGCCCGCGTTGACGACGAGACTGAGACTGTGGGCGTGCGTCGCGCCGAGGCAGAGGCGCTTGAATTCGTCGGCACGCGCGGGGCCGTGGTAGGCGTTGGCGTAAGCGCCGGTGTGCAACTCGATCCACGGTGCGCCGAGTTTGGCCGAGAGGGCGATTTGGTGTTCATCCGCGTCGATGAAAAGACTCGTCCTGATGCCGGCGTCGTTCATCGCGTCGGTGACGCGGGCAACTTTCTCGCGGTGCTTGACGACATCGAGTCCGCCTTCGGTGGTGATTTCTTCGCGACTTTCCGGCACGAGACATACGGAGTGCGGTTTCAAGCGGAGCGCCAGCGCCGTCATTTCGGGCGTGCAGGCCATCTCGAGGTTGACCCGCGAGGCGGCGACTTCGCAGAGGCGTTCGACATCGCGGTCTTGAATGTGGCGGCGATCTTCCCGCAGGTGAATGGTGATGCTGTCCGCGCCGGCTTGTTCGCACAGAAGCGCAAGTGTTACCGGATCGGGTTCGACGTTGCCGCCGACTGGCGTGCCGGCCTGGCGATAGCGGGCTTGGCGGACGGTGGCGCAGTGATCGATGTTGACTCCGAGCAAAATCATATGGGGCAAGGTTGAGAGAAGCGTGGTCACAGGAAATCAGGAAAATCGCGCACGGCAAAGTTTCTTCCTTCCCGTGACGGGCGCTTCCGCATTGCCTACCCGAATGTCCGCGCCCGCGCCCAAACGCGAAAATATCTTCGTTAACCTCATTCTGAGCATCGTCATTCCGGTGCTGATCCTGTCGAAGCTGAGCGACTGGCTCGGCGCCAAACAGGCGCTGCTGCTCGCGTTGGCGTTTCCGCTCGGCTACGGCATTTACGATGCGGTGCAGCGACGGAAATTCAACTTCCTCGCCGCGCTCGGTTTCCTCAGCACGTTGGCGACGGGCGGATTTAGTTTGATGCGCTTGGAGCCGCTGTGGTTCGCGATCAAAGAGGCGGCGGTGCCGGCAATCATCGGAATTATGGTCATCGTCTCGCAATGGACGAAGCGTCCACTGGTGCGCACCTTTTTGCTCAACGACGAGGTGATCAACTTGCCGCGCATCAACGCCGCGCTCGATGAACGCGGGAATCGCGCGGACTTCGACCGGTTGCTCAATTCGTCGAGTTGGTGGCTGGCGAGTTCGTTCGCGTTATCGTCGGTGCTCAATTTTGCGTTGGCGCGCTATTTGATTACCGAGCTGCCGGAGACGCCGGCCTTCAACGCCCAGTATGGCAAAATGCTCGCGTGGAGCTGGCCGGTCATCGTGGTGCCGAGTATGGGCGTGATGATTTTCGTGCTCTGGCGTCTGATCAAGGGTCTGCGCAGCATCACCGGCCTGCAACTCGAGGAAATTTTGCAGGTGAAGGAAGATGCCAAATCATCCTCGTCAAAAATAAGCCCGCCGGATGGGCGGGCTTGAGACGGCAGCGATTTTAACGCCGGCTTAAGCGCGTTGGTCGATCGGCGTGTAATCGCGCGGATTCGCCCCGACAAAGATCTGCCGCGGACGGTAGATGCGGCCTTTGGGATTCGACGCAACTTCCTTCCAATTGGCGATCCAGCCGGGCGTGCGCCCGATGGCGAACATGACGGTGAACATGTTGGTCGGAATGCCGAGCGCACGGAAGATGATGCCGGAGTAGAAATCGACGTTCGGGTAAAGTTTGCGCGAGACGAAATACTCGTCCTTTAACGCGGCTTCTTCGAGGTGCTTGGCGATATCGAGCAACGGGTCGGACTTGCCGAGTTTCTTCAACACGGAGTCGCAAGCTTGGCCGATGATCGTGGCGCGCGGATCGAAGTTGCGATAAACTGCGTGACCGAAACCCATCAGACGGTTGCTCTTCGAACCGCCTTTGGCCGCCTCGATGAAGCGCGAGCCATCGTCGCCTTCGTCGTGAATCGACTGGAGCATCTGCATCACCGCGACATTCGCGCCACCGTGCAACGGACCGGAAAGCGCGTTGATGCCCGCACCAAGCGATGTGAAGAGATTCGCCCCGCTGGAACCGACCATGCGCACGGTCGACGTCGAACAGTTCTGCTCGTGATCCGCGTGCATCAGCAAAAGGAGATTAAGCGCCTTCGTGACTTCCGGAATCGCGATGTAATCCTGATACGGCTCCGAAAACATCAGGTGCAACAGATTATCGCAAAACGGCAGATCCTTCGGATGCATGAACGGCAACCCCTGCGAGTGGCGGTAGATCATCGCACCGATCGTGCGCATTTTGGAAACAGCGATCGCCGCCGTGAGATCAAAACTCTTGAGGTCGCGCTCGAAATCGTTGGACGCAAGATTCGGAAAGTGGGCGGCGAGCGAGTTGACGATCGAAGAGAGCATCGCCATCGGAGGCGCCTCTTTCGGGAAGCCCGCAAAAATCTCCTGCATCTGCGTCTCGACATGGGCATGCTGGCGCAAGAGTTGACCGAATGTCTTGCGCTGGCTGAGCGTCGGCAATTCGCCATAAATGATCAGATAGGCCGTTTCGACAAATTCGCTCTTCGCCGCCAATTGTTCGATGGAATAACCGCGGTGGCGCAGCACGCCGTTATCGCCATCGAGAAACGTGACCGCGCTCTCGCAGGAGCCGGTGTTGCCATATCCTTGGTCGTAGAAAATGTAGCCGGTGTCCTTGCGGAGCGTGCGGGCATCGATGGCTTTTTCGCCCTCGGTGCCGGTCATGATCGGAAACGGAAACTCCTTATCGTCGATTTTAATCAGGGCGCTCATGGGTATTGGGAGTGAACGGGTCCAACGTGGCGAATTCTCCGAGTCATGCAAAGCAAAGCGGCCCTCATGACAGTTACGCGGACATGAATAAGCATTTGGCGCCATTGCCTGAAGCAAAAGTTGCAAGCCAGACGCGCGAGCGGACCAACTGTTCCTCACCAACCGAGCTTAGCGGTGGCTTGGCAACAGCGTCGGCACCAAGAACTGATCGCTCGAGAAACGCGTATTCAGCGTCACTGAGTCGAACGTGATCGTCGCCACGGTGCCGCCCGCCGAGCGATTGATCAAAGTCTTTGGAAAACGCACGCCTTCGACAACGATGTCGCCCTCTTCGCGAATTTCGCCGCCGTTCTCGGTTTCCGTTTTCACCAAACGTCCCGTCTTTTTGTCAAAGAAGCGCGTGAACACGATGTTGTCCGAGTGGCTGAAGGTGAGCTTCACGCAATCGCGGCCGTCCATCGACATTTCGCCGCCGAACTGCACCTGGCCACCACGGCTCTCGATACCGGAGTAGAAGAAGAGATTTTCCCACGTGTTGGCACGGAGACGTTTCACCTGTTGTGAATCGAGCAGCGAGAGTTGCCATTGCGATTCATTGGTGGCGTCGGCGCGGCGCACCCACGCATCGTAGCCATCGAGCGTCGTGGTTTCGATCACGCGGTCCGAGCGCAACGTCATCTGCTGCTGATAAGGTTTTTGAAAAACAATCTCGATGCCGAGAACAAGCGGTTCTTCACGCGTGGCGGTCGCGTCGCCTTCGCTCGGCACTTGCTGCGTGGTGCGCAACGTGCCCTTGAAGTGGATACTTTGCACGGCGTTGAGCGCGCGTTCCGAGCCCAGCGCGGCGCGGGCTTTGGCAATCCACGGTGCGCTCCGGCTATCGGCAAAGGCAGGCAGAGCAAAAGTGACGAGAACGGCGGCCAGGGCAAAAAGTCGGAATTTCATGGATCTGTGTGACCCGAACGGTGGGCATCGGTGCCATGTTTCGCAAGGGGAATTCCCTCGTGCGCTTACTCCCACTCGATCGTCGCCGGCGGTTTCGAACTCACATCCAACACCACGCGGCTGACTCCGCGCACTTCGTTGGTGATGCGACTCGAAATTCGTTGGACGAGATCGTAGGGCAACTTCGCCCAATCCGCCGTCATCGCGTCCGTGCTTTCAACAATGCGCAACGCGATCACGTAATCATAGGTGCGCTCGTCACCGAAAACACCGACCGTCTTCACCGGCAGAAACACCGCGAAAGACTGCCAAACTTTCCAGTAGTAGCCGCTGGCTTGCATCTCTTCCTGCAACACCGCGTCGGCGTTGCGCAGGATTTCCAAATTCTGCGCCGTGATTTCGCCCATCACGCGCACGCCGAGACCGGGGCCGGGGAACGGTTGCCGCCAGACGACTTCCTTGGGCAAGCCGAGCGTCGCGCCGACGTGGCGCACCTCGTCCTTGAACAACTCACGCAACGGTTCGATCAACTTCAGCTTCATCCGCGCGGGCAGACCGCCGACGTTGTGGTGCGTCTTGATTAGCGAAGCCGGATTCCCCGCGATGGAGACGCTCTCGATCACATCGGGATAAAGCGTGCCTTGCCCGAGGAACTCCGCCTTGTGTCCGATTTCCTTCAATGTCTTTTCGAAAACTTCAACGAACGTGCGGCCGATAATTTTTCGCTTTTGCTCCGGTTCGGTCACGCCTTTGAGTCGACGCAAAAACAACTTCGACGCATCGACGACGCGCAGATCTATTTTGAAATTCCGCGCGTAGAGCGCCTCGACGTAGTCGCGCTCACCTTTACGCAACAGACCGTTGTCCACAAACACGCAGGTCAACTGCTTGCCAATTGCGCGGTGCAACAGCGCCGCCGCAACCGATGAATCGACGCCGCCGGAGAGGCCGAGCAGCACGCGCCCCTTGCCGACCTTCACGCGAATTTCTTCCACGGCGTGCGCGATGAAGTCCTTGGTCGTCCAGTCTTGCTTCGCACCGCAAACGCCGACGAGGAAGTTGCGAATCATATCCACGCCGCGCTCGGTGTGAAAAACCTCGGGGTGAAATTGGATTCCATAAAAACCGCGCTTCACATCAGCGATCGCGGCGAAAGGCGAATTTTCCGAGACGCCCAGCGCGACAAATCCCGGCGGGAGTTTGGTGAGTTTGTCGCCGTGCGAATTCCAGATGCGCAACTTGCGCGGCAGCTTCGCGAACAGTTTGCCCGGTTTCTTGATCGTGAGGTGACCGTGGCCGTATTCGCGCTCCTTGCTATGCGCGACGGTGCCGCCGAGAAAATGGCCCATGAGTTGCACGCCATAACAAATGCCAAGAACAGGCACGCCGAGTTTGAAAATTTCCGGATCCGGATGCGGCGCGGTCTTCGCATAAACACTCTGCGGACCACCAGAGAGGATAATGCCGATCACGCCATCCGCGCGCAGTTGGGCGGCGGGCGTCGAGAAGTGGTAAATTTTCGAGTAAGTCTGACACTCGCGGATGCGCCGCGCGATGACCTGCGTCAGTTGGGAACCAAAATCGAGAACGGCAATTGTCTGCGCCATACGAGAACTTGGAAATGTTTCCCGACGAATGAAACTCCAAAATGCACGCCGCGAGTGTCACGGCGAGAAACGCCTGCCTGCTGCGGCCACATGGACACATTGCCCGCTTGCGGGAAGGGTCGCGCGTCGCTTGCCTGAACCGCGATGTCTCAACTCCTTCGCCGCTACGACAACCAGAATCGCCCGCTTGTGGAACCGAGTAGCGGACTCGCCCTCACCTACTTCAATCTCGTGCGGCTGAAACGCGGCGAAGAATGCCGCCTGCAAGTGCCGGGCTGCGAGTTACTCGCGGTCGTGCTCTCCGGCAATGCCGACATTCAAGTCGATGAGCAGACATTTGCTTCAGTTGGCCAGCGCACTGACGTGTGGTCGGGACCGGCCGACTCGGTTTACGCAGGGCTGGGTGCGTTGCACCTGCGCGGCAACAGCGAGGCTGTCGAAATTGCCGTGGCCGGTGGTTTGTGTGCAGAAAACTACGCGCCGTTTCGCATCACGCCGAGCGAAGTAGACATGGTGCAGGTCGGTTCGAACGAAACCAAGTCGCTCCGCCGCATTTTTCACATTCTAGGCCAAAAACAGAACGGCCGCGCGGGTAACCTGTTGGTGAGCGAGCTCTACGCCGACGAGGGTTGCTGGTCGGGCTATCCGCCGCACAAACACGACACTGAGCGTCCGCCGGAGGAAACGTTCTTCGAGGAAATTTATCACTACCGCTTCCAGCCTGAGACTGGTTTCGGCGGGCAATATTGCTACAACGACGGTGAGGATGCACAGGTCGTGATGACGCGCCACGGCGACTCGTTTCTCATAGATCGCGGTTATCACCCGACGTCCACCTCACCGGGGCATCGCGGCTACATTTTCACCATCCTAGTCGGCAAACATCAGCGTTCACTCGTGCAGTATTTCGAGCCGCAACATCGTCACATCATGGCGAACATCCCCGGCCTGCAGGCGATGCGCGACAAATTTAAGTAAGGGCGGCACTCGTCGCTTAAAACGGTAAGACGAACCTTCAGGGTGAGCCGCGGATCGGCGGGACGCCTCGCCTTCCCCTTACGTTCGGCAATTCAAAACTTCAGCCGGTTGTTAACGTGGCTGCACTGAGGACACGGCGCGGTATCAATGCCGATCTTCACTGTGTAAATGCGGTCGCAGCGGATGCAGTGAACGCTGAATTTGCGACGGTCGGCTTCGTAGAGCGCACGGTCGCGGCGATCCGAATAAATCCACAAGACGGCAAACACGCCGAACACCGCGAGTCCGTAGATCGCGATCGCCAAGGTGAAGTCAGGTGCAGGAGCCACGACGGCACCTTCGCGCAACCGCTAAGATTCGCCAAGTGGAATTCGCTGAAAATGCTGTGCCCAAATTCGGTTCACGCAGACACCGTGAACTCAGGCGCGATATTTGTTGGAGTCGAGTGGCGGCTCGCTTGCACGCAACGCAGCGCGCCGAGCGCGCAATCTACGATCGGAACGCGCGAGCAGAAACTTGCCACTGGGCCAAGAAAAACGCGCCGACCCGAAGGTGCGGCGCGTTGGTAATTGGGAAGCGAAATCGCTTAGCTCTTGGTTTCTTCCGGAGCTGCTTCGGCCGCAGGAGCGGCTTCAGGAGCTTCCTTCTTGGCGGCTTTCTTGCCACCAGCCTTCTTGGCCTTCTTCGAGCCCTTCGACTTCTTGTAGCCTTGGTCTTCCGCCGCAATGAGCTCGATCAGTGCCATTTCCGCAGCATCACTGATGCGGGGTTGGCCAAGCTTGTAGATGCGGGTGTAGCCACCCGGACGATTGGCGAATTGCGCGGCCTTTTCATTGAAAAGGAGCGTGATCGCGTCTTCGTCGCGCACATCACGCAGCGCCAAACGGCGGAGGTGAATAGCGCTAGCGGAGAGCTTGCCATTTTCCTTGGGGAGCGCGGCGGCGTTCTTGGCCTTCGTGATCACCTTCTCGATGAACGGGCGCAGAGCGCGCGCTTTCGTGAGGGTGGTCTCGATGCGACCGTGCTTGATGAGAGAGGCACCCATGTTGGAGAGCATCGCAGAGCGGTGCTCACGGGTGACGCCGAGGGAAGCGTGATGTTTATTGTGACGCATTGTCGTGTTTTTTTAGTGGGTCCCCGATCGGCAATCCGGTCGCAGCGTTGGGCGGCAGCGGACGGCGCGAGGACCCGGGAATAGATTAGGCTTCTTTTTTGTTATCGAGGAGACGCTCATCGAGTTTCATGCCGAGCGAAAGGCCGAGGGCCTCGAGCTTGTCCTTAATCTCGTTGAGGGACTTCTTACCGAAGTTGCGATACTTGAGCATCTCTTGCTCGGTCTTCATGGCGAGTTCGCCGACCGTGGTGATGTTCGCGTTGTTCAAGCAGTTCGCCGCGCGGACCGAAAGTTCGATCTCGTTGACGGACATGTTGAGCAACTTACGAAGCTTGTTCTGCTCTTCGGAAACTTCCGCGGCTTGGCTCTCGAATTCGTAGGACTCTTGCGAGACGCGATCGAAAACGTCGAGGTGATGCTTGAGGATCGAAGCGGATTGCTTGAGGGCGTCGTCCGGAGTGATGCGGCCATCGGTCCAGACTTCGAGCACGAGCTTGTCGTAATCGGTAATCTGACCGACGCGCGTGTTTTCAACGGCGTAACGGACGAGACGAACAGGCGAGAAGAGCGAGTCGATCGGAATGACGCCGATGGCTTGGTCTTCTTTTTTGTTCTCTTCGCCGGGGCAGTAACCGCGACCGGTCTTGACCGTGAGCTCGGCCTCAAAGGCGCGCTTGTGGTCGAGGGTGCAGATAACTTGGTCGGGGTTGATCACGTTGACGCCGGCATCGAGTTCGATGTCAGCAGCGGTGACCGGACCTTCCTTGTTTACCTTGAGCAAGAGTTTCATCTCGTCGCGCTTGTCGGAGACGATGAGGATCTTCTTCAGGTTGAGGACGATGTCGGTGACGTCTTCGACGACGCCATCGATGGATTGGAACTCGTGGTTCACGCCATCGATCTTGATCGAGCTGACGGCGCTACCTTCGATGGACGAGAGGAGCACGCGGCGCAGCGAGTTGCCGACCGTGTGTCCGTAACCGGCCTCGAAAGGCTCGGCGATGAACTTGGCGTAGGTGGTGGTGGAGCCTTCTTCGACTTTCGTCAGTTTGGAAGGAACTTCGAATTTTCCGAGACGCTTAGGCATTTGAG
>CAMTVI010000040.1:0-12381 GCA_947085165.1 uncultured Opitutaceae bacterium
CGTCTTTCCCGCCGCCGAGGACGATTGCACGATGATCGCGAGCGGCCGGTCGAGCAGACGCGACACCGCGCCGAGATAGCCGAGGAGGACGTTGCCGCGCTCCCCGGCGATGCCGCACAAGGCCGCATGCTCGGCGATCAAGTCCCACAAGGCTGGGTCGCGCAAAAACGCCTCGGCTTTCGCGCGCAACTCCGCCGCCATCGGCGGCACTTCAGGTGCCACCTGGGCGCGCAAGCGCGCCTCCTGCAACTCCTCGAGCTTGAGCAGGACGCGGCCCACGTCGCGCTTGAGGATTTCGGCTTTCACGCCGGTTTCCTCGCTCGCGGCCTGCACGAACGCGGCGCGTTGCTTGGCCTGCGCCAAGTCGAGCGTGTCGAGGTGCCAGGCCGCGCCACACGCGAGGCGCAACGAGATTTTGAGCGCGTCGTAAGCGGTGTTCTTCGCGAGGCCGCGCACGCGGTATTCGCGGCCGTCGACAGCAAGGATCGTCTCCTCGGCGTCGTGCTTCGTCACGGTGAGCCCGTCGCTCGGCACGTCGGCAGCAGCTTCTTTCTTAGCAGCTACAGCAGCTAAAGAAGAAGGCGCGCGCGACGCGTCGGGAGACGGCGCGGCCTCGGGTTTCGCCACGGCGACAACCACCGGCCCGGCGATCTTCACGGCGTCGTCAACGACACGGCGCAGCGCCGCCGCCGGGTCGGCCGCTTCCCTTGCCACGTCGTTCAAGTCGCGGCCGTCCGGCAACGCAGCCCGCCACACGGCGACGCCGAGGGCGGCGAGTTCGTGAGCAAGCGCTGCGGCTCTCGCATTTCCCGCCGTGTCGCCGTCGTAGCAGATGACGACGCGGCCGGGCTTTCGCTCGGCGACAAGCGCGGCGTGTTCGGCCGTCCAGCCGTTGACGCCATAGCTCGCCGTCACGCTGCGCCACCCGTGCGCCCAGAGCGTGAGAGCGTCGATCAACGCCTCGCCGACGAACCAATCCGCGCCGGGCAACAGCCCGGCGGCGTTCCACACCCCGCGCTGCGGCCCGGCGAGATAGAGGTGACGCAACGCCGAGGCTCCGAGCCTGCGGCCGTAAAGCTGCACGACGCGGCCCGCCGTGTCCTGGAGCGGAAAGACGACGCAGCCGTTCAGGTGCTCGTGCCCGGTCTCCGGCCGCAAGACGCCGAGCGACTGGAGGCGGGATTTCAGGGCGGCACCGGCGGCCGTCGTCACCGGCACCCGGTAGCCGAGCGTCCGGTTCGCGAAGCCGAGTCGGAAGACGTTGACCGCCTCGGGATGGAAGCAGGCCCGGCTTTGCAGATATTTCATCGCCGCCGGTTCGTTGAGGAACGTCCTGTGATAAAAGTCGGCCACACGGCCCAGCAAGGCCGCGTCGTCGGCTGCCTGCTCGGGCGTCGCGAGGATGTCGTGACTCGTGCCCATGCGCGTCGTCACCGTCACCGGCGGCGGCACGCCGCCGAGCCTGGCGCGGAGTTTTTCGCAGGCGTGGCGGAAGCTCACGCCTTCCTTGCGGATGACCAGTTGCAGCGTGTCGCCGCCGCAGCCGCACGCCCCGAGACAGTTCCAGAGGTTTTTGGACGGCGTGACGACGAACGAAGGCGAGTC
Source organism: uncultured Opitutaceae bacterium (assembly GCA_947085165.1). Lineage (GTDB taxonomy): Bacteria > Verrucomicrobiota > Verrucomicrobiia > Opitutales > Opitutaceae > Didemnitutus. The sequence goes on from CAMTVI010000040.1 coordinate 1,606, forward strand.
GTCCGCGTGGAACGGGCAACGCCCCTTCCAGTCCTTGCCCTCGTGTTTTAGCTCGATGCCGTAGTCGCGGCACAGGTCGAGCAGCGGGACGGCCTTCAGCCTGGCTAACTCGTCGTCGGGGATTCTAGGCATCGCAGGCCTCCGTTTCAAAAAAACCCGTCAAGCCCCGAGATGATGTTTTTGACATGCCGAATCGTTACTGTCATTAGCTGTATCTATGCAAGCCGTTTCTCCTTTTGCCGGTAACAGCCCGTATAATCCGGCCATGCAAACCGGACGACCGGCCAAAACCAAACGCAGCGACTTCGGCGCACGTCTTCACGCCGCGCGCGAAGCCAAGGGGCTTTCGCAAGCCCAGGTCGCCGACAAGCTCGGCATTGCCCAGCAGTCTTACGCCGCCTGGGAGCGCCGCGACGTCGCCTTGCGCGCCGACCAGCTCCAGCAGATTGCCGACGTGCTCGGCGTCGGCGTCGAGCAACTCCTCGGCAACGCACCCAAGCCCACCCGCGCCGCCGGGCCGGTCGGCCGGTTACGGCAGGTTTTCGAGAGCGCGAGCAAGCTGCCGCGCCACCAGCAGGCCAAGGTGGCCGAGTTCGTCGAGGCCTTCGTCGCCCAGCAGCAAAAGGCCGGTTGAGCGAGCGCGGCGAGGCCGCGCGCCTACCGGTTTTACGGTAGCTTTTGGATCGCTCCGCGAACCCAAGGAAGTCCTTAGGGTATTGTGTCTGTAAGAAAAAAGCGCGGGTGACGTGGCCCGCGTTCCCGGCTCGTCGCAGCCTCGGACTACCGCAAAAACGGTAGGCGCGGGCCGTTGATCGCGGGAGGATTTGAGGGCGAGATTTTGGCCATGAGTTTTTTCCTTAGCTGCTGGTTTTGGTTCGCGCGCCGGGCGAGGCGGCGCGCAACGGGCCGGAGCGAAGCGCAGGCCGGGCGGTTCGCGTTTCGTAGCGCAGCGGAGAACGCGAGCCGTGGCCGCAACGAGCAACGCGAGGCGCAGCGACCGCAAGGGCGCGGAGTTTCAGGCGCGGGGACAGGAGCGCCGGGCCGGAACGGTCGGCGACGGCGTGAGCGCAGCCTTCAAGGCGGAGCGATGCCGACGGCGTCCGTGCAGGCATTTCAGCGGGACGTGATGGTTTCTGACCGCGCGGCTGAGCAAGCGAAGCCGAGCCGCGCGGTCTCTCGCGAGCGCCCGGCCATGCGGACCGGGCCGCAGGGAGCGAACGCGACCGGAGCCGCAGGGCGACCAACGGGAGCGGGATCGCCGACCCGCCGCCACGGCACCAAGCGTAGCGACTGCCGTGGTTCGGGCGGCGGTTGAGGCGAGCCCGGCACCCTGCCGGGCGCAGCGGAGGGCCGGGGCTAACCTCGGCGGGCGCCGACGTGACGGAGCGTAGCGCAGCGGAGTGGAGGAACGACGGCGACGGCGCGGGTTGGCGGAGCGCCGTTTCGTGCGGGCCACTGCACCGCACACACCGCCGCCCGGCCCGACCGCACTCCACCGGACTGGAGCGAAGCGGAAGGAGGAAGCAGGGCGAGTGACAGATCGGAGGAGCTTGCGACGGAGAGCTGGCGCGAGACGTGCCGCTGATTCATTGCGGACATTGCGACGACGTGTGAGAAGGAATCACTTTTCGGTGCCAACGATCTTTTTGACCTCACCACCATCAAGATCACTCAACTTGCCTTTTCCACGAACAACTATCCGCGCGCCATCGACGAGCCACTCAAAGTGATAGTCTGCGTAATCTCCCGCTAGCCGATAGATTCGTATTTTAGGCGGCTGCGATTTTACCGCCTCTCGCTCAGGCACACTGAGCTCAAGAGTCGATGCGAAAACCTTTGCTCTCACTCGCTCAATTAGCGCCTCGTTTTCGCGGAGATCCTCCTTCGAGCTAGCCATGCATCCACAAACGCTGCCCATCAACACAACCAATAACGCGAGCATCAACCGTTTCATGCTTAGTATGGGTTAAGGGCTCCAGGCGGAGCTAGTCGTTCCCATAGGTCGGCCGGATTTCCAAGCTGCTGGGATCGTGCACTAGAGTAGTTCGGTCCGGGTATCATAAAGGTGATCTTGTTAGCCTGAACAAAATCCACTCCGAGCACAGCGTTAATCTGGCCGATCGTGTTGCCGAGAAGATCGCCCGGCGTGTCCCAGAGCCAGTTCAACGGATTTTGGCCATCGGTCATACCAAAGAAAGGCGCGTTTCGAGTATAGCCTCCGGCGGCTCCCTGAACGTGTCCCGGCACAAACATGTGATATCCCTCATAGCCAATCCCACCCAACGCAATGAGCGGCGCACCGAGCAATCCGAACTTTTGCTGCAAGTAGGACATCTGGGTCGAGTGCCCATACTTGTTGTCGTTGATCTGACTATCCAATCCACTCGCGTTTACATCGCCCAATGCCTGCGCGGCTTTTTGAGTGGCATCGTCCAATGCTCCTTTGGGATTTCTCCACGCTGCGCCGTAGTTTTCACCAATTACCCGATCCAGGACGATTTTCCCTGCGACACCCACGCCTTTCGCCATATTCGATGGGCTCAACTGCGAACGCGTTGGCGGCGAACCGAGCGCGTAGTAGCTCGCCGCCGCTACCGCCCCATTGGCAAACTTTCCGCCGCCAAGTTGGGATGCCGTGCCACCGACAAGCGCCTGGATGATCATCCCGGCAAACCAGTTCTGTTTCGCTGCCGCGCTCACCGTCGGTGACATCGCGCCAGTGGCGAGACCGGCCACGAAACCATGGCGGAATTTACCCCCGGAAGCTTCTGCCGCGGCCCCTTGGATTACCCCCTGCATCGCCATCTGACCAAAGACGGATGACGCTCCTGACGCCCAAGCGCCCAGCCCGGCGGAGAGACCACCTATAACACCGGCTTTAAAGGCATCGCCGATACTTCCTCCGTTCAGCAACGACCCTGCAAATCCTGATGCAAAACCACCTGCGGCCATTGCTCCAATTGCAGCACCGCTACCACCTGCTGCCGCAGACATGACCCCGCCCATAGTCGTCCAAACGCCCGAGGCAGCGCCATACGTGACGACCGTCACTACGACCGCGACAACGACCACCGCCACGATCTTCAAGACGTCTTTAAATTTCAGGTAGCCGCTCGGATCGGTGTAGCGCAGCGGGTTATTGTTAACGTAGCTATACCTGTTGTAGCTCTGGGAGTCCCCTGCGTTGTCGATAAACGGATCAGCCGAGAGGAACCTTCCCAGCACCGGATCGTAGATGCGACCGTTCATGTGGATGAGGCCGAGGTCGTCGAGTTGCTCGTGGTCGGTGTAGCCGCGGGTAAAACCGCCCGAAGCGGTCGAGCCAGTGGCCGCGGTGGTGGTGATGACGCCGTTGGTGGCGGGATCGAGGCGTTTGCCCCAGGCGTCGAAGGCGAAGCGTTTGACGATGGCACCGACTCCGTTGGTGACGGCGGTGATGGAGCCCAGTCCATCGGTGTGGAACCAGTGCGTGTCTTGCGTCGCGTCGGAGCGATAGGTGTAAACCGCAATACGGCCGGTGGGGGCGTAGATGTAGTGCTTGTTCTCGGTGATAGCACCGGTGCCGGCGGGGGTGAAGCGCTCGAAGAGTGCACCGACGTAGGTGGTGGTGCCGAGTTGCGAGGTCTGTTTCACCCGCTCGTGGCCGGCGCCGAAGGCGAATTCGCTGAATTTGCCGCCGGACATATCGGCGCGGAGGAGCTGATTAAACGAGGTCCAGGTGACGGAGCGCCCGCCGCCGGTGGCCATGTTGCCGTTGGCGTCGTAGGTGTAGTTTTGGGTGCCGAGCGGGCCGCCCGAGACGGTGGTGACGGCATGAGGGCGGGAGGAGCCGTAAATGTAGCTGCCAGCGTCGGACTTGCTCTGAATGTTGCCCAGAGCGTCATAGGTAACGCTCACGCTGGCGCTGGCGGCACCGCTCAACGTGTGGTTGAGGAGGCGGTCGAGTCCGTCGTAGGTGAAGGATTCCGTGCGATTGGTAGGGCCGTCGCTGCGGGTAAGCACATTGCCGACGGCATCGTAGGTGTATTGGAGGTATTGGATGCTATACGGCGGGGCGGTTTCGATGTGGGGGCCGATAGCGGCGAGCCGGAGGCGTCCGGTCGCGGCGGAATACCCTCGATCGTTGGTGAGGCCATTGCCGTAGATTTCTCCGTCGATCTGACCGGTGACGGCGTAGCCGTCGGCCATCCAGTAGACGAAGTTGTTGGCGTTATTGCGAACTTCGCTGAGGTAGCCGAACTGGTTGTAAACGTTGCGAGTGGTAAACTGCGTGGGGTAGATGGTGGTATCGGGGCGCCCGACGCTGTCGTAAGTCTGAGTGGTGAAGTAGCTAGCTTCGGTCGAAGAGAAGGGTGAGCCCGGAATGGTGCGCTTGGTGGTCAAAGGGCGGCCCAAGGTATCGTAGGAGTAGGTTTCGAGATAGCCCCCGGGCGCGGAGACAGCGGCGAGTTTGCCTTTGCTGATGCCAACGACTTGGCCAGCGGAGTTCTTTATCTCGGCGGTATCGTAGGTCCACTGCGTCGTGCCTTCGGGCTCGATGCGGTGAGTGAGGCGACCCAGCGCATCGTAGGTCATGGTGACGATCTGGCTTTTGGTGTCCTTCTGCCAGATGAGTTCGCCAAAGCTGTTATAGCGGTAGTGCCAGGTGCCCATGTCGGCATCGGTCATGGATGTCTTCCGCCCGCGAAGATCGTAAGTCAGGGAGGTGGTGACTCCGGCAGCGACTGTGGTGGTGAGATTGCCGAGGGCGTCGTATGCGTAAGTAACGGTCGATGCGGTCGTGCCGCCGGAGGCGCCGTGGTTGCGAGTGTTGGAGATGGTCCAACCTTGGGCGTTTTTCTCGGTGCGCGCGACCCGCCCCTTCGGGTCGGTGGCGGTGGAAACGAGCCCGGAGTAGGCAAAGCTGCTTTGCACGTAGCGCGTGCCGTCCGGATAAGTGCCGTTGTAGGCGTCGTCGTCGGCCGGATTATGGGTGATGAGTGGCCGGCCGAGCACGTCATAACTGGTCGTTTGGCTCCAGTAAATGGGCGAGCCGTCGTTGAAGTAGGGGTTGGACTGCGCGTGAGCGCGGCCGTAGTTGTCGTAGGCCGTGGACTGATGAACGATCTTGCCGTCTCCGTTGATGCCCATCGTGCGGATAACGCGGCCATACTTATCGTGGAAGGAAAGGGCCGGGACTGCGCCGGTGGACTCAGATTCCACGAGGTAGAGCGAGCCGGCCGGGGTGCCGGCGGTGGCCCACTTGTAACGTATTTCGGAAACGGTCGTGTCGGCGCGGGTTTCGCGGATTTTGCGGCCAAAACCGTCGTATTGCCAAGATGTGGGCAGCCCATTGGCTCCGCTCATCGCCGTTAGCACACCGTGGACTTGGTCATAGCCGGTATAATTTTCTTGGTGGTTGAGAGCGTTCTTCGTCCAGAGCGGGAATCGGCCGTTGGTGTCGTATTGCGTCTCGGTAATACGGGACACGGTGCCGCCGACGGTGTAGTTGCCGTTGCTGTCAACCGCGAGGTCTGCGCCGGAAACGGTGACCTTTTTCTTGTTACCGAAAGCGTCGTATTCGTAGGTGGTCGTCAGCGCGAGCGTCGGTGTGCCGGGCTGGACGGTCTCGGAAAGTAGCAGGCCGGCGGTTGGATCGTAGGTGAACGAGGAGGCGCGAACCTGCGTGGTCTGGCTGGGGGCCGTGGTGGTTACCGTGGCGGAGGTCAGGCGGCCGAGGAACCAGTTGCCGGTGTCGTTGGTGAAGACGCTGTCGGTGGTCTTGGTGTAGCCATTGGTGTCCACGACGATCCTCTTGATGTTGCCGTAGTCGTCGATATCGGTGGCCGGTGTGGGGATGGTGGTGCTGGTTGAGGCGAGGATGGCACCGTTGAGGTCGCGGGTGATCTCGTTGCTGTTCCGGGCGAAGACAAAGAGGGTCTTGCCCGAGTTGAGTAATTTCTGGTCATAGACTACCATTGAGTCTTTGAGCACCGTGGAGCCGCTGATGGTCTGGCTGGAGATGGGCATGCCCGTGAAGGGCCAAGTCTGGGCGTTGATCGTCTCTGAGCGGATGCCGGTGCGTCCATCGGTGACGGTCATTTTCTCGAATCCGAGACTGCCGCGTTTGTGGTGGGAGCGGAGGCCGCCATAGGTGTAACTCAAAACGTAAGCCCCCCCGAGGCCATCTTCGTGAGCAACTGATTTCACCACATACAGCGGGCCGGTGATATTGACGGAGCCGACAGGACCGCCGGTGCCTTTGAGATAGACTGGGGGATTCCCGGCCGTGGCGGGCTCGGTCAGCGGCGCATAAGTGAGGGACGCGGTGACGCCAAAGCCATTAACCACCGAGGTGAGACGATCGGAGTCGCGGGCCAAGTTAAAGGCCGCGCCCTTGGGATTGGCGTTATTGAGGTTCCAAATCTGATCGACCATGCCGTCGCCGTTAATGTCGACAAAATCGGTCCCGGTGTTTGGCAGACCCGATTGGGCCATTTGGCGCACCAAATTGTGTGCCGTCACGCCGGAGGACCAACCACGCCCCGTGCCGAGGCGCACATCATAACCGAGCGTCTGGTGCGCTTTGACGAGATCCGGCAGACCGTCGCCGTTGATGTCGAGAATAGCCGTGCCAGTGGTGTCGAAATTCGTCGCGAGGGCAAAGGGGGCCAGGAATTCGGAAGGAGCGAGCACCCATCCGTTGCCCGTATTAAGATAGGCGACCTGCGCGGAATTGTTGCCGCCGTCGTTGCGCCGAATCAGGTCGAGCAAGCCGTCGCCATTGAGATCGACGAATTCCGCGCCAATGGGCGCGTTGTTATTACCGGTTGTCGGAGCGTTGAGCTGTGTCGGCGGCAAGAAGCGGGTTAGATCGGTTTGGCTGACTACCATCGGCGAAGTCTGGTTCTGATGACTAACAACCTGCCACGACGTGCCCGTGTTGAGGGCAACTCCTTGATAGTATTTTCCACCCCCGAACCAATTCTGCACTTGGTCCGGCAGGCCGTCGCCGTTGACGTCGACAAAACGCGCACCCTTGTTCAGATCAAACGGAACCTGATACACGCCCCAGCGGAGTTCCCACCCCAGCCAGTTTCCTTGGCTATCAACACCTTGGTTAATCCAGGTCAGATGGTAAACTTCATCCAATAGCCCGTGAGCCTCATCATAAGGTCGATAGCGCACGGATGTTTTGGCATAAATATCAACGAAACCATCGCCGTTTAGATCAAGCACCGTGGGCTTATCCATTGAGGTGATTTGACCATCCTCATAATCAGTAGTCGGCGGCGGGGGGACATCGAGGCCGGCGTAGACATCCTGCACAAATCCGGTGCCGGTGTTTTTGAAAAAGGCGAAATTATTGGAAGGAGACCTGAAATAGCCGAAGATGTCCGGCAGGCCATCACCGTTGTAGTCCAAGATCCGGGTTCCAGTGTCTTCGACGCCGTCTTTCGCCAAGAAATAGGGCAACCGAAAGTCGGGGGAGCCTCCGCCACCGTTGGCAGGAACCCACCCATTGACGGGATCGTTCAGCCAGGCGTCGCGCTCCGCGATCGTTCCGTTGCTCCAAGCGCGATAGCGAACGAAATCCGGGCGGCCATCCCCATTGAGGTCGATAAAGCCGGTGCCTCGCGCTGTGCTATTGGAGTTAACGATCGAAGCGGGGGCGCCCCATTTGGAGTTGTTGGGTTGCGACCACGCACTTGTCCCATTGAAAGTCGCTTCATAGTTAAAGACCAAGGGAGGATATTCGCGGTTGTCTGCTCCCTTCTCGCGCAGGCCCGTCAGAATGCTGCGCCCAGTATGGGGGCGCTCAATGTAATCCAACGCGTATTCCCGGGCTAGTGTTTCACCGAAATAGGAGCCGATTTTTTTCAGCCGCACCAAGCGGGCGATCTTGGAGCCAGCCACGTAGCCCTCAAATGTATCCGTCCTTGCTTCATAGGTGAAGCGCACCGACGCGTAGGGAGTGACGTTCGCCCCCGTGTTGCCCGTGTAATTAATGCGGGTGAGGCGGTGCTCACCTGCGGAGGGATTTCCGTCTATGGAGAGGTTCTCGTGATAGACGAAATCCATGAAATTTCCTTTCGTATCGGAAATCTTGTTCACGGCCCAAGTCATGATTTCTGTTCGCCCCTGCGCCTCGGCCGCAGAATCCGCCGTGTTGCCAAACTCGATGATCAAGCCGGCCTTCGTCCAGACCTTGAAATAGAGCGGCCCGACACCCGCAGTGCCGTAAGAGATTATCTTGGTGATAGAATCAATCTCGGTGCGATACTCCACGGTGCCGGCCTCAGTGGATTCGCTAATCGCAATCAATCGCTGCCCGTCCATGTAAAATCGATCGGTTGCCGTAAAATTCATGCCCACCACTTTATTATCCACCGCAATACTCTGGCCGCCTCGGGAAATTACCGAGACGCCAGCCAGTGACCAACCGTAGCCAAGCATGCCAGCGCCAGCCTGACTGGAATAGTTGAGGGATAGTTGGGGCTGCATACCGGACGAACCCGGCGTCACCCAAAGCGGGACCGAGTAATTCGCTGCGCCGTTGCGATCAACCTCAAGCTGCCCCACCGTTGCACCAACGGGAACAGTCGTATTGGCGTCTTGATTGGGCCAACCCAACGGGATCTTGTTTCCTAGGGCGCTCAGCCCCACGTGATAGTCGCGCACCAAGGGATTCTTGCCCATCTGAATTTCTTGAGCGTTAGTCAGGCCATCACCATCCTCATCAGCCTGCGGATCAAGCGCCGTCTGAACGGTAAACGGGCTGCTCAAAGGAGACCAAAGGCCCAAGGAATTTTGCGCCCGGACGGTCATCGTGTAAATTGTCTTTGGAGTGAGCCCGCCAAGCTGATGCGAAGTCGAATTCGTCGTTCCGCCTGAAGCTCCGTTGCGGAATACCTCGTAGGCAACAATGTTGCCGCCACTTGGAGCGGTCCAACTTAGCGTAAAGCTGTTCTCCGTAATGTTGCTCGCGGCAAGTCCGCTCGGCGCGTTAGGAGGCGTGGACTCAATAACTGAAAGTCTGAAACCGTAAGCCCACGCACCCGAAGTGGCAAAAAGGTTATTTGCATCCTCGGCGTCCGTCCAAAAATACCAGTTGCCATTTCGATCCAGCGTGATCGTTCGCGTAACTTCACCGCTGCCACCCGACTGGTTCGTCCAAACCCCATTATCATTGGTGAAGTAGTTTGAATCTGGATGCCATACTTGGGGTCGAATCCGCGCAAGATTGCTGTCGATATCAGTCGCCTTGAACCGAACCGTCACCGTGACACTACCCCCAGTGGGGCGCGCCACAGTTGCGCCATGGCTCTTGCCGTCGACAAGCACAAATGGAGTCGGAGCCGTATTGGCACCCGCCAGAACCGTGACACTCGCCCAATTAAAAGAGGGCCCATTATTCCAGTCTTCCCCTTCAGCGTAATACTCGATGGTCGCGGGACCCGTGTCCGAAGTCCAACCGCCCGCCTGTGGATAACCCCACCCGTAGCCGCCCGCAAACCAGTTGCCGTTTTTCCAAATGTTCAATTCACCACCACTCGGAGCATAAAGATTAGCCCCGACATAGTAACTCGTGTTACTTTGGACAGTGCTTGGAATCGAGTTGAAGTAAATGTTGGCAGCGGCGAGCGGCGCCAAGACGGCGAAGACGACCCCCTGAACTACGCGGAAAAATCGTGATTTCATGGAGCGTCAGTTGAAATTCGCCAACGCCATACCAAGGTCGCGTTCAGCACTGATATTCTTGACCGTCCCGTCAGTTTCCACCGCATAAGTAAGCGCTGGTAAAGTAAGCAAAAGGCACCGCACCAAAGGACTGTCATAGCCTCTTGCCCCATAAAGTTGCTGCCCGGGGAGTCCCCGTGCCTGCGCGACGCGCATGGCTTCATTTGCATCCCGCCCAAGATTAATTCCCACGATGACCGCCCCTCCTTTGACCGCCTTCGCGATCTGCAACGCTCGCGCCATGCTGCGCTCCTCTTCCGGGGCCCACGTATAGAAGACTACTCTTTTGCCTTCAAACCCGCTAATCAGAATCTCCGAACCCTCAATCCCTTCGAGCAACGCTCGGATGTTTCGGCCGGTGATGGCCTGTCGCTCAATAATCTCTGCCGCAACGCGCTTGATCTCATCAGTAGCGGTAGATTCTGCCAGTTCGCGGGCCAAGCTGAGCGAACGCGGCCCTGAGCTAGCCATCGCAACCCGAAGCAGTCCTTCGTGCGCGGACTGCTCTTCGGGAAATTCACGCACCAATTGTTGCGCGTCCTTCTCGCATTGAATCTGCCATTCCTCGCGATCAGCAAACTTCCGCCCTTTTCGCTCGGCAAATTGCAGTAATCGGGCCACCTCCAAACGATTTATAGCAGGAATCGAAGTGTCACCGCGCAACTCAAAGGCGATTTTGAGGGCGCGGTCATTCACTGGTCCTTCACTCAATAATTCCGCCAGTAGTCTCATCCGACCTTCTTCGTAGCGCAGTGCTGAAGCCACCGCGCCAACCTCTTTCTTTTGATCTATCGCGGCCTTATCCGCCTCGCGCAGTAGCTGGTCGCGCTTCGCCGAACGTTCTGCCGCTGCCGCTGCAATGGTTGGACGGTCGGACGTCAACGCCTCCGACTCCGAGGCGATTGCCGACGGTGCTACCTCGGCCAAAAGGCCGAGGCACAACAAAATTACGGTGGCTGAAGGAGAATAGGGGGTGGTTTTCATAGACAATGAAGCACCCTTTCCTGCCGCCCCCCAGGCCCGAGGGTTTAATCGACAATACAAGGATTACACTAG
>CAMTVI010000041.1:0-26670 GCA_947085165.1 uncultured Opitutaceae bacterium
AGGCGCCGTCATTAATGAGTTCATGACTGAACCCTGCCCGCGTTATTCCCTCCCGGTAACAATCATTCTGCGGCAACGGCCTTCGCTCGGTAACGATCTTTACGAGGCAATGCGCTCCGAGGTCTACGTGTCGCCGGGGGGGAATGACGCTCTATCACACGCCCCTCGCATAAGACCCGGTAGCGCAGACGGCGAAACATCAGCGGGCGAGGGGAGCCGCGAATTCGAAAGGCAGGCGTCTAGTTTCAGCAGGTCGCCACGACCAGAAGGAGCCGGGTGGGGCGCCGTGTTTTTCGTTTGGCCGTCACTTTACACAAACGCGTGGCGGCGGCTGATTTTTCTTCCGGTGAAAGTATTTTCTCATCATAGGTTTCCCACGGGCCAACCAAATTTTCCAGCGCGCTTCAAAGGCGGGGCTGGCGTGACCTTCATTTCCCAACCCCAGCCCCATTTCCGCAGGCAAACTCATGGCGCGCGCAAAGTCCTCGTCCAAGTCCTCCGATTCTTCCGCCACCATCGGCTTCGAGGCCAAGCTCTGGCTCGCCGCCGACAAGCTGCGGTCGAACATGGACGCCGCGGAATACAAGCACGTCGTCCTCGGGCTGATCTTTCTCAAATACATCTCCGACACTTTCGAGGATCACCGCGCCAAGCTCGTCGCCGGCAAGGGCGACTACAAGGGCTCCGACCCCGAGGATAAGGACGAATACAAAGCCGAGAACGTCTTCTGGGTTCCGAAGGATGCCCGCTGGTCCCACCTCCAGGCCAACGCGAAGCAGCCCTCCATCGGGAAGCTCGTGGACGACGCCATGGTCGCCATCGAACGCGACAACCCCCGCCTCAAAGGCGTCCTCCCGAAGGAATACGCCCGCCCCGGCCTCGACAAGCATCGCCTAGGCGAACTCATCGACCTCATCGCGACCATCACCCTCACGGCTGCGTCGGAAGGGGAGAAGACCCACCGCTCCGTCGATCTGCTCGGCCGCGTGTATGAGTATTTCCTCACCCGCTTCGCCAGCGCCGAGGGCAAGAACGGCGGCCAGTTCTACACTCCCTCCTGCGTCGTGCGCTGCCTCGTCGAGATGCTCGCTCCCTACAAAGGCCGCATCTACGACCCCGCCTGCGGCTCCGGCGGCATGTTCGTGCAGTCGGAAAAATTCGTCGAATCCCACGGCGGCAAGCTCGGCGACATCTCCATCTACGGCCAGGAGAGCAACGCCACCACCCGCCGCCTCGCCGTGATGAACCTCGCCCTGCGCGGCATCGAGGCCGACTTCGGCCCCGAGCACGCCGACACCTTCCGCCGCGACCTCCATCCCGATCTCCGCGCCGACTACGTCCTCGCCAACCCGCCCTTCAACGACTCCGACTGGTTCCGCAAGGACGACGACGTGCGCTGGCAGTTCGGCGTCCCGCCCAAGGGCAACGCCAACTTCGCCTGGGTGCAGCACTTCATCCACCACCTCGCGCCGCACGGCATGGCCGGCTTCGTCCTCGCCAATGGCAGCATGTCCTCCAACCAGTCCGGCGAAGGCGACATCCGCCGCGCCCTCATCGAGGCCGACCTCGTGGACTGCATGGTCGCCCTCCCCGGCCAGCTCTTCTACAGCACGCAGATCCCCGTCTGCCTGTGGTTCCTCGCGAAAAACAAAGCCGCCGACGCCAAACGCGGCTTCCGCGACCGCCGCAAACAGACCCTCTTCATCGACGCCCGCAAACTCGGCACCCTCATCGACCGCGTCCACCGCGAGCTGACCGACGCCGACCTCGATAAAATCACGTCCACCTACCACGCTTGGCGCGCGGATTCCGCAGCTCGTCACTTGTCACCCGTCACTCGTCACTCCACGTCCGCCTACGCGGACGTGGCAGGCTTCTGCAAATCCGCCACCACCGCCGAAATCGCCGCGCATGGCCACGTCCTCACGCCCGGCCGCTACGTCGGCGCCGAGGAAGTCGAAGACGACGGCGACCCCTTCGAGGAAAAGATGCCGCGACTCGTCGCCGAATTGCAGGCGCAGTTTGCTGAGTCGGCGAAACTCGAGAAGGCGATCAAATCAAATCTGAAGGGACTCGGCTATGGTGGCTGATGAAAATTTTGGAACCGGGCGCACCGGTGGCCGTGACGCGACGACTGGAGTAATTCCCGGGCGCATCGCACTATCTGTTGGATGTCCTGATACTCCTCCCCCGAAGGGGTGGACGTGGACCCCGTTAAGCAGTGTGGCTCAGCTCGAGAGTGGTCACACGCCAAGCAGGAAGCATCCCGAATATTGGGACGGCGGCATTCCTTGGATCGGCATCAAAGACGCTACCGAAAATCACGGGCGCACTCTGGCAGACACTTACCAGCACGTCAGCGCGCTCGGCCTCGAAAATTCATCGGCCCGACTACTTCCGGCAAATACCGTGTGCCTCTCTCGCACGGCCTCCGTCGGCTTTGTTGTCGTCATGGGCCGACCGATGGCCACGAGCCAAGACTTCGTGAACTGGGTTTGTGGGCCGAACCTTGAGCCTCATTATTTGAAATACGTTCTTCTCGCCGAGAACGAGGCCTTGTGGCGCTTCGCCAGCGGCACGACGCACCAGACGATCTATTATCCGGAAGCGAAGGCGTTCCACGTCTGCCTTCCGCCAATCGCCGAGCAAAAAGCCATCGCGGCGGTGCTTGGGGCGCTGGACGACAAGATCGAGTTGAACCGGCAGATGAACGCGACGCTGGAGGCGATGGCGCGGGCGCTGTTCCAGAGCTGGTTCGTGGATTTCGACCCCGTCCGCGCCAAACTCGACGGCCGCCCCCCCGCCGCCCTCGACCCCACCACCGCCGCCCTCTTCCCCGACTCGTTCCAAGAATCATCGCTTGGCGAGATTCCGCACGGCTGGCGGATCGGAACGCTCGGCGAGTTGGTCCAACTGCGCACGGACCGAGTGGACGCAACTCCCGCCAAAGACAGCACGCGCTACATCGCATTGGAAGACATGCCGCCCAAGTCAATCGACCTTTCCAATTTCCAACTCGGCTCAGCCGTCAACAGCAGCATCACCGCATTCCGCAAAGGTGATGTCCTGTTCGGCTCGATGCGTCCATATTTCCACAAAGCCGGCTTGGCTTTCTTCGACGGCATCACGCGCACAACCACTTTCGTCCTCAGGCCAAGGAAGGACTGCTTCCGCCATTTCGCCCTTCTGCATTTCTTCAGCGACGACGTTGTTGCTCACTCCACGACGGCGTCGGTCGGCACGACGATTCCATACGTGAGGTGGGATTCGATGGAGTCGTATCGCATCCCGATTCCGCCGGACTCACTGCTTGAAGCGTTTGAGAAGACGGTCTGCCCACTTGTCCAACGCATCGCCGCACAGGGCGAAGAATCCCGCACCCTCGCCACCCTGCGCGACACGCTGCTGCCGAAGCTGCTGAGCGGGGAGTTGAGCGTTGCAGAATTGAACCACGGCAAGTAATAATCCACCAGACCATGCAAGCGCTCTCGCCACCAAACATTGAATCCGAGTTGAGCTATGCCTACCTGCACGCCGTGGCGTCCAAGGCAGGCATGGCGTGCAGTGTCGGCAGCCGACATGAGGACAACAATGGCGTGGACGCGACTCTGACCGCGTGGGGGCCGTTTACTGACGGCGGATACCTGACCGAGGTGGACATCAAGGTGCAGTTGAAGGCGACCATCGCCACGCCTGCTGATGATGGAACGAACCTATCCTATTTCCTCAGCGGGGTGAGCCGTTACAATGACTTGAGGACGCCTACTGTTGATGTGGCGCGAATCCTCGTGGTGCTGTTTCTTCCGGCGGATGCGCAGGAGTGGCTGAATCATTCTGTGGATGAACTGGCTCTTCGGAAGTGCGCCTACTGGCAGAGCCTTCGCGGGGCTCCCGCCACCGGCAATGGTAGCGGAGCGACTGTTTATCTGCCGAAGGTGCAGATGTTCACCCCGCAGGCTCTCACTGAGATAGCAACCCGGCTTTCCCGCCGCGATTTCCCACTTTATCCTGCTGCTGTATGAATCTTGAAACTCTCATCCCCCCTACCGACCTCCGCGACTACGCGAAGGATCAAGGCTGGGTTTTGTTCAAGGAGGCCGCGAAAGACCGGCTTTATGTGATGACAAATCCTCACTTCGAGCGTCGGCAACTGGTGTTTCCGATGGACACGACAGCGCCGGATTACTCCGAAGCCGTCATGCTGGTCGTGGGCAAACTCGCAGCGATGGAAGGTCGAAGCGCACAGGCGGTCATCAAGAATCTTCTGGAAGTGGGCGATGACGCGATTGCTTTTCGAGTGACGACGCCGCGACCAGACGAGAGGTCTTTGCCGCTGGCCTTCGCAGGCTCTATGGTGACCGGTGCTCAGCAACTTTTGCTGGCTTCCGCCTGCACCGTTTTGAAGCCGCAAGCACACCATCCGCGACTGAGCCGAACCGAGGCGCAGCAGTTTCTCGAAACCGCCAAGTTCCGGCACACGCAGCCGGGGAGTTTTGTGCTGAATATATCATGCCCGGTGCAGGGGTTGGATGTGCAGGCACCGCTGCTGCCAGACGAGGCCGATGCCCCTTTCGTCCGACGCACGACAGCTACATTGAGGAAAGCATTGGGCGAACTCGTCACGGCGATTGAAACCGATTCTCTTGATGCTTTTGTCGAGGCCACTAAGAATGGCGCAAACCCGGTTGTCTCCTCGAATCTGTGTGAAGCACTCACGCGCTTTGAGGACTCATCGCTCAAGAACTCAGTTGAAATCGGCATTACGTGGGCGGCGGCGATTCCGAAACCGGCCAACGAGGGGCGGATCTCGATCATTCGGATCCAGCATGATTATTTCCCACGCATTGAAGAAGTGCGCCGCGAGCTTCGCTCCAAGGAACAACACCTTGAGGATGTCTTCCCGGCCACGGTTGAACGGCTGGATGGCGAAATGGGAGACGATGGCAAGCGTTCTGGTGAAGTGATTCTTCGCCTTCTGACACCAGACGGGGATGAGTTGGTGCGCGCTCGCGCAAACCTGACCACAGACCAATACGAACTCGCTGACAAAGCGCACATGACCGACGGAGCGTTCGTTAAAGTGGCCGGAAAGCTTCATCCGGGGCGTCAGCCTCGGCAGCTTAGCGACATCAAGTCCTTCGAATTGATGCTCAAATGACCGCACATCATGATCGCGACACGAACCACGACATGGTGTCGCGATAGGCACTCCCAAACCTTTTTCAGCTCTCAATCGCGACACGAGGCTCACAATCACTGCGCATGAGCCTCAACGAATCCATCGTCGAAGAAGCCGCCCTCGAATGGTTCGGGGAGCTGGGCTATGCGGTCCGGCATGGGCCGCATCTCGCGCCCGGTGAACCGGCGGCGGAGCGGGATTCGTTTTCTGAGGTGGTGCTGGCGGGACGCTTGCGCGAGGCCATCCGGCGGCTGAACCCGATCATCCTTCTTTCATCAAGGAGATAGCACCGTGCCCTACAATCCAACACGTGCGCTCGAACTGCTTCGTATTGGGACGCAAAACCAGACTGCCTTTTTCCGCGAAGGACAGGAGGATGCCATCCGCCATGTCGTTGAGGGCAAGGGACGATTGCTCGTGGTGCAGAAGACCGGTTGGGGCAAAAGCTTCGTGTATTTCATCGCAACGAAACTCCTCAGAGAACAGGGGGGCGGCCCCGCCTTGCTGGTTTCTCCGCTGCTCGCGCTGATGCGCAACCAAATCGCCGCGGCTCAGCGGATGGGCGTGCGAGCGGTGACCATCAATTCCGAGAATCGCGACGATTGGCAGGACGCGGAGTCAATGTTGTCGCAGGATGTGGTTGATATCCTGTTGATTTCGCCGGAGCGGCTGGCCAATGAGCACTTTCGCGCCCAGGTGCTGCCACAGATGGGCGCCAGGATTTCGCTTGTTGTGATCGACGAGGCTCATTGCATCTCAGATTGGGGCCATGACTTCAGACCTCACTATCGGTTGATCGAGCGGATCGTCCGCACCCTGCCGCAAAACGTGAAGCTTCTCGGAACCACGGCGACGGCGAACAGACGCGTCCTTGACGACCTGAAGGCGGTTCTCGGTTCCGATCTCACCATTTCGCGTGGGGAACTTGCCCGGCCGTCATTGTTCCTTCAGACAATCCGACTTCCCGGGCAGGCGGAACGACTGGCGTGGCTCGCGGAAACACTGACAACGCTTCCCGGCAATGGGATCATCTACACCCTCACGGTGCGGGATGCAGCCCAGGTGGCAGGATGGCTGAAATCGCGCGGACACAACGTCGAGGCATACACGGGGGACACGGGCGAACGGCGGGTGGAGTTGGAGAACTCGTTATTGGGAAACTCGGTGAAGGCGTTGGTCGCGACGACTGCCCTTGGGATGGGCTTCGACAAGCCGGATTTGGCGTTTGTGATTCACTTTCAAACTCCGGGGTCTGCGGTGGCCTATTACCAGCAGGTGGGACGAGCGGGGAGAGCGCTATCCTCCGCTTATGGCGTCGTGTTGAGCGGTATTGAGGAAACCAGAATCAACGACTACTTCATCGAGAGCGCGTTTCCGTCCCGCAAGGAAGTCGAGGAGGTGCTGAGGGCATTGCACTCCGAGCCGAGCGGGCTGTCCGTTCCGCAGCTGATGGCGCGGGCCAATGTCAGCTATGGCCGGATCAACAAGACACTACAATTACTCTCACTGGAAACACCGTCACCGATTGTGAAGCAGGACACTAAGTGGGTGCTCACGGCGGCGAATTTGGCAGAGACATTTTGGGAGCGTGCGGAACGGCTGACGGCGTTGCGCCGTGAGGAACAAAAACAGATGCAGGCTTATGTCGCTCTGGAAGCGGGTCACATGGAATTTCTCGTGAAGGCGCTGGATGGGGAGCCTGGCGCCTATCAGCCGCCTGATCTGCCGCCGTTGCCCACGACTGCCCGACCCGCGAGTGTCCGGGAGGCAGTGGCATTTTTGCGGCGCACGAGTCTTCCCTTGGAGCCTCGAAAGCAATGGCCGACGGGCGGATTGCCTCAGTTTGCGGTGAAGGGATATATCGCCGAAGAACATAGGGCGGAACCCGGTCGGGTGCTTTGCATCTGGGGAGATGCAGGCTGGGGTGAGACGGTCCGGCTTGGGAAATACACGCAGGGCTACTTCCCGGATGAACTCGTGTCGGCCTGTGCGACATTGGTTCAAGGATGGAACCCGAAACCGGCCCCGGCGTGGGTGACAGCCGTGCCTTCCACCCGGCACCCGCGTTTGGTGCCTGATTTTGCCCGCCGGCTGGCCGCAGCGCTGCAAATTCCCTTCCAACAGGTCTTGGAGAAGTCAGACGATCGGCCTGAACAGAAGACCATGGCCAATGGCATCAAACAGGCACTCAATATCGACGGCGCGCTGGCGGTAGCCCCGGGGACAACGATTCCGCCCGGACCTGTCCTGTTGGTGGATGACATGGTCGACTCGCGGTGGACACTTACCGTTGCCGCGTGGATGTTGCGCAGCCATGGTTCGGGACTGGTCTATCCGCTGGCACTAGCCTCCACTGCCCATACCTAATGATTCCGCCGCTAACACCCAATTCGCAAGCCATCCTCCTACTCACCGGCCCGCTCATTGCGGGACGCAATGCAGCCGCGGTGGAGCTATTGACCCCGGGCGAATACAATCGCTTCGCGAAGGTTTTGAAGGAATTGCAAAGGCAGCCGTCCGATCTTCTTGGTCAGGACGTTTCGGGCATTTTGGAGGATTGCCGGAAGATCGTTGAGCCCACGCGGGTGAAGCAACTCCTCGATCGAGGCCTTTTGCTAAGTCAGGCTGTGGACAATTGGCACGCTCGCTCGATATGGGTTATCAGCCGGGCTGATCCGAGCTATCCGAAGCGTCTAAAGTCACGCTTAAAGGAAGAAAGTCCGGCGATACTCTATGGATGTGGCGACTTGGAACTGTTGGAGCGCGGTGGTCTGGCTGTAGTTGGTTCAAGACATGTAGATGACTCCCTCTTGGAATACACGGAAGGAATCGGCCGGTTGGCAGCGAACGCCGGCATGACCTTGGTATCGGGCGGCGCCCGCGGCATCGATCAGGCTTCCATGCGGGGAGCTTCGCTGGCGGGCGGTTCGGTGGTCGGTGTGCTTTCCGACAGTCTGCAACGGGCAGCATTGGCGCGGGATAATCGGGAGGGATTACTCGATGGAAGACTCGCGATGATTTCACCCTACGATCCGGCGGCCGGCTTCAATGTCGGCCATGCGATGCAAAGAAACAAACTCATCTATGCGCTGGCAGATGCGGCGCTCGTCGTTACCAGCGATTTCAAAAAGGGGGGGACTTGGACGGGGGCGGTTGAGCAACTGGATAAACTCAAATTCTGCCCAATATTTGTCCGCACCGGAAGCGAAGCAGGGAAGGGCAACGAAGCGTTGATACGGCGAGGAGCCTCTCCCTGGCCCGAACCCAAGAGTTCGGCGATGTTGAAAGCGGCAATTGAAAACAGTGCATCTTCGCTAGTCCGAGAGGCCTGGCAGGAGGATCTTCCCCTTGTGATGGAGGCGCCACTGAAGAACAGCTACGCCCCCGAACAAGCCCCAGTTGAAGCAACCAGTGCATCTACGATTGCAAATGATGAGAATGGCGAGCGGAGCGACGAGTCGGCAAAACTCCTCCTCGCCACGGTTCGAAGCCTCTTGATGACCGGACTCGCAAAGCCAGCAACAGTCGATGAAGTGGCCGCAATGCTTGAAGTCTCCAAACCTCAAGTAAAGGTCTGGCTGGGAAAGCTCGTGGAGTCCGGGGACATCGAGAAACTCGGTCGTCCGCTGCGCTACCGCGCAAAGCGCCAATAGCGCTCACGTGCTGCCGATGTCACTCAACGAATCCATCGTCGGAGACGCCGCCCTCGAATGTTTCGCGGAATTGGGCTTTGCGGTCGAGCACAGGCCACTGCTTGCGCCCGGTGAACCGGCGCCGGAGCAAATGTAGACAACGACCGGACTGATTTCTCCCTCTTCAATGCAAGCCCAACCCAAAACTATCCGCGACATCCTGCACACCGGGGATCAATACATCATCCCGTTGTTCCAGCGGTTCTACTCGTGGGAAAAGTCACACTGGGAGCGGTTGCGCTTGGATATATGGGCACTGATGGAGAACGGCGCGAAGCCGGTCCACTTTCTCGGACCGCTGGTTTGCACACTTCCTCCCCGTCTTCCCGGGAGTAGTTCTGCGTTTCAATTGATCGATGGGCAACAGCGCATCACCACGCTCACAATTCTTCTGTCAGCGATCCGTGATGTGGCGCGTTCACGAAACCTAGGTGACCTCGCTGAAGAGGTCACGGAGGACTATCTCCTGTTCAAGCGGAAGCAGGGGAATGATCGCTACAAAGTGTTGCCGCGTCTCGGCGACCGCGAGGTGCTGACCGAGATGATCGAGGGGAACGATCTTTCCCGATTCGCAGACAGCCGGGTTTTTGAAGCGTGGAAGTATTTCCATCGGCACGTTCAGCACATCGCCAGGAACGATACGCAGCAACAGTTGACGAAGCTGCTGGATGTCATCGCCATCCGGCTAAATCTGGTGGCAATCTTAATCGACGGTGAAAATCCCTACGAAATCTTCGAGAGTCTGAATTCCACCGGCCTGCCGTTGAAGGAATCCGACCTCATCCGCAATTTCGTGTTCATGGCCATACCGTTGGACCAGCAGCAGGAATTCAATGACCGCCATTGGAAGGGCTTCGAGGAAATGTTCGACGCCACTGAGACGGAAGAAGCCGTGGAGATGACGCCCTTCTACCGCGACTACCTGATGAGACAGGGACGATATTCCAAGGAGGACGCAACCTTCGTGGATTTCAAGAACACCCACGAAGAAGCGATCCGGAATCCTGAAGCGCTGGTGCTCGACCTCAAACGCTATGCACGGCTCGACCTCATGTTGCGGCGGCCGGCTTCGATTAGAAACCCAAGGCTTCGGCGGATTCTGCGCCAAATAGATGGATTGGAGATCACCACTGCTTATCCGTTGATTCTCAATCTCCTGGAGCGGTTCGACAGTGGTCGGATGAGCATCGAGGATCTGTGCGATTGCCTCAATGAGTTGGCCAGTTTCGTCCTTCGCCGCTCGATTTGTAGCGAGACTGCTCGTGCCTACGGCCGGTGGTTTGTCGAAGCGATCACGCTTATCCGCGACAACCCACGGGCCGATCTTCAGGCGTGTTGGTTGGGTCGGAGGTGGCCGGACGACGCGGCCGTTCGCGAGCGCCTCGCTGAGTTTCAGATCTATCGCCGCGAGAGCCTAAAGACGCGGGTGATTCTCGAAGCATTGGAGGAGGACTTTGGCCATCGCGAACGGGTGGATCTCTCGACGCTCACGATCGAGCATGTAATGCCCCAGACCATTATCGACAATAGGAACGGCAGGGCATGGATGGAGATGCTTGGCGCCGATTGGGAGCGGCAGCAGGACGCGCTGCTCCACACCCTCGGCAATCTCACGCTTACGGGCTACAACACCGAGCTCAGCAATTCACCGTTCGAAACCAAACAGGTCGAACTTGCGAGGAGTCACATCGACCTCAATACCTACTTCGTCGGACTGGACAAATGGGATGCCGAGGCCGTTCGAAAGCGCACCGCAGCTCTCACCGAGCGCCTTCTGGCTCTATGGCCGCGACCTGCATCCGACACCGTATACACGGCATCGGCCGAGTCGATGCCTCTGCCTGAAGGATTGACCAGCCGGGCAAAGGCCCGCTTAGAATATTGGAGGCATCTGGATTCGCGCCTAGAGGAAAGAGGGATTCCTTCCGAGTGGTTTGTTGCAGCGCCAGAGTCTGAGATTGGCACGCCTCTTGGGACCTCGGGTGCCGCGGAGCTGGTCTTGAGCATCAATCAGCAGAGGGGCGAGATCTATGTCTCGCTGATGCTCGCTGGTAAGATCGGCGCGATGATCGCGCGCAGCCTAGAAATTGAAAAGGCGGCGATTCAACAAGAGTTGGGGTATTCCGTTTCTTGGGAAATCAGGAACAGTGGTGGCGAAATCCATGCCGCCGACGAAGGTGTTTCGATCCGCGATCAAAACGACTGGCCAGTTCAGCACGACTGGCTGGGTGACAGAGTGGAGGATTTTCAACGCGTGCTGGTTCCCCGAGTTTTGAGTCTGGAAGCTCAGGCGCTAAAAGATCCCGCGCACAAGCAGAGTGTGGTAAAACGGGACCGACTCGTTGCCTATTGGACCGAGTGTTCAAACCGTCTCACGGGGGCGCACCTAGCCTTCCGGGACGGCGATACGCATCTGGGGAGGAACTACTGTCGATTCAATCATCTCGACACGGGGGTCACAATGGGGGTGCAATACTACGCGGATGCTTCATCCATGTGTATTTATCTCGGTGTGAGTAAATCCGCGGGGCGCAAGGCCCGAGGCTTGGCGAAAGAGCTCGGCGAGAACCGGCATGAAGAATTGAATTCCGAGTTTGGTGAGGAGGTTACGTGGTCGGACCCCTATTTCACGGTTTGGACCTCGGCTAAGGTTGAAGAGGAAGCTGATTGGCCGCGACAGCATCATTGGATGCGGGAAACAGCGGAGAAGATGGCCAAAATATTCAGATCACGTCTAAATCTCGGCGAATGAACCTCAACGAATCCATCGTCGAAGACGCCGCGCTCGAATGGTTCGGGAAACTGGGCTATACGGTCGGTCTTAGGATTCTACATGCACTATCGTTCTCGGCATCCGGACAGGCGGTGAAGTAGAGATAAACCTGTGGTATTCGTATGACCGCCGTTTACTCCATCCCCAAGTCGATCTCGGAGCGAATTAGTTTTCGGTCGAAACCGGTCAATGCAAATAACATCCGAGCCGTTGTTCCGACATACAGAGACTGGGACGGTTTGCGTGTTACGCTAGATAGTTTGCTCAGCCTGCAAACGCCGCCCAAACGAATTTCGGTAGCGAACGACAATGCAGACGACAGTGTCCCCGATTGGTTAAGGGAATATCAAGTGGAGCTAGTCAATTACCCCGGAAACTGCGGTCCGGCGACCGCCAGAAACAAGGGGTTCGGGTTACGCGGAGATGTGCCATTTGAAAAAGTCTTAGGCATCTTGGCTGATGCCGCGCGGGGGGTGAGAGTGGATCCGGATTACATCCGGAACGGTTACTGTCCAGAGTTGAAGTATGCAGATTATGATTCGCGCCCAGATCAGTTTACCTGGGAGTCCGAGTTCGATTGGATTTATTTCACCGACTGCGGATGCCGACATGATCCTCGGTTATTCCTCAAATTTGAAGAAGCGTGGCGCGAGAGCGGAGATTGCTGTGTCGCTATCTGCGGTCCAATTACGGGAGAAGGCTCCGGACTGATCAACGACTACATGACAGAGCAAGGAATCTTGAATCCACCGCTGGAGCGCAACCTGCACGGAGTCTATATCCCTCAGGCAATCGTTACCGCAAATGCGTTGGTTGCGGGTTTGCCGTTCGCTTTTTTGGGCGGCTTTGATCCAGTGTTTCAAGAGGCGGCAGGTGAAGACTTGGACCTAGGCATTCGCTTACGTGAGTTGGGAATGATCGCATGGGCATCCGGCGCGAGCACTGCACATCGTTTCGACGAATCGGAGGACGATTTCTGCCGACGCTTTCGGCGTTACGGCCGTGGGAATCGTAAGTTAGAGCTTAAGCACCGATTGCCTTGTATGCGCGCCCGACCATTTAACCCGGATAGGAAAGACGATGCAGAACACCAAAGGCTCGCGCAACTCGCGCTTGAGGCCATGCAAGCGGGCTATGACGAAGCGATCAGCGACGTTGATCGCGGGGTTATCAGAATCAAACAAACACAATGAACCTCAACGAATCCATCGTCGAAGACGCCGCGCTCGAATGGTTCGGGGAACTGGGCTATACGGTCGGGCACGGCCCGCAGCTCGCGCCCGGTGAACCGGCGGCGGAGCGGGATTCATTTGCCGATGTGGTGTTGGTGGAGCGTTTGCGGGGAGCCCTCGCAAAGCTGAATCATGGAATCCCGGAGGAGGCGCGGGAAGATGCGCTCAGAAAAGTGCTTCGAGTGGCGACACCGTCACTCGTGCAAACCAACCGGGCGTTTCACCGGATGCTGCGCGATGGCGTGCCGGTCGAATATCCGCGGGCGGATGGATCGATCGCTGGCGACCGCGTGGTGTTGATCGATCTCGCGGAGCCGGCCGAGAACGACTGGTTGGCAGTGAATCAATTCACCGTAATCGAAGCGGGACACAATCGACGGCCGGATATCGTGGTTTTTGTTAATGGGCTGCCGCTCGCCGTAATCGAATTAAAGAATGCGGCCGACGAGGACGCGACCATTTGGACGGCCTACGCGCAGCTTCAAACTTACAAGGCGGAGGTTCCTTCGCTGCTGCACTACAACGCCGCGTTGATAGTGAGCGATGGTTTGCAGGCTCGCATCGGCTCGCTGACGGCCAACCAGGAGTGGTTCAAAGTCTGGCGGACGATCGACGGCAAGTCGGACGCACCCAACACGGCGTTGGAACTGGAGGTGTTGATTCGCGGTGTGTTCGCCCAGCAACGATTCCTCGATCTCGTCCAATACTTCATCGTTTTTGAGGAGAATCCGGACACGGGCGCTTTGCACAAGATTCTGGCTGGTTACCATCAGTTCCATGCCGTGAATGCAGCTCTCGACGAGACTCTGCGCGCAAGCGGGATGGGGCGAAGCGACCGAGCGAGTGAGGACGGAGGAAACTTCTGGGCGGGTGAGATGCATGGGGGCGCGCCGGGTGATCGACGGGCCGGCGTCGTCTGGCACACGCAGGGGAGCGGGAAGAGCCTGTCGATGCTCTACTACGCGGCGCGGATTATTCGGCATCCTGCGATGGAGAATCCGACTCTTGTCTTGTTGACGGACCGCAACGATCTCGATGACCAATTGTTTGATCAATTTCAGCGCTGTCACGAGGTGCTCGACCAGACGCCCGTGCAGGCCGCGAACCGGGAGCAATTGCGCCAGTTGCTCGCCGTGGCCAGCGGCGGTGTGGTGTTTACGACGATTCAGAAATTTCTGCCGGAGAAAGGAACGGCGATGCCGTGTCTGAGCGAGCGCCGCAATATCGTCGTCATCGCCGACGAAGCGCACCGCAGTCAATATGACCTGATCGACGGCTTGGCGCGGCACATGCGTGACGCGCTGCCGCAGGCGTCGTTCATTGGATTTACGGGCACGCCGATCGAGAAAACGGATGCGAACACGCGGGCGATCTTCGGTGAATACATCAGCATCTACGACATCCAGCGCGCAGTGGCCGACAAATCGACGGTGCCGATCTACTACGAGAGCCGGATCGCGAAGCTCGGCTTGAACGCTGCGGCACTGCCCGGAATCGACGAAGAGTTTGAGGAGATCACGGAAGGCGAGGAATCAACGAGCCGCGAAAAACTGAAGAGCAAGTGGGCGGCGTTGGAAGCTCTGGTCGGAGACCCGAAGCGGCTCGCCATTGTTGCGGCTGACTTGGTGGCGCATTTCGAGAAGCGCGTGGAGGCCATGGACGGCAAGGCGATGGTCGTGTGCATGAGCCGACGCATCTGTGTCGAACTGCATACAGCGATTATCAAACTTCGCCCGGAATGGGCCGGAGCGAAGGACGATGATGCAGAGGCCGAGAAGGGAAGGGACTGCGTCGTCAAAGTCGTGATGACGGGAAGCGCCGAGGATGGCCCGGACTGGCAGCCGCACATTCGGAACAAGGAAAGGCGGCGGGCGCTCGCGAATCGATTTAAGGACAGTAAAGACCCGTTCCGCATCGTGATCGTGCGCGACATGTGGCTGACCGGCTTCGATGCACCGTGCCTGCACACGATGTATGCCGACAAGCCGATGCGGGGCCACGGGCTCATGCAGGCCATCGCCCGTGTGAACCGGGTTTTCCGCGATAAACCCGGTGGTCTGATCGTCGATTATTTGGGGTTGGCTGACCAACTGAAGCAGGCCCTCGCTACTTACACCGAAAGCGGAGGCCAGGGACATCCGACCTACGACACGGCGCAGGCGATTGCCGTAATGCTGGAGAAGCACGAAATCGCGGGCTCGATGTTGCATGGCCTCAACTGGGCGAAATGGGTTACTGGAAAGCCTGCCGAGAAGCTGGCACTGATTCCGGCCGGGCAGCAGCACATCCTGGAGCAGGAGGATGGAAAGACGCGCTTCGTCCACGTAGTGACCGAACTCTCGCGGGCGTTTGCGTTGTGCGCAGCGAGCGATGAGGCGACGGCAATTCGCGACGACATATCATATTTTCAAGCGATTCAGGCGGCCCTCAACAAGCAGAGCACGGGCAACCAGAAGACGCCTGACCAGCTCGACGCGGCGGTGCGGCAGCTGGTTTCCAAGGCGCTCGTTACGGACGGGCAGGTAATCGATGTCTTTACCGCTGCCGGACTGTCGAAACCAGACATCAGCATCCTTTCGGACCAATTCCTAGCGGAAGTGCGCGGGCTCAAATACAAGAATGTCGCGGCGGAGTTGTTGGCGAAATTGCTCAAGGATGAGTTAAAGGTTCGTTCGAAGCGCAACCTCGTGCAGTCGCAACTCTTCAGCGAGAAGCTCAAGAAGGCACTCAACGCGTATCACAATCGGGCGATCGCGACTCAGGAAGTAATCGAGGAACTCATCAAGTTGGCGAAGGAAATGGACGCGGCGACGAAGCGCGGGGTGGAGCTTGGGCTCACCGACGATGAGATCGCCTTTTATGATGCGCTCGCTGCCAACGAGTCAGCCGTGAAGGCGATGGGGAATGATGAGCTCAAGGTAATCGCGGCAGAACTGGTGACTCAGGTTCGCCGGAGCGTGAGCATCGACTGGACCGTCCGCGAAAGTGCCCGGGCCAAGATCAAGGTCATGGTGAAGCGGATCCTAAGGAAACACGGCTACCCGCCGGATTTGCAAGAGGAGGCGGTCAAGACCGTCCTCGCACAAGCCGAACTGCTCTGCGCCGATTGGGCGACGTGAACTCAAATCCTATTTTCGACCGATTTTCCTAATGCCCACAATCGCTGATCACCTAGAGCATAATCGCAAGTTGGCACCAAAATACATGTTCGCCCTCCCCATCTGCACTCTGTCTTGCGATTCTTGAACGACGCCCATCGTGGTCACATCTAACCGCTAACTCGGAATTCGCTCACGCCATGCCTTTCACAGCAGGCCAAATAGTTTATCATGTAAACTCCCCCTCCCGACGGGGTATTTTGACGGGACGCACCCGGCAGATGGGGCCGGTGACGGCGTGGGAGGTTAATTATAGCGCGAATGACAAGACCTTCATTCCTGCGATTGCACTCAAGGCGGTAGAAATTGATCAGGATACCCTGGAGGATCGGATCGCGGCCGGTCAATTTGGGCGTCCCGATGACCTGCGGCGGCGAATGACTTTTGAAAAACTGAAGGGGTCGCTGTCCGAGTTCATCTACTCAATGGATGCCGCGGAGATCGACTTCCTCGAATACCAGTTCAAGCCGGTCCTGAAGTTCGTGGAATCGCCCAACGAGCGGCTCCTGCTGGCTGACGAGGTGGGTCTCGGCAAGACGATTGAAGCGGCGTTGATCTGGCTGGAAATCCAGGCACGGCGGGATGCCCGGCGATTGCTGGTGGTCTGCCCAAAGATGCTGGTGCGAAACTGGCGCACCGAATTGCGGGGCAAGTTCAACGTGCCGATCGAGGAATGCACCGTGAAGCAGCTAGGCGAGCACATGCGCGACCTAAAAGCGAATGGTCCTACGCACCGCTTTGCCCTCATTGCCACCTACAGTTCCCTGCGGCCCTCCCGTGAGGATTTCGCGGACCTAGACAGCGAAGAAAATCTGAGTCCGAAGGGCGAGTTGGTGCGGGCATGGGACCGCTGGGATGAGGACTACCCGTTTGCCGACCTGGTGATCTTTGACGAGGCACACACCATGCGTAATCCTGGGGCCTTGGTCTCGCGCACTGGGGGTGCGCTTAGCAACGCCTCGGAAGGGGTTCTTTGCGTCTCGGCTACCCCAGTGAACAATCGAAGCGAGGATTTGCGGACCCTGCTTCGGTTGCTCGACCCCGGGATGTTCGACGACGAGTTTCTGTTCAACCAGTTGCTGGCCGAGAACACCCCGGCGGTCCGGCTGGGGAATGCGCTGGCGGTCATCCCGCCGAGGTTAGCGGAGGCACGGTCGACTCTTCCGGAGCTGCGGGCGTCAGGGTTGATCGGTCAGTCGGAGTTGTTGCCAAGGCTTGAGGAGATGCTGAGTGGTTCCAATGCAGGCAGCCACGAGGTCTTGATCGAGGCCCAGCGACTCACCGAGCAACTCAATGTGTTGGGGCGCTATGTCGCCCGGACGAGACGGCGGCAGGTGGCGGAAATGCGGGCAGAGCGGAAACCTATGGTTGTGCCGGTCCAGTTCAACGACATGGAGTTCAAGTTCTACTGGGCGATCACCCGGCTGGTGCGCAAACGGGTCGAACGGGCCGGCAGTCGTTTCTCTGCATTCCACCTGGTCGGGCCGCAGTTGCGGATGGCCAGCTGCATCCCCGCCATGGTCGACGCTTACCGACAAGGCCAGCTCGGGGACTTCGAGGATGTGCTGTTTGACGCATTTGACATGGATAGTGACGATCTCGATGGAGACGTGGGGCCGGTGGACGAGGAGGGATTCGAGGAATTCCTGAAAGATTATCGCGCCTATGATTTTGAGGCGAATGACTCAAAATACGGTCAGTTCCACGACGTGGTGATCAACAAACTGGGCGACGAAAAGATAGTCGTGTTCTCATTCTTCCGAGGCACGTTGCGCTACCTCCAAAAGCGGCTGAATGCCGCGGGCGTGGAAACAGCGACGATTCACGGCGGAATGACCCAGCAGGCTGATCGCGACGCAGAAATCGAGCGTTTCTCCCAGCCGAATGGGCCCCGGGTGCTGCTTTCCTCGGAGGTGGGCAGCGAAGGCATCAACCTGCAATTCGCTCGTGTCATCATCAACTACGACCTGCCGTGGAATCCGATGCGCGTGGAGCAACGGATCGGTCGTATCGACCGCGTGGGCCAGTTGGCGGCGGTGCTGCATGTGGTCCATTTCAAGGTGCATGGCACCATCGAGGAACGTCTTTACGACCGGTTGCACACCAAGTTGGAAATCTTCCGCAACAGTCTGGGCGACCTGGAGGTGGTCATCGGTGAGGAGGTGGCCAAGCTCACGGAGGATCTCTTTCGCCGCGACCTGACTCCAGAGGAAGAGGAGCTGCGAATCAGGCAAACGGAACTGGTGTTGGTCTCCAAGCTCAAGGCGCAGGACGAACTTGAACAGAGCGGGCAGAATCTTTTGGGACTCTCCGACTACATCCGGGATCGGATTAACCGGAATCGCCAGTTGGGCAGGTATGTCACCCCTGAGGAATTGAAAAGTTACATGGAGGATTTTTTCAGACGCTGCTACCAAGGCTGCCGGCTGTCCTGGAATGACCCATCGGATAAGACGTTTCGGCTTGAGCTGACGATGGAGGCGCACGAACGGCTGCTGGCATTCCTCACGGAGGTGAAGCAAGACGCCGTGCCGGAGCAAAGGGCCCGAAGCATGATCGGCACCTTGCACGTTGAAGTGGCCAAGCGGCGCCTCAAGCACGAGGGTCGGCGAATTGTCCTGATCAACCACTTGTCACCCCTGATCCGCTGGATCACCCGAGAAAACCAGAACGACGCCAAGGCGTTCTTCGATACGGCGGCACTGAGGATACGGGAGCCGGATATGCCTCTGGGCGCCTATGTGTTCCGGATTGAACGATGGAGTTTCAAGGGACTGCGTAAACGAGAGCTACTCAACTATGCTGTCGCTCATATTGACGGCGGACCGCCGGCGCCATCCGAACAGGCGGAGCGGGTTGTGCAAAAGCTGCTCCAATCAGGCGATGATTGGCTCCACCGTGACATCGACCTAGCCAAGGCCCGCGCCCGGCTGGATGCAATCCGAGACAACCTGGCTGACCGGCACAACGCCGCCTACGAGACTTTCGCGGCCGAGAACCAGAACCTGCAACTGATCCAGCGGCAGCAGGTGCTGGCGCACTTTGATCGTCGAACGAGGCAGGATGAACAGCGGCTCGCCACGCTCATCCAAAACAACCGGTCCGAGAAGATACAGAAATTGGCCAGAGCCCGGCTCGAAAGCACTCAGCAGAAGCGGGACGGAAAACTCGCGGAACTCGATAGGAAGGCAGAGATAGACCAGCAACTGGAGGAAATTTCCGCTGGTGTTTTCATCAACGAGCCATGAGCAACTGGTTCACTCAATTGTTCCGGTTTTTACGCGGCGACAGCCAGCCCACGCCGCGTGAGGCCAAGGCGCCACCAAAGGTAAGCGCGGAGCCTGCGACACCAGCCACTCCGGCAAATATATCCACACCACTCCGGCAGTTGAGGGAGCCGCAGCGCCCAAGTGCCCCAAGCTCAAGGCCGGCAAATACTCATGAACGGGGCATTGGCTATTTGATCGTTGTGGGACTCGATTTTGGCACAGCCTACACCAAGTGCGTGATTCGCGATGCACTGGTTCGTGATCCCGGCAAAGCCTATCCAGTTTCGTTTCAACTCGCCGATGGTTGGTCCTACTTGGTCCCTTCGATTGTGCTGAGGCAGCAGACGAATTTGGCGTCCGCATTCGATGCACCTTTGGACGGTGCCAACGAGCGAATCGACTACCTGAAAATGCGTCTGGTTTCTGCATTGGACCAGCAACGGGCTGGGGCTTGGCGAGACGGAGAGTCTGCCGGGGAAATGCAGGTCTTGGTAGCGTGGTTTCTCTCCCAAGTCTTGGCCCGGGTCGGGCTGGAGATTCGCCGACGGTGGTCTGATTTCGGAAGTCATCCCAGTGACGAGTGTTTCATCAATATCTGCGTGCCAATCGCGCATGCCGACGGATCTAGAGTCGAGCAGTCCCTGCTTGACGCACTGTGCGCTGCGCGAAATGCCGTAGGCCCAGCCGGCACTCAGGCTCCGACGGTCGAGCAGATACGGGAAAATCTATCCGCTAAAGAGAAGTTGAAGACCGCGCGCGCGCACTGCTTTACCTATCCCGAGACCTCGGCCAATTTGCAGTCTTACCTGAAGTCTAGGTCCAGACGACCGGGCTTGTATTTGTTTGCCGATGTCGGCGCGGGAACGGTGGATCTGAGCTTCTTTCAGCTGTTGGAAGACACCGGAAAGGATGCGCCGTTGCTCTATTACCATGCTGCGGTGCTCGATGCCGGCTCGTCACGCTTGGAGCTGAAAGCCAAAATCGCAGATCCCGAATTATTGTTGTCCGATTTGATCGCGGCAAAGGAGGGACATGTGCGCAGGCCTAATGATCGAGTCCTGCGCGGCCTCAAAGCGGCCCGAAAGACAATCCAAGATGAGGTAGGACTTGGAGTCGGAAATGGGGTCAAGGTGACTGAGGCCAAGCTCCACCTAAATCGTTACAATCAGCTGACGCAGATGCGTAACGTGAAGATGATGCACGCCGGTGGTGGATATGCGTTGGATCCCTATGGACATGCGCTGAGGTATTTTCACAAGTATCGGCAATGGGGTGACGATCCTCCTTTGCATTCATTGCCACTTCCGGACGACCTCGTATGGGCTGCGAATGGTAAGCAGGTCGAGTTTTCCCGGCTATCGGTGGCTTACGGCCTCGCCTTCGCCCGCTATGAACTGGACGGGCACAAATTCCCAAGTGAGATCGCCGTTAATCAGGATATTATCGGTCCTGATCCGGTGCAGCGTCCCACCGCCCCGAGTAAGGATGAAGTGTAATCCTGCTTGATGTCGAAAACGGATTTATCCATGGGATGCCGTTTCAGCGCCGATCTTTACAAGCTCTGACCTGCATTGGTCCAGTTCAGAAAGGGAATTGGTCGGAGCGCTGACTGGATGCAGCGTTCGCCTATCGGCGACGGCTTCAACGGAGAGGAATTGCTGAGGGAAGTATCTCTCGGCAATGCCTGCTCGTCCCTTCAGTTCGGCCGAGGTTACTGCCCTCGAATCCCATCTCCTTCGCCACGGCCGCTGCCGGGACCGAATGCTCCTTATCGTCGGCACCCAGGTAGGCTACCGGATCACCGAATTGCTCACTTGGACGGTCGGCCAAGTCTTATGTCCTACCGGAGACATCGTCCGCGAAGTCACCGTGGCGCGCGCTGACTTGAAGGGAGGCAAAGGCGGGCACAAACGCAGCGTGCGCAGCCGCCGGGTAGTGCTCAACGAACGCGCGCGAGGAGCGATCCGAGACTACCTCGCCTCGCTCGACGAAGTGCCGACACCGGACCAATTTCTCTTTCGGTCGCGCCACGGTGCAAACCGTCCGATCGATCGCACGCAGGCGCACCGGATTCTAAAGAAACTCTGCTGTGTGTGCGGCATCGATGCGACGCGGATCAGCACCCACAGCTTGCGAAAATTCTTCGTGCGTGCGGTCTACGATGCGTCGGGGCACGACCTTATCCGCACACAGCGGATCATTCAGCATGCCTCGCCACTCACCACCGCACGCTACCTGGAAAGCACCCAGTCCGAACTGGACGAACTGGTCCTCGGTCTCTGCGCCCCTTTGCCAGTCCGCACGCCCATCCACGCGTTTGCTTTGGCCTCATGATTGACAGCCGCCGTCCAACTTTCCCCTCAAACTTCGCCCCGCAGTCGCTCACCACCAAAGGCAACGTTACCCCTAAAATGTTGCATTCGGAGAAGGGAAGTTGGGGTGTAACTCTGGGCAGCCCTTTGGTGCGGGAGCGGCATTTTTTGGGGGAGGCGCGGCGAGGGGGCGGATAGGGCGGCGTAATCTGTTGGAAAAGGGGCCTGCTGGGTGTGGCGGTGGGTGGGCTTCTGGGGGCAACAGATCAACTTTGGACGGCGCGAACTCCTCCCTCCAGGTGCAAAAATTGTGCGAAAAGAGCACATGGTGGGTTTTGGGAAGGGGGCGGGCGAGGCCGTTGCCGCCGGCGACCCCCCGCGCCAATTGAGCGGAAAATCGTTAAGCTATTATCTGGGATGCAACCTCGCCGTCCCATTATTTCCGATCCAAATCAAACAGACCTGTGGCTGACCGATCAGCCGGTGTCCGCGCCACCGGCACAGACGGAGTCCGGTGCCGAAAAAGTGACAATCCCGCCGGCCCGGCCACTCCGGGACACGCCGACCGCCGACCGGTCTCCAGGGCCCAAAAGTAATCCGGCCGAGGCCGGTCGGCGCCGGGGGCAAAAGCGGGCTCGCATTGTTTTTGAAGCACCGGTGCGCTTAAAGCGGAAACTCGAGCGCGTTGCGCAGGAATTGGACCGAAGCAAGACGGGGCTCCTGCGCGAAGCGCTCGAGAAATTTCTGCGGCAATCTACAACCCCCGGGGGTAGCGAGTGAAAGCACTTTTGACGCGGAAGAAGCCGCGGCACCGAGGGTCACTGCGCACGGCGCAACGGGTCCGCTATGCCGAAGCAGCATTGGCTGATGCTCTCGCTGATCCAGAGCTTGCAGGGTATGTTGCTTTGCTCGGTGGGGTCTTTCCGACGGGCCGAGGCAAACAAGTTACGACCGAACACCTGTCGCGGGCGCTGGCCGCGCGGCATCCGGCGACTGGGGTGCTGCTGCGGGCGAGGGTGAATACCGGCACTCGGCGCGAGGGAAATAGTTTCGTGAGCAATGTGTGCCACGGCTTTGATATCCCGCTCGCGGTCGATAAATCAGTCTCCATTGCGGCGCTTGTTTTCGAAGATAAAACAGTTCTGGGGGTGGCGATGGGCGAGATGCAAAAAGCGGCGAAAAGGTTGAGTCGTCTCATGGACCGGCGCTTACGCAAACAAGGTCAAAATGTGACCGTCACAACCGGCCAGAGCGCGGTGTTCGTTATTCCGGAGAAAGCTGGACGAGATGGCCAGCCTCAGTTGCATGCGCATCTGATTTTCGCGAATCTGACTACTTTCGAAGAGGCCGGCCGGATGAGATACTGCGCCGGGCATTTCCAGCGAATCGCGAAGGCAGCGATGAGCGAACAGCGTCGAATGAACCGTCAAGTTAGCCTGCGGCTTAAGAAAGCGGGGTATGCAGTGCAGCTGGTTGATGGAGTATGCCGTTTGCCTAGTGTATCGCGTGAGCTTTGCGCGGAGCTTTCACCGGTAAGCCGGCGATTACACGGAGAGCGAAAGTCAGAACACAGTCTGCGGCGGCGCGCGCCGAATGGGGAGATACGACGCCGGGAGGACGCATATCTCAAAGAGCGTCCCCAAAAAGTGCTTCAGCCGCTTGCCAGCTGGCAGGCGCAATGGGAGCGCGTGATCGGCACAGAGAAAATTAAGGCTGAAGCGTCCGAATACCGAGGAAAGCGATACAACGGGCGAGCTGAGCGGAATGACGCGCCCGCGCACATCGAGCCGATTTTGCCAACGGCATTGCCCGTTGCGGCAGCAATCCGGTCCGGTCGCATACCGGGCGATCCGGTGGATGATTGCGAGAGCGTGATTCCACGTTTTGACCTCTTCGAAGTCGGTCTTCGAGAGCGACTGGAACAAGGGCTCAGTCACGAAGTTCGCCGACAGGTCGTGGAACTGGACTATGTCTGTCCGGAAAAAGTGCGTGATCTTGTCGAGCACACCGAGGCGCTGCGGACGCTGCTTCGTTTGATTTTTCCACGGCTGATCGTGCACCAGAAATTCACCAGTGCTGAACACACGAGCTTCGTCGTGAAAAGGCCGGCGGCGGGGAATTCCCAGATCAGCCAGCTGATTGAAGCGGCGGCGAGTGCACTTGACGCTGCGTTGGGTCGGGACACGGTCCGGTCAAACTGGTCCGAAATATTGCGCTGGCTGCATACTGAGTTGGCGAATCTCTCAACCGATCAGGAAACTCCGGTCGGCGACACAGCCATCGCTCCAGCGGAGCGCCAAAGAACACCGCGCCGCGAAAAGTCGCAGACCGCCGCAGCGCCTTCGGAATCGGCGCGAGCTGACGCTAGAGATCCGGCTCCGGCGATTGATCAGGAGTGGGAGATGATGCCATGAAGGCGCATCTACTTTACTTTCCCTGTCGCGACGCCGTCTTTGATTTTTTTGCGGAAGCCTCCGGCTCTGGCGTGGCGCCGGTCACGATTGATCTTTTGGCGGAACAGCGGACCTATGAGAGTTGCTCAGCAAATCGGGGAAAACGAATCACTTGTCATTCGTGCAATCACCCGCAGGCACGATACGTCGTTTGCTGCCGTCGCGGACGCACCACGGACAAATTGTTCCCGCGTCGCTTTCCCAATTCCCAACAGTGGCACAAGCCCGGTTGTTTTTCGTATTCTGAAGAACTGTTCGTTGCGGATGATTCAGAAACGAAAATCAGTCCGCCGATCGTCGGTCTCGGCAGCGATTTCGTCGCGCTGCGGCGAGATCTGCGCGATCCCGAATTTAGCATCGTTGCAAAGCAGCGAGGAAAACGCGCGGGCAATGCAGCCGTAGAAAGATCACAGGCGCGGCCGATAAGCTTGCAGCGACTCGCGAAGAGCTTGTTCGAGCGCTCGGGGCTATGCGAATGGCGTCCACATTATGCTGGAGCGCGAACGGAGCGAGTATTCAACGGGCTGATTAAAGGAGCACTC
This sequence comes from uncultured Opitutaceae bacterium, assembly GCA_947085165.1. Classification (GTDB taxonomy): domain Bacteria; phylum Verrucomicrobiota; class Verrucomicrobiia; order Opitutales; family Opitutaceae; genus Didemnitutus. The sequence goes on from CAMTVI010000041.1 coordinate 24,611, forward strand.
AACGCGCTCGCGGCCGAAAATGATCTGACCGGCAAGGCGTTAAACAACTTGGAAGACATTAGCTTTATGCCGTGGTCTTACCTCCATCCGCGTGACTTCAAGACGCCGGAGGCGATGACGAAATGTGTTGGGTTTGGATTTATCGAAAGTTTAGGGCCAGAGAACGAACACGGCTCGCGACGTTTGACGCTCCGCAACTTTCCGAACTGTCCCGTGGTAGTGCCGCAGCGAATTTTGGACCGCGAAGCTCGTAACCCACGGTCTCCATTATTGTCATTTTTGGCGCATCCGACCTGGATAATTTTTGTTGCGGAATCTTACGGCGGAATATGGAAAGCTCATGCTTTGGCAGCATTCCGAGTGTCCGCGGTCGGATTGATTCCGATCGATAGTTTCTATGAAGAGAAATTGGTGGCCCGCCTGATCGGCGAGGGGAGGTCATTCGTCCGCTGTTTGCTTCCGCCCCCCGAGTTGGGCGGGAGTCGATTCATCCCGGATTTTCAACTGTTGGATACTGAACGGCAGGAGTATCTGGAGGTGGCAGGAATGATGTCCTTGCCGCACTACGCGACGAATATTGCCCGCAAGATCCGACTGCTCGGGGCACGTCTAATTGTTTGGGATACAAGTATATCAGTTGATAAACTAGAAATTCCCAGCCGCGTTTCCAAGAGTTCAGAATCGGGGCGCGAGCCGATTTCGCTGACTCAGTCGTGGCGGAAAATGACTCGAATTTAAGCCCTTGTGCTACTCTCCATCGTGAAACCAAGCTACAACGTCGGTCCAAGCCCCTACCTTCGTGGGGATGGCGCCGCTGCGGCTTATGTAGGGATGCACGATCCCCAGGGTCGTGCGTTTAGGAAATGGGCGCGCGGAGTGCGATTGCCTGTCTCAATTGTAGCGAATGTGCGAACATATCGCAAAACTGACATTGATCGAAAGTGGCTAAGACATGCTGACAATCAGGCCTCGATTTCGTTAGACCTGCGCTAGAGCAAATCTACTTTTTCTTGAGGGGTCTAAGGCGGAGATAAGCTAGCCCTACGTGCTTTGGTTGCAGTTCAGCCAAATAATTTGCGTGCAGTCGTTCAGGGTTACGATGCCGAAGAAGCAATGACGTGCGGCCCGGGTTCGCGAACGCCGACAAATGCATTGTCGCGATCGAAGCGCGGAACCCGTTGCGCGGCCATTTTTGCAACACCTTTTGATTGATCAAAGTGTCACGTATTCTCCCCCAAATTTTCCAATTCGGGTTGGCCAGGCGATTGGCTTGAAACGACCCTGGGTAGCGTTTCACCCACGCCCAAAATGCGGGGGGCGCATCGTGAATCACCCAATCGTTTCGGGTTTTTGTTACTCCCATTTTTTTCTTTCCCTCAATTTGCCAGCCGGGGACCAATATCTTTTTTTCATCGAGCCGAATCCAACTGCCGCGAAATCGCTCTGATTCTGCCGCACGGATTCCCAGGAAATACTGGATGCAAGCCCAGCCGATAAACTGCGGATAGTTTTGTTCGATTTCGCGCATGACCGCTTTGCCTTGATTCACCGTCAGGATTTCGACTGCTCCTTTTGTTTTCTTCGGCAAATCCGACTTTGGATCAATTTTCCTGAATGGATTAATCACAAGCCAGTCTCGCTTCTCAGCGTAGCTAAAAAGTGCCGCGACTGCGCCGAAAAAATTCCAAATGGAACGGCTCGATAATTGAGGTGCTAAACCAAGCAACCAATCGAGTAGCTCATTCCGCGAAATCGATTCAATGCCGCGCTCAGGAAATGATGCGGCGAAAGTGCTAAGCCGATCCTTGAGGTCACTGATATGCTTCTCGCTTCGCTCCAATTTTACTTTGGCCGCAATGTATTGCTCGACAGCCGCAGCAACGGTTCTCCGCTCTGCCCCGGCAGCTGCGCGCACAGCAAATTCCTGCACGATCGAGACCAGTCTCGTATCTCCCGCCAACTTTTTCGCTTCCCGTGTTGACTCATAAATCGGAGTTACCGAGTGGGCCTCATAAATCTGTTACCGGTTCGATGGGGAGGGAGGTGTGGAGGGAGGGGCA
>CAMTVI010000042.1:0-41338 GCA_947085165.1 uncultured Opitutaceae bacterium
ACCTCTGTCACCCGCCCCATCCTCCAGGCCGCACAAATCATCGACCTGACCGTCCAATCCGATACCGTCTCGACCAACGGCACCATCGTCTTCCGCCGCGACGCCCCCTTCATCGTCCTCTACCTCGTCTTCTCATGAAGCAAAATTCCAGTTCTCGCTTAATCCTCGCAATCCTCGCCACCTTACTCGGCGCGGCTGGGATGCGCGGCAACGTGGTGCAGGCAGATATGTCGGCGTTGGCCCGTGCCAATTCAGCCTTGGTCGGTTTGAACAAAACCAACGGTGCGTTGCAGCGTTCGACCGATGACGGTGCAACTTTCACCACGACCCGGGTGGCTGGAGTGACGGCACTTTACACGTTGGCGGCTGCGGCTGACGTCGTGATCGCAGTGGGTGATGGCGGACTTGTCGTTCGCTCGACAAATGGTGGGCAATTGTGGGCCGAAGCGACTTCGCCGGCATTTACGGGTGAATTGCGCGATGTTGCAATCGGCGGATCACTTTGGGTCGCGGTGGGTCGGAAGAATCTTGATGTAACTTCCGTGTGGTCGTCTGACAGCGGTGCTACTTGGACTGCGGCAACTTCAATTCCAGTAACGGGAAGAACGTTGCGAGGCGTAACTTTTGATGCCAGCGCGACGCGTTGGACGGCGGTTGGCACGGACGGTTTTGGTGGCGCGCGGATTCTCACTTCCACGGATGGCAAGACTTGGACCAGCGTCACTCCGCCAGTTGGCGCGCCGCCGCTGAACGATGTCGCAGCGGACGGACTCGGACGGGTAGTGGCGGTAGGCGATGCAGGAGCCTTACTCGTTTCGACCAATGGCGGCCTGACTTTTACGACCGATGTGAATTCTGGTTTGGTTTCCGAAAACCTCAATGTGGTGGTCTATTCCAGCACGGCCGGTTGGGTCGCAGGTGGCGCAGATGCGGTGGTGGTCGGATACACGACGGTTGGCGGTGCGGTGGTAACGCAAGCGCCCGTGCCGGGCGGCGGCGACATCTTGACGTTGACGGTCGGAACTACTGGCACAGTTATTTCCGGTGGTGCGAAGGCATCGCAGACAATCAATTTTTCGCCTGGTGGCAGCCGTGCATTCACCTTTGCAGGTATCGCGTTGCAAGCCACGGCTAGTTCCGGATTGGCTGTGACGTATAGCGTGGTCAGCGGTCCAGCAACGGTCAGCGGCAGCACGTTAACGCTGACGGGCACAGGCACGGTGACAATCCGGGCGACCCAAGCGGGCAATCCCAATTACCATCCGGCGACAGCAACCGACCGAAGCATTGTCGTGACGAGCAGTTTTGATTCGTGGCGTTTGGCGAATTTCACGACGCAGGAGCGCGCCGATGCCAATATCAGTGGTGCGACTGCGGTGCGAGGAGCGGACGGATTATCTAATCTTTTGCGCTATGCACTAGGCTTGTCGTTGAACGAATCTTCCGCCGCGGCCCTGCCGGTTTCGAGTGCCGATACGACTGATTTCCTCTTTACCTACTCGCGTCCAACGGCGGCGAACGACGTGACTTATGCGGTCGAAGCTTCAACGGATCTTACAACATGGACGACGACCGGCGTGACGCATGAATTCGTGCGGACAGCCAATGGTGCGGATACGTGGCGCGCGCGCTATGCGCAAAGCGGATCGGCGAGTGTATTCTTCCGCTTAAGAGTTACTCGCTAATGTAGCCTCAACGGACTTGTCGCCGTTCAGCTTTTGTTTTTTGCTCAATCTCATCACTGACTACGACCTACTGTTTTTTCCGTCTCACAAATTCTCCAACCGCTTTTTGCCATGAAATTCTTATCTACCAAAATCCTTGTTGCTTCGTTGATTAGTGCGGTGACTGCGACCTGCGTCGTCGGTCAAGTCGCCAATTTCGACAGTCTCAACGGCTACGCCGCCGGAGTGGAAACACGAATTGTGTCCAATCGTGAGACGCTGGTGCACGTGCAGAACCTGAACACGCTCTCGGGATTGACACTGAGCGGCCAATATATTGACCGCACGATCAAAGCCACGGCGGACCGCATCGAGCGCGACACGAACGGTCGGTCCGGCACATTGGGCTATGGTTGGAATCTGGGCACTTGGGGCATGGGGATTCGCCTGACGGCTGATACGACTACGAGTGATTACACAGAAGTTCGCTCGCCGGCGCCGGTGCCGCTGCATGGCGTCGTGGATGCGGATACCTTGGCCGGACAATTGTGGGTCGGTGGAAATTTTGGTAGTTGGCATGTAAACCTTGCGCTCGGTGCCGGTAAAACGGATCACGATGGCACGCGGATCAGCGATATTGGTTCTTCGCGTGCGAGCTTCGACAGCACGGATAAGTCGGTTCAGTTTCAAGTTTCCTACGAACACGCGACGACCGGTAAAATGGCGATTCGCAGTATGGCTGGTATTTCGAATATCAACGCCCAAGCCGATGGATTTACGGAAACGGGCACATCGCCAGATCGCCGAATCGTGCGCGATTTCAAGGCGCGTGAAACGATGGGGCTGCTCGGATTGCAACTCGCCGCTAAAGAAGGAGATTGGGTTCCTTCTGTCACGGTCGCGTGGCTGCATGAGTTTTCAGAAAACGACACACGCATCACCAATAGCGCAATCAACGGTGCAAATCTGGGCTCCGGTTTGGTGCCGAACACCGCCGGCGATCTCTTTTACGCTAATGTGCGTTTGGATGGCCGCATGTCCAAAGATTGGGTGCTGAGCAGTGAGTTGCAGTATGTTAAAGGCGGCTCTGAGAAGCAGTGGGGCTTTCAATTAGGCATCAAACGCGTGTTCTGAGTAGTGCCGTTGGGGCCGAGAAAATCGGGGTAGTCTCTTTTTCTGCCTTCGGATTTGCCAGCGTCCCGGCGTCTCACCATCAGACAACAAACCCGTAGCGGACGTCGTTGGCGGCATCAGGACGCGGTTACTGGTGCTTTGAATAGGCCTTGCCCGTCACGTAGACGCGAGCGACCATAACCGCTCTATGAAGATTGGTTTCCTCGGCGGCAGTTTTGATCCGGTGCACTTCGGCCATTTGATTGCCGCGCAGGATGTCTTGGAGCAATTCCACCTGGATCGGCTGCTCTTGGTGCCGGCCGCGCAGGCGCCAATGAAGCCAAAGGACGTGCAATCGACCTGCGAGGCGCGCTTAGAAATGCTGCACGCGGCGGTGGAGTGGGACCGACGTTTGGAAGTCTCTGATTACGAACTCAAGCGTGGCGGTATCAGTTACACGGTTGATTCCGTGCGACACTTTCGGGCGCAGTTTCCTCACGACGAGCTCTTCTGGATCATCGGCGGAGACCAGTTGCCGTTGTTGCACCAGTGGAAGGAGATCGAAGAACTGGCCAAAATGATCGAATTCATCTTCTTGGAGCGCCCGAAGCATCCCACTAAGCCCCACGTCGATATTCCCGGTCTGCGCTTACATCGTTGTGACGGACATTTGATCGAGATCAGCTCCAGCGAACTGCGGGCTCGAGTCGCGCGCGGACTGTCTTTGCACTATTTTTGCCCACAAAAGGTCATCGCCTACATTGACTCCAACCAACTCTACCGCTGAGGTCGACCTATCCGTATGAAAGCATCCAAGCCGAAAAAAGCCACCGCGCCGAAGAAAGCAGCAGCGCCCAAGAAAGCTACCGCACCTAAAAAAGCTCCTGCGCTGAAGAAAATTGCGGCGCCGAAGAAAACCGTTGCCAGCAAACCAGCCAAGGTAGCCGCGCCGCGGGCCATCGTTAAACGCGTCGCCAAGAATGCGCCTCCCGCGGTGCTCACCAAGATCGTTGCGGCGCTGGATGAAAAAAAGGCGGAGAATCTCCAAGTTCTCGATGTCAGCGAGTTGTCGAGCCTCACCAACTACCTCGTGTTGGGCACAGCTAACTCCGATCCGCACCTCCGCGCACTTCGCGTGGAACTGGAAAAAGCGATCGACTCGGAGCAGGTAAAAATCCTCGGCATCGATACTTCAAAGGGCAGTGGTTGGACGGTGGTCGATCTGTTTGACGTGATGGTTCACCTTTTTACGCCGGAGAATCGGGACAAATATCGCCTCGAACTGCTCTGGAGGGATGCAAAAACGCTCCCGATCGAGTCGTTTCGCTGAGCGGAGCTTTACGTTTCATTGACAGATTTGCCCTTGAGTTGCGTTAGGCGAACAGGTTGAATGCTGGTGCTCTTAAGAGCAGTTAATAATAATCCAAAAATACACTATGAATACACCTAGTTCCTCAAAGGGCTTCACCCTCGTCGAAATCATGATCGTAGTCGTTATCATCGGCCTCTTGGCCGCGATGGCGATTCCGGCCTTCCAAAAGGTCCGCGCTTCGTCCCAAGACAAAGCGGTCGCAAACAATCTTCGCCAACTGAGCGGTGCAGCTGATCAATTCTTCCTCGAAGCCGGCGTTAGCGCCGTCGCTTCGGCTTCGCTGGTCGGCACCAACCCGACGCAATACATCAAGGCTGTGACTCCGGTCGCTGCTGAGACGTATGCGACGACGTTGATGCAAGGCAGCGCGGTGACCGCCAGCGGGGTCGCTGGTGCTCGCACCATCACTTACAGCAACTAATTTTGCTGTCTGGTTACTTTCAGCCGCCTCGCAAGAGGCGGCTTTTTTCTGCCCCAATTTAGCGCGGTCCGCAAAAAATCCGGTGTAGCCAACGCGGTCCGTCACGCACGTTTCGTGTATCCTGAGTTGCCAGCGCGGTGATTTTCGTGAACGGCTTTTTCATGCCATTTCTCAAGCTGATGCTGCGGCAGTCGCGGGTGTGGCTCGTGGGCTTACTCGGAGTGCTCGTGTTCGTCGTTGGCCGTTGGGTCATCAGTCCGGAAGCGGCGGTGCCCTTGGTCGCCAAAGGCGGCTACTGGGTGATGCTCGTGACGGTCGTGCTCTTCGCGCGCTCACTTTGGCGGCTCGCGCGGGAAAGCCTGGCGAACTATCGGCCGAGTCGTGCGGATTGGGCGGCGTTGGTGCTGATCGTGGCCTGTGGCGGCGTGTGGGTGGCGCATGAACGACAGGGCTTCAAAATCCTCGCGGATGAGACGTTGCTCCTGGGAACGTCGATGGGATTGCACTACGAACGCGAAGTCGCATTTCCCGTGCGTGCGACGGATGTGCAAGGGCCGTTTCAATTTCCTGAACGCCACCTCGATAAACGCCCGTTTTTCTATCCGTTCGTCGTCTCGCTCGTGCACGACATCACGGGCTACCGACCGACCAATGGCTTTCACGTCAACGCCGTGCTCGGTTTTCTTTTTCTCGGTCTTGCCTACGTAATCGGCTGGCGGCTCGGTGGCACGCGGTGGAGTGGGGCGCTGTGGGTGCTGCTGTTCGCGGGCTTGCCTTTGTTGGCGCAGCAGGCGGCCGGCGGTGGCTTTGAACTGCTGAATTTGGTGATGATGGCGACGTTTCTCCTGCTCGCGTTGCGCTACGCGGAGCGACCGGATGAAGCGGCACTTGAGGCGATGTGTCTCGCGGCGGTGCTCCTCGCGCAGACTCGTTATGAATCCGTGCTCTTTGTGCTGCCGGCGGCCATCGTGGCACTGTGGGGTTGGTGGCGAGTCGGGCGCGTGTTTCTCAGTTGGCCGGTGGTGCTGTGTCCGGTGTTTCTGCTGCCGTATGTGCTGCAGAATCGCGTCTTCGAGATGAACACTGGCGTGTGGGAGATGGCGAGTCGGCCGGGTTATGAAGTGCCGTTCTCGCTCGGCTACGTGCCGGACAACCTCGGGCACGCGCTGGCGTTTTTCTTCGATACCAGCGGTTATCAGGGTAACTCGATTTACTTTAGTGCGCTTGGTCTGTTGGCGTTGCCGTTTTTTGCGCTGATGGTTTTGCGACTGCTGCGAGGCGCGACTGCCGGGCAACCGGTGGCCGTGGGCGCAATGAGCCTCGGCCTTTTTTTAATTGGCGGACTTTTGCTGGCGTATTTTTGGGGGCAATTCGATCACCCCGTGATTCGCCGCCTGAGTCTGCCGCTGCACTGGTTGATGGCGATGGCGGTGGCGACGGTCGGGGCGCAACTCATTCGGCGCACCGTCGTGTGGCAAACCTTGTGCGCGGGCGCGGTGCTGGCGTTGTTGTTGCAAGGGATCCCCACGATGGCGCGGCAGGCCTACCTCTGGGATTACCAGCCCGCGGTGGAAATGGAGTGGCGCGCCGATTTTCTCGCCCAGCAAACGCGGCGCGATTTTCTCTTCATTGATCGCGATGTGACCTTCTGGATTACGCAACGTATCTCCGCGACACCGGTGGCGCAGGCCACGCTGCGCAAAGAGGGCCTCGCCTACCATCTGCGCAACCACAGCTTTTCCGCGATGTTTGTATTCCAACGCTTCACCGTCGATGACCAGACGGGCGCGTTGACGATTGATCCGGCGGACGACCTTGGGCCTGACTTCGAACTCGAACCCGTCGTGCAACGCCGCATCGCGACCTTGCATTTGGCCCGCATCAGTCGCATCGCGGCGATTAGTGAAAACGGTGCAGTAGTGGCGCGCGCGGTGTCGGCGGTGCCGGCACTGGAGCCGAAGCTCAGTTCTGCCGAGCTGCAAAAGGTGAAGGCGGAGTATCTCGAAAAGTGGATCAAACAACTTCCGTGAGCGAAGACGGTGCGACGGTGACTCGCCGCCACTCCCCGTCGCCCGTTCCGGCGCCGTCCGCTCCGGCGCGCGTGCGCCTGTTGTTTTTTGGTGCGGTGGCGCTTGCTTCGACTTACCTCGGGTTTCTTGCCTTTGACGTAAACGAAGCGCGCTTGCTCGTGCAGCGCTACGGCTATTACAGCATGGCGCTTACTTTTGGGTGGGCGCTGTTCGTGTTCGGTCGCAACGCGCGGCAAATTTGGTCCGAGCGACCGTCACTGACGCGGCGTGAACTCGGCGCGTTGGTCGGAGTGGTGCTCGCGTTGACGCTACTGGCGGTGGTCACTGTGCCCTACACCTACAAGGTGCTCTACGATGAATTCGTGTTGCAGGCCACCGCACAATACCTGCATCAGGCGCGCGAGGTCGGCACCGCGATTCGCGGCTATGACGTCGAAGGTTCCTTTCAAGTCATCGATAGCTACCTCGACAAACGCCCGGTGTTCTTCGCGTTTCTCGTATCGCTGTTGCACGACTTGACCGGCTATCGCGAAGCCAACGCCTTCGCGCTCAATACCGCGCTCCTGCCCGTGATTCTGGGTTTGGTTTATTGGGTCGCGCGGCGGTTGGCGTCACACGGAGCGGCGCTCGCGGCGGTGGTGGCGCTGGGGGCGTTTTCTCTCCTCGCGCAAAACGCGACCGGCGCGGGCATGGAGTTGCTCAATCTCACTTTGCTCCTCGTCGTGGTGTTGCTGGCAATTTTATACCTCGAACAACCTGACGAGCCGCGCTTGAGCGCGTTGATTCTAGCGGCGGTGTTGCTGGCGCAAACGCGCTACGAATCCGGACTTTACATCGCACCGGTCGCACTCGTCATTGTGGAAGGGTGGCGTCGTCGTGGCGCAGTGTTGTTGCCCTGGGCGGCGGTGCTCGCGCCCGCGTTGCTGATTCCCTACGCGCTGCAAAATACCTACGTTTCCGGCACGCCGTTTTTGTGGGAATTACGTGATGGAGCGGAGAGTCGCTTTGCGGCCGAATTTCTCCCGGCCAATCTCTGGCACGCGGCGCGCTTCTTTTTCAATTTCACGGCAAGTCTACCTAACTCGTGGTGGCTCGGCGTCGCGGGTTTACCGGCTTTGGCGTGGTCGGCGGTATGCGTGGTGCGACGCGCTCGGCAGTGGCGCAAGGTCGCGGCGTCGCGCGTGACGTTGGTGATTTTCGGCGCAGCGATCTGCGCGAATCTCGCGTTGTTGATGGCGTATTATTGGGGTGAGTTGGACGACCCGATCGTGTCGCGACTCAGTTTGCCGTTCTGCATGTTGCTCGCGTTTTGCCTCGGCTGGGCGGTCATGCAAGTGCCGGAGCGCTGGCGCGGCCGCGCGGCGGGCCTGGTCGCGGCGGGCGCATTGTTTGCTTATGGCATCACCGGTTTGCGGACGAATGCGACGCACTGGGAAATTAATTTGTTGATGCGCGAGATCGCGTGGGAATGGGAAACTGTGGCGCAACTGCCACCGGCGCGCCGCCTGATCATCTCGAACAAATCCCCGCTGCCGTGGCTGACGCGTGAAGTTCCCGCGTTGGTCATCGGACGGGCGCGCTGGCGTGCGGAGGCGGTGAAATTTCACCGCGATCATCACACGTTTGACGAAGTGCTGGTGACGCAGATTTATCGACCGGTCGGTCCGGATGGAGGATTCCAACTCGAACCCGAAGACCGTCTGCCGGCCGCTTATGTTTTGGAGCCGGTGGCGGAGCGGCGCTTCGGTTCGCGGCTCGCACGGGTGAGTCGGGTGACGGAGATTCGGTTGGACGCCGAGCCTGCGGTGGTGGTGAATCCCAGTGAGCCATGAGCAAACTGCCCCACAGTTCCGATTTGCGCGCCCACTTTGACTGGGTTGCCGCGAACGACACGAGCGCGCGGCGCATGCAACGAGGATTTCATGAGCAATTGCTCACGCATTTCCGCCACCACATTCCCGCCGGAGAATCGGTGCTCGAACTCGGCTGCGGTGCGGGAGATTTGCTGGCGGGCTTGCGGCCGTCGCGTGGGGTCGGCTGCGATTTTAGTCCGGCAATGATCATCAAGGCGCAGGCACGGCACGGCGCGCAATCGAGTTTGGAATTTCGTGTGCAGGACGCTGGTGCGGTCACGGTGTGGAACGAGCAATACGATCACATCGTGCTCGATTATCTCACGGGTTATTTGCCGGACATCCAGACGACGTTGGAGCGTCTGCGCACGGCCGCGCACGCGCGCACACGTTTGCATCTGACTTCGCTGAATAATTTGTGGCGCAGTCCGCTGCGCTTGGCGGAGGCGACGGGCGCAGTGATGCCGCAACCGCCGAGCGCGTGGCTGGCGCATCCGGATTTGATCAACTTGCTGGAGCTGTCTGGCTGGGAAGTGGTGCGGATGGAACGGCTGCAACTTCTCCCGCTCAACGTGCCGTTGCTCGCGAGTCTCTGTAATCGGTTTCTCGTGCGCATGCCGCTGCTGCGTCATTTCGGTGTCACCGTGGCAATCACGGCGCGTCCGCGGATGGCGCCCGCGCTCTCGGGACCGGTGTCGTGTTCGGTGGTGGTCCCGGCGCGCAACGAATCGGGCAACATCCGCGCCGCGCTCGAACGCATTCCGGTGCTGGGTCGGCGCACCGAAGTGATTTTTGTCGAAGGCCACAGTCGCGACGACACGTGGGACACGATTCAACGCGAGATGGCGGCCTACACCGGCCCGCATCTCGTGCGTGCGCTGCGTCAACCGGGCAAAGGCAAGTGGGACGCGGTGCACGCGGGCTTCGCGGTGGCGCAAGGCGACGTGTTGGTGATTCAAGATGCGGACTTGACCGCGCCGCCGGAGGATTTGCCGAAGTTTTTCGCCGCGATTGTCGAGGGCGGAGTGGAGTTCGCCAACGGCAGTCGGCTAGTTTATCCGATGGAGGACCGCGCGATGCGGTTTCTGAATTTGCTCGGTAATAAATTTTTCGCGACCGCGCTGTCGTTCGTCTTGGGGCAAAACATCAAGGACAGTTTGTGCGGCACGAAAATGTTGCTGCGCTCCGATTACGCGCGGGTGTTGCGGCGCATCGAGCCGTTCGGCGATTTCGATCCGTTTGGTGATTTCAATCTGCTGTATGGTTCCGCGCTGCTGAATTTGCGCATCCGTGACGTGCCGGTGCGTTATCGGGACCGCACTTACGGCGAGACCAACATCTCGCGATTTCGCCACGGGTGGTTGTTGGCCAAAATGACGTGGTTCGGCGTGCGGCACCTGCGGTGTTACCCACGAGAAAAAACGCGTCCGAGCGCGCCGGTGCAATGAACGAGAACGGCGGGCAACATGGGCGTTGGACCGCGCTAAGTGGCGCGGTGGTGTTGCTCGTGCTGTTCGCCCTCGTCGCGCACGGGGAGATTTGGGAAGTCTTCGGTGTTTTCCACATGCGACTGTATTTCGCGGACCTGATGGCGATTCTCGCCGCAGGCCAAGCGCATGTCGCGGGACTCGATGTTTATCAGTCGAATCCTTTCGATCCGCTCGGCCGTCCCCATGTCTACGGGCCGCTGTGGTTGTTATGTGGGAAACTCGGATTGACGGTCAGTGACGCGTGGTGGATGGGTTTGCTGCTCGCGATGATTTTTCTCGCGGTGGCATTGCGGATGTTGAACCCGCGTTCTCTCGGCGCCGCGATTGTCGTGGTGATGGCGTTGTTGTCGCCGCCGATTTTGCTCGGACTGGAACGGGGCAACAACGACCTGATGATTTTCTTGTTGTTGGCGTGGGCGGGCACCGCGGTGACGAGCGTGCTTCGTTGGCGTCAAGGCGAGGGAGTGGCGTTAATCGTCCTCGCGGCGGCGTTAAAATTTTATCCATTGGTGGCGTTGGCGAGTTTATGGGCGCGCGGAGGAAACGTGCGCCGCTTCGTTGGCAAGATGGGCGGCGCGGTTTTGGTATTCGGCGGATTGTGGTGGCTGCAACGCGAGGGATTCTCTCGCGGATTGGCGGCAGCGCCACGACCGGAGACAATTTTCTCCTACAGCTTTTCACTGCTGTTCACGGCATGGGAACCGTTGGCCGCGCATCGCGCACTGCTCGGCGGGGGTCTATTGGTTGGGGCCATTCCGGTGATCCTGTTGCTCTGGCGACGCTGGGGCGCGCTGTGGCATTCGCTGCCGTTGTGGGGCGTCACCACGGCGTGGGCGGTTGCGGGCGGCGCGACGTGGTTGTTCTGTTATCTGGCCAACACGAATTACCAATACCGCGCGGTGCTGCTGCTGCTCGTGTTGCCGTGGTGGCTCGCGTTGGGTTCTGCGAATGTGGACCGCGCGACTGCGGCACTGGGCCGCCGGTTGTGTGCGCTGCTGGTCGCGGCACTCTGGATTGCGGCACCGAAATATTGGTGGGCGGAATTTTTTCAAGAGACGGAATTCACTGCGACGCCGGGCACGCCGTGGGTTGTTTTCATTTTTGGAATTGAACAGATGCTCTGGCTTGCTCTCAGCGTGGCGATTGCCGTCGGGCTGACGGGGTGGGCATGGCGGCGTTGGCGGCACGAATGAGTGTGAGCGAACTTATTTCCCAGTTGTTGGGAGTGCTGCCGTTGCTCGTGCTCGCGGCGGGCTACCGACGCAATCTCGTCCGCGGGCAAGCGGGACCGGACGCGTTGGTGAACGCCGCCGTGTCGCTCGGGGTGGGGATTTGGTTGCTCGCGAATGGGCTTTCGTTTTTTGGCGCGTTGCAACCCGGTCCGTTGCGATTGATCTGGAGCGGCGCTGGAGTGTTGGCGCTGGTGGCGTTGTGGCGGGGACGCGGTGCCGTGGAGCGTTGGCCGCGACCCTCGGGTCGTTGGCAATGGTGCTTGGCGGTGGCGATTGCAGTCTTGTTGGGGATCACGTTGGTGCGGGCGGTGGTCGCGCCGCCGAACACGGTCGATGTTTTAAATTATCATTTGCCGCGCCAAGTGATGTGGCTGCAACAGGGCGGACTGGATCCCTACGAAACGGTAAACGATCGCGAGAACATGATGCCGCCACTCGCGGAAATCATCGGACTCCAATTTCTCGCGCTCACGAGCGATGATCGTTGGGCAAACCTCGTGCAATGGTTCGCGTATGCGGGCCTCGCGCTACTGCTCGGTTTGCTCATGCGCCGACTCGGTGGCTCGCGCACGGCAGCGGGCACCGCGGCATTGCTCGGCCTGTTGTTGCCGATGGCTTATCACGAATCGACGAGCGCGAAGAACGACCTGCAGGCGACCGTCTGGCTACTCGTGCTGGCGCTGCGTTTGCTCGCGTGGCGCGAACGCAAATTCGCCTTAACCGCCAACGACGCGCTCGGCGTCGGCGTTGTGGCCGCGTTGGCGTGCCTCACTAAATCAACCGCGCTAATCTACGCGCCGCTTTTGGGTTTGTGCGCATTGTGGCCTACGACGGGCGGTTGGCGGGAATTGGGGCAACGCCACTTCACGCGCGCCATCGTGCTCGCATTGCTGACGTGGGCAGTGTTGGTCGCACCCTTTCATTTGCGCAATCAAGCGTGGTATGGCCATCCGCTCGGACAACATCGAGCGGAAGACGGCGGCGCACAGGCTAACGAAACCATTTCACCGTCACTCTTGCTGTCGAACGTCGCGCGACACGCGACGGCGCACGCGCTTGGTCCGTGGGAGACGTGGAACCGCCAATGGCAACGCAGCGTGCACTGGCTGCATGAGACGTTGGACGTCGAGGTGAATGACCCGCGCACCACGTTGTGGGTTTTGAAATTCGAGCCGCGCTACGCACCGAATATAGAAATGCTCTCCGGTGCGCCGGCGCATTTTTACCTGGGTTTGCCACTGATGTTCGCGCTGGCGTGCGGTGTGGGTCGCAGTGGAACCGGGAGGCGCGGGCGGTGGCTCGCGGTCTTCGTGCTCACCGGAGCACTCGTGTTTTGTGCGGTGGTTAAATGGCAACCATGGGCGGCGCGCCTGCAGTTGCCGCTCTTTGCATTGGGCATCGTGGCGGCAGCGGTGGCTGTCGATGCGTGGCGTCCACGGTGGCGCATTACGTTCGGAGTGTTCGCGGTTGTGGTTGCAGGACTCGCATGGTGGCCCGGTGCGGATACGGATAGTCGACCGTTGTGGACTTCGCCGACGTTGTGGTCGCAGTCGCGCGAGCAAAATTATTATCGAGCGCAACCACTCTTGGCGGAGCGCACGGACCGAATCGTGGACTTGGTCCGACAAAGCAAGGTTGCGCGCCTGCAGATTCACAATCTGCACAGTATTTCCTACCCCGTGTTGCGCGTCCTCCAGCGTGCGGTGCCTGCAATTCATTTTCATGGCGCGCCCGCTGGCCGCACGGCGTCTGCGCCGCCGGAGGCCGTGCTCGTTTTCTCCGCCGGCGCACCGCAACCACCGACTCTTGAATTTGCTGGCCGCAACGACTGGCGTGTGGTCACGGCGGGGCTGGATGCGGATCTTTATTTACCGATGGCGCGGGTGCTCGAACTGGGTTGGTGGAACGATTTGCCTCCATTTGTCGGTTGGGTGCGTCAAGTGGGTTTGCCTTGGACGACCGCGCAGACCCGCGCGTCGCAAACGCAGTTGGCGTGCGCCTTTCCCGATGGTGAAGCGCAACTGGCTTTCGTCGCAACGGGACGTCCACTCGCGTTGCGAGGAAGAGTGGAGTGGAATGGAAATTTCCCGCGCCACGCGGTGACGCTGCGATTTCTGGCGGGCAACACCCTGATCGATTCGCTCCAGCTCGAGGTTGCTGCCCAAGGCCTCGACTTCACTTTCGACTTACCGGCGAAAGCAGGTCCGCAAATCGTGACGATTTCGGGCGGACCGGACGCGGCGGGGCGACTACGGTTCACTCGCTTGCAAGTGGTGGAAGCGCCGCCGTCGATTCCGTCGCACTAGTTGCAGCGCAGGCTCACGGCAGCGGACCGAATAACGCCAACGCGAGTTCTTCGTCGGAGAGTCGGTAGATAAAAACGGAATTAGCGACGAGGGCGTCGGGACGACGCAGTTCGAGAAAGTGACAGAGCCGTCCGAAACGTAGTTGGTCGAAACGCCCGAGTTCGCGGCTGAGTCCGAGTGAGTCGAGTTCGTGTCCATCAACATCGTGCGTGGATGACTCGGGTGCGACCACGAGCTGTTCCCGCCACGCGCGCAGGCGTTGGTATTCGCGTTCGTAGCTGTCCGACCACGGTCCGCGCACCTGCGTGTAAACGCGATGCAGCATGGTGGCGGACACACAGTAAACGCCGCCGCGGAGAACGGGAGCAGCAGGTCGCGTTGATGAGTAATCGAAATAAATGTCGCCGAAGCGCACCGCATCGATGCCGCGTCGCACGGGATCATCGGAGCCGAAGTAGGAAAGATGGACGCGCTCGTTTGGCGCGTGGGTGTCCAACCAGGTTTTGAGATCGGGCAAGCCTTGTCCCCAATCCAGCGAGCTATCGACGAAGTAGCGATGTCCGCCCGTCGGGCCGCCGGCGAGTTGATTGAAGTAGGTGAGGTAGTGCGGTCGCACTCGCCAGGACTCGACGGCGTGCCAGCCGAGCAATCCCGCCAACGCGATCAGCCACCAGCGTCGGTGCGTAACCATCAGCACGCTGCCGATGAGCAGGTAGAAAATCGGGTAGAGCGGCAGCAGGTGGCGATGGCCGATGTTCAAACTGCTGCGCAACGCGAACAGCCAATAGACTACGGCAAACACCAACAACGGTGTGAGGCGGTAAAGCACCCGCGCGCGCCGAGGCGAACGGAACAACGCGACCGCCGCCACACCGAGCAACAAGAGCGCAGGCAATGTGGTTTTAAGTGCGAGGGCCGCTGGAAAAAATTCCCGCCAGCCACGCTCGCGAAATTCACCGGCGAAATACGCGAGCCGGTTGCGTGCGAAGCGATCCGTAAAGGCGAGGCCGTAAAGATAAGCTTCAGGCAACACCTGGTGAGCGCGCGACCATTGCACGAATTGCTGCACCACGCCGGCGCGAATTTCAGTGCTGTCATCGGAGGTGGAGCCATCGGCCATCACGGAACCTACGCGACGCGGTTGATCGAGCAGCACTTCGTCCCACGGCAACGCAAACGTGGCTTCGCCGCCATCGCCCGCCGCCGAATAACGCAGGCCGTAGCCGACCCAGATGCCACTCCAAGTCAGCGCCGCCACCGCCAGCGCGACTGCGCCCAAGGCAAACGCGCGCCGCGCACCGCCGAGTCGCGCGCGCCAGTTTCCCACCTGAATGACCAACGGCGCAGGAGAGAAAGTGCGCGCAAGCACTAGCAGCACGACGACCGGTGCGAGGATGAGGGAGGAGAATTTTGCGAGAGCGAGAAATGTCGTGGCGAGTCCCGCCGCGATCAATCGACCGGCCGTGACGCGATGTAGCAACCGCCACCAAGTCGCAAGCGCGGCGAGGAAACCGAGGCTCGCGGCGATGTCGGAGGTCGCCAATCCGCTGTGCGCGAGGAGGTGCGGACAAAACGCCGCCAACGCGAGCGTGACCAAGCCGCCGCGCATTCCCCACAGCGCGCTCGACCAGCGCCACAACAGCCAGAGCAGCACGACGCCGAGCAGCACGATCACAGCGCGCGCCTCGGCGAGCAGCGGCGCGAGTTCGATCGTCGGCGAAAACAAATACGCGCGTCCCACGCCCCACACGTCGGCGCGTTGTCCGGCATCGTTGGTCAAATCGGGAAAGTGAATCTCGCGCCATTGCGCAGGTAATGCCGCGAGTCGTTGTGGCAACGAACCGTTCTCTGGATGCAAGCGATAGTCGCCTGCGCTGTTGTAGGCGCGGCCAGCCGTGAGATGCGCCAACTCATCGAACGTCAATCCGACGCGTGACGACACCGTGGCGGCCATGAGTGCGAACGCGGCGAGCAGCAGGGCGGCGACGAGGCTAAATTGGCGGGACGAGATCAACGAGGTCGGAGCTTGGAGCGGGGCCGGGATTCGTCAACCTAGCCGACAATGGACTCCTCCGAATACACCAATCTCGCGCGGGTTGAAGGCGCGCATTGGTATTACGCTGGCAAACGCGAGATCGTGCGCCGGTGGTTGCTGCGGGTGCGTCCGCCGCAGGCCGCCGACACGTTGCTGGATTGTGGAGCTGGCACCGGACGTTTTGCGAAAGAGATGGAAGCGCATTGTCGCGTGCTCGTGCTCGATGATCACGAAGAGGCGTTGCGTTTGCTACGCGCGCAATTTCGCGCCGAGCAAGTGCTCAGTCTCGCCGGTGATCGCGTGCCGTTGCCGGATGGCTCGCTGCATTACGTGACGGCGTTGGACGTGCTCGAGCACGTGCCGGATGATGGCGCGGTCGTGCGTGGCTTTCATCGGTTGTTACAACCGGGCGGATTGGCGGTGGTCACGGTTCCCGCTGGCATGGCGCTCTGGAGCGATTGGGATGTGAGCTTGCACCATTATCGCCGCTATTCGCGTCCGCAATTGCGCGCGTTGTTTCCGTCGAGCGAATGGGACATCGTCTATGCCAACTACACCAACGTCGCCGTCTATCCTGCGGTATGGCTGTTGCGGCGTTGGCGACGCTGGTTTCCGGCGAAGCAAGGAGCCGAGCGCGCGGAAGATCGTGTGCCGTCGGCGTGGCTCAATCGCGTGTTGCGCTGGTCTTTTGTAGCGCCGTCGTTCTGGCCGATGCCGTTTCCATTCGGCGTGAGTTTGCTGCTCGTCGCGCGGCGTCGCGCTTAAGGAGCGAAGCCCAACGTCTCCATCAGTCGACCGTCGCGATCACGTAGGACGACGCGCATTTCGACTAGAATCGGCAACGGTGCCGGGGGCAACGGCAGCGTAAGTCGGATGCGGACAATACCTGCGGTGGCGGAGGAATTGGTTTGCACGGTGCCGTCATCCGCGAGCGGCGTGATGGACCACGACAACGGCGCGGTGAGAGGAATTTGCATCAGCGGCGTGAACGGAGCATGCAGCATTTGCAATTCGACCACACTCACGTCATCGCTGACGTTCGTGATCAGATCAAGTTGCGGCGGCTGACCCGGTGGAAAATCCAGACGCGCAATGCCGAGTGGCGCGATGGTCCGCCCGCGATGAACGAGGAATTCATACGAGCCCAATCGAAATGCCGGGACGAACGCAGCCTGCACGTAGTCAATCAACGGCCCGCGCACCGCCACGCCTTTGGCGACCAGAAAGCGTGACAAATAGGTGTGTCGAATAATCACGGCCCGCGGATCCGCCGTGAGGCGCGCGATGATGGCCTGTTGTTGCGCGGCATCGAGGAGCGAGAACCAATGCGTGGCATTCGCGTGCGTCGGTGTCGGACGCTGGGTCCACAAATTGAAACTATACATGCCCGGATAACTGAAGAGCGTATCGGCATGCGCCTCGATGTTGCGCGTCAGTAACCGCAGGGTGAGTCCGTAGTCGCCATCGAGACGAAGGTGGCGAGCGCCTTCGATGTTGAGCGACTCGAACTGCGTGTAGCGTGCGTAACCGAGTGCCACGAACCGCTCGAGCGGCAGTGTGCACGCGGCGAGGGCAACCACCGCGCCGCCGCGACGGAGCAGTCGTGCGGTGCCGGAGAGGCGAGTGTCCAAAAACACCAGAGCCTCATAGCCGCTGATTACGGCCAGTGGATACCACAAAAAACCACCCCATGCCGCTTGCGTGCCAGCTACCGGATAGACCTGCAAAATTTGCCAGACGAACACCCACGCGATCCACAGGTGCGCGCGACGCAGTGGAGTGGCGGCGGTGGGTTGCAAGGGCAGGAGCAGCACCCACGTGAGCGCGAGGCCATACTCCAGCGTGAACCACGCGAGACTGAAATCGGCGGATTGTTGCGCCGTATACAACAGCCACCCGCACGCGAGCAGTCGCGACACGGCGAGTGCCACGCCCCACTTTTCACTGGGTGGACCGCGGTGGTGCAGCAACGTCGCGACCAATCCCGCGATCGCTAACCATGGAGTGATGCTCGGCCAGTTCAGCGCGTGCACATAAACCAGCGGATGCCGTAACGGTTCCAACACCATCCCTTGCCAAAGTGCGGCGAGCGGAGTGCCGCGCGCCCACACCACGGCCAACACCAACCCAGCGAACAGTCCGGCCGCGAGCGCTGCCATCGGCCAAGCGCGCACCGTGGCGCGATGGTCGCGTTCGCGGAGAATCATAACCAACACGGAGAACGCGCTCCCTGAAAAAACTACGCCGAGCAGCACGACCCACGTTTGCGACGACAACGCGTGCAACAGCAGCAGCGGACTCAGGGCGCAGCCGAGCAGCACGCTCCAGGTTGCCGCGCGTTGCCAGCGTCCGAGCGCCGTGTGCAGCGCGAGCCACGAACCTGCGCTGATCAGAAAAAACAAGCCGACATTTATTTTGCTGAGCAACATGGCCGTGCCCACCAGTGCAGTGCCGATCGCAAACCTGCGACCTGCGCCACGTTCGATGGCGCGCGCTCCGACATAGGCACCGACGGCCGCGAGACAGGCGAGCAGCCCTCCCGGATGACTGGGCTCATGCACCATCGAGAGCAACCCGGCAAACGTCAGCAGTCCTCCCACCGTCGTCGCGATGCGGCTCCGCGTTTGCTGCCACACCAACGCCGCGGCCAGCGCACTGCATCCACACCAATAGAACAACGTGACAAAGCGCGCATTCTCGCTGTCCACCGGGCAACCCGTGAGCACGTGCAACGCGTGATAAAACACGAAGGGGAACGGGCCGTATTGACTGTAGACCTGCGTGTAGAGCTGGCCGTGGACGAAGTAAGTGCGCAACGACCAGAGCACGTAGCCCTCATCGTCATAGGCCATGAAGTGCGTGAAGAGTTGCCAGTAGCCGACGAGGCCAAGACCGGCGAGCCCGACCAGCACGAGCGCCACACTGAGCCAGCGTTTATTCAAGGCCGGACTTGCGCTTCACGATGTAACCGGGCCGACGTTTCACTTCATCGTAGATGCGCCCGAGATATTCTCCGAGCACACCGATGCCGATCAATTGCACGCCGCCGAGAAACAGCACGAGCGTCACAAGCGTGGTGAAACCTGTCTGTGCCACTTCGATGCCGAAGAGACGGCGGGTGATGAAAAACACTCCGAGAGCGAACCCGATGCCTGCCACGCAAAGTCCCATCATGGTGACGACGCGCAGTGGCAGATGCGAAAAACTAAACAGTCCATCCAGCGCATAGCGCACGAGACGGCGCATCGTTTGGGCGGGCTGGCCAGCGGCGCGCTCCTTGCGGTCATAGAGCACTTCTCCGCGTTTGAAGCCGACCCACGTGCGCAGACCCGGAAAAAAGCGGTGTGACTCGGGCAACTGATTGAACGCCGCTACAGCAGGGCGAGACAGCAGACCGAACGTGCCCGTGTTGCGCTCGATTGGGAAATCAACGAGTTGCCCGAAGACGCGGTGAAACAGGTCAAACCCGACGCGGCGCAAACCGCGGTCCTCGCGTGAGCGACGCACCGCGAGCACGACTTCCGCTCCGGCCTGCCACGCGGCGGCGAGTTGGGGCAAACACTCCGGCGGATCCTGCAAGTCGGCGTCCATCGTCACGACGGCATCGGCGTCGGTCGCGTGGGCGAGTCCGGCGCGTAGCGCGGCTTGGTGCCCGAAATTGCGACTCAACTCGATCAGACAGAAACGCGGCTCGCGTGACAGTTGTTCGCGCAACAATTCCGCCGAGCGATCCGCGCTACCGTCATCGACGAACAACGCCCGCCACGCGTAATCCGGCGCGGCAGCGAATGCCGCCGTGAGCCGCGCCAACAATTCCGGCAGCACCGCTTCTTCATTGAAGATCGGGATCACAACCGTGATTGCGGGGCGAGGGTGACTCATCGAAGGGAGCGAAAGTGCGAGTGGGCGGCGGAAGGAAGCGGTTGAATGTGCGCGCCGTAGCGTCAGCGAAAAATATTGTATTTCACGATCGCGTAGAGCGCACGGAAGCCGTCGCGCCAGCCGATTTTTTTGCCCTCGGCGTAGGTGCGGCCGTAGTAGCTGATGCCGACTTCGAAAATGCGACAGCCGGGAATCGCCGCGACCTTGGCGGTGATCTCGGGTTCGAAACCGAATCGATTCTCCTCGATGGTGATCTGCTTCAGCACGTCACGACGGAACATCTTGTAGCAGGTTTCCATGTCCGTGAGATTGATGTTGGTCAGCATATTCGAGAGCAACGTAAGCCCGCGGTTGCCGACCATGTGCCAAAAATAAACCACGCGGTGCGCGCCCGCACCCATGAAGCGGGAACCGAAGACGACGTCGGCCTTGCCTTCCGCAATTGGCTCGAGGAGGCGCGGATATTCCTTCGGATCGTATTCGAGATCGGCGTCCTGCACGATGACGGCGTCACCAGTCACGACGGCAAATCCGGTGCGCAAGGCCGCTCCTTTGCCGCAATTGACGGGGTGGTAGAGAACTTTGTCCACCAGCGCGGCGAGTTCGTTCTGCAATATCTCGCGTGTGCCGTCGGTGGAACAATCGTCGACGACAATGATTTCCTTGTCGGCAATCGGTGCGGCGCGAACCGCTTCAATCAACGAGCGAATCGTGTGACGTTCGTTGAAGCAGGGGATAACGATGGAAAGCTTCATGCGCGAGTGGGGCACACCCTATGCGACCAGCGCGGCTAGGGAAGCGCAAAGACGGTGGCGGCTCCGTCCTTGACGCGGAGGAAGCCGACCGCGCATCGTCGGGTCATGGCCGCGCTGACGCCCCGCAAACCCCGACTGTCCCTCGTGAAAGTGGGGCTGGGCGTGCTCGGTTTGCTGTTGGTCGGTGGGGTCGTCGCCAGCGGTTGGGATTTGCGCGGCATGATCGACACCGGTTTGGAACGCCTGCGTTCGGCGGGGCCGGTGACTTTTTTCAGCGCGATGGCGATCTTGCCGGCGGCGGGATTTCCGATGGTCGCATTTCTGTTGTTGGCGGTGCCGTTGTTCGGTCCGGTTTTGGGGACCACCACGACCGTGCTCCTATCACTGGGTGCGGCGACGGTGAATCTCTGTTTGGCCTACGCGGTGGCGCGGCGCGGTTTGCGTCCGTTGCTGAAAGCGCTGTTGGAACGACTCGGTTATCGGATTCCGGTGGTGGAAGACGGCGATGCCACTGATCTCGTGATTTTACTGCGGGTGACGCCGGGCGTGCCGTATGTGGTGCAAAATTATTTGGCGGGATTGGCCGAGGTGCCGTTCGCGCGCTACTTTCTCGTTTCGGTGATGATCGTGTGGCCGTTGACGACGGTGTATCTGCTGTTCGGCGACGCGATTTTGCACGGCAAAGGTCAACTCGCGTTGCTGGCGGGCGGCGGCTTGGCGGCGTTGCTGACGGTGGCGCATCTCGTGCGGCGGCATTACGAGAAACGAAAATTAAAGCCGTGAGCACGAAAGACGAAACGACCGACAACGAAACGGGCCGCATCCAAACGGTCACGGAATTTACGCGCCGCGTGCGGGAGTTGCTCAAAGGTGGTCTGCCCGCCGGATGGGTGCAGGGTGAGATTTCCAATCTGCGCGCGCAGGCGAGCGGGCATTATTATTTCATGCTCAAAGATGCGGGCGCGCAGTTGAGCTGCGTGATGTTTCGCGGCGATGCGGCGCGGCAGAGTGTTGTTTTCAAAGATGGCATGCAGGTGCTCGTCTACGGCGAGGTCGATGTCTATGAAGCGCGCGGCCAATACCAGTTGATCGTGCGCGCCGTGGTTGATCACGGGCTCGGGCGCTTGCAGCAGGAATTCGAGGCATTGAAGCGTCGGCTCGACGCGGAGGGATTGTTTGCCGCCGAGCGCAAACAGGCGCTGCCGGTCGCGCCGCGCTGCGTCGGTTTCATCACTTCGCCCACGGGCGCGGCCGTGCAGGACTTTTTCCGGATCTTGCGTCGCCGCGAATGGCCGGGGCGCATCGTGGTCTTGCCGGCGAAAGTGCAGGGCGTCGGCGCGGCGGCGGATATGATCGCGATGCTGCAGACGGCGGAGGAGTTGGAAATTTTTGATCTGTTGGTGATCGGGCGCGGGGGCGGCAGCGTGGAGGATTTGTGGGCGTTCAACGAAGAACCGTTGGTGCGCGCGGTGGCGGCGTGCCGGTTGCCCGTGATTTCAGCGGTGGGGCATGAGATTGATTTCACGCTCTGTGATTTTGTCGCCGATGTGCGCGCCGAGACGCCGAGTGCGGCCGCGGAGTTGATTTCCAGCGCCCACGTGGCGTGCACCGATCGCGTGGAGCGGGCGCGGCGGGTGTTGGCGGAGCGACTCGCGCAAGACGTGGCTCGGGCAGGCGAGCGACTTGATCACGCGCGGAGCCGGTTGCGTTTGCTGTCGCCGGTCGCCGTGCTGGAGCAACATCAGTTGCGCCTCGATGATTTGGGCAATCGCCTCGGCGCGTTTTTGCGCGACGCTACGCAACAGCGGCGCGAACAACTGGCGGAAGTGCGTTCGCGTTTGCAGGCGGCGTCGCCGGAGTTTCGCGTGCAGCGCGAATCGCATCGCTTACTCGCGTTGTGGAAGCGTTTGGAATCGGTCAGTCCGAAATCCGTGCTCAATCGCGGTTTCGCCATCGTGCGCGATGCCGAGGGCCAGCCGATCGCGCGCGCGGCAAAAATCGGCGCGGGGCAGGTCGTCACAACGGATTTTGCCGACGGATCGGTGCGCAGTCGGGTGGAATAATTCGCACGGCGAGCACTCTTACGGTTAGGCAGATCGACTCCGTGAATCCGTTGCGGGGTGAATTCGCTCCGACTTCCCTGTTTGCACAACCATTCACTCCGACTAGACTTTCCTCAGATGAAAAAGTGGCCGTTCCTTCTTTTATTCGTCATCGCCGCACTCACGGCGGTCTTCCTCCACGCCCAGAACAAATCTGTCATGACAAATTCTTCCTCCGCCGGGACGCCGGCTTCCGATGCTGCGTATTGTCCACCCGACGACGCCAAGTCCGCCTGTGGTCTGCCGTCGAAGGTCGTCATCGACATGAGCAAGGCGAAGGTGCAACGCACCGAGGAAGAGTGGCGCGTGCGACTGACACCTGAGCAATACCGCGTCGCGCGCACGCAGGGCACCGAGCCGCCGTTTCGCAACGAGTTTTGGGATCACCATGAGGACGGCGTCTATTTTTGCGTCGGCTGCGAGACGCCGCTGTTTGATTCGCGGCACAAGTTCGATTCGGGCACCGGTTGGCCGAGTTACTGGCAGCCGTTGGAAAAACTTTTCATCGGCGAGGAACGCGATGTGAGTTGGGGCATGGTGCGCGTCGAAGTGCACTGCAATGTTTGCGGCAGTCACCTCGGGCATTTGTTCGACGACGGCCCGCGCCCGACTGGTGAACGCTACTGCATCAACAGTGCGTCGCTGAGCTTCATGCCGCGCGCGCGTTACGATGCGTGGGCGGCAAAAAACAGCCCCGCGAAGTAACGCGGCTTTTGCTAAATATGGGTGGCCCTAACGTGCTTATTAATACAGCCAGTGCTTCTTGCTGCTCTCTTGGTAAATTGCAGCGCGCTCGCGCCAGTTCTTGATGAACAGCGCCGGATCGACGCGCCCACCTTGGGTCTTGAGCGCGGTATACCACGCCGTCGAACCGACGTGGATGTTGAACGTGCGTTCCTCAACCGTCGTCAGCGTGGCGAAGGGATTCAAGGGCTGCCACAACGCGGCCTGCTTGTGCATGTAGAGCGATAACTCGGTGGGACGCCACGCCTCCCAATCGACGACTTCCACATAAACGCCCGTGCGCGGCTTGTTGTCGGGACCGAGCGCCTGCATCTTCACGAATTTGATGCCGGGGATTTTATAGGCTTCGAGGGCCTTGATAATTTCGTCGGGCGTCTTGCGCGGAAAACTGATGCCGCGAAACGGAAACTCGCGCCCAATCCCGGAAGTCCACGGCGTGTTCTGGCAACCGAGTCCGACCATCGCGTAACCGACCGCAGCTTCATAGGTCGGCACCATCGGCGAAGTCTTCACCCAACGCAGCCCCGTATCGGGCCAGCGCATCGCGCGTGTCCAACCGCGCATTGGAATCACCGTGAGCTTGCCGCGCTCGCGCACTTTGTCGGGCACATCGATGACCTTGGGAATCGTCATCACGCGCGGCGCGTCCTTGGCCATGCGCGCGAGTTCGCCGATCGTCAAACCGTGCACGTAGGGCACGCGGAACGCACCGACGTAACTTTTCCATTCCGCGTCAAGCGGCGGGCCGTCGACTTTGAGTCCACCGAGGGGATTGGGCCGGTCGAGGATGATGACCTCGATGTTCTGTTCGAAACACGCGGCCATCGTGGTGAGCATCGCGCTGACAAACGTGTAGGAACGTGAACCGATGTCCTGCAAATCAACGACGACCGCATCGAGTCCCTTGAGCATCGCGGGCGTGGGTTTGCGTGTCGTGCCGTGGAGCGAATAAATCGGCAGCCCCGTCGGCGTGTGGATGGCGTCACCGAAATTGACCGACGCGGAAATTTGACCGGTGAAGCCGTGTTCGGGAGCGAAGAGGGCGACGAGCTGCGTGTTGCGGGCGCGGCGGATGACGTCGATCGTGCTCTCGCCGCGACGGTTCACCCCGGCGGGATGAGTGAGCAGACCGATCTTCTTACCTGCAATGGCGTCGAATTTGCGCTCCTCCAACACGTCGATACCGAGAAGCACCGGCGGAAGTTTTTCCGGTGGCGGCGTGATGATTCGTGCGGCTGCAGCAGGAGTCGCCGCAGGCGCAGGAGATTTCTCCGCGGCCTTGCCCGGTTTGCTGGCGCAACCAAGACCGACGACGAGTGCCGAAACGAAAAACAGTCCGAGCGAAATTTTCACGAGCAGCCAGCGGGGCATGGCAGATTTTTTTGCGAGTCACGGCGCACACTGGCGAGGACAATCGCGGTTCGGGGGAATTAAGTTGGCGGAGCCGTGGGCGGCGGACGCTTGCGGCGAGGAGCTCGGATGTGGTGTTCCCAGTAGTTGCGGTAGAGAATATCGAGCAGCAGACCGAGCGCTCCGCCGACAATCACGCCGCCGATAATCAGCGCATTAATGGCGTTGCCGATGCGGCGCACGCGAGAGGGGCGTTCGGGCTCGGGCTTGAGCTCCGTGAGCTCCATATCGTCGTGGTCACCGAGTGGGAGCACGGTTTCGTGGGGATCGGCGGCGGGTAGCGACTGGCCAAAGCCGGCGGTCTGCATCACGTAGGCGCCAAGTTGATGCGTCGCGTAATAGATCGGCGCGGCGGTGAATGGATTGGTGATGAATTGCAGGCCTCCGAGCACCATGAAATTGGCTCGAAGCAGCAACGAGAGCACCAGCGCCAACGGTAACTGCAGGCCCATCACCGGCAGGAACGAAAGAATCGAACCGACATAAAGCGCGGGGCGCATCGGCTCGGGTTTCATCGACCACAGGTAGGCGCGTTTGCGCGCCATCTCGGCGAACCGACCGACGATCGGGTATTTGTGCAACACGGCGCGGCGCGGCATGAAACGCAGCAGAAATTTCAAGCGACGAATGCGTGCGAAACGCTCCGCGCGTTTCGTCGGGTGTTCGGGATGTTCGTGCGGGTCGTGGTCCTGCGTCACGTCAGTGAGACGATGTTCGGTGTTGTTGGTGTCGCAACCGGAATCCGGATTATTGCGCGCGTCTTGCCGCCGTCGCTTTGGCCAACTGCTCCAAAATCGCCACGGAATCGTCGAAACCGAGGCACCCATCCGTGATGCTCTGGCCGTAAACGAGTTCGCGTCCCGCTTCGTGACGTTGCGCGCCGGCGACAAGATTGCTCTCCAACATCACGCCAATGATGGCGCGGCTGCCCGCGGCGACCTGCGCCGCCACGTCGGCGGCGACCGCAGCCTGACGCTCGGGTTGCTTGGCGCTGTTGCCGTGACTGCAATCCACCAGCGCGACGGGCAACGAACCTGCCTTCGTCAGCAACGCCACGGCGTCAGCGATGGCCGCAGCGGAATAATTCGGACCGGTCCGACTGCCGCCGCGCAACACGAGGTGACATTCGTGATTGCCCGTCGTGGCGAGGACTGCCGGCGCGCCTTCGCGCGTGAGCGACGGAAACCAATGCGGGTGACTGGCCGAGACGATGGCATCCACCGCCACTTGCAGATCGCCGTCGGTGCGATTTTTGAAACCGACCGGCATCGATAACCCCGACGCGAGTTCGCGGTGAATCTGACTCTCCGTCGTGCGCGCGCCGATGGCCGCCCACGAAATCAGATCCGCGTAGTATTGCCCGAGCGTCGTATCGAGAAATTCCGTGCCGATTGGCAGTCCGATAGCGTTGATGTCGAGCAACAGTTTACGCGCCAACCGCAGGCCGGTGTTGACCATGAAGCTGCCGTCGAGATGCGGGTCGTTGATCAGGCCCTTCCAACCGACCACCGTGCGCGGCTTTTCAAAATAGACGCGCATGACCACGAGCAAGTCGCTCGCAAAACGATCCGCCACCGGCTTGAGCCGCTCGGCGTATTCCAACGCGGCCTTCGGATCGTGAATCGAGCACGGGCCGACGATGGCGACGAGCCGGTCATCGCGCCCCGCCAACACCTCGCCGAATTGCCGCCGTCCCTGCTGCACGAGCGCCGCGCCCGGTTCGTTAAGTGGCAAGTCCTCCTCAAGGATCGCCGGCGAAAGCAGCGGTCGCGCGGTGCGGATGCGGAGGTCGGAAGTGGGCTGGCGCATGGGTGGCCGAGTGAAGGCACGCCCCCGAAAAATTGCACGGAGATTTTCGTCGCCTCGCCCAAGGTATGACAGAAACTGCCCGAACATGCTATTTCTCGGACAACACGGCTTCGAAACTCTGCTGGAGCACGAGCTCATTGCGGACGGTTTGACCGTGCGTGAAAACGGCCCGGGTTGGGTCGGCGCGGAGCCGTTGGCGGGCGATGAAGTGCCGCAATCCATCGACGAATTGTGCTTTCCGCACCTGACCTTGCTCGCCCCTCACGAGATTCGCGGTGACTCGGTCAACTCGTTGGCCGGACAACTCGCCACCTACTTTCTCGAAAGTCTGCGAGGTGAACGGATCGACGCGCCGTGGCCCTGCTTGTTTCTCGAAACTGCCGAAGTGACCGGACTCGGTCGCCGCACGAGCGCGGTGGAGAAAGCGTTCTACGAACTGCTACGCAAGAAACTCAATCGCGTGGCCAAACTCGCATCGCCCGACGCGCCGCGTGGGCCGGGCGCTGGTCGAGGTCTTGTCGTGTATTTCGCAGATTTCGGACGCTTGTTTGCCGGACGCGAATTCTGGCGCGGTGGGCAACACCGCATGGCCGACGATGCCGCAGCGCCGTCGCGTTCGTATCTCAAAGTTGAAGAAGCCTACATCGTGTTAGGACGTGAGCCGACCGAAGGCGAAACCGTGTGCGATCTCGGAGCAGCGCCGGGCGGCTGGAGTTACAGCGCGGCAAAACGCGGCGCGCGCGTCATCGCGCTCGACAACGGCTCGCTCAAAGGCGGCGCGCTTAATCATCCGTTGATCGAACACCGTTTGGAGGATGCATTCAATTTCGCACCGGCGGAAGGACAGGTGTTCGACTGGCTGTTCTGCGACTTGGTCGAGGATCCGAATCACGTTTTCGAAAATATCATTACGCCGTGGATCGAACGCGGTTGGTGCCGCCGTTTCGTGGTGAATCTTAAATTTGGCCGCACCGATCCGTTCGCGTTGCTGCGCGACGTGCGGGCGACGGGCTCGGTGTTGACCACCAAGGTCGATGGTCTGCGCATCCGGCACTTGTATCACGACCGCGAGGAATTCACGTTGGTCGGGGAAGTCCGCGCATGAAACCTTCCACTCCTCGATTGAACGAACTCAACGTCTGCGGCTGGCAGGCCGTATCGGCGCTCTTCGCTCAACATCCGGCGGAGATCTTGCGGCTCTTTTTCGACGCGCCGACCGGCAAACGGGCGGGTGACATGTGCCGCTACCTCGCCACGACGAAGAAAGTCTATCGTCAACTTGTTGCGGAAGAGATGGAGAAGGTCGCGGGCACCGTGCACCACGGCGGCATCGTGGCGGTGATCGCGGCGCGCCCGTTGAAGAAAGTGACGCGCGATGTGTTGATCGCGTGGGAACGCGCGCAGGCCCCACTGTTGCTGCTCGATCGCGTGAGTAACGCCAACAACCTCGGCGCGCTCGTGCGCACGGCGGCGTATTTTGGCGTGCGCTCGATTGTGATTCCCGACGCGCCCGGCCAGGCGCTGCCGAGCGAGGCCGCTTACCGCGTCGCCGAAGGCGGGATGGAATTCGTCGATTTCTACCGCGTGCCGTCGCTCGCTGAATTTTGCACGACGCTGCGCACGAGTCATTACTTGCTCGGCACGAGTTTGCGCGGCACGCAACTCTCGCCCCGCGAAGCGCGCGAACGCGGTCTGCCGCGTCCGCCGGCGCTCGTGCTCGGCAACGAAGAAAAAGGTATCGCGCCCGCCGTCGCCGCCGCGTGCGATCGGCTCATTAAGATTCCCGGCGCGAACACGGTTGAATCGCTCAACGTCTCCGCCGCTGCCGCGGTGTTGTGCTGGGAATTTTTCGGCCCGCACGCCTGACGCGAGTTGCGTCGCTCAGAGTTCGGTCGCGATTTCCGCGACTTGGCGGGTGAATGTGATGCCGCTCTCCGGCGGAAAATGTTTTAGACCGTCCGCGCGTAACTCCGGTGCGTGGTCGCGTTCGTAGGTGGCGAAAGCTTTGCGCGATGGAAACACGTATTGCGTTTCCACCATCGCCGGACCGTCGGCCGCAACCTGATCGGGTAACACGATGCGCACCGCCGTGGCGCCGCCCTTCATCACTTCCGCGACGTGATTCGGCGTGAGCCACGAGAGGAAACGACCGCGTTGTTGGACATCAACACAAGTGGCGCGAACGGTGTAGAGGAGGGCGGGCATGGGGGAGCGAGGAGTGAGGAGCTGGCGGTGAGCAGAGAATGCGACGCGGCGGGGAAGACAAGCGCGGGGTTGTCGGAAAACAAAAACGCCCGCCGGTGAGGGCGGGCGGAAAGTGTCGCGAGTCGCGGCGTCGTGGCCGTCGGTCTTACTTGGCGGCTTCGGGCACGGTGCCGGCTTTGATCAGGAACATCTCGTCGGGGTTGAGATGCTTTTTGATCACGCCGTTGACTTGCTCCAACGAGAGCGAGTTTACGACCTGGGGATATTCGTCGAGCCACGTGAGCTCTTTGCCGCGATGAATCGCCACGAGGAGATTTTGCGCGAGCCCATCGGTGGTCGCGAGGCCGACCTTGAACGAGCCGACAAGATTGTCTTTGCGGTGTTCGAGTTCCTTCGCGGTGACGCCGTTCTCATACCAGTTGGTGAGTTGGCGTTTGGCGGAGGCGATGCCCTTGTCGAGCAACGCGGGGGCAAACGTCGCCGTGATTTTCCACTCGCCGTCGGCAAACATGTCGTTGGCCACGCCGGCGCCGATGTCGTAGGTGAGACCTTCCTTGTCGCGCACGTTGGCCATGAGGCGGCCGGTGAAGCCGCTGCCGAGAATGGCAGTGCCGGTGCGCAGCGCGATCGCGTCGGCATCAGTGTATTTCATGCCGGTGGCTTGGCCGATCACGATGTTTACCGAAGTCTTGTCCGCCATGAAGACGGTTTGTTCTTTGGCGTCGTCGGTCGCGGAATTTTTCACCGCAACGAGGCGCGGGGTGCCACCGCTCCAACCGGCGAAACTTTTCGTCACCGCTGCTTGCAACGACGCGACATCGAGATCGCCTGCCGCAACCACCGTGAGATAAGCCGGACCATAATGCGCGGCGTGGAACGCTTTCAGATTATCCAGCGTCGCGGAGTCGAGTGCGGCGATACGTTCGTCGATCGTGGCGTTGCGATTAGGATGTCCAGCGCCGTAGACAGTGCGGGTGAATGTATCCGTCGCGCGGAAGTCCGTGCTCTCGAGTGCGCGCTTCAGACCGCCGAGCGTCTGTTGCTTCAAGCGACTAAATTCCTCCTCGGTGAACGCGGGTTCGCGCAACTGCTCCCCGAGGAGCGAGAGCACGAGCGGCACATCTTTGGCGAGGCACTTGGCGTTGAACTCGACCATCGCCGAGTTGACGGAGAACGAGAGCGACGCACCGACGGCGTCGAGCATCGCGGTGATTTCCGATTTCGTGTGCGACAGGGTGCCGCGGCTGAGCATGCCGCCAACGAGGGTCGGGACCATCGAGTTGTCCGCCGGCGCTTTGTCGTCGCCCGCAGGCAACGAGCCGCGCAGGTAAACGACATCTTTGACGCCGGTCTTGTAGGCGATGACGTCGATGCCGTTGAGGCGCACGCGTTGGATGTTGTTGGCAATCTGTCCTGCCGAAACGGTGGCGACGGCAACGAGAGCAGAGAGAAGTAACGTAAATTTTTTCATGGAGTCAGTGAGTTGGGGTTTCACTTGGCGGCGGCGGCTTTGGGAGCGCCGGGGAGGATCGGCACGAACCAGCCGGTGGTGCTCTGATCGACGTTGAAGTATTTGTTGGCGACGCTCTGCACGTGCGCGGTCGTCACGGCTTTGAACTTGTCGCCGATTTGCACGAAATTCTGCCAGTCGCCCATCGCGATGTGTTCGTTGAGTTGGCCGGCGATGGCGAAGGAGCCGTCGCGATCAAACGCCAGTTGCGTGAGCTGCTTGGCGATGGCGCCGTCGACTTCCTCTTGCGTCACGCCGTCGGTCTTCACGCGCTCGATTTCTTCGAGCAGCGCTTTTTCGACTTGTTCATGCGTGGCACCGGGAGCGAGCGCAGCAAAGATAATACAAAGCGACGGATCGCGGAACGGCCCGTTGTAGGGACTGACGTTGGTCGTGAGACCCTTGTCGGTGAGGGCGCGATAGAGGCGGCTGTTGGTGCCGTCGGTGAGAATGTCGGCGAGGATTTGCGTCGGCACCCAGTCGGCGTGGAGCGCGGCGGAATTTTTGAAGCCCACGGCGACGACGCCGAGTTGGCCCGCGCGTTTCACGGTGACGCGGCGCGGCCCGAGTTGCTCGGGTTCGGACGTGTAGATTTCTTCGATCGGTTTCGCGGCTTTCGGAATCGGGCCGTAGTGTTGCTTGATCAGCGCGAGAGCTTCGGCGGGTTGAAAGTCGCCGATCACGGACACGGTCGCGTTGTCGGGCCAGTAGAACGTGTCGTAGAACGCGCGGAGTTTTTCGATCGAGACATTTTCGATGTCGCTGCGATGGCCGATCGTCGAGTGGTGGTAGGGATGCGCGACGAAGGCAGCTTGGTAGATTTCTTTGATCAGCGCTTGGAACGGTGAATTCTCGCCGCGTTCGAATTCGTTGCGCACGACGGTCATTTCCGGCCGGCGATCTTCTTCCTTGAGGTAGAGATTGCGCATGCGGTCGGCTTCCATCGCGACGACGGTGGCAAGGTGTTCGCTGCCGAGCGTCTGGTAGTAATTGGTGCGATCGAGCCAGGTGGTCGCGTTGTAGAGCGCGCCGGTGCGTTCGAGCAGTTGGTCAACATTGTTGCCCTGCTCGCGGTTGTGGTTCGGCGTGCCCTTGAACATCAAATGCTCCAACAAATGCGTCGCACCGGTAGTGCCGGTGACTTCGTTGCGCGAACCGACGCGGTAGGTCACCATGAAGGTGAGCACGGGCGCCGAGTGATCGGGCATGAGGAGAACTTGCAGACCGTTGGCGTCGAGGCGGAATTCGTCGATACCGCCGAGTGATTTCACGTGGGAGAATCCTTCGACGGCGGGCAGGGCAGCGTGCAACGCGGCGCTCGCGACGAAGGCAGACAGAGCGAGTAGTCTTTTCATAGGGTGGGGTTAGTTTACGAACGAAGACGCGCGGCCTGCGTTCAAAAGGATGAAAGGTGGTAGCAAAGGGACGGACGGCGCGCGGGGCGAGTCCGATTCCATGCGCCAAAAGGACCAAGCGGCGCAAACGGCTTCCCTCGCCGAGCGGGTTCCGATTAACTCGGGCAACATTTATGAGCCCCACGAAATCTCTGCGAGCGGCGCTTACTGGCGCCGTGTTTCTCGTCCTCTCGGTTTGCATCGTCTCGGCCGCCGTGCCGCGTGCGATGGAGTTGGAGGACATGTTCAAGTTCAAGCGCGTCTCCGATCCGCAAGTCTCGCCCGATGGGCAACACGTCGTTTATGCCGTGACGGAAGTCCTCAAGGAGGAAAACCGCACGCAGTCCGACTTGTGGCTCGTCTCGACATCCGGTGGTGAACCGCGCCGCCTGACCACGTCGCCGAAAAACGAACGCCACGCCCGCTGGTCGCCCGACGGCAAGTGGCTCGCGTTCGAATCGAATCGCGAGGGCGATTACCAAATCTGGCTCCTCTCCCTCGACGGCGGCGAAGCGAGCCAACTCACCTCGCTCTCCACCGGCGCGACCGGCCCCGTGTGGTCGCCGAGCGGTGACAAGATTGCGTTCGTCTCGGAAATTTTTGCGGAGAATTCCACGTTGCCCTTCGCCGAAGCCGACAAAGCCAACAAGGCTGAACTCGACCGCCGCACCAACAGCAAAGTGAAGGCGCGCATCGCCACCACGCTGCTCTATCGTCACTGGGATTCGTGGGTCGAAGGCAAACGTCAGCATCTCTTCGTGCTCGAAGTTGCCAACGGCGCCGCGCGCGGTGAACCACGCAACGTCACGCCGGGAGAGAACGACGCCGTGCCGACTTCCTCGACGTTCAGTGCGGGTGACGAATATGCGTTTTCGCCCGACGGCAACTCACTCGCTTTCACCGCGCCGCCGCTGCCGTTGCGCGAACAAGCCTGGCGCACGAACCACGATATCTGGCTCGTCGATCTCACCACGCTCGCCCGCCGTCCGCTCACGACGAATCCCGCCGCCGACGGCTACCCGCGCTTCTCGCCCGATGGCACCAAGCTCGCCTACCGCGCCCAAGCCATCGCCGACAACGAGGCTGATCGCTGGCGCTTGATGATGCTCGATCTCACCACCGGTGAACACCGCGTGATTGCCGACACGTGGGATCGCTCCGTCGAATCGTTCATCTGGTCGCCCGACGGCACGCAGGTTTACTTGCTCGCGCAGGAAGGTGCGATGGAGCCGGTCTGGTCGGTGCCGCTCAATGGCGGTGCACCGCGCGCCCTCACTTCTGGCGGCGTGGCGGGCAATCTCAGCATTACCGCCGACGGTGGCGTGCTCGTGTTCAGTCACACGCGTTCCACTGCGCCTTCCGAAATCAGCGCGCTCAACCTCGCCGGTGCCGCCGATGCGCAATCACCCCGCGCTCTCACGCACACCAACGCCGAATTGCTCAGCCAGCTCGCGCTCACGCCGTTGGAAAATGTCGTCGTCAAAGGCGCCAACGGCGACGACGTGCAAATGTGGTTGTTGAAACCGCCGGGCTTTGATCCCGCGAAAAAATATCCGCTCGTGTTTCTTGTGCACGGCGGCCCGCAAGGCGCGTGGATGGACTCGTGGAGTTACCGCTGGAATCCGCAGCTCTGGGCCGCGCAAGGTTACGTGATCGCGCTGCCGAATCCCCGCGGCTCGACCGGCTTCGGCCAGAAGTTCACCGACGAAATCACGCGTGATTGGGGCGGCAAAGTCTACGAGGACCTCATGGCCACCCTCGCATGGTGCGAAGCGCAACCGTTCATCGACAACACGCGCATGGCTTCCGCCGGCGCCAGCTACGGCGGTTACATGATGAACTGGTTCCAAGGCCACACCGACAAGTTCCGCACGCTCATTACGCACTGCGGCGTCTACAATTTCGAGTCGATGTATGGCACGACCGAGGAAGTCTGGTTCAGCGAATGGGAAAGCGGCCAACCGTGGAACACGCCCGACCAACTCAAGTGGTCGCCGCACCGCTACGCCGGGAATTTCAAAACGCCGAATCTGATCATCCACGGCGAACTCGATTTCCGAGTGCCCGTCGGCGAAGGCATGCAACTCTTCACCGCGCTGCAACGCCAGGGCGTGCCGTCGAAGCTGCTCCTGTTTCCCGACGAAGGCCATTGGGTGAACAAGCCGCAAAACAGCGAGCTGTGGCACCAAACGGTGTTCGAGTGGCTCGCGGATTATTTGAAGAACTGACGCCGCGTCGGCGCGACATCGTCACCTGAAAATGACGATGTTCGCCACGCGTCTGATCGCCGCCTTGCGCGACAGGTGTTGCGCGCCAGGTGGACTGGAACGATTGCGCCCGGCGGTGATTGGCTGCTTGAATCCTGCCGCAACGACGATTGGTTGATGTCCGCGGACAGTCCGTCCGTTTAGCAACCCCACCCCAAGGAGACTGAAGCGATGGCAACGATTCTGATTACTGGCACCAGCAAAGGTATTGGCATGGCAACCGCGCTCGAGTTCGGGCGCGCGGGTCACACTGTCCACGCGACCATGCGTAATCCGGACGCGGCGCCGGAACTGGCTCAGATCGCGCAAAAGGAAGGCCTGCCGATCACGGTGTCCGCCATGGATGTGGATTCCGATGCATCAGTCGCCGACGGCATCGCGGCCATCGAGAAAGCCAGCGGACCGATCGACGTGCTGGTGAACAACGCCGGGGTCGAGAAGCGAGGCTCCACCGAGGAACTGCCGCTGGCCGACGTTCGGGCGGTGATGGAGACAAATTTCTTTGGGGCGCTCCGCTGCATTCAGGCGGTGATGCCGGGGATGCGGACCCGCCAGCGCGGTTGCATTATCAACGTGACCTCGATTTCAGGCCGGCTCGCCTCGTCGCCGTTGGGCGCTTACGCGGCGTCCAAACACGCCCTTGAGGCCCTGACCGAGGCGCTCGCGCAGGAGGCAAAAATGTTCAACGTCCGCGTGGCGATTGTCGAACCGGGCATCATCGACACCGCGATGGCGCAGCGCATCGGGGAAGTTCCGGACAAGTCACACTACCCGCACGACCGCCGGATGGCTGGTTTGTTCACCGCCGCGCTGAAGCACCCGACATCGCCTGCACTGGTCGGGCAAAAGATTCGCGAGATCGCCGAAGGCGACAGCTGGCAATTGCGGCATCCGGTGGGTCCCGACGCGGCACCGTTCCTGCAATGGCGGGCCAGCATGACGGATGAGCAATGGGTGAATTGGGGTTCGGTCGACGACGCGGCGTGGTATGAGGCCGTGCAACGCGACTTCGGGATGGACGCCCGCTTACCGCAGTAGGCCTCTCGCCGCGCAGTTAGAGCTCTGCGCATCAGACTTCGCGCGAATACCCGCCCTTGCCGGCGGAAATCATGATCACTCGCGTAAGCGCCACCGCCAAACTCCGCTCAGGCAACCGGCGGTTTGACCACGCCGATTTCGAGCAGGAGGTTCGCGAAGCGTTGCTGCTCGCCGGTGGCGATCATCAACGTCGTGCGCGGCGACGAGATCTTCTCGTAGAACGCCCAGCGTTCCATCTCCGTCCACGTGACCTGCGGGCCGAGTTTCTCCCGATAAACTGCGTGCAACGGTGACGCGAAATCAGCGGGCGGCTGCATGACCGTCGCGGCCTGCACGGGCGTCATTTCGAGGATCACGTCGAGCACCGTCACGGCGTCGATCATGCCGGGCGCGAGATTGAGGTGCACGATGCGTGCGTTGGGCCCGCGATTGCCCGCCGTCGGAAAATTGCCGTCGCCGATGAAGACTTGAGAAAAATGGCCCGAAGCGGCGAGGGCCGAGAGAATCTCGGGATGGAGCAGACGGGTTTTCAACATGATGCCACCGACTAAACCCGACCGCACGGGTCACGTAGAGCCGAAAAACGCCTGATGACTCACCTTTGGAAGCTGCCGCGAATCTGCGCCTCAGCGACCAACCAGACTCCCCTCGGCGCGGCGCAAGGCGGTCGCAGAAATGCCCTACGGCTTTTCTGTGAGACTGCCGAGCGACGCACTGAACGCCTGCGCCAACCGGTCGCCCACCGATAATCCACAAAACAAGACACAACCGTGTCCCGCAAACTCAGGCCCGATCAACGCGGAAAGATTAACGAATAGGATATCCCTCCTTTTCGCTGCTATTCAGATTGGGACAAACGCTCCACAACTGTGATTCTTCTTGGTGCACATCTGGAATCGTGCACAAAATCCTGATTTGGCGTCTTGCGTGGCATCCATCTCTGGAAGCAGGAGCGTAGGGGTGAAATGCGTGCAGCGTTCACAAAGATCGCCATAGTGAAGAATCTTCTCTTCGCCCTCTTTTCTGAGCATTTGCACGTGTCTCTCTTCCTGTTCGATCCGTCTTTCTTCTTGTTCGATCCGTCTTGTTTCTTCTTTAGAAATCGCTGCGAGTGCGAGCAGTCTCTTTTGGGCCTCCTGCGCAGCAGAGCGTTCCTTGTCTCGCGTATTGCATTCAATCTTTGCTAGCAGCAAGACGACCTGTGCGATTCCGAAACAGACTAGCGCGATGAAGAAGACCCCCATTGCAATGACGTAATTTCCTTGAAAGAACGCAATAACTCCAGCGCTAAGACCTAAAGAGCCCACTCCATTGTAGATTCCAGTGAAAAGGGGAGTGGAGATAGAATCGTTTTCGTCCAATGACATGTTTAGCGTAGCCTTCTCAGGCGTTGTCGTAGTTCATCTTGTCGTAAAAATCGTCTTCAATGATGTCCCGAAAATCATCACCGCGACACACTTCGATGTCGGTGTCGTTCGAGATATCCGCGTGCTCAAGTGGTATGAAGTTCCACTTTTTGTATACGCCGGCGCTGTAAGTGAGTTCGCCATGATCATCCTCAATGTCGATCGACACCTCCCATAGCTGGTCAACAAACTCGTCAACGCTTGGGACGACAAGCACGGCATGCTCCGATTCAAAATGAAACTCTTCGGAACAGATGCGCCACTCTCTCTGCCATGAGTAGTCAGTGCCTGTTTCTAAATCGAAATCTACATGTCTCCAGTGTGCATTTGGATGAATATCTGCAAGGCGCACCCTGGGCTGGTAAATGACAGGAAGTCCGCCCGCATCGAAAATGAATTTCTTCTTGAATCCAATACCCCAAAGACTGAGGCGCTGGTAGCTGTGTGAATCAAGGATGCCATCTTGACGGACCACATCTGCGAGTGGTGCTTCTGTAAAACAAACGCTTTTCTTCGTGGCGGGCGGGTAAAGGCCGCCGCGAATGTAGCCACACTTCAGAATCGCGCGCAGTCTGTCGGCAGGTGTGTTGCCGCGGTTCACGAAATGAAACAAATAAGACGAAATATCCGTCCTTACTCTCGCGACCTTTTCTGGGATAGAGCTCTTCATCCAGTTCTTTTCACCTCAACTGAGTTGCGTTCTGCATAGTTAAGGTCCGTGCAGGGATTATGTGCATTAACCAGTTGGCGGTCAATCGCTGAAAACCGTGGATTGAGCTTTGCGGGGGCAATTTTCATCCACGTAAAGCTCAGCTCGTTTTTACCTTTGCGACTGTGAACGGGGGAAACAAAAAGAACCGCGCCTTGGCGCTGTAGGGGAGGACCTTGTGTCCGCCCGCGCGGGCGTGGACGAGCCACGCCCCTACAAATCATCTCAGTGCACCGCCGATTTCCACCGAGTTTGCGAAGCCGGGGCGTGGTGCTAGCAAAGTTGAGCGCCGAGCGACGGAAAAAGAGTAACGATTAAGACCGGACACCGTTTCACTCTTCAACAACGTCGGTTGCGGATGGACGTAACGTCCGCGCTTGCCGAGGGGTGGGCGGGGGTGTTAGCAACTGCGCGGGCCAACAAAATGCGTCACGCTATTACGCCCACGATTCCGATTCCCCGCACCTACGCCGAATTACGCAGCGGTATCGTGGAGGTGCTCATCACCGGCCGGCGCAAAGTCGAAGCGGCGTGGGTCCTCACCTATCACGAAACCGGCAGGCTCATCCACGGGCATGTGTCGCACCACGGCAGCCGCGCCGACTACGGGGCGAAGATCATCGCCCGGCTGGCGGAGGAGACGAAGGTGAGCCGTCGCGCGCTCTACGAATGCGTCCAATTCTACCGGGAGTTTCCAATTGTGCGACCGGTCGCACAATTGGGTTGGAACCAGTGCCGCCTGCTTTGTCAGGTGAGCGACGCGGACGAACGCGCCAGCTTGATTGAGGAATTGAAACGCGAACGTCTGCGCACGGTCGATCTGAAGGCGCGCGTGCGAGCGTTCAACGCCGCCCAGCGGTTGGCCGGCGACGAAGCGCGTCCTACTGACTCGCTGCCGATTGCCGCGGCGCCCTTGCGTTTGCTAAAACAAAAACGCGGCACGCCGGATCTCTTTCGCGTCGTCGCACGCGGGGACGCCCTCGCTGTGGATGTCGGCTTCAAGCTTTATCACCCGTTGACCACGGCGGCGCAGCGCCGACTGGAGGCCGGTGCTTTCGTGCGTTGGGACGACGGGGAATTTCTGCCGGCACGCGAGGCCACCAGCGCCGACCTGTTTACCTATCGCGCCACGGTGCGCCGCGTGGTTGATGGCGACACGTTGCACGTGAGCGTCGCGCTACCGCACTACGTGATGGACGAAAAAATCCGCCTCCGCGGTCTCGATTGCCCCGAACTCGACACGGCCGAGGGCAAGGCCGCGAAACGCTACGTCGAGCGGCTCCTCCTTGATGCGGGCGACGTCATGCTCACGACGTCGAAGGTGGACAAATATGATCGTTACCTCGCCGACGTGCACCTCACGACCCGCTCCGGCGAAACGCTTTTCCTCAACAACGCGCTGCTCCGCGACGGCCATGCCACTCCGATGGGCGCCGAAGCGATGGAGGAGTGGACGCCGTAACCATTACATGGCGATTCGTAGAGTGAGGCTCTTGGTTGCATTCACAGCCCTCACCTGCACCCAATGCCTCGGAAACCAGACTTGCCTTGTTCGCTGATTCGGGATTTGACTACGACCGAATCACTGAAAGCGCGCATGCGTCGTAGGTGGTGCTTGGAGCGACTCGCAAGGGTCGCTCTTATTTTTTAGGATAACACACTATGCCGTAAGGATGGCTTGGTGATGCCTTCAAATTGAGGCGTGGTTTGAGGATATCCAACCAGCTGACAACATCCACCGGACGCAAATAGGCCGCCAGCCGGTTGGGCCATCGGGCGACACCCAGTTCCTGCTGCAGATGCAGCTGACCCAGACAGGCCACCAAGTCGGCGAATTGGATGAAAAATGATTCATGTGATTTCTTGGGCAACGGATCCTCAATCAAGCTGTGGATTTCGGAGCGCTGCGATTGGGCGCCAAATTTGGACGGGATATAGTTTACGCGCTGGATACGGCGGGCGGTCGCACGCATCTTTCCCACGCGGCCCTCGTCGGTGATGATCGCAAATTTTTCGTCTGTCGCCCGCAGGTCGTTCTCAATGCGTTGGATCAGGTAGGTGACCGCCTTGTCGAGCACGGCGTAATCGGGCGACCTGATGGCAGTCTTGTTGATGACAACCGTGATGCACTTCACTTCCAAAGCGGCCAAGTGGCGGCAAAATTCATCGACCAGTTGTATCCTCTCAGCCGTTGTCAGGCGCAGGGTGTGATAAGGATCTTTATCCAGCAGCAGTTCGCGGGTGTGCCATTCGATGCTGGCGGGCAGGCGGGTGCGTCGGCCGAGATCGCGTCGAAACTGGCGGGTCGCTTCAAAAGCCTGCTGCCACTGGCGGTGGTGCAGGTAAACGGCGGACTGCACGAAGAGGGGCGAAGATGTGACCGGATGGCCGTCGTCACCGCTTTCGTCGAAGTAAGCCAGATACATGATACTGTGTCTGTTTGGGATATGATTGCGGTTCACCCCACCGTCACGGCCACGAGCGTCATCGTGTCGTTGCCGAAGATGTCGATGACCTTCACGGCGATCGTGTAGCGGCCGGGCTTGGGATAGGCGTGACGAACGGACGTCAGTTCGAGGTCGCGGCTCTGGCGGGTGCGGAAGCTCTGCCATTCGTTCTCGAAGATGTAGGCGCCGGTCCAGCGCTCCTCAAAGTCGAGGAATTCGCCCTCGTCCTTCACGACGCCGGGCAACTCCCCCTCCACACCCATGCGTCGCGGCACCTTGATGATTTCCTTCCGGTTCTCGTAGTCGAAATCCACGGCCCAGTAATCCACCCAGTCGGTCCACTTCTTTGTAAGGATGTCGCGGGATTCAATGCCCTGCTTGTCCTTGCTGATCTTGATGAGTTTCCCCTGTTCGCAGACAACCTCGCTTTTGCCCGCTTTGAGATCGGCGGCGATGGCATCGGCAATGCCCTGCGAGTAATAGACCGAGAAGTCGCTCAACTCCACGGCCACGGTGAGGCTGTCCTTCGCGTCGATGCGCGGCGTGATCTCGATGTAGGCAACGTCGTGGAAACGGACCTGGCCTTTCTCCACGGCGCGCTTGTCGAAGACTTCGGGCGGGATGGTCTTGGGCGCGAGGTCGATGCCCTTGTGCTTCGCCTCGTCCAGCACGGCGGGGAAAAGGCCCATCTCAAACTCGAACGCCAGCACGTCCACGCGCGACGCCCCGCGCTTGCGGCATTCCGTGATGACTTCCTCCACGAACAGCCGCCCCACGGGCAGGTTGATCGGTCCGACGACCACGAGCCGCCCGCCGTTCTTGCCGTGGAAGAAGGTCGCGTCCGGCAACGGCTCGGCGCGGTAGGCTTTCAGGATGAGGTCGCGGAACTCCTGTTCCTTGCGGGCGAGGGCCTGCTCCTTCTTTTTGCCGGTGAGCCGCCCGGCGACGTTGAGATAGGCCTGGCGCTCGTAGCGGCCGAGGTTGAGCACCTCGAAGGCGCGGAAGGGTTTGCCCGCCGCCTTCAACTCGCGCTGCACCTGGATGAGCCGCTTGCGCGTGGTGTGGATGCCGAACTTGCCGAGGTCGGTGGCGATCCATTTTCGCCCGAGCTTTTCGGCCACGGCGGCGGTCGTGCCGCTGCCGCAGAAAAAGTCCGCCACCAAATCGCCTTCGTTGCTGCTGGCTGAAATGATGCGTTCAAGTAAGCCCTCGGGCTTTTGAGTTGGATAGCCGAGTAATTCTTGGGAAATGGGATTAACTCCCGGTAAGTCATCCCAAATCGTCTGGATCATAGTCCCCTCGGTATCGTCGAGATACTGTTTGATGTTGGGCTGTCCCGTTGACGCGAAGACGAGTTTGCCGCTCTTCAGTCCTTCATCAATTCGCTCCTGACTCCACGCCCAATGCCTTCCT
The DNA here is from genome assembly GCA_947085165.1 of uncultured Opitutaceae bacterium. Lineage (GTDB taxonomy): Bacteria > Verrucomicrobiota > Verrucomicrobiia > Opitutales > Opitutaceae > Didemnitutus. Next base: position 40,608 of record CAMTVI010000042.1, read on the forward strand.
TTCGGCGGCGCGATTAGCCTGTCACCAAACATCCTCGCTGGTCCTGGACCTTTCGCAGACAATGTAACGAGACGAAATTGTTTGCCGTGCTCATCAACACTTCCGTAGTGCGACTTGATGTAAGACTCCGCATGAGGCTTCGTGAGCTTATTGAAAATGAAACGGTCCGTCTTCGTCCAAAGGAGCACGGTGTCATCGACGATTCCAAATTTGTTTCCGCCGCTGTGGGAGAAGATTCGTTTCCACACAATCTGGTTTAACTGCCGGTCGCGGCCAAAGACTTCATCCAATGCAAGGCGGATGTGACTATTTACGCGCCAGTCACAATGCACATAGATGCTCCCATTTTCGTGCATCAAATCGCGCATGAGGATGAGGCGTTCGTAAATCATGGCGATGAAGGAATCCGCGCCGCGCCCCCAGGTGTCGCGGTAGGCGATTTGTTCGAGGAGGTTCGGCTCTTTGTGGAAGGTCTCGCCGCCAATCTCGATGTCCATGCTGAAGTCCGCGCCCACGTCGAAGGGCGGGTCAATGTAGATGAGCTTGAGGCCGCCGGCGTCCTCGATCTGGCGGCGGAGCGCGCCGGCCTTGAGCGAGGCGAGGATGAGCTTGTTGGTATGAACCGGCAGGATAGGTAACACTTGGACCGGGGTGATGGGTGACACATACGGCAGTGATGCCGTGGAAAGAAGTCACCCCAATGGAAGAGATCATTCGCTTTGTGACGCTCG
>CAMTVI010000043.1:0-21191 GCA_947085165.1 uncultured Opitutaceae bacterium
AAAGAGAATGTGTGCGCCTGCGGCAGGTATGAACCTCCGAGTTAATGGAGCCGGTGACTGGATTTGAACCCGCAACCGCCTGTTTACAAAACAGGTGCTCTACCGTTGAGCTACACCGGCGTGGTGTGCGGCGCACAAAAGTGACTGCAAATAACGAAAACTGGTGGCTCCCCGGGGACTCGAACCCCGAACCAATTGATTAAGAGTCAACTGCTCTACCATTGAGCTAGGAAGCCAAGGAACAGAGCGGCCAAAAGTTGGGAACGCGCTCTGAGTGTCAACACCTTTCCCGTTCACAGGCACAGGAAAGGTGTCGCGCTAATTGCCACCGTTAATTCTGGGTGCCTCAGGTGTTGAACCCCCAGCGCGGCACGGGCAAATCAATCGGCAAATGCAGGCCCGGTTGCGCCGAGAGCAAGCGCGGCACGATGTTGATCAGCGACGCGACCGTTGCATCGTCACCGGCCACACCGCCATTCACGGTCACATCGAGCGGCGGACGCCCGCGAATCACGATGTGATCGCACGGATTTTCCGCATCGAGATACATTTTGATATCGAGCACGATCTTCTCAACGCCTCCCGAAATACCGACGGCGCGCTGATGAATGCCGCACGCTTGTCCCTTCGCGACAGTGAAGAACTTAGTTTGGATGTCGTGCTGCGCGATCATCGGCTCGCCGACTTCGGTGATGCTATCCATCGGCCAACCCATCGCGTGCGCGAGGAGAGCGAGCGACTCACGCAAACCCGCGTGCCCCGCCCTACCCGATTGCAACTTCGCCCGGAATTCCTCCGGCGATTGTCCACTGCCGATCTTGGCCTGCAACGGCTGACGGCGCGTCGAGGCATTCACCACGCGTTCCACCAAGATGCTGTCCACCGAGCGGCTCACCGCCGTCATTGTAATCGGCAACAAGTCCATCACGAAACCGGGATTTACACCCGTCGCCACCATCCGCGCACCAGTGTGGCGGCAAAGACCATCATACTCTTTCACCAAGTGGCCGGCCTTCAGCGCCGGGAAAATCAGTTCCTCACAAGTGGACGCAACGCTCACTCCGAGTTCCAGCGCCGGACGCATTTGCTCGAGCGAAATCGCCGCACTCGAACCCGCCGTGTGCAGAATCACCTCAGGCTGCGAGTCGCGGAACAACTCCTCCAAATTCGCCGAAACCTTTAAACCATCCAACTGCGCTAGCCCGGTGACTTCCGTCAACGGCCGGCCTGCCTTGGACGGATCTTTATCCACCGCGCCAATAATTTCGACCCACGGCTGCGTGGCGGCGAGTTTCAGTGCCTCAAGGCCGATGGGGCCGAGGCCGAATTGAGCAATTTTGATTTTTTTCATAGTAAGGAATAGTTGCGCGAAAGTCTTTGCAGGTGTGATGCCAAGTCCGGTTAGCGATAGCGCGCCGGGTCGAGCGCATGCCGTCTAACCAAGCGAAAATACTGCGATTTGTCCACGCCTGCTCGGCGCGCCGCTTCTGCCATGTTGCCGTGCGCCGCTTGCAGGCCTTCTTCCAGATAACGGCGTTCAAACGCCGCCCTCGCCTCCGCCAACGTCGCCGAAAAATCTACCCGCGCACTCTCTCCCGTGGACAAACCAAGCCGCAACTTCTCCGGCAAATCCGCCAACTCCACGACCGGATTCGAACTCATCACCGCGAGTCGCTCCACGGTGTGTTCCATTTCGCGCACATTGCCGGGCCAGCCATAAAGTTGCAGCGCCCGCATCACCTCCGGACTAAACTCTGCCGGGCCGGCCTCGCCGCGCCGAAAACGTTTTAAAAAATGCCGCGCCAACAACGGAATATCCGCCGGTCGCTTCCGCAGCGGCGGCATCGTCAGCGAGATGACATGCAAACGATAATACAAATCCGCGCGGAATCTCCCCGCCTCGACTTCTTGTGCCAGATCGCGATTGGTCGCCGCGAGCACGCGTCCCTGCGATTGCATCGTTTGCTGGCCGCCGACGCGGTTGAAGCGACCGTTCTGCAACACGCGCAACAATTTCGACTGCACGCCGAAATTCATTTCCCCGATCTCGTCGAGCAACAGCGTGCCGCGCGCCGCTTCTTCAAAGCGCCCGATCCGCCGCTCCGTTGCACCGGTGAACGCGCCGCGCTCGTGACCGAACAATTCGCTCTCCAATAAATTTTCCGGAATCGCCGCGCAATTCACCTCCACAAACGGCTCCTTCGCGCGCGCACTGGCGCGATGAATCGCTTGCGCCACCAATTGTTTGCCCGTGCCCGTCTCACCGAGAATCAGCACCCGACTGTCGCTGCGTGCAATCAACGGCAACGTATCCAAAACCGCGCGCGTCGCCGGATCCTGCGTGACCAAGTCCATCATCGCCAGATTCGGTGACGGAGCGTCGGGGCCGCGCGCGAAAATTTTCCCGATCCGCGCCTGCAGTTCCGCCGCCTCCACCGGCTTTTGTAAATAATCCGTCACGCCCAGTCGCGTCGCTTCGATCGCCGTCTGCTCGTTGCCGTGACCGGTGATCAACATAATCGGAATCGCATCACCCTGCCCGCGCACGCGGCGAATCACATCGAAGCCTCCGAGTTCGCGCATTTGCAGCGTCGTGATCAGCAAATCAAAATTGCCCGTGCGCAATCGCCGCAACGCGCGCACCGGACTGGTGCAGATCTGCGTCTCGCCGCAGAAGCCCCGCAACATCGCCCGCACCTGCTGGCAAAATTCCGGCACGTCATCCACCACCAATACCCGTCGCTTGCCATGCGGTCCCACTTCCATGGTGGCAATTAGTCCACGCCGGTTGACCAATTTGCAACCTCGATTTCCCAAGCGCACACTCGACCTCGAGCGCAACGCCGTGCAACCTCGGCCAGCGTCAACCTCCTCTCACCATGGTCTGTTTTCGAACTTCCCGCCCCGTTTCCGTTTCCCGCTTCGGCATCTTGATATGGGTGTTGCTCAGTTTGCTCGTGGGGCAACTCACGGCCGCGGCGTCCCCCCATTTTGATCTCATCGTGCGCGGTGGTCTCGTCTTCGACGGCACCGGCAGCCCGCGGCAAATCGCTGACGTGGCGGTGGCCGCGGATCGCATCGCGTTTGTCGGTTCGCTCCCCGCCACGGCAACTGCTGCTCGTGAAATCGACGCCGCTGGCATGTGGGTGACGCCGGGCTTTATCGATGGACACACGCACGCGGCCGCCGGATTGGCCGTCGCCGACCGGGCGGCAGCGCGCAACCACCTCGCGCAAGGTGTGACGACGGTGTTCATCAACCCCGACGGTGGTGGGCCAGCCGATTTGGCCGTGCAACAAAGCGCGATTCTTCACGCCAAACCGGGCGTAAACGTCGCGGCGTTGATCGGGCACAACGCGGTGCGCATCGCCGTGCTCGATCACGCCACGCGTGCGCCGAATCCCGAAGAGTTGAGAAAAATGCAACAGTTTGTGCGGCAGGCGATGGAGCAAGGTGCCTTTGGGTTTTCCAGCGGACCGTTCTACGCGCCCGGCAGTTTTTCGGACACCGATGAAATCGCGGCGCTCGCCGAAGTCGTCGCGGAATTCGGTGGTTTTCACACCAGCCACGTGCGCGACGAGAGCGATTACACGATCGGAGTTGTGGCCGCAGTGGAGGAAGTGATCGAAGTCTCGCGTCGCGCAAAACTCACCGGCGTCGTCACGCACATCAAAGCGCTCGGGCCGGGCACTTGGGGCGCTTCGGCGGAAATCATTCGGCGCATCGACGCTGCGCGGGCCGCCGGTATTTCCATTTACGCGGACCAATATCCCTACGAAGCCGGTTCTACGTCACTGGCGGCGGCGCTGATGCCGCGATGGGCGCAGGAAGGCGGGCAACCAGCGATGCGGAAACGGCTCCACGACGAAGCGCAACTACCCAAGCTCCGCGAAGCGATTGCGGAAAATCTGGTGCGGCGCGGCGGCGCGGGCTCGTTGCAAATCCGCTCCTATCGCCCCGAGCCGAGCTACGAAGGGCAACGGCTCGACGCCATCGCAACGGCGCTCCAACTCGACGCCGTGGAAACCGTGATTCATCTCCTGCGGCGTGCGAGCGTCGATATCGTTTCGTTCAGCATTCACGAAAATGACATCGTCGCCTTCATGCGCCAACCGTGGACGATGACCAGTTCCGATGGCGATATGCCGGTCTTCGGCAGCACGGCGGCGCACCCGCGCAGTTACGGTTCGTTTGCCCGCAAGTTACGCCGCTACGCAATGGATCAAAATGTCGTTTCGGTGGAGCGCGCGATTCACTCGATGAGCGGCCAACCCGCCGCGGTCTTCGGTGTGCGCGATCGCGGCGTGGTGCAAGTCGGGGCCTTCGCCGATCTCGCCGTGATCGATCCGCAAACACTGCGTGATACCAGCACCTACACTCAGCCGCACGCCTATGCGGAAGGGGTCGCTTGGGTCGTGGTCAACGGCCAGATCGCCTACGCCGAAGGCGCGCCGACAGTGTTGCGTGCAGGACGCTGGCTGATACGAAACTAATCGTATGCCGTATCGTCTCGTCGCCCTTTTCCTCGGTTGCTTGCTCTGCGGCAACGTTCAGGCGCAGTCGACCAAGAGTTCGACGACGACTCTCCCCGCGCCGGTGATGGCTCCGCCTGTGGAATTGGAACCGGATGGGATGGATCCCGACGATTCTTCGGAAACGGTGGTTTCAACCGACAAAATTCTGCCGGAAGCCGATCAACTTCGCGTCCTGTTCAACAAGGTTAATCTGCTCCGGCGCCGAGGCGACTACAGCGAGGGGCTCGCGCAAGCCCGCCAAGGATTGCTCCGGGCCCAAGCACTCAACGACGAGCGACTCCAGATCGGCTTTCTCTATTTAATGGGACGCATCTACTGGAATCTCACCGATTACCCAGCTTCGGTCGAATCTCACCTCGCTGAATTGCGCCTCGCGCAAAAGGTCGACGACAAATCCCTCTTGGCCCGCACTCACGGTGGTCTGGGACTCTCTTACCAGCGTTTCGGGCGCAATGAAGACGCCCTCCACCACCTTGATCTCGGTCTGCAATTTGCCGCCGAAGCGCAGGACATGCGGATGCGTGGCAGTCTGCTCAACAGCCTCGGCAACTACTACCTCGGCGAACAACAATACGAACGCTCCATCGCGCTCCATCGGGAAGCGCTCGCGATTCGCCAAAGCACGGGCAACCGCCGTGCCATCGCAGAAACGTTGACCAATCTCGGCCTCGCCGCCGACGGCCAAGGCGACTACGCGACCGCACTCGATTATTTGCAGCAAGCGCTGACGACATTTCAGGCGCTAAAATACCGTCGCTACATCGCCAACACCCACCGTCGACTCGCGCGCGTCTTCCGCAATGCGGGACGCACCGAGGACGCACTGATCCAACTCAATCGTGCGCGCCTTATTTCGCAATCGTTGGAAAGTCCGGAAGTGCAGGCCGACATTTTTCTGGAATATGCGCTCACTCACGAGGCACGGGGCGAGTTCGCCAAAGCGCTCGATTTCCAGCGCCGCCTTGCGCGACTCTCAGACGAGATCCACAGCGAACAAGACCGTCGGCGCATGTCGGAGTTGCGCGCCAGTTACGGTCAGGAACAACGCGAGCTCGAGATCACGCTGCTCAAACGCGACCAAGCATTGCAGGTCGCCGAAATTAGTCGGCGCCGCTTCCAAACCGTCGCGCTCGCCGCAGCCCTGATCGGCGGCGTGGCCATTCTCGGCTCGGTCATTATCGTGCAATTAGTGCGACTGCGCGCCGAACGCCGTATGCGCGCCGCCACCGAGCACGCGCGCGAACGCGCTGAAGTCGCGGAGCGTTTGAAATCGCGCATGCTCCAGATGGCCTCACACGATTTGAAAGTGCCACTCAGTGCGCTCAACGCCACCGCGCGCCTGATTTCCGGCTCCCCCTCTGATGCGGTCACCGTGCTCCGCCTGGCCAATAGTATTCAGGCCGACACGGAGCGCATGCGGAATCTCGTGCGCGACTTCCTCGATGCGTCCGCGATCGAAGACGGCAATCTGCAACTGCACACCACGGAACTCGATCTCACCGCCGTCGCGACGATTGCCATCACTAGTCTGCAGCCGGTGGCGGCGACGAAGAATCAAACTCTCGCGTTGCAACCGCCGCTTACGCCCATCCCGCATGTCGAAGCAGACGAAGAACGCTTGCGCCAGGTTTTCGACAACTTGATCGGCAACGCCCTGAAATTCACTCCGCTCGGCGGCACCATCACGATCGCACTCGGTGAGTCCGGCGCATGGGCCTACGCCGAAGTGCGCGACACCGGCCCTGGACTCGGGCCCGCCGATTTCGCCAAGATTTTTGCGCCCCGCCAACGTCTTTCCGCCAAACCAACCGGCCCCAACGAAGACTCGTCCGGTCTCGGCCTCTTCATCGCACGCGAACTGCTCACGCTTCAAGGCGGGCGCCTCGAAGTGCAATCGCAGCCCGGACGCGGCGCCGTTTTTCGCGTTTTGCTGCCGCTCGCCGCGCCTCAAGCAATCACCCATGACACGGCGAGCACCGCTCCATTCACCCCCACTAAACGAGAAACGGATTGAAGCGTTGTTCGTTAGCCACGGTCGAAAGCGGGCCGTGCCCCGGTGCGATTAACGCATCATCCGGCAACGATCCAAGCACACGCCTCGCGTGCTTGAGCTGGCGTTGACAGCAAAAATAACCGCCGCCCAACGAGCCGGCGAAAATAAGATCGCCCGAGATCACGACTTCGCGGCGCGCGGGCGCTCCGGCGAGTTTCACTACGTAACAGTTGTGCTCCGGCGCGTGCCCGGGAGTTTGCATCGCTTGGATCGCCAAGCCGCCAATCTCCACGGATTCCCCTTCACTCAAACCGCGACAACGCGGCCAACGGCCCGTCGGCGGCCCGTAAAAATGCGAGAGTCCAAATTCCGCCATCACTTCGTCGAGTCCACCGATGTGCTCTGCTTCGTAGTGCGTCACGAACACCGCTTCGAGTCGCCGAATCTTTGCCGGCCACGCGCGTCGCAACTCCGCTCCGCTGGCGCCGGTGTCGAACAGCACCGCGCTGTCGCTGCCGCACGCGATGAGGTAGGCGTTGGCCACGCCGACGCCGAAGGGCATGCGGATCGGATGCAAGCAAAACGGCAATCCGCCGATCTCGGGCTGCGGATACGCGTTTTGCGCGAGTGCGCAAAGGCCGACTTCGTTTAAGTTCAACACGCGGGCGAGCCGGTTTAGCTCCGCCGCGTTGAGGTCGGCGCGGTAATCGAGCGCGTCCTTGATGCGGCTGAGTTCCACCTCCGCCTCGACCGCGAGTTTCTCGTAACTCAAGCCGGCGTGCCGCGCCGCTTTTTCCAGGACGTCACCGAGTTCGTCTTCGAGGCTGGTGGCATGAGGCGTCATAACGGGAATCGAAAAATCATTTCCATTTCACGGGCGAATGCCACAGCGTTTTCCGCCATGGATGCCGTTCAACAAGAGGTAATGGAAATTTTTAAACGCACCAAGGCGCTGCTGCAGGGCCATTTCGTGCTCCGCTCCGGACTGCATAGTGCGAACTTCTTCCAATGCGCCCAAGTTTGCCAGCATATGCCGGAGGTAGAACGCCTCGGCGCGTTGCTGCATGCAAAATTGCGCGGACTGTCGTTCGTCACGGTGTTGGCGCCCGGCATGGGCGGGCTGGTCATCGGCCAAGAGGTCGCGCGTCAGGCGGGCTGCCGTTACATTTTCGCGGAAAAAGAAAACAACGTCCTCGTGGTGCGCCGTGGTTTCACCCTCTCGCCGGGCGAGAAAGTGCTCGTGGTCGAAGATGTCATCACGCGCGGCGGTCGCGTGCAGGAGTGTCTCGATATCATCGCAAAGCTCGGCGGGGAAGCGGTCGGCGTCGCAGTGTTGGTCGATCGGAGTCAGGGCCAAGCGAAGTTCACGATTCCCGTTTATTCGCTGCTGGAATTGAGTTTCCCAACTTACGCGGCGGATCAAGTTCCGCCGGAGTTGGCGGCGATTCCCGCGAGCAAGCCGGGCAGTTAAGCGGCTGGTCTCTGGAGAATAAAAGAGGCGCGTCAGAACGACGCGCCTCGGAAATCGATGGGCTTTACTGCCCCGTGTTTAGCGCACTTCGAAGATCAAGTGTCGGTAGACGCCGCGGTATTGGATGAGCGCGAGATTACGACCGCTGCGCATGGCAGCGCGCGCCGAGGCGGCATCCACCACTGGCACGCGGTTGATTTGCTCAATCACGCTGCCCGCGGGAAAAATACCTTGGTAGGGCGATTGTTGCGAAACATCGGTCACGACGATGCCTTCGACGCGGTTGTCGATGCGCAGTTCGGCGCGAATTTCGGGAGTCAATGGCTGCACCGTCACACCGGGCAACAACTCGCCGACCGTCGTCTCATCTTCAAGACGACCGAGGGTGACGTCGATCGTCAGTGACTTGCCGTCGCGGAGTAATTGCACGCCGACTTTGGTGCCTGGTAATAGCTGGGCAATCTGCAGGCGCAAATCGTCGCGAGAGGTGAGCGGGAGACCGTTGATTCCGGTGATGATGTCTTCCCGTTTGATGCCGGCTTGGGCCGCCGGGCCATCGCGTGGACTGAGATCCGTCACGACCACGCCGCGCGTGTCGCGGGGCAAGCCGAAGGCTTCCGCCACGTCGGGCGTCAGTGTGTTGCTCGCCACACCCATGTAGCCGCGGATGACGGTGCCGTGTTCAATGAGGCTCGTCAGGACGCCGCGAGCGAGATTGATCGGCACGGCGAAACCGATGCCGATGTTGCCGCGGTTGTTGGTGGCAATACCGCTGTTGATGCCGACGAGTCGCCCTTTGGCATCGATCAAAGCGCCGCCGGAATTACCGACATTGATCGCTGCGTCGGTTTGGATGAAATTTTCGTAAGCATCAGGAGCGCGGTCGGTGAGGAGATTAATGTTTTTCCGGCCGGTCGCAGAGACGATACCCATCGTCACCGTCTGGCCGATGCCGAGCGGGTTGCCGATGGCGAAAACGATATCACCGACGCGCAATTTTTCACTGTCGGTGAGCGTGACAAAAGGCAGATTCGTCGCGTCGATTTTGATGACGGCGATGTCTGTTTTCGGGTCAGTGCCGATCAATTTCGCGGGCAGTTCGCGCTCGTCGTTGAGGACTACGCGAAGTTCGTCTGCCTCTTCCACAACGTGATTGTTGGTCAGAATGTAGCCGTCGGACGAGATGATGACGCCTGAGCCGAGGCCATTTAATTTCTGTTCCTGACCCGGCAGTGGGCCGAACATGCGGCGGTAAACTTCCGGCGCACGCTGACGCACGATCTTGCTCGAGAATACCGAGACGACCGACGGGCGCACGCTTTCGAGCACGTCGGCGTAACTCGTGAGCACGGGTGCCTTACCCTCGCCGACCGGCGTCGCGTCAGTGCGCAATTCCGGATGCGGCAGGCCCGTCTTAGGAGCGGGTGAAGCGGGCTTGGTCAGTTGCGGCGTTTGCGCGTTGAGCGAAAGCAGACCCAATCCGGCGATCAACGAAAAGAAAGCGAGAAGAGATTTCATATGGAGGTGGTTGGGTGCGACACGGCGCGCACCGGAGGGTTCCCCAGCGAAAGCCTTAGAAGCCCTTGATCTTGAACAAACTGGTCACGCTTTCGTTGCTGTTGATGCGGACAATTGCTTCGCCAAGCAAGGGCGCGATCGACAACACAGTGATGGGCAGCCCACGCGGGTCGGTCGGCACAGAATTGGTCGTGATCAACTCGTCGAGCACGCCGTCTTTCAAGCGTTCGTATGCGACATCGCTGAGGACGCAGTGACTGATCGCGGCTCGGACGCTCTTCGCACCGTGTTCGCGCAAAATGCGCGCCGCGGCGGTGACGGTGCCGGCGGTTTCCGTGATGTCGTCGACGAGCAACACATCGCACCCGCTCACTTCGCCGACAATGTTGGTCGCAGCCACGGTGGTCGCATTGATCCGCTTTTTCGCTACCATCGCGATGCTGGCACCGAGCGCGTCGGCGTAGGCCGCGGCCATTTTCATGCCGCCGATATCCGGCGAGCAAACGACCAGATTGGAACTGACGCGCGTGGCGAGATATTGAAAGAAAACCGGTGACGCAAAGAGGTGATCCACCGGCACGTCGAAAAAGCCCTGAATCTGCTGGCTGTGCAAATCCATCGTCAGCACTCGTGTGGCACCGGCGGCGGTCAACAAATTCGCCACGAGTTTCGCTGTGATTGGCACGCGCGGTTGGTCTTTGCGATCTTGCCGCGCGTAACCGTAAAACGGAATAACCGCGGTGATGCGCGCGGCTGAAGCACGACGGGCCGCATCGATCATGATGAGCAATTCCATCACGTGATGATTTGTCGGCGGACAGGTGGATTGGATAATGTAAACATCCGCACCGCGGACATTCTCATTAATTTTCACGAAAGTTTCCCCATCAGGGAAACATGTCACCGTCGCCTCACCGAGAGGGACGCCGATCGACTTGCAGATGTCTTCTGCGAGTGTGCGATTTGAGTTGCCGGTGAAAATCTTGAGCCGCGAGTCCTTCATTCCGGCCCAAACTACCTTCTACTCGCCCGCGGCGGAAGTCTTTTTAATTTCTGACTCGAGGAATTCAACCCGCTTGAACAAATCCGGTAGTTTCTGATGCAGAACTTGGAGGCGACGTTCGAGCATGTAAGGAATGGCGGGCGTGCCATTGATGAAACTTCCGGGCTCCGTGTCGAAGGCGACACCCGTCTGGCCACCGGCCTTGGTTCCTTTGCGCAAAGTGATGTGCCCGCCCACTCCCGCCTGACCACCGAGCACAACATAATCCTCCAGTGTTGCGCTGCCAGAGATACCTACTTGCGCGCAGAGGATGCAGTGTTTGCCGATGATCACATTGTGGCCGACTTGGACGAGATTATCGATTTTGGTCCCCTCCCCGATCACGGTGCGGCTGAAGCGTGCGCGATCGATGGTCGTATTTGCTCCGATCTCCACATCGTCTTCAATAACTACGATGCCGATTTGCGGCACTTTCAGGTGGCGGCCCTGCACAAACTCATAGCCGAATCCATCGGAGCCAATCACTACCCCACCCGCGAGACGCACGCGATTGTGGATCACGCAGGACGCACCAATCACGCAATTCGGCATGATGAGGCACTGTTCGCCGATTTGGGCACCACGGCCGACATGCACGGAGCCAATCAACACGGTGCCGTCACCAATTTTGACTCCTTCTTCGACAATACAAAGCGGACCGATGGTCGCTTGCGGTGAAATCTGCGCCCCCGCAGCCACGTGTGCCGAAGGATGAATGCCCGCCGGCGGTTTCGGCCACAAAGACTGCTCAATCCGCGCGCAAAGCTTGGCCAGCGCGAGCGACGGTTGCTCCACAAAAAGAAACAGCTGGTTGGGCTGCGGCTCACCGACATAATCGAGGGGCAACAAGACAATCGACGCCTTGGTGCCGCCTACTTCCGATTTATATTTCGACGCTCCGAGGAACGATAAATCGCCCGTTGCGGCATCACTAAGTGACGCGATGTCGCGCACCGTTGCTGTCGTCGCCCCGGCAATTCGTTGCGGGTTAACGATGCTGCAAATTTCTTCCGCACTGTAAGCGAGTTGCATAGACACAAAAAAGCCCTGCTCGCGAGAGCAGGGCTTGGCAAAAGTTTTCTTAGTTTTTCTTCGGAGCCGGGGTTACGCCGGGGACCGTGAAACCGGTCGCGGCGCTGTTCGCGGCAGCCGGAGGTGTCACTGCGCTGCTGGCGGAAACGCTGCCGGCAGGACGATCCTTGTTCACTTCTTTCACGACTTCGTCGGTGACATCGTAAGCGGCATCAGCATGAAGCACGACCGGAATACCGAATACGCTGGGGCCGGAACGATCGAGCACGAGCGTGGCACCGCGGGCGCGGGAAACTTCATTCACGACCTTCATGATTTCATCCATGATCAAGTCACGGTGATTCTTCGCGCGTTGTTGCAGCGAGCGCTGGGTGTTGGCGCTGAAGTTCTGGCCTTCACCTTGCATGCGCTCGATCTCTTCGCGCTTCTTTTGGGCGTCGTTGGCGGCCTTGTTACGGGCGGCTTCGTTAAGCACGGTGCTGCGCGAATCTTCGACGAGGACTTTGAATTCTTCCGCGGCGGTTTGGATTTGCTTGTTCAACTTGTCGAGCTCTTCACGGGCGCGCTGGGCGGCGTCGTTGAACTTCGCGTTCGCCTCCTCGGTCTTGAAATGGGTGTCGTAAACTTTGGCCATGTCGACGACCACGACCTTCAAGGCGGGTTGGGCGAAGGACATGAGTGCGCAGGCTGCGAAGGCGGCCGTGGCGAGGGAGATGCGGAGGACTTTTTGCATAGGATGATTAAGTTACGGGATTAGAAGCGGGTGCCAAAGGAGAAATTAAACTGACTGCCTTTTTTGTTGAAACGGTCGCCATGGAGCGGGATACCGAAATCGAGGCTGAGCGGAGCGCCAGCGACGAAAAGTCGGAGACCGAAACCAAAGTTGTCGTTAAATTCGGCTGGGGAAAAATCGTAGGCGTCGCGGTTGACGAAGCCTGCGTCATAGAAGATCGCGAAGCGAATCGGTTTTACCAGATCGATCGAATATTCGGCGGAGAAGAACCCGTAGGTTCTGCCACCTTCGGGTTCGCCAAAGGCGTTCTTGGGGCCGACTTCACGGAATTCAAAGCCGCGCAGAGTTTGCGGGCCGCCGAGGAAGTATTGGTCGAAGAAGGGCACCGAGTTGGAGTCGCCGAAATTTTGCACGACACCGGCGCGGCCGATGAGCGAGAGCACTTGCTCTTGGAATTCGAACACTGGGTAAAACTGCGAGCCACGGACCTCAACGCGGTAATAGTTCACATCGCCGGCCAGCGGGCCGCCCGCGATTTCGGTAATCAATTCCATGCGATTACCGCGCGTGGTATTGACGATCTTGTCGCGGGTATCGCGCAAGAGCGAGAAGCCCAGTTTGGAAATCGTCGTCTTCCCGGCGATGGACTGGATGCTCGCGGGCGCAGTGGGATCGACGTTGGCAATGTCGACGACTTCGAAGGTGTAAGTCAGTGTGCCTTCGACGAGACCGAAGAGACGCTTCCGCATGTAGACTTGGCCGCCGGAGCGAATTTCGTCGTAGAATGCGCTGTTGTAATCGGAGGTCGTGCGGAAGATTTGGAAACCGAGCGCGAGTTCGCGCTCGAAGAGCCACGGTTCTTCAAAGGCGAGCACCAATTCGCTCGATTCGGAACCGAGTTGCATGCGGAGACGGAATTTTTGTCCGTCGCCTTGGAAGAACGATTTCCGGTTGAAAATGTCGAAATTCGACTGCGTGATTTCCGCAAAGATCACGGCGCGCTCCAAGGAGCTAAAGCCGGCACCGAATGTGAGATTGCCGGTGCGTGCTTCGCGCAAGGCGACGCGGAGATTGCGGCGGCCAGGGATGTTGGTCGATTCGGGAGTGACGTTGACGTCTTCGAAGAAGCGTGTGTTTTCGAGACGCATTTTCGAAATCTTCATGCGCACGGAGTCGAAGACATCGCCCGGCCCGAGCACGAGTTCGCGCAGCACCACGATGCTTTTGGTTTTCGTGTTGCCCTCGATGTTGATCGACTCGACCTGAAATTTTTCGCTCTCGTTGATCTCGTATTCGATGTCGATGTTACCGGTTTCGAGATTGGGTTTGCGGATGAGGCGCGCGCGCGTGTCAAGGTGACCATCGCGACCGTAGAAGTCCTCGATGTTTTCCACGTCTTTATCGAGTTTGGACGGGACGAACACCATGCCCTTGCGCTGGCGCACCACGAGGCGCAGCAGACGAGAGGGATGGATCTTGTTTCCGCTGAAGGTGACGTCGCCGATATGATACTGACGGCCTTCGTTAATGTTTATCGTGATGACCAACTTGCCGGATGAGGCGTAGTTGAAATTAACTTTGTCCTCGGTGATTTCGACGTCGAGGTAACCGAGTTCGCGGTAGTAATCGCGGAGCTTCTCCAAATCCTCGTCAAAATCGCTGTCGATGAATCGACCGCCACCGGAAATCCAGGAAAAGAGGTGCCATTTCTTGGTCTCCATTTCTTTGCGCAACTTGCGCGGCTTGGCCTTGGTGTTGCCGACAAATTTGATATCCGAAATTCGCACTTTCACGCCTTCGCGGATCTTGAACGTCACGGTGCCGAAGCCCGTGCTGCGATTGCGATCGATCGTGTAGGTGATCTGCGCCTGATTGTAGCCGTTTTTTTGGTAATACTCGTAGATCTTCTCCGAGTCTTCCTTGATCTGACGCTCGTCGAGCGTGCTGTTCGGGACGGTCTTGGCCTCGCGACTGAGGCGTTTTTCTTTGTAGGCCTTGTTGCCTTGGAAAATGACCGAGAGCACGCGGTATTTAGGCGTCACTTCGATGAGAAGATTCACCGTGTCGGTCGCACGCGCTTCGCGCTTCACTTCGATGAACTCGAACAAGCCGGTGCGGTAGAGCGAGCGGATGTCGCGGTCGATCAGCGACTCGTCGAGGACTGTGCCTTCGCGAAGGGCCATGTTGGCGCGAACGACTTGTTCGCTCACATTGGCCGCACCGACGAATTTCACGTCGATGGTGCCGATCTGCAATGCAGGCGCGGTTGCTTCCTGCTGCTGAGCATAAAGCCCGGCAACACTGGCAAGTAATACTGCGAAAAGGAGATAAGCCCGACGAAATGGGCTACGGAGTGAAGTTTTCAAAGCGCGTAATTTCTTGAATGAAAGTTAGTTTCAAATCCCCTACCGGTCCATTGCGTTGTTTGGCAACGATTAAATCTGCCATGTTCGTCGCCGTTTGGAAGCGATCATCGGAATCTTTGTCTTTGGGGCGGGAAAGCATGATCACTACGTCGGCATCTTGCTCAATGGAACCAGATTCACGCAAGTCCGACAGACGCGGGGTGCGATTCTCTTTTTCCGAGGAGCGGTTGAGCTGACTTAGAACAATGACGGGGAGATCAAGTTCCTTGGCCATCGCTTTTAGGCCGCGAGAAACTTCCGCCACTTGCTGTTCGCGCGGCATCTTCGAGTCGGAGCCGTTGAGGAGCTGCAAATAGTCCACGATGATCAGGCCAAGTTTGCGGCGGGCGTAAATGCGGCGGGCCTTGGCGCGCATTTCCATAATCGTCAAACTGCTCGAATCATCGATCAAGATGGGAGCGGTCTTGAATTCCTCGGCCGTCTTGCCGAGCGCGTTGACCTCTTGGCCGTCGCGGCTGACCAGTCCGTCGCGGAGTAATTTCAAATTCACCCGCGCGCGTGAGCAGAGCATGCGCAAGGCGAGTTGGGACGCGCTCATTTCCAGCGAAAAAATGAGCGTGGCAATCGGTTCCCCTTTCTTCGGCAAAGACGCCGCCTCGGCGATGTTAAGCGCGAAGCTGGTCTTACCCATCGACGGACGAGCCGCGACCACGATCATTTCCTGTTTCTGAAAACCAAAAGTCATCTGATCGAGGTCCTTGAAGCCCGACGTTACTCCCGTGAGTTCGCCTTTCTTCATCAGGAGTTTCGCAATGACTTGGTTGGCCGCTTTCATCGACTCCTTGATTTCCTCCGCACTGTCACTGACGCGGTCCTGCGTAACCTTGAACATTTCTTGCTCCACGCGATCGACGAATTCCTCCAGGCCACCCGTAAAGCTGTAACATTGCTCGACGGCACCCGTCGCGGTCTTGATCAATTCGCGCAACAAAAACTTCTCGCGCACCTTTTCGATAAAATAGCCGGCGTGCGCCGCAGTTGGAATGCGGCCCGTGACCTGAATCAAATAGGGAATGCCGCCAACGGCATCAAGTTGGCGCCGTGTCTTCAGTTCCTCAGCGAGAATCTCCAACGTCACCGGTGGGCTCTTTTGGTAGAGATCGATGATGGTTTTGAAAATCAGCCGGTTCGCGGCGGAGAAAAATGACAGCTCGGTGATGCGTGCCTCCATGCAGCGCGCGATCGTGTCGTGGCCATCCAACAAACAGCAGGCGATCACGTGTTGCTCCGCCTCTTCACTCCACGGCATCTCCCGGCTCGACGGGGCCCCAACGGCCTCCGGGCGAATCGCGCTGCGGCGGGTGGCCGGGCGTTCGGGATTATCGAGTGCTGATTGAGCCATGGGAGGGACGTTTGTTGCGGTTCGCGAGACGCGGGGCAATCACCGATTGCTGGTTTTTTATTCACCGCGCGCAGTGAACAAACATCAGACTCCCCACCCTGCTCTCCTCAGTGCCAATTCCCCGTCTGCCTAACGTCGGTCGACGCGACCAATCCAGCGGAATCCCCACGGCCATTCTCGACCGTATTTCTTTTGCTCCGCGCAAAAAAAGCCGCGACTCGCGTCGCGGCTTAAGTAGTGGGGAATTCGGTCAGCGCTTAGGCTTGCGCCGGCTCGATCGGATTTTCGGAAACGACGTCGAACGAGAGTTCGACGGAGACATCGGTGTGCAGCTTGATCTTCACCTCGTGCTTGCCGAGGGTTTTGACCGGCTGACCGAGGTGGATGCGGCGCTTTTCGATTTCGATACCGGCAGCCACGAGCTTCTCGTGGATGTCGTTTGCGGTGACCGCTCCGAAGAGCTTGCCGCCCTCGCCCGTTTTCACGGCGATGGCGATATTGGTCTTGGCCAATTTGGCGGCAATTTCTTGCGCACCGTTGAGTTCCTTTGCTTCGCGTAGGCCGCGGGCCCGCTTCAACGCTTCAACCTGCTTACGGTTGGAAACGGTGAGAGGAACCGCCATGCCTTGAGGCAGGAGGAAATTGCGCGCGTAGCCGGCGCGGACTTTGACCTGATCGCCTTCGGCACCAAGGCCGTCGACCGGTTTGAGGAGGAGCACTTCGCTGTGAGCCATATTCTGTCGGAGTTGGTTGTTTCTTGTAAGGTTGAGCGACGGGACGGCTTAGAAGGGCACGTCTTCGTCGAGGGATTCTTGCTGGGCCGGAGCCTGGCGGCTCGGCGCATTTTGACGGGGTGCAGGTGAGCTGAAGCGGGATTCGCCGCCGCCACCTTCGCCACCGCCGGGAGCACCATCAGCGCGACCGGAGCCGAGGAACTGAAAGTTATCGCAGACCACTTTCATGCGGCTGCGTTTTTCCTTCGTGTTCTTGTCTTCCCACTGGTCGAGGCGCAAACGGCCTTCGACGAAGAGCGGGCGGCCCTTGGTGCAATACTTGGAGATCGTTTCGCCGGTCTTGCCCCATGCTTCAATGTCGATGTAAGTCACTTCTTCGCGGTCGGCGCCGGACTCGTCGCGAAACTTGCGGTTCACGGCGAGGCTGAAGGTGCAAATGGCGGTGCCTTTCGGCGTGACCCGGAGTTCCGGATCGCGCGTCAGGTTGCCGATGAGCATGACTTTATTGAGATTGGCCATGGGGTCGGGGCGCGGAGCGCGTTAGGCGTTTTCGACCAGCGCGCGATAGACGCTGCTGTTTAGACGAAGGCGCTCGTGCAACTGCGCGGGCGCGGCGGCCGGGGCCGAGAAGCTGATGTTCACGTAGACGCCGGCGGGGAACTTGTCGTCGGTCACGCGAATGAAATCGCGGCGGCCGAGTTGTTCGACGGCGGTGACTTCACCTTGCACGGCGACGATCTCGGTTTTGACGCCTTCGATGATTTGTTCGACGGAGTCTTCTTTGCCACGATTATCGAGGATGAAGGTGGCTTTGTAGTTACGCTTGTTCTGGTTCATTGCGGTCTCTGCGGTTGAGTCGATTCATCGCTTCGGCGGGGCTGCTAGTGAAGAGCAGCCGGGCGCCTTCGACGAAGAATGGGAGTTGGGAATCGATGAGTTTTTTTTCTGAAAGGGAGAATTTTCCGAGCACGTAGTCGGCGAGGTCCATGTCTGGCGGTCGCGTGTTGCCAATCCCGAGCCGGTAACGGACGAATCCGTTGCCGAGTTGCGCGAGGAGGCTGGCGACGCCGTTGTGGCCGCCGGCGGAACCGGTGACCGACAACTTCACGCGCCCGGCGTCGATCGTGAGATCGTCGTAGGCGACCGCGAGTGACTCGATGGGCAGCTTGTGGAAATCGAGGAAGCGGCGCAGGGCGCGGCCACTCTCATTCATAAAGGTCTGCGGTTTGACGAGCCAACGGGTCTCACCGGGGCGGACATTCCAACGTGCAACTTCGGCGTCGAAGCGCGGCTCGCGTTGCCACGAGAGCCCTTCGGCCGCGGCCAGCGCTTCCACCACGACAAAGCCGAGGTTGTGACGCGAGCCGGTGTATTTTGCACCCGGATTGCCCAGTCCAGCGAGGAGCGTGACGGACATGACTCAAAGAACGTGCTGAAACATGGCGCGCCGCCGAAGCGGCGCCCCACGGGAAAAGAATTACTTCTTGGCGGCGGCCGGTTTGGCGGCGGCAGGTTTGGCGGCAGCTTTGGCGGCGGCAGCAGGAGCGGCAGCACCAGCGGCGGGCGCGGCCCCAGCGGCAGGCGCGGCCCCAGCGACGGGCGCAGCGGCACCAGCAGCAGGAACGGCGGCATCGGCAGCGGGCGTGGAAGCAGCTTCTTCGGCCACCGGAGCGACGCAAAGCACCACCACGTGACCGGGGGCATCGAGATATTCGACGCCGGCCACCGGCTTGAGTTCGCTGACGTGAATGGACTGACCGACTTTGAGTT
This sequence comes from uncultured Opitutaceae bacterium, assembly GCA_947085165.1. Classification (GTDB taxonomy): domain Bacteria; phylum Verrucomicrobiota; class Verrucomicrobiia; order Opitutales; family Opitutaceae; genus Didemnitutus. The sequence continues at coordinate 18,597 of CAMTVI010000043.1, forward strand.
CGGTGACGTCCACTTCGAGCACTTCCGGCAGATCCTTCGGCAAGCAACGGATGCGGAGGCGGTGCGCCTGAGTGTCGAGTGTGCCAGCTTCGTTCTTCACGCCCGTGGACTCGCCGACGAGTTGCACCGCGACGTTGATGACCATCTTCTCGTTTTCCTTCACTTCTTGAAGGTCGAGATGGAGGTAAAGGTCGGTGATCGCGTCGCGCTGAATTTCCTGAATAAAGGAAAGGGAGGAGGCGCCGGATTCGCGATTCAATTGGATCAGCGCGGCACGGCCGGCGATCGCCTTGCGGAGTTTGACGAACTCCGGCGCGCTAACGGCCAAAGTTTCAGGGCTAGTGTGCTTCCCGTAGAGGATGGCCGGAATCTGATTGGCCTTGCGCAGACGGCGCGAGGCGCTGCGGCCGGTGCCAGCGCGGGAGTTGACGGTGAGTTGGTAGGATTTCATGAGTTTCGTTCCCCCTGTGACTCCGGAATTGGAGGCAGGCGTAGTGGAAAAGAGGCGAGAGTTGAGAGACCGAGTCCGAGCGAAGCAAACAAAACTTTCGCGCCGTGACTCGAAAAGCCACAATTTCGAGGAGAGCGGTATTGACAACGCCTGAGCCGAACCTCTTTTTGGCCCTTCCCCTTGTGGGAGCCACGTTGCCCGGTAGCTCAGTGGCAGAGCAGGTGACTGTTAATCACTTGGTCGTAGGTTCGATCCCTACCCGGGCAGCCATTTTCCGCCAACGACTTACACTCGTTGGCTTTTTTGTGGAATTTTTTGTCTGTCCGGTTGCTGTCCGGTTTTCCCAGCTCTCAACTATGCCCTGATTTTCTGGGTTCTAAGCATTTTCAGCTGCGCGCGCCCCACTCCGCTGCCGCTGTTTCGGAGAAAATCCTTGGTAGAGCACCTCGAAATGCTGGGGCGTAGACATGCGCGGGCGCACAGCGGAGGTAAAAAAGAGGCCCGCATTGCTGCGGGCCTCGCATTCTCGGCACTACCGATGGATCGGCTTACTTTCGCGGGCCGTTGCCACGACCGCCGCCCGAAGGATTGGCCGTGGTGCTCGGATAGTTTCCGCCATTGCCACCTTTGCTGCCACCACCGCTGTTCCCTGAGTTACCTTTGCTCATGTTGTGATCTCCTTGGTTGTAAGCCGCATTTTGCGGCTTTCCCAATTCGTCGGCTACTCCCCTTCGTTTATTCAAAATCGTTGCCGCAGAGATCGCAATTTTCGGATCAATTCCGCGGGGCTCCGGTTCGCTGATCAGTGCGCATCTCGCAGTTAATTCACAAGACGCCGCAAGTTCTCTCGATTCGGGAGCATGGCTGCAAATGCCATCCTCTACCATCATCCGAAATTGGTTTTCCTCCGGCTTTTGCGGCGCTACGGTTTGTGCGGGCCAATACTCCCCGCCGGGCGCGATGGGCTAATTTTTTCATCCCTTCCCCATGCCCTTTCTTTCCGTGTCTCGCCCGTCGCGCTTCGCCGCCGTTCTCTATCATGTTTGCACAAGCTTTCAAAAACATCGACGACGTCCTCTGGAAGGACGCCGGTTGCACCAGCGAATTAGATTACACTGAGCAATCCTCCTGGCTCCTCTTCCTGAAATACCTCGACGCCCTGGAGCACGACAAGGCCACCGAAGCCGCCCTCGACGGCAAGAAATACAGCCACATTCTCGACAAACCCTACCGTTGGGAGACGTGGGCTGCGCCCAAGGGCGAGGGCGGCAAGATCGACCTCACCGCCGCTCACGCGGCGAGCGCATTGTCGCGGCATTTGCTTTGCCAGCGGATCTGGAACGCGTAGCAACGGAGCATGTTGGTCTGTCGTGTTTGGATTTTATTGGCGCTACTTTGGAGCGGTTCGCTCCTCGGGCGCGAGGTGCTCAATGGGCGCGTCGTGAACGTATCGGATGGTGATACCTTGACGCTGAAAATGCCGAACGGGAGCAGTCACAAAGTGCGACTCTTCGGGATCGATGCGCCGGAATTGGCGCAGAGCTACGGTGAGCGCGGCCGCCAGGCATTGCACACGCTCGTGCAGGGCAAACAGGTGCGCGTGCAGGTCGAGGACACCGACACCTATGGACGCAAAGTTGGCCGCGTGTTTGTCGACAAGCAGGACATCAATGTCGCGATGGTGAAACAGGGCTTCGCGTGGCATTACCAATTTCACGCGCCGAATGATTCGCTGCTGCGATCCGCACATTCCGAGGCGAAGAGCGCCCGACGTGGGTTGTGGTCGGAGAAGAAACCGGTCGCGCCGTGGGATTTTCGCCGCGAGAATCGCAAGCAATAGCGGCAGGGCGTTGGTGGCGGCGCGAGCAGAGTTACGCGGCGAACGCGCAACCCACGGGGCACGAGGTAAAGTGGGATCTGAGAGTGAGCTAGCCGCGATGGGACACCAACGAATCCCAATTCAAAGCCGCTTGAAGCCTAAGCGTTTGCTTTGAAAACTTCTTCGGTATGAACCGGCAGGATAGGTAACACTTGGACCGGGGTGATGGGTGACACATACGGCAGTGATGCCGTGGAAAGAAGTCACCCCAATGGAAGAGATCATTCGCTTTGTGACGCTCGCGAACAGCGGGCGTTTTACCGTG
>CAMTVI010000044.1:0-33754 GCA_947085165.1 uncultured Opitutaceae bacterium
GAGTTCATGGCCGCAAAATGACGGAGACGGCGCCGAAATCATCGCCTAAAATCCAAATCGATCACACCCTTGCCCCTTCATTCATCGCTGATCTAAGCCTAGTTGCAAAATCCGCTGCCGCTCTTAATCAGACAGCCGTGAGTTTGTAGGGTAACAAAGAATTTGATTTCCCAACGGCCAAATCCTGGCCAGGTGGGAAATGCCGCTGCTGCCACTTATGCAATCGACCAAACAACCAGTTCGTTCGGCATACGCCATATTCATCCAGACGATATGCGAAGGGCTTGTGCCGGCATGGTATGATGAGAGCAATTATCCTGTAGTCTATGCTACCGAGCTAGAGGCGCAGCGTGAGATTGCCGATGATCTCATGGAGCATCTGCAGCAATTTTTAGACGGAGAACGCGAATTCGACGACGCGATAGCCGTTGAGGATATCATTATGCCAGTTGATGTGTGGCCTGACGGCAGCATCTCGATTGAAGACGGCAGAACCTTCGGCAAGCGGACGTAGCGGGAAACAAGGACACCGAACTGCGGATGATTCAGATTTTCCGGGCGTATGGCATCGTTGGCTGGCGACGTGGTCAAATGATCAGAGGACGGAAGGCAGAGAACAAAAGAGCCGTTTCTCAGTTAGGCCGGACTTCGTTTTCCCGAAACTTAAAACCGTAGTATTCGTGGACGGCTGCTTCGGCCTCCGCCAAGCCTATGGCTGACAAGTCTGGCATGGTTGCCCCAAGCACGGCACTTCCCCCAAGACCAACGCCACCTTCTGGTTGGCTAAGATCACAGGCAACAAAGCCCGGGATCGCCGCGTAAACCGCACATATTGCCTCGGTTTCGCGACGATCAGCCACAGCGAAGGCTGGGCGACTGACTCTGGCGGGCCAGGAAGTCCGAACAGAGCTGGCGCGCGAGAACCGGGGACAAACACATGGGCCCGCAGAAGCGGGCAACAGTGTCGCGGACGCGGCTGGGTTGTCCTACGCGTGTGGCAACACGAGCTACTGCACCGCGACGAACCCAAACTCCGACGCCGCCTCCAGCGATTTCTAAGCAACCGGGTTTAGGCGCTTTCAGGAATCGGCCGGAAGTAACCGCGGATGGAGCGCCGGTGCCGAACACAGACTTGAATGTGTGTCTTCTCCATGATGCGCCCACCTTCATAGAGCGGTTCGCCCTCCAGAAACACCCCGCGAACCGTGTCGTATGCCGGCAACTCTGTCTCCTCCCTCAAGTCATGCACGTGGTTGATCACCGCACAGTCAAGATGCCTAAGAACCAGATCCTCATCTCGATTTCCGCTCTTTTTGTTCTGAGGCAAGGCGACCTCGATCATTTTATACATGCCACTAAGCGAAGTGTAGGCTGACTTCACATAGGCCAGTGAGTTGGCCTCGGTTAAATCGAGGCAAAGGCCCAGATCGATGATAGCCCCGATCACAAATGGCTTGGTAATCTTCCCCTTGAACAGCTTGGGATTGTCCTTGATGAAATTCGCCCAGTGCAGCGCCCGCGACGGGCTGTTTTCCCAGAAATAGATTCCCTCACCGAGCCAGTCATATTTGTTGTCGCTGGCCTTGAGGTGGTCTTTCCCCGCGAGGATTTTCTCCCCAACGATTTCGTCGCAACCGTGAAACCCGAGGACGAAAGCCGACGCATACATACCGCTTAGCCGTATTTTCGCGTCAGCTTGTTATCCTTCGTGATGTAACCTTTCTCGATCAGGAAGGAACGAGCTTTGGCCGGGGTGCTGGAAATCCTGCTAGCGGCTTCCTGCATCACCTGCACTTCCTTCTTCACCTGCTGCTCAGAGGGTTTGGCAATCACAACAGTCATTAGATTCATGAAACCCATACGTTTGGGTTTTTCAACCCCAACCTTGCAAAGTCGCTATCGGCTTCAAATTGAGACCTCTCTTACCGGGTCACAGTCAGCGCAAAGCTCTAAGCGATCATGATTAAGCGATTCCTCCGTGTCTCTGTGCCTCTGCGGTTCAATTCCGCACTCAGGCAACCACGGCTAACACAGATCGGGCGGCAGGGTTGGTTTGGAATCCGTGTTTATCCGCGCCATCCGTGGTTTAAAAACCTTTCCCGCCAGCGCGTTACTTGCGGGCGTCGAGTTCTTCCCAGCGGGTGAAGGCGGCGGCGTGGTCGCGTTCTAAGGTCTCCAGTTTCTTTTTCGTTTTCGCGACGTCGTTCGAGTCGCTTTTGTAGAACGCCGGATCGGCGAGCTTTTCGGCGAGCGCGGTTTGTTCCTTCTCGAGCGCTTCGATGCGCGCGGGGAGTTCGTCGAGTTCGGTGCGTTCTTTGTTGGAGAGTTTTTTCGTCGCGACAGTCGCGGCGGCGGCTTGCGGCAACACTTTCACGCCGGCGATGTAATTTTCGGTCGGCGCGGCGTTGGCGTCGCGCGCGGCTTGTTTCTTCAACTCGTTTTGCCAGTCGGTGTAGCCGCCGACGTAGTCGCCGATGCGGCCATCGCCTTCGAACACGAGCGTGCTGGTGACGACTTCGTCGAGAAATTCGCGATCGTGACTGACGAGCAGGAGCGTGCCTTGGAACTCCACGAGCAAATCCTCGAGCAGGTCGAGCGTCTCGGCGTCGAGGTCGTTGGTCGGTTCGTCGAGCACGAGCACGTTGGCCGGTTGCGTGAAGAGACGCGCGAGGAGCAAGCGGTTGCGCTCGCCGCCGGAGAGCACTTTGGCGGGTGTGCGGGCGCGTGTCGGGTCGAAAAGAAAATCCTGCAGGTAACTGATGACGCTGCGCGTGCGGCCATCGATGGTGACGGTGGAGTTGCCGTTGGCGATATTGTCGGCGACGGTGCGGTTGTCGTCGATCTGCGCGCGGAGCTGGTCGAAGTAAACGACTTCGAGGTTCGTGCCGTGTTTGATGACGCCGGAGGTCGGCTGCAGTTGGCCGAGGAGGAGTTTGATCAACGTCGTCTTGCCCGCGCCGTTGGGGCCGAGGATGCCGATCTTTTCGCCGCGTTGGATGGTGAGATTGAAATCGCGCAGCACCACGCGGTCTTCGCCCCAGGTGAAGCCGACGTTTTCCGCTTCGATGACTTTCTGGCCGGTGCGTTCGGTCTCGGCGAGTTTGATGGTGGCGTTGCCGACGCGGTCGCGGCGCGCGCGGGCTTCGGCGCGCATGGCGTGCAAGGCGTGGATGCGGGCGCTGGCGCGGGAGCGTTGGGCGCGCACGCCACGGCGGATCCATTCCTCTTCCTGCGCGAGTTTTTTGTCGAAGGCGGCGCGTTGCTTCTCCTCGGCTTCGAGCACGTCCTGTTTGCGGACGAGATAGGTGTCGTAGTCGCAGGCCCAACCGGCGAGGCGGCCGCGGTCGAGTTCGATGATGCGCGTGGAAATCTTGCGCAAAAACGCGCGATCGTGCGTGACGAAGAACAGCGTGGGCTTCTTCTCCAGCAGGAAATTTTCGAGCCAGAGAATCGATTCGAGATCGAGGTGATTGGTCGGCTCGTCGAGGAGGAGCAGGTCGGGTTGCGCGGCGAGCGCGCGGGCGAGCAAGGCGCGGCGTTTGAGTCCGCCGGAGAGCGACGCGAATTGATCGGTCGGTTGCAGGCCGATGGCGTGGATCAAATCCTCGACGCGCACGTCGCGTTCCCAGTCTTCCTCGTGGTGGTCGTCGTTGGGCCGCAGGCCGCTGAAGACGAGATCATGGACGTTGCTGTCGATGTCGGTCGGCACTTCTTGCGTGAGGCGGCGGTAAACCGAGCCTTGCGGACGAAACACGTCGCCGGTGTCGGGTTTCATTTCGCCCACGATCACTTTCATCAACGTGGATTTGCCCGCTCCGTTGCGGCCGACGAGACACACGCGTTCGCCCGGATCGATCTGGAAGTTGACGTTTTCCAGAATCGCCGGCCCGCCAAAGTGCAGGGTGACGTCGAGTAAAGTGAGGAGAGCAGCCATGAGAACACGCCAACTTGGGTGTCCCCGCTCCCACAGGCAAGCCGAGTGTGGGACTATTTCGGCTGGGGCGCCGCGTCGCTCGCGCGCGCCTCAACTTCCGTCCGTCGTGCCGAAGGCAAACTCTTGCACGGCGGCCACCTGCACCGGCTGGCCACCGCGGGTCGGCGGCGCGAACTTCCAACCGCGCAACGCCTCGACCGCGACTGTGGACAAATACGGATGTGTGTCGGCCGCCACGACGGGCATCCGCACATCGCCATTCTCATCGACGAAAAACTCCACTTTCACGCGCCCGCGCACGCCGTCTTGATAGGCCTCGGTCGCGTAGCGCGGCGCCACGGTTGCCAGCGGCGCCAGTGGACGGTCGATTTCGCCGGGCGAACAAGTCACGAAATCAAACGACCGCTCGGAAAACCCGGCGATCTTCGCCGCCACGATTTCGGCGACGGTGCGATTTACCACCACCACGCCGTTTTGCTGGAAGTCGATGCGCACCTGCAACTGCGCCATCACCGGCTGGCCGTCCTGTTGCGCGGGCGTGAAACGCCATTTTTGCAACACGTCCAGCGTCGGCTGGATCAACGCGCGATGCGACGCCGCGAGCACGAGCGATTCGCCGAGCCGACCATCGGCATGGACGTTGAGCACCACCACGACTTCGCCGCTGCGAAATCCCTGACTGCGCAAACCCGCGGGGACGAGCGGCAGTTGAGTGGCGTCAACTTTGACTGACTGCAAAGCCGCCTCTGCGGCGACGGCTGCCAACATCAGGCAACCCAAGGTAATGAAGCGGCTGGTTTTCATTGCAAAAGGCGTTCGAGGATTACACGGCGACAGTATTTGCTCCGGTCTCATTCACCAGTGAAATTATTCATCACGGCCGCGGAGATTGTGCGGCGGACAGACAAAAACGTCGCCGCGGGCGTGGCTGGATAGGTGTGGGTGCGCCCCACCGCCTGCTTCGTGCCGGCCCTGCGCGCCACACACTTGAACCCCGTCGACGCGTTGCGCAGCGAGCGAAGCGTGCACCGCAGCGCAGCTAATACGAGCCATTTGCCGACGGAGGCAAAACAGGTCGTTTTGCACGCCGCGTAGCTCGCTAAATTCCATCATCACAAAATGTTCTGCTAACGCGAAAATCGCGCGGTGCAGTAGGGGAAGTATTGGTGGGGCGAAAATCGCTGGGGCATTATCTTCGCAAATAATGCACAGCGTTGGGCAAGTCTTGGCATGACTCTGTGCGGTTTCTGGGGCATCTTGATGGACTTTATGGTTAGCCCCACATCTTCCACGCCCGGTGGCCAGACCGGGTCGGCTTCTGGTTCACCAGCCGCAATCACGCTCCCGGATGTCGTCATTCGACTCGCCGGTAATTCGCAGGATGGCATCCAAGCCATCGGCGGTTTTCTCGCCCGCCTCGCGGGTCGATCCGACCAGGAGGTCATGACTTACATGACCATTCCGTCGACGATCTCGGGTGGTCCGTCCATCTTCCAAGTGCGCATGGGCTCCGGCGAAATTCTCTCCGCCGGTGACCGCGCTGACGTGCTCGTCGCGTTTTACCAACACAGCTATGAGGGGCACGTCGCGTCGCTCCGTCCGGGCGGTCTGCTCATTTACGACTCCGACCACGTCACCCCGAACCCCGACGACAAAAACGTCACCGCCATCGGCCTGCCGATCACCTCGGCGACCGTCGAAGCGCTCGGTGGCTCGGCCAAGGAGAAGGGCAAAAACATTTACACGCTCGGGTTGCTGGCGCGCGTGTTCGATCTCGATGTCGCGAAGTTGACGCAGCTCATCAAGGAGCGTTTCGGTGGCAAATCCGAGGACATCGTGCGCAACGCGCTCCTCGCGTTCGACTCCGGCTACGCTTACCCGGCGGATAATTTCCGTTCGTGCTTCTTCCAATTGCAAAAAGCGGAAGCGCGCGCGGACGCCCGCCCGCAAGTCACGACTGATGGCAACACCGCCCTCGCCTACGGCCTCATCGCCGCGGGTGTGCGCCACGGTGCCGGTTATCCGATTACACCTTGGACGACCGTGATGGAGACGCTCCGCGTCGAATTTCCGAAATACGGTGGCATTTTTGTGCAAGCTGAAGATGAAATCGCCGCCATCTCCACGGCGCTCGGTTTTGCCTACGGCGGCCATCTTGCGATGACCGGCAGTTCCGGCCCGGGGTTGTCGTTGAAGATGGAAGCGCTCGGCTGGGCCACGATGGCGGAAATGCCGCTGATCGTCGTCAACGTGCAACGCGGCGGCCCCAGCACGGGCATGCCGACTAACGTTGAGCAAAGCGATCTCATGCAGGCGATTTACGGCAGCCACGGCGACACGCCGCGTGTCGTGCTCGCGCCGAAGAATGTCGAAGACTGTTTCTACGTTGCACTCGAAGCCGGTCGCATTGCCCGCGAGTTCAGCACGCCGGTGTTGATTCTCACCGATCAATCGATTGGAAGTCGCATCGAAGCGTTCGACGAACCCGATCTCGCCAGCCACATGGTCGACCCGAAGCCCGATCTCGCGGACCGCGGTGCGGATTTCAAACCCTACCCGCTCGACCGCCAAACGCGGCATGCACCTCCGGGTGCAAAAATCGGTTCGGGCAAATACCCGACTGTCACCGGCATCGAGCACGACGAGATGGGCCATCCCTCGGCCAACGCCGCCAATCACCAAAAGATGAACGCCAAGCGGCGTGAGAAGATCAAAGCCGTGGCAGCCACGCTGCCCGTGCCCGACGTATTCGGTGACAAACAAGGTGACGTGCTCCTCGTCGGCTGGGGTTCAACCTACGGTCCGACTCGTGAAGCCACCACACGCTTGCGCAACGCGGGCGTCAAAACCGGCCACATGCACTTGCGACACGTCAATCCGTTGCCCCCGGGCATCGAAGGCATTTTCGCCAACTATAAACACATCCTCGTCGTCGAAATGAACGACGAAGGTCTCTACGGCTTCGGTCAACTCGCCACGTTGTTGCGCGCCCGTTACGTTAATCCGGCGATTCGCAGCATCACCAAAACCGACGGTCTCACCTTCAAGGTCCGCGAAATTGTCGAAGGCGTTAACAAATACATCGGCCACGTTGACATGACGGTCGGGACGAAGAGCGAAAGCTCACTCGCCACCGCCACCAACGCGCCGTTCGCCCACTCCTGAGTCGGTCCCACGCAACCTCTACTCCCTTATCTCCATGTCTTCACCTGCTCCTGTCGCCGTCGCTCCCGCACCCGGCGCTCCGCTCACCAAAAAAGTCCTCACCGCCGACCACCCGACGTGGTGTCCCGGCTGCGGCGACTTCGCCGTGCTCGCCTCCTTCTACAAGGTCCTCGAAAAGCTCCAATACCCGCACGAGAAAATCGTGACCTTCGCGGGCATCGGTTGCTCGTCGCGTTTCCCCTACTTCGTCAACACGCACGGCGGCCACTACATCCACGGTCGCGCGCTGCCCTTCGCCGCGGGTATCAGCCTCGGCCGCGATGACCTGCATGTCTTCGTCTTCGGCGGCGACGGCGACGGTTTCTCCATCGGCGGTAATCACCTCGTCCACACCGCGCGCAAAAACGTCAACCTGACCTACGTCATCATGGACAACTCCGTCTATGGTCTGACGAAAAAGCAGACCTCGCCGACCTCGCCCATCGGTTTCAAATCGAAGACCGACCCGTGGGGCGCGATGGATCAGCCGATCAATCCGATGCGCACGTTGATCAACTCCGGCGCGACCTTCGTCGCCCGCAGTCACGCCACGCAAGTGAATCACATGGTCGAGATGATGCTCCGCGCGTCGCAGCACAAAGGCTTCTCCGTCGTGGAAATTCTCTCGGAGTGCGTCGAGTTCTACGAAGGCGCGTTCGATGCCGCCATCCCGCGCAAAGGTGGCTCGTGGCAGACAATTGAGCTCAAGAAGAACGACGGCACGCCGGAAGACGAAGCGCGTCACGATCCGACCGATCAGATCGCCGCGATGAAACTCGCGGTCGAGCCGTGGCCGGGCCGGTTCGGCGTTTATTTCGAAGTGAATCGTCCGACCAAGAACGATCTCGAAACCAATCTCATCACCAAGACGCGCGAAAAGACGAAGGGCGCGAGCGACCTCGAGTTGCTCCAACGCACCTTCACCAAGATGCGCTGACGCGAGCGCGCGTTAATTGATTTCAACCGGCGAGCGCCTTGTGCGTTCGCCGGTTTTTTGTGTCCGCGTGCGGCGATTGCGCCTCACTGACGGCGCAACAGAAACGCACCCGCGCCGTCGTGGCCATCGATCCATGGCAGAGCGACAACATGGCGATCCAACCGCCAACCGCGCGCCTGCTTGAGGAAGCGTTGCACGACGTCTCCGTTTTCCACCGGCTCGATGCTGCAGGTGCTGTAAACGAGGCGTCCGCCTTCGCGCACGAGGCGGGCGGCGGCTTTGAGCAAGTCGACTTGTTGAGTCGCGTGTTTGGCGAAATCACCTTCCTGCAAGCGCCACTTTACATCGATGCGGTGGCGCATCACGCCCGTGTTGCTGCACGGCGCGTCGAGCAGCACGGCGTCGAAATTGGCGGGCAAATTGCACGATTCGAAATCGCGTGCGCTAACGCTGCGCAAATCGGCGGGCATCAGCGAGACGGTGACATTCGTCGGCACGCGGTTGAGATTTTCCTTCAAGCGGTCGAGGCGAACACTGGGTTCGTCGAGCGCGACAACATGGCCGAGACGCGTCCCGGTGGTATCGGCCGGCGCGGCGGCGCTCAGCGCATCGGCGATCATCAGACTCTTGCCGCCAGGCGCGGCGCAGGCGTCGAGAATTGTTTCCGCGCGGCGCGGCGCGAGGAGTTCGAGCGCGAGGCGCGTCGAAGGATCTTGCAAGTAGAGTTCGCCGCTCTGCGCGAGCGCGCGCACGGCTTCCCAGTTGCCGGCCTTGAGTTCGTAGAAGCCCGGCCAGCGACTCGCCGTCAAAAAGTCCGGCACCGGTGTCGCCGTGTTGCGCCAACGCGCGTAAACCGGCGCGGGTTGCTGGTTCCATTCGAGGAGTTGGCGCGTGGCGTCGGCGCCGAATTGGCGTTCCCAACGCGCGACCAACCAATCCGGATGCGCATGGGCGTCAGCGAGTGACGACGGCGTTTCCGCCAGGCGCGGGGCGAGTTTGCGGGCCACGGCGTTGATCAAGCCGGCTTCTTTGAGGCTCGTGACCGTTTTGGCACGACCAACCACATAATGCACGACTTTGGCGGCTTCGGTGTCGGGCGAGAGCAGTTCAAAGCCCGCCACAAAAAGCACAGCGCGGACTTTGGTGCGTGGCGGACGGCTCATCAGGCCCGCGAGCGCCGATTCGATGCGACCGGCCCAGCGGACGGCACCATAGAAGAGATGTTGGGCTCGCGCGCGTTCCTGCGGAGGCAGGCCGGGCGTAAGTTGCTCCAAGAGCGCATCCACGCGGTCTTGGCGGGCAAGCCAGCGCTCAGTGAGCAGCACGGCAGTTTCCCAACCATCGGAACCGGGATTGAGAGGCAGAGGACGGGGCTTTTGAAAACCCTGTTTGACAGGTATGGGCATTACGTCCTCAACTAATCGGTTCACTGACTCGCTACGCAATTATGAATTCTGACGCCGTTACCGCAATCATCGCCAAAAACCCCGCGCTCAAGGTGCACAAAGCCAAATTGGAGGCGATGGTGCCCGGCTCCTACTGCATGCATCGCAGCTGGGGATTTGGCCAAATTAAGTCCTTCGACGAATCGTCCGGGAAGTTGCATATCAACTTCAAGGACAAGAAGTCACATCCGATGGATCCCGCATTTTGCGTGAACACCATGGATGTCCTGCCGGCCAACCACATTCTGGCCCGAAAGGAAACGGAAGCCGCCAAGATCAAGGAGTTGATCGAGGACAATCCCGTGCAACTCGTCATCGAAACGCTCGCCGCCTACCCAAATCAGGCCGCCAGCGCCATCGAGCTCGAGATTACCCTCGCTCAAGTCGTCGGTGAAGAAAAATTCAAGCGCTGGTTCTCCGGCGTGAAGAAGCAATTGATGAAGGATCCACGCATCGGCGTGCCGGTTAAAAAGACCGATATCTACGTCCTGCGCGAAGAACCGATTTCCACCGAAGATGAAATCCTCGAGGCGTTCACCGCCACGCGTTCGTCCCGTCGCCGCATCACGCTCGCCGAAGACCTGCTCGCCGCTTCCATTAAGGAAGAGGCCAAGCCCGCGCTGCAAATCGTCCTCACCGGCCTCATCGAAGCTGTGCGCGACAGCAACCAAATCGATCCCGCCGAGCGCCTCTACGGTGCCTTCGTGCGCGACGAACTTTCCCGTATCCTCGGTCACGGCACCACCGCACACAACCCGCCGCAAGCCGAGTTGATCAAGGAAGTCCGTGGCCTGACGTCGATCGCCGAGAAGATTCCGGTCCACTTCCAGTCGCGCTTCCTCGATCTCGTCAAGGACACGCACCCGCTCGAATGGCGCGAAATCGTCTTCGCCCTCCTCAAGACCTCGCAAGGCAAGTTCACCACCGAGTGCATCAACTTCCTCATCGAGCAAGGCCAGACCGCCGAACTCGCGGCCACCCTCGCCCGTTGGAAGACCGAGCAAAATTTGCGCGCACCAGTGCTGCTCTGGGCGATCAAAAACCGCCACTCCAAGAAATTCTCCAAACTGCTCCAGCCGCTCGTCACGCCGCGTCTGCTCAGCTCCATTTTCTTCGCGATCGATTACGAAGCCCTGCAATCATCCGGCACGCGCCGCATTCCGCTCGGCGAAGTGCTCAGCGACGACCCGGACCTCATTTCCGACCTCCTCTCCACGGCCGACACCGAGACAGCACGCGACCTCGCGAACACGCTCTTGTTGAACCAAGGTTTCGAGGAACTGACGAAGAAGTCGCTCCTCGCGCGCTTCATCAAACTCTTCCCGTCGCTCCAGTCCCTCGTGGCCGGCGAATCAGAAACCAAGGAAGAACAACTCTTCGTCTCGCGCTCCAGCTACGAAAAGAAACGCATCGAATACGAGGACATCGTTTCCCGCCGCATTCCGGACAACTCCAAGGCCATCGCCACCGCGCGCGAACACGGCGACTTGCGCGAAAATTCCGAGTTCAAGATGGCGAAGCAGGACCAGTCCGTGTTGATGGGCCACAAAGCCCAACTCGAACGCGACCTCGCCCGCGCCCGCATTTCCGATTTCGCCGAAGCCACCACGGAGCAAATCTCCGTCGGCACCATCGTCGACTTGCGCGACGTCACCAACGGTCGCGCCGTGCGCTACACCTTGCTCGGCGCGTGGGATTCGGATCCGGACAATCACATCATCGCCTACAAGACCCCGCTCGGCCAAGCGCTGCTCGGCAAAAAAGTCGGCGAACATGTGAAGATCAAGATCGCCGACACGTCGCACGAATACCAAGTAGCCGGCATCACGCGCTACGCCGACGCCAAGAAATAAGAGGCGATTTCACGCCGCTGTTCCCAGCCCGCCAACCGGCGGGCTTTTTTCTGCCCCGCTGTCAGCCCCATTCTCTGCGCCACGCGGGAACGAACGGGTGGCCCGAGTTCTCGCAGACCGCTCCGGGGTCAGCAACGGTCTTTCAGGCGAGCTTAAATTGAGGGGGTTTTAAGAGGTGCTTGAGGAGGACGATGAGTTTACGCATGACGGTGGTGAGGGCGACTTTCTTGGGCTTGCCGACTTTGACCAGCCGATCATAGAAGGCTTTGAGGATCGGGTTGAAGCGGGTCGCGACCACCGCAGCCATGTAGAGCACCCGGCGCGGACGCGCGCCGCATGCACCAAGCCGACGGCCAGGCCGGCCGCCCACAGTGCTTCCAACAAGTCGCGCTCATACCCACCGCGCGGCTCACAGATGACCTGCACCGGTTGCGGCAGTTTTTCAAGGCCTTGATCAACACGGCGATTCCCGCCGCGTCGTTCGCGTGACGACACGGGGGGTGCCCGGCCAGGGAAAGGTCTAACATGGCTTTCCCGATATCTACTCCGGCATACGCCGGATCTGGTTTGGTGTCTGGATTTTTCATAGGGCTCAGTCTTGCGATTCGAGCTGCGGTCCTTGCGGGCGCGTTGAATAAGGCAACTGATGCGCAGCTTTAGGCTCTGCATTCTCCTATTATCCAGTCCATGAAATATCTGACATCGCTCCTTATCGTTCTGGCTTTCGCCGGTGTGGCGAGCGCTCAGTCCACTTACACAGGGCCTGTTATTATTAACCGTGAATTGGGGGGCGATGAAGTGAGGCCTCGCTCTGACGTTCTCACTCATACGCTTGTAGCCTATGTCCAAAATGGACAACTAGTCACAACCATTAGTTGGGGAACCGGGGCCAACTTGATGGACTGGAAAGAAAATTGGGGCCAAGATCTCACGGCTGCACGAAGCGCACTTGCGACCGGGCAATATGAAACGTTTGCCGCAGGGGTCACTTGGACTGAGTTCATGGCGGCATTTATAGATCTGGACCAGACCACCTATGCGCACCCGAATTTGCTAATCATCGCGAACTGCAAGTTCGAGGCAGGTCGCTTTCAATATCGTCTTGAAGTCGCGACGGGGAGGCGATCACCACGAACCGACTTTGAACCCTATCTCATGATGGCTGGCACGGGCTACTACAATCCGGAACAAGAGGAACGTTTACTCGCCGCAGGCTTACTGATTCCTACTCGGCAGCAGAGATGGTTGATGATGCGGTCCGAATTGATGAACACCGTGGTAAACCCTGACGTTTGGGCACCATGAGCGCACGAACGCTGCTACTCTATTGCTGCTTCGCCGTGCTGGCAATGGCTGGTGAGCGCGAGCGCGCGGATTCGGTGCTCAACCGCTATCAAGGCGAGGGCGAAGCCCGAATGCTCCGCGGTTATGAAAAGTATTTCTTCCGGGTCGAACGCATCGAAGTGCGCCTTGGGACGCTGGATGGGGACAAAGCGGGAAATTTGCGCAGGACAATCAAGTGGGCGGAAGGAAAGGAAATCCTGCTCAAACCCTTCCTTTATTTTCGACTCCCCAAAGAGTCAGGGGCGAGGGACGCACACCACCGATACCTCGTCAGAAAAGGGGATTTGATCAGAGCAGGGAATTTTGGGGAGAATCCCGCCAGCCATTGGCCGCTGTTGTCGGTCCGGATGGCCGCAGCCAATGGCGATACCGTCCTGGAATATCAACGGCACCTCGACCAACATGACGCATGCACCACGAGTCAAAGTTCGCCCGTTGATGACGTCTGGGTCCAAGCTTGGATCGGCCAAAGGATTTCCACCCAACGGGAGTATTCCATCGAGATCAATATCACGCCGGGCACCGGGTCCGCGAAGGTGGGATCAATGGACGTGGTGCTGGAATTATGGGTCGTGAAGCAAGCCCGTTGACAGGGGGAATAAAACGGGGGGCAGCACCGAATGGCTTCTCCCTTTTTGCTCCTTTGGGTTTGTCTCACCCCGCCAAGCGAGCGACCCTGAGTGCACCCCGGATGTTTTTCCAAGGACTTTTAATCGGCTTTGCCATCGCGGTGCCCCTCGGGCCCATCGGATTTCTCTGCCTGCGACGCACGCTCGTCTATGGTCGTTGGACTGGTTTGGTTTCCGGACTCGGCGCCGCCACCGCTGACGCGCTCTACGGTCTGATTGCCGCTTTCGGCCTCACGGCAGTCTCCTCCTTTCTCCTCCGCTACGAAAACTGGCTCCACCTCGGTGGCGGTCTTTTTTTCCTCGGACTCGGATTGAAAACCGCGCTTGCCGCTGCGCCGACTGAAGATCCCAACGCGCTCGCGCAACCACCGAAACAACGCGGTGCGCTCGCCGCATTCTTTTCAACTTTCGCCCTCACCGCGGCCAGTCCTGCCACGATTCTCGCGTTCGTCGCCATTTTCGCCGGCCTTGGTCTGGGATCGCGGGTGGAGAGCCACCTGCACGCCTTCGAGTTGGTGGCGGGTGTTTTCCTGGGCTCCGCCGTTTGGTGGTTTTCGCTTAGCCTTGGAGCTGGAGTGCTGCGCGATAAGTTGCGCGCGGAGACGCTCCACACCGTGCACGTCGTCTCCGGTATCTTTATTGGCGCACTCGGCCTATGGCAGCTTGGGCTTTTCCTCGTGAAATTTTTTGGCTGAACTCCGGCTCCCGCAACGCGTCATTGCCCACCAACCGTCTCCGCCCTACACCTTTTCGCTTAACACCGATGACGAACTCTTGGGACAGCCTCAAACTCCTCTCTGATTCCACCCGGCTGCGACTGCTCGCCTTGTTGTGCAAAGAGGAGCTGTCCGTCGCCGAGTTGCAGGAAATCCTCGGCATGGCCCAGTCGCGCATTTCGTCGCAACTCGCGCTGCTCCGCCAGGCCGGCTTCGTCTCCGATCGTCGCGATGGCAAACGCGCCTTCTATTCGCTGCGCACCGATCTGCCCGAGCGACAACTCGCGCTGTTGCGCGCTGCGACTGACGCCGTCGCCGATTTACCCGAGTCAAAGGAAGACCGCGACAACGTCGATCGTATCCTCCAGAAACGCCGTCGCGTTTCGGAACAATATTTCAACCTCATCGCGGGTCGCCTCGGCAAAGGCTATTGCCCCGGTCGCTCGTGGGAAGCGCTCGGCCATCTGGCGTTGCGCCTTGTGCCCGCCATCACGGTCGCCGATCTCGGTGCGGGCGAAGGTCTCGTCTCGCAACTCCTCGCGCATCGGGCGGAGCGTGTCTGGTGCATCGACAATTCGCCCAAGATGATCGAAGTCGGCACCGAGTTGGCGAAAAAGAACGGTCTCGCCAACCTCACCTACAAACTCGGCGACATCGAGAAGGTGCCGCTCGCCGATGAGTCAGTCGATCTCGCGATTCTTTCCCAAGCATTGCACCACGCGAGTCACCCGCAGACGGCGGTGAACGAGGCCTATCGCATTCTCAAACCGGGCGGACAACTCCTCGTGCTCGATCTCAAGGAGCACACCTTCGAGCAAGCCCACGAAACCTACGGCGATCTGTGGCTCGGCTTCAAAGAGAGTGCGCTCCACGGCTTCCTCAAGCACGCCGGTTTCCAGAAAGTGGAAGTCACGCTCGTCTCGCGCGAGGAATCAGAACCACATTTCGAGACTCTGCTCGCAAGTGGCAGCAAGTTGCCGAAAAAATCCGCGTAGCGCACCAACTCAGTCCGCCGCCATCACGCGCTTGTAGAAATTATCCACTAGCTCGTGCGTGCGTTGCACGTCGGTCTGCGCGAGCACGTCGTGCGCGAGTTTCTCGGCGTCGCTAAACTTCATCGCGCGAATGACAAACTTCACTGCGGGCAACAACGGTGGCGTCATGCTGAGTTCATCCACCCCCATGCCTACCAACAGCGGCGCGAGCGCGGGGTCGCCCGCCATCTCACCGCAGACGCTCACCTTGATCCGCTGCTGGTGGGCAGCGTCAATCACTTGTTTCAACACGCGCAACACCGCCGGATGCGTCGGATCGTAGAGTGGCGCGACGCGGTTATTGCCGCGATCAATGGCCAACAAATATTGGATGAGGTCGTTCGTCCCGATGCTGAAAAACTGGCAATGCGGCGCGAGCAGATCCGCCGTGAGAGCGGCGCTGGGAATTTCAATCATCGTGCCCACACGAATCTTTTCATCGAACGCCTGTCCGCGTTCGCGCAACTCGGCCTTCGCTTCCTCGAGATGCTGATTGGCCGCTTCGAGTTCCGTCACGCCGCTGATCATCGGATACATCACCTCCACCTTCCCGTGCGCACTCGCGCGCAAAATCGCGCGCAATTGTTCCTTGAACATCTCCGGATGCTCCAAGCACAACCTGATCGCGCGGAAGCCGAGAAACGGATTGGCTTCGTGACCAATCAAGCCCGGGTTACTCGGCAACGGTTTGTCGCCACCGATATCCAGCGTGCGAATGGTGACTGGTGCCGGCGCGAGTCCTTCGGCAATCGCGCGGTAATCCGCGTATTGCTGCTCCTCGGTCGGCATCGTCGTGGCGCTGAGGTAAAGAAACTCCGTGCGGTAAAGACCGACGCCGTCGCCGCGATACTGTTTCACCAGGGCGACTTCGTCGGATTTTTCAATGTTCGCGCGCAGCGTCACGTGCACACCGTCCAGCGTCTCCGGCGGCAGTTCGTTGGCCGCGAGCAGGCGTGATTCGAACGTGTTCTTTTCCTTCTGAATTTTACCGTAGCGGAAAAGTGTCTCCTCCGTCGGATGGAGAATCACCAGCCCTTCGTAACCGTCGACGATCACCCAGTCGCCATCGTCAACTAGCGTCGTCAGATCGCGCGCACCGACCACCGATGCAATTTTCATCGACCGCGCGACAATCACGGCGTGACTCGTGCGACTGCCGTTATCGGTCACAATGCCGAGTGCCGCGCTGCGGTCGATACCCGCCGATTCCGACGGCGAAATATCCCGCGCCACGATGATTCGCCGATCCACCAGCTCCGTGAGTTGTTTCGCCGTCTGCCCGAGCAACACGTGCAACAGTCGCCCGGTAACGTCCTTAATGTCCGCCGCGCGCTCGCGCAGGTATTCGTCGTCGATTTCGGCGAACGCGGAGATGTAGCGCTGCGCGATGGCGTTGAAGCACGTCTCGATATTCAGGCCCGTTGCCTCGAATTCCCGAATCGTCTCCGCAATGAGCGCCTGATCCTCGAGCACCATCTGATGCGCGTCGAAGATTAGCGCCTCATCCTCACTCAAATTCTCACTGACCTGCTGGCGGATTTTTGCGATCTGCTGGCGCGTCGTGATCAGCGCTTGGTCGAAGCGTTCGATTTCCGCGATGCGCCGCGACGGTTCCACTTGGTAGCGCGGGATCTCCAACTCGCTCTGCAAATAGAGAAATGCCTGTCCGTAGGCGATGCCACGCGATGCGGCAATGCCCCGGATGACAGTCTCGGTTTTGCCGCGTGCTTCCATGAGATTAGGGGCGCATTAACTGCCCGCCCAGCAATCCGGTCAATGCTCAACTAGGCTAGGCGCGTCTCGATGATATGCGCGGTCTCGCCCCAACTCTCTGCAATCCGTGTCCGCAACGCCGCCGCGTCCTGCTCATCGCTCAGCAAGGCAAAGCACGCACTACCGCTGCCGCTCATCCGCGCCGCCACGCCGAAGTCGCGCCGCAAGCCCTCCAACAACACGGGCAACGCGACGTATTTCGCGAACACCGCCGCCTCCATGTTGTTGCCCAGCAATTCCTCGACTGGCGCCTCACTGCGCAACCACGCCGCGAGTTGCGCCTCAGCGGTCGCCGTGGCCACATAATCGCCGCCGCGCGCCACCATCCGCCCGTAAGCCCACGGCGTGCTCACACCAAACGTCGGTTTGAAAATTAACACGCGCCGCCCGCGCAACCGCGCCGCGGCCGACTCGGGCAAGCGTTCCACCAGTTCGCCGCGCCCGCGCATCACCACCGGCGCCTCGTGCAAAAACAGTGCGCAATCCGAACCGAGCGCCGTCGCGATCGCGGTCAACTCCCTCGCACTCGCCCGCTCGCCGCTCAACTTATTCAGCGCGCGCAACGCCGCCACGGCGTTACTGCTGCCGCCGCCCAAACCGGCCCCAACCGGAATGCGTTTGGTCAGATGGAATTTCGCCGCACCCGACCAACCTGTCGCGCGCACAAACGCCGCCGCCGCGCGTAAAATCAAGTTCGTGCCATCCACCGCGAGCTCCGCGACATCGCACGTCAGAGAAAACCGCTCCGCCATCTCCGCCGTCAACTCATCGCCGAACGCCACCGGCGCGACCACCGACACCAAATCATGAAAGCCATCCGCCCGGCGCCCGGTCACCGCGAGGGATAAATTGAGTTTTGCGGGACTAAAAATCGTCACGGCCATGAGCTTCCGTTCACTAATGCACGCTAATCATCATCGTTCCTAGTAAATTCCCTGTCGGCATTTTCTCTCTTTGATTACCGCCGATTCGTGGTCATTAGTAACTCCTCCCGATGCCCTGCGAATTAATTCTCGCCCTCGACGTTCCCACCAAGGAAGAAGCCGCGCCGTTGCTGCGCCAAGTCCGCGGCCAAGTCCGCTGGGTGAAAATCGGCCTGCAAATGTTCACCGCCTACGGTCCCGCCTACGTGCGCGAAGTCGCCGACCAGGGCTTCGATATTTTCCTCGATCTCAAGCTGCACGACATTCCCCACACCGTCGCCAAAGCCGTCGAATCGCTCGGCGTGTTGCCCATTCGCATGTTGACGCTGCATACCGCCGGTGGCGGCGAAATGATGCGCGCCGCCCGCGCCGCGCAGGAGAAAACCAATCCGCAGTTGCTCCTCCTCGGTGTCACTGTGCTGACGTCGATGGATGACGACGGACTCCACGAAATCGGGGTGCCCTCCGCCGCCGCGCAACAAGTTTCCCGTCTCGGTCAACTCGCCGTTTCCTCTGGTTTGCGCGGCCTGGTTTGCTCGCCGCTCGAAGTGCCATTGCTTCGCCAAGCGTTACCGGCCGACGTGCAACTCGTCACGCCGGGCATCCGCCTCGCGAGCGAAGCCGGTAGCGACGACCAGAAGCGCACGCTCACGCCCGCCGAGGCCGCGCGCGCTGGTTCCACTCACATCGTCGTCGGTCGCCCCATTTTGCGCGCGTCCGATCCCGCCGCCGCTGCCGCGCGCATCGTCGCCGAACTCGCCGGCGCGTAACCGACGAGCTTCCCGCCCTGCTCCGCTCCACGCTACTCCCTCCCCGCTACTCGCTACCCTCTACTTTCCTTATGAGCCGCACCGCAGCCATCCTCCTCGCCGCCGGAAGCAGTCGCCGCATGGCCGGCACTGTGTCCGACAAGATTCTCGCGCCACTCGCCGGCAAGCCCGTCTTCGCCCACTCCGCCTCGACGTTTTTCCGCAGCGGCGTCGTCGACTTCTTCGTCGTGACCTACCGCAATCAGAGTCAAATGGTGCAACTCTCCGCCTACGCACCGACGCCGACGATTTTCGTGCCGGGCGGAGCCGAGCGACAGGATTCCGTTGCCGCCGCGCTGGCCGAGTTGCCCGACGATGTCGCTTACGTGTTCATTCACGATTGCGCGCGTCCGCTCGTGCGCCCCGAACACTTGATCGGACTGCATCGCATCGTGCGCCGCGAGAAAGCCGTCGTGCTCGCGCATCGCGTCACCGACACAATCAAAGTCCACCGCGGCGAAGGGATGCTGCGCACGCTCGACCGCGATCACCTTTGGGCCATGGAAACACCGCAAGTTTTCAGTCGTGATCTGATTTGCCGCGCCTACGAGAAGGCCGGAAAAAGTCGCAAGCGTCTCACCGACGACGCCGCTGCGGTGGAGTTGATGCGCCACCCGATCGCGTTGCTCGAAAACTCGCATCCGAATCCGAAAATCACTTCGCCGGCCGATCTCGCTTACGCCGATTTCTTGCTTTCGCAGGCCACCGAGTAAGAGTCTCACCCATGGCGTCCCTGCGCATTGGTCACGGTTACGATATTCACCGCACCGCACCCAATCGGCGCCTGGTGCTCGGTGGCGTGGAGTTCGTCAGTGACTTCGGTCTCGACGGTCATTCCGACGCCGATTGCCTGACTCACGCGATTTGCGACGCACTGCTTGGTGCCGCCGGTTTGCCCGACATCGGCCATTTTTTCCCGAATACCGAAGCGCAGTGGAAAGACGCAAATTCCCAAGTGCTCTTGCAACACGTCGTGCGCGAACTCCGCACGCGTGGCTGGCAACCGGTTAACCTCGACGCCTCGCTCATCGCCGAGCGTCCGAAGATCGCGCCGCGTCTCGCTGAAATGCGCGCCGTGCTCGCCGCCTCGACCGGACTCGCGCCCGACGCCATCGGCCTCAAGGCCACGACCAACGAAGGCAGCGACGACATCGGGCAAGGCCGCGCGATCGCCGCACATGCCGTGGCGCTGATCGAGAAACTCTAAGCGCGGTTGCGCCCCCTGCTGCATGCTCCGCTCCGTTTCCTCTCGTCTGCTTTCGTCGCTGCTCTGCCTCGGGCTGTTCGCTTCCTGCGCCAAACGCGAATCGCCCGTCACTTCCGGCAACCGCACGCAAACGCTCCACCGCAGCCTCAGCTCCGAAGTCACGGATCTCGATCCGCACATCGGCACGGGCCTGGCGGAGTCGAAGGTGCTCGCCGCGCTGTTCGAAGGACTGGTCGCGGTGAATCCCGAAGGCGGCGCTCCGCTCCCGGGCGTGGCCGAACGCTGGGAGATTTCCGCCAACGGCACCACTTACACCTTTCACCTGCGCGCCAATGCCCGTTGGTCCAACGGCGAACCGGTCACCGCCCCGGATTTCGTCGGTTCGTGGCGCCGCATCCTCACCCCCACGCTCGCGGCGGACAACGCACAGTGGTTCTATGTCATCGACGGTGCCGAGGCCTTCCACAAGGGCGCGACCACGGACTTCGCCACGGTCGGCGTCACCGCCCCCGATGCCCGCACGCTGCGCGTCGTGCTCCGTCACCCGTTGCCCTATTTTCTGTCGCTGATCACGCACATGGCGTGGCGGCCAGTGCCCTTGGCCTCCATCGCGGCGCAGGGCGACCTGTATCAGCGCGGCAACAGTTGGACGCGCCCCGAACGCATCGTCACCAACGGCCCGTTCACGCTCAAGGAATGGTCCGCTAACCGCCGCATCGTCGTCGAGAAATCGCCGACTTATTGGGACGCCGCCACCGTGCGCCTCAATGCGATTCACTTTTACCCGTTCGACAACAAGGACGCCGAGGAACGCGCCTTTCGCTCTGGGCAACTGCACGTGACCGACGCCGTGCCGTTCGCCAAAGTCACCTCTTACCAACGCGACCAACCCGAAGTGCTTCGGAACGACCCGACGCTCGGCACGTATTTCTACCGCCTCAACACACGCCGTCCCGCACTCGGCGATGTGCGGGTGCGCCGCGCGCTCGCACTGGCGGTCGATCGCGAGGCAATTGTCTCGAGCATCTTGCGTGGTGGTCAGCCCATCGCGACGACGTTCACGCCGCCCGCCACTGCGGGTTACGAACTGCCGCCGGGCCTCACGACCGACTTCGACACCGCCCGCGCGCTGCTCAAAGAAGCGGGTTACGAAGGCGGCCGCGGTTTTCCTCCGCTGGATTTGCTGATGGACGGCTCGCAAAACCACCGCGTCATTGCCGAGACCGTGCAAGAAATGTGGCGGCGCGAACTCGGCATCGAACTGCGCTTGGTTAATCAGGATTTAAAATCCACCTTTGCCGCCCGCCGCAACGGCGACTTCCAACTGCTGCGCTCCGACTGGGTCGGTGATTTTCTGGACCCGCTCACCTTTCTCGGCGTGTGGACCAGCGACAGTGGCAACAATTACACCGGTTGGGGCAACGCCACCTACGATTCGCTCCTGCGCCGCGCCTCACTGATCACCGACAACACGCAGCGCCACGTCCTGTTTCGCGAAGCGGAGAAAATTCTCCTCGAGGAAGTGCCGCTCATTCCGATCTACCACACGAATCACATCTACCTCCTGAAATCGTCGGTGCAGAATTGGCGCCCGACGCAATTGGAAGAGATGAACTACAAGTATGTCTGGCTGGAGGAATAATTGGCGCGTCACGTTGCTCGTGTTCGCCGCGCTGCTGCTCGGCGCGTGCGGTCGCCGCGAAGCCGCCGACGCGACTGTGCTGCGCATCAGCCAGCGCAATGAACCGGCAACCCTCGATCCGCATCTCGCGACGTTGCCCGACGAGTTTTTTATCATCCGCACACTCGCCGAAGGATTACTGGTGCCGAATCCCTACGGAGGCCAACCGCTGCCCGGTGCGGCGGAAAGCTGGACGGTTTCTTCCGACGGCTTGCTCTATCAATTCACACTGCGCCGCAGCGCGACGTGGAGCGACGGCACGCCCGTCACCGCGCATGATTTTCTGTTTTCGTTTCAACGCGCGCTCACGCCCGCGCTTGGCGCTCCGAAAGCCCAGTTATTCTATGTCGTGAAAAATGCCGCCGCGTTTCATCGCGGCGAGTTGACGGATTTCGCCCAAGTCGGTTTCGCCGCACCCGACGACTACACCCTCACGATCGAACTCGCCGCGCCCACGCCGCACCTGCCCGCGCTGGTCGCCAGCGGGCCGTGGCTCCCTGTGCCGCGCGCGGTGGTGGAAAAATCCGGCGGCGCTTCGACGCGCGACGATGTATGGACGCGCCCCGCACAACACGTGAGCAATGGCTCGTTCACCCTCGTCGAGTGGCGCAAGAACCAACACCTCTTCGTCCGCGCCAACCCGCGCCACCACGCTGCGGCGCGGCTGCATCTCGGCGGCGTGCGCTTTCAGATTTTCGATAACGGCGACACCGAAGAGCGCGCGTTTCGCGCCGGACAACTCGACGTCACGATGGCGGTGCCGACAACCAAGCTCGACACCTACATGCCACCGACGTTGCGCCGCCAACCGTTGCACGAGACGCGTTACCTTGCGCTGAATCTCGCGGTCGCGCCGCTCAACGATGCGCGCGTGCGGCGGGCGCTTTCGCTGGCAATTGATCGCGACGCGCTCGTGCAAAACGTGCTGCGCGGCGGCCAGCTACCCGCCACCAGCTTCGTGCCGCCCGGCCTTGGCGGTTACACGGGTCTCGAGCAACTCATCACCAACGCCGTCACCGCGCGCCAATTGCTCGCGGAAGCCGGTTTTCCCGGCGGCGTGAATTTCCCCCCGCTGGAATTGTCCACCTGGGGCGCGGCGCCGACGGTGTTGGAAGCGGTGCAACAAATGTGGCGGCGCGAGCTAGGCATCGACATCCGCCTCGTGCAACGCGAAGGCCGCGTGCACATGGCCGCCGTGCACAGCGGAGACTTCGCCCTCGCCTTCATGCCGGCCATTCCCGACTACGACGAAGCGTCGGCGATATTTAACGACCTGACGACCGGCGCGGCGGGCAATTTCGCGCGCTGGAGCGAGCGACATTATGATGCGCTCGTTGCCGAAGCTGGTCGCACGCTCGATGCGCCGCGCCGGCGCGCACTCTACCGTGAAGCGGAGGAATTTCTCCTCGCGGAACTCCCCGTCATCCCCCTCTACTTCAACCTCCAAAATTACCTCGTGGCTCCGCGGGTGCGCGATTGGCGACAAGACGCCATGTGGAACCGCTTCTACCTCGATACGACTCTCGATTAAATGAAAACCCATCCCCTCACGTTGCTCCTCCTCGCAGCCGCGCTCATTGCTCCGACCGTTGCGCAAGAAATCTCCGCCGCTCGCATCTTGGAGCGCACCAAAATTATTTCCTCTGACGAATTCGAAGGCCGCTCACCCGGCACGCGCGGCGAAGAGCGCACGATCGAATACCTCGTCACCGAATTTCAAAAGCTCGGCCTCGCGCCCGGTAACCCCGACGGCACCTACGTGCAAAACGTGCCGCTCGTCGGCATCACCACCACGCCGACGCTCAGCTTCACGCGCGACGGCGTTTCAATTCCAATGGAAAACATCAACGACTTCGTCGGCCCCTCCGCGCGCATCGCGACGGATGTCACCGCGGTGGATTCGGAAGTCGTGTTTGTCGGTTACGGTATCGTCGCGCCGGAGTTCGGTTGGGATGATTACAAGGGCCTCGATGTGCGCGGTAAAACCGTCGTGATGCTGATCAACGACCCGCCGGTCACCGACGCCAACGGTCAACTCGACCCCGCCGTCTTCGGCGGCAAGGCGATGACCTATTACGGCCGCTGGACCTACAAATACGAAATCGCCGCCGCCAAAGGTGCCGCCGCCTGCCTCATCGTGCACGAAACCGGACCGGCGTCGTATCCCTTCGGCGTCGTGGTCGGCAGTTTCAGTCGCGAAAATTTCGAGATCAGCGCGCTCGACCTCAACGCGGGCAAAGTCGGCATGGCCGCGTGGCTCACGCTCGATGCCTCGCGCCGCCTCTTCGCGAGTTGCGGCATGGAATTCGACACTGCCAAACTCGCCGCCGCGCGCCGCGATTTCCAACCCATCGCCCTCGGCGCCAAAGCCAGCTTCACGGCGCGCAACGAACTCCGCAACGTCGCCTCGCGCAACGTTGTCGCTCTCCTGCCCGGCTCTGATCCGGTGTTGAAGGACGAATACATTGTGTTCACCGCGCACTGGGATCACCTCGGCATCGAACCGAAGTTGCAAGGCGACCAAATCTACAACGGTGCCGCCGACAACGCCGCGGGCGTCGCGGTGATGCTCGAGCTCGCGCAAGCCTACCAAGCGCTCCCCGCTGACCAACGCCCGAAGCGCAGCCTCGTGTTTCTCGCCGTCACCGCCGAAGAAAAAGGTTTGCTCGGTTCGCGTTACTACGCGGCCACCGATCCACTCTACCCGTTGGAGCGCACGCTCGCGAATATCAACATGGACGGTGCCAACCAATTCGGCCCCACGAGCGATTTCGTCGTGATCGGCTACGGCGCGTCGACGCTCGATGACCTCGCCACGGAAATCGCCGCGGCGCAAAACCGCGAAGTCACCGGTGACCCACGCCCCGAAGCCGGCAGCTTTTATCGCAGCGATCATTTCGAGTTCGCCAAGGTTGGCGTGCCCGCGTTCTACGGTCGCTCCGGTCGGAAATTCATCGGTCAACCCGCCGATTTCGCCGACCGCATGGTCAACGACTACATCGCCAACCGTTACCACAAGCCCGCCGACGAAGTGCAGCCCGACTGGACGTTTGAAGGTGCGGCGCAAGACACGGCGCTGTTGCTCGAACTCGGCCTGCGCCTCGCGAACGGCGACACCTGGCCGACGTGGCGCGACGGCAACGAATTCAAAGCCAACCGCGACGCGATGCTGGCGAAGTAGACGCCGCGACGGCGAATCATAACACGACGCGGATCACCCGCGAATCAACCCGGACCCAGTGGTCCGGGTTTTTCATTTTAAAGTGCGCATATATTTCGGGGGCACGCAGCTACTCTGACGTTGAAATCGGGCGGTGGTTAGCTCCTGCTCCGAACGCGGGCCGCACCTGGCGTAGGTTTTACGTCGTATTGATCGAACGTTTCGTTCGAAAGGAAAGTTATGCGCAAAGTAATGATGCTCGCCCTCGCAGGTCTGATGATCTGCTTTTTCACTGGTTGTGCGACTATCGTCAAAGACGACAGTCAACCCGTCGCCTTCAGTTCTGATCCCCAAGATGCGGTGATTAGTATCAACGGCACTCCGCGCGGGAAAACGCCCTCCACCATCATGGTGAAGCGCAGCGCGAAGAAGCAGATGGTCCAATACACCTTGGAAGGCTACGAGACGACGACCTTCCCACTGGAGAAATCCGTCGCCGGAATGACCTTCGGCAACATCATCTTCGGCGGCCTCATCGGGGTCGGCGTGGATATCGCGACCGGCAAAGCGACCAATTACCAAGACAGCGTGCACGTGTTGATGAAACCAATCGCACCCGCTCCGGTCGCCAAGCTCCCTGATCCACCGATTGCGATCAAAGAAGAAGTCGCCGAAAATGCCGCCCCACCGGCGCCCGCCGTTCCGGCCGGGATACAACCCTAGTCGTCGCACAAGAGTCGAGGCGCCGCGGCCTCTCGCGGGCGCAAGGTCACGCAATTTCATTCGTGTCCTTTGGGGTGCATTCGTGGTTAACTTGTTTCAGCCTTGCGCCTGCAACCTCAACCCTACCCCACCATGATTCGAGTCAGCGTCTTTTACCCAAACCAAGCCGGTGCCACTTTTGATTGGGCATATTATGAAAGCACGCATCTGCCGTTGGTGCGGGCGCGACTCGGCGCGGCGTTGCGTAGCTTGACCTACGATGTGGGACTCGGCGGCGGCGGGCCGGGGGATCCGGCGCCGTTCACGGCCATTGCGCAGTTGGAGTTTGATTCCGTGCCGGCATTTCAAGCGGCCTTTGGTCCGCACGCGGCGGAGATCGTCGCCGATATTGCCAATTACTCGTCGCTCGCGCCGACGATTCAGGTCAGCGAAATCCGTCCGGTGGCATGAATCACGCGGATTGATAACCGCACATCCAAACCACTCCGAAATTGACACGGCGCGGCGGCAGTTTTTTTTGCTCCGGCGATGAACGAGTCATTCCCCTACCGCGCACGGGCGAAACCGATGTTGCTTGCTGGATTATTTTTCGGTGTGTGCGCTGCGTGGTTCTTCCATTTGTGGTCAACCAACGACCGCGGTTTGGTGCTGAATGGCATCATCGAACTGGACCCGGTGGGAGCGGGCCGTTTCTATGTGGGGCTGGCGGTAACCTCGGCACTCTTTGTCATCGCAGCGATCACCGCTTTGCTGCACGGCGAGGCGAGAAAGACGGTGCTCGTGCTCGCGTCCGATCACTTGCTGATACCGCGCGGGTTCTTGCGACCCACCGTGCAACGTGTCGCGTTCGCCGACATCACCGGCGTGGCATTGCAGGAGGTTGCCGGGCAAAAGACGTTGCTGTTAACAACCAACAACGGGCGCGCAGCCATCACCCGCAGCATGCTGTCGCCGGAGTCGGCGTTTGATCGCATCATCGAGGTGGTGGAGCAGCATCTGGCCAACCGGCCCGGCTGAGGCGTGGGCGGCAGGGTTGACCCCAACGTAGGGCACCGTAGATTCCGTCCATCTGCCATGCCGTATCTCTACGCGTCCATCGCTTGTGTCCTGTTGGTGGTTGGCACCACGGTGCTGCATTATGAAGTGTTGCGCGGGCTGAATTTCGCGCTGCCGTCGCTTGCGTTTCCGCAACGCGCCAAGTTGATCATCGTGATTCTCGCGGCGTTTCTCGCGCACGCGGCCGAGATCGCCCTGTATGGCTTCGCGTTCTATGCGCTGATCGGCTGGCTAGAGGCGGGCACCTTGGTTGGGACGTCGGGATTCTCGTTGGGTCATTGCCTGTATTTTTCGGCCGAGTCCTACACGTCGCTGGGCTTGGGCGATTTTACTCCGATGGGGCCGGTGCGTCTGCTCGCCGGTGTCGAGGCGCTCAATGGACTCGTGCTCATCGGCTGGAGCGCGTCGTTCACTTATCTTTCGATGGAGCGGTATTGGAACATTCCCGCATCTCCGAAACCTCCCGCTGATTCGATCGAGAAATAAGTGAGGGCACTCCGTTTTCCGAACCCCTGCTTCACGATGAAAAAGAGCGCGACCTTGAGACGAGTTACCCGAACATCAAGTTGCAGATGATGACCGAGGCGACCACGCCGATGAAGTCGGCAAAGAGCCCCGCGGGCACGGCGTGCCGTGTGCGGCGGATCGCCACCGAGCCGAAATACACGGCGATCACATAGAAAGTGGTCTCCGTGCTGCCGAAGATGGTTCCGGCCATGATGGACGTGAGGGAGTCCGGTCCGAGGCGACCGACCAGCTCCGCAAAGATCCCCATTGTCGCGCTGCCGCTCAACGGCCGCACCAGCACCATGGGAAGCAAGTCAGGCGGGAAACCGAGCGGGGTTAGCAGCGGGGCCAGTGCGCTCTTGAGCGCCTCGATGCCACCGGCGCCGCGGAACATCCCGATCGCGACTAAGATCGCGACGAGAAAGGGAATGATGCGCAGCGCGATCTGGAAGCCGTCCTTCGCGCCCTCGACAAACTCCTCGTAAACCTTCACCCCGCGCAGGGCGGCATAGAGCGGGAAAAACAAAAGCAAGCAGGGCACCGCCAGCAACGACAGCGTGCCGATTGCCCGCAGGGCGACGTTCAAGGAGGAGCTGTCTGGCGCGGCAGGTTGGGCGACCGATTCCGGAAAAATCGCCTGGTGCACGGCGGCGGTGGCTTCGCGGTAGCCGGACGGGGCCACCACCATCCACAGGTAGAGCGCGGCAAACACCCCGAGAAACACCCAGAGCACGACCCGACCCCGCGTGCTCATCGGGGCAGGCTCCACGAGGGTTGGCACGGCGATCTCTGCCGCGACTCCCGCCGCGGCGGGCCGGTCCGCCAGCTGCGGGTCGATGCGAAACATCTTCCAGCCCTGCATCCACTTCACTGCGGTGACTCCGGCGATCGTCGAACAGAGCGTGGCGAGCAGCGCGGTGCCGACGATGACAGTCGGGTCGCGCGAACCCGCCGCCGCCATGATGGCGATCGCGGTCGTGGGGAGGAGCTGGATGCTGCTCGTGTTGATCGCGAGGAAAGTGCACATCGCGTTCGTCGCCGTGCCGGTAACGCGGTTGAGCGATTCGAGGTCGCGCATGGCGCGCAGGCCGAGCGGCGTGGCGGCATTGGCCAGGCCGAGCATGTTGGCCGCCATGTTCATGACCATGGAGCCCATCGCGGGATGGTTTTCCGGGACCTCTGGGAACAGCCAGCGCATCGGCGCGCGCAGGGCGCGGGCGAGTTGCTGCACGAGGCCGCTGCATTCGGCCAGGCGCATCACGCCCAACCACAGTGCCATGATGCCCGCCAACGGCAGCGCGATCTTCATCACCGCCGTGTCGGCCATCTGGAACGCGCCGGCCGTGACTTCCGGGAGTCGCCCGGTCGCCGCGCCCACGAGCACCGCCAGCACCACCAGCCCTAGCCAGATGAAGTTCAGCATCGGTCGCGATTAATGCGCACAGTTTTTTCTGCGGCGAGCACAAAGCCGCCCGCCGGAGTCGAGGCGCTCAACGGGCTCCTGCTGCTCGGCTGGAGCGTGTGCTTTACCTGCCTCGCGATGGAGCGTTTCTGGAAGGTGACCACCAAAGAAACGGCGGACGACGATCCGTCGTAAGCGGGCTATTTTTCCGTCTGGCGTCCGTGTTCGCGGCTGCTTCATCTTCTCGCGTGCTTCGTTTCGCCTTTTATCGGCTGCTGCAGACGGTCCCCGTGATGTTTCTCATCATCACCGCGACGTTCTTTATGGTGCGCTTCGTGCCGGGCGGGCCGTTCACGGCGGAGAAGGCACTGGCGCCGGAAGTCATGCGTAATCTCGAGGCGCACTACGGCCTCGATCAGCCGTTGTGGAAACAATACCTCAACTACCTCGGCAATCTCGCGCGTGGCGACTTGGGTCCGTCGTTTCAGAACAGCAGCCGCACGGTCAATGAAATCATCGCGGACACCTTGCCGGTGTCGCTGGAGTTGGGCGGGCTGGCGCTCGTCGTCGCGCTGGTGCTCGGCCTGAGTTTCGGCGTGCTGGCGGCGGTGCGGCGCAACAGCGCGCTGGATTATTTGTGCAGTTCCGTCGGCATGGTCGGCATCTGCGTGCCGACGTTTGTGATGGGGCCGTTGCTCGTGCTGTTCTTCGCATTGCAACTCGGGTGGTTTAACGCGTCGGGTTGGTATGATTGGTCGGACCGCGTGTTGCCGGCGCTGACGCTCGGTTTCGTTTACGCGGCCTATGTCATGCGGCTGACTCGCGGCGGCATGCTGGAGGTGTTGCACCAAGACTACATTCGCACGGCGCGCGCCAAGGGCGCGTCGGAGTTTCGCATCATCTTCAAGCACGCGTTGCGCGGCGGCTTGCTGCCGGTGGTGTCGTTTCTCGGGCCGGCCATCGCGGGCATTTTGACCGGCTCGTTTGTGATCGAAACGATTTTTCAAATTCCCGGACTCGGGCGGCAGTTCGTGAACAGTGCGTTTAACCGCGATTACACCTTGGTGCTCGGCACGGTGATTCTCTACGCGACGCTGATTGTGTTGCTCAATCTCGTGGTCGATATCGTGCAAGT
Organism: uncultured Opitutaceae bacterium; assembly: GCA_947085165.1. GTDB lineage: Bacteria > Verrucomicrobiota > Verrucomicrobiia > Opitutales > Opitutaceae > Didemnitutus. The sequence goes on from CAMTVI010000044.1 coordinate 29,473, forward strand.
GTGGCTCAACCCGAAACTGAAATTCGAGTGAGATTGGTCACCACGAAATACACGAAAAACACTAGATGAAAAACTCCCGACGCATTCTGCTTTTCGTGTCTCTGCTGTCATTCGCGGTGCCCCGCTGAACTGATGTCTTCCGCTCTTTCAGCAACCACCGCGGCCACCGAGTCGCCCCAACCGAGTCACTCGCTCGGCGCGGATGCGTGGCATCGTTTGCGGAAGAACCGCCTCGCCCTCACCGGCGGCGTGGTGCTGCTGGTATTGACGGTGCTGTGTTTGGCGGGGCCGTATTTTTTCAATGTTTCGTATCAGGACCAAGACCTCGAGCTCGGCGCGAGCGGACCGTCACTCGCGCACTGGCTCGGCACCGATACGCTCGGGCGCGATTTGTTGGTGCGCATGCTTTACGGCGGGCGGATTTCGCTCGGCGTGGGACTGAGCGCGACGCTGGTGGCGTTGACCATCGGCGTATTTTACGGCGCGGTGGCGGGCTATGCCGGCGGGAAGCTCGACGCCGTAATGATGCGCTTCGTCGATATTCTTTACGCGCTGCCGTTCACAATTTTCGTGATTCTGCTGATGGTGATTTTCGGACGGAACATCATCTTGCTCTTCATCGCCATCGGCGCGGTGGAATGGCTGACGATGGCGCGGATCGTGCGCGGGCAGATCATGTCGTTGAAGAAAATGGAATTCATCGAAGCGGCGCGGTCGCTCGGCTACAGCAATCGGCGCATTATTTTCCGGCATTTGATTCCCAACATCCTCGGACCGATCATCGTTTACACGACGCTGACGATTCCGGCGGTGATGTTGTTGGAGGCGTTTTTGAGTTTCCTCGGCCTCGGCGTGCAGCCGCCGATGAGTTCGTGGGGCACGCTGATCAAGGACGGCGCGGAGAAGATGGAGGAGCATTGGTGGCTGCTCGTGTTCCCCGGCGGCGTGTTTTCGCTGACCCTGTTTTCGCTCAACTTCCTCGGAGACGGACTGCGAGACGCGCTCGACGTCCGCGCCGCCAAGGACTAACGCTCTCGGCGCGCCCATGACTCTTCGTCGTTTCCGTCCCTATTTCCGCTACCTGCTGGATAACCGCCGCACGTTTTTCACGGCAGTGTTCTATGGATTGCTTTACGGCGCGAGCAGCGGACTCGGTTTGCCGGCGATGGTGAATTACGTGTTTCCGCCGATCTTCGACCGCACGGGGCCAGCACTGCCCACGAGTGTGATCGCGTCGATCGCGCTGGCGATTCCCCTGGTCTTTTTGCTGCGCGGGGTGACCGGCTACCTCAACAGCTACTATGTCACGTTGACCGGCACGCGTATCCTCGAAGCGGTGCGGCTCGACTATTTTCGCAAGCTGCAGGTGTTGCCGCTGTCGTTTGTGCAGAATCGGCGCACGGGCGATTTGATTTCGCGCGGGCTGGCCGACACGGCGCAGTTGCAAAACACGCTTACGGTGCTGGCCAACGACGGCTTGAAGCAACCGATCACGCTGATCGCCGCGATCGGATATTTGGTGTGGCAAGCGATCTCGACCGAAGGCGTGTGGCTCGTGCTCGTGTGTCTCGCCACCGTGCCGCTCGCCGTGTTGCCGATTCGTTATGTGGGCCGCAAAGTCGTGCGCCGCGCCGAACAGATGCAGGCGCAGCTCGGCAACGTCACTTCGCAACTCTCGGAGAATCTCGCCGCCGCCCGCGAAGTTCGCGCCTTCGGACTCGAAGCGCGGGAAACGCGCCGCTTCGGCGTGACGACCAGCGCACTGGTGAAGGCGCAGATGAACATCATCAAATATGCGCAGGCACTCACGCCCGCCATCGAAGTGCTCTCCGCCACCGGCATCGCGGCGACGCTGGTTTTCGCCTACGGCGCCGACGTGAAACTCGAATCCTTTATCGCGATCATTGTGGCGCTCTACATGAGTTACGAGCCGGTGAAAAAACTCGGCTCACTCAACAGCGAACTCAAACGCGGCGAAGCCTCGCTCGACCGGCTCGAAGTCGTGTTGAATGCGCCCGTGCTCATCGCGGATCCGGCGACGCCGGTGGTTGTGGATCGGTTGCGCGGTGATCTGGCGTTCGAGAATGTGTCATTTTCCTACGGCGACAACGCCGACAGTCCCGCGCTCGAAGAAGTCACGGTGCGGATTCCGGCGGGAACGGTTTGCGCGTTGGTCGGACCGAGCGGTGCGGGCAAAACGACGTTCGCGAATCTCGTGCCGCGTTTCTACGAAGCGGCGCAGGGCGGTGTGACGCTGGACGGCCACGACGTGCGCGCGCTGCGCCTCGCGGATTTGCGGCGCAACATTGCGCTCGTTTCGCAGGAGCCCGTGCTCTTCAACGACACCATTTTCAACAACCTCGCGCTCGGCCTCGAAACGGCGACCCGCGAACAAGTCATGGCCGCGGCACGCGCGGCGCATGCCGACGATTTCATCACCACGTTGCCGCAAGGTTACGATACGATCGTCGGCGAGCGCGGCGCGCTGCTTTCGGGCGGCCAGAAGCAACGCATCGCCATCGCGCGCGCCTTCCTGCGCAACGCACCCGTGCTCATCCTCGACGAAGCGACGAGCGCACTCGATTCCGACAGCGAGGCCGCGGTGCAAGACGCGTTGCGCCATCTCGTCGTCGGCAAGACGGTGCTGATCATTGCGCATCGCTTCAGCACGATTCGCGACGCGTCGATGATTCTGGTATTCGACAAAGGCCGCATCGTCGCGCAAGGCGACCACGCCTCTCTCTACGCCGACAACGAGCTCTACAAATCGCTTTACGACCGCCAGAATTCGTCGGCGAACTGATGTCGTTCCTGTTCGCCTCCTCTTCGCATGTCCGTTCATCCGTCAACCCCACCGCGACTAATTTGTGCGGTCGACCGTCGCCTGCTCAACTCGGTCGAACAGGCTAAGTGGGCATGAAGGAGCCGAAGGAATTTTCGCGCGAGGTGGAAAACCTCATCGCCGGACTGCGCGGTTTGCCGGAGGACCGTGGCCGCTCGCGCGTGCGGAAGACGGAGGAGTTAGCGGGACTGATTGACGAGTTGCTCGTCAAATACCGCATCAGTCACGACTCGCTGGAACACAGCATCCGCGAAAAATGGCCGGAACTGGTCGGCAAGGCCAATGCCACCTACTCCCACCCCGTCGTGGTGGAGCGCGGGTTGTTGCTCGTGTTGGCGTCGCACGCCGTGGTGCGCAATGAACTCTTCCAGCACCGCCAGAGCATTTTAGAGAAGCTGCGGAAGTTGCCCGGTTGCGGCGCGATCCGCGGACTGACGTTGCGCTCGGGTTAAGTGCAGCGGCGCGAGGGTTGGAGCAAAATTATCCTTGCCCCGACTGGTGCGGCTTTGGTTAATGGCGGCTTGCGTTAGTGGAAGTCTGCTGGTCGCAGCCTCCCACCACGGTCAGTTCGGGCAACCGGACACTAACGGTGTCGCCGGCCTTCAAAAGCGGGCGATACGGAGCGAAAGCTCCCCCACACGACCGCGTTATCAACCAACTAAACCATGTCACAACCAGTTAAGTCAGAAGTTATTGCTCAATACAAAACCCACGAGAAGGACACCGGCTCCAGCGACGTCCAGATCGCGCTGCTCACGGCTCGCATCAATCACTTGACCGAGCATTTGCGCACGCATCGTAAGGATTTCCATAGCCGCCGCGGCCTTCTCCAGATGGCAAGCCGTCGTCGCAAGCTGCTTGATTACCTCAAGCGCGAAGACCTCGCCAAATACAACGAACTGCTGCAGAAGCTTAATCTGCGCAAGTAACCCGCTTTCACGAAAGGCGGCCCACCGACGGGCCGCCTTTTGTTCATCTCACCGACCAGTTCACCGGGACATTTCCGCTTGCCGCCCCAGCCGCGCTGGGACCGCAATCCGAAATTTCCCGAGAGCTGATTCCGAGGTGGACCGAAACGGTCACATCACCCCGCGCCTCGACCTGCTGGTCGGGCAACTTGCCCGCACCGCCGACACCAAGTCGGACCGGCCGCAACAGGCGCACATCCGAAAAAATACATGAATCAGAAACACTCAGTCACGGTGCCCGGTCTCGGGCTCACGTTCTCCACCGGTTCGATCGCCCAGCTCGCGGGCGGCGCCGTCAATGTCAACGTTGGCGAAACCAACGTCTTCGTCACGGCCTGCGCCGCGCAAACCATGCGCCCCGGCCAGGACTTCTTCCCCCTCACTTGCGACTACCGCGACAAGTATGCCGCGGCCGGCCGTTTCCCCGGCGGCTACTTCAAGCGCGAAGGCCGTCCGACCGAGCGAGAGATCC